>NZ_CP129963.1:3748926-4373748 GCF_030503615.1 Sphingobacterium sp. BN32
TTGTTGTCGCATCGATCTCCGGATCGGCACTAAGTGTTAGTGGTCCTGCGGCAGGATTGACGGTTATTGTATTAGGTGCAATCACGCAATTAGGCGCTTACGAAACATTTTTGCTAGCTGTGATGTTAGCGGGTGTTATACAATTAGTCTTAGGAGTGATTAAAGCAGGTATGATCGGAAACTATTTCCCTTCTTCGGTTATCCTAGGGATGCTTGCAGCAATCGGTATTACGATTATCCTGAAGCAGATTCCATTGGCATTTGGTATGACCGAAACACATGCTTTCGAAGTGGAAGATGGCGGCGGGATAGCTGCTTTCACAAACACCATATTCTCTAGCGTGAACTGGGGAGCAACCATCATCTGTTTATTATCGCTAGCCGTATTAATTTTTTGGCCAAATATCAAGAAGCTGAACAAGATTCCTGCGCCGCTAATCGTGGTAATCTTAGGTGTTGGTTTAGGTTTTGTATTCCAAGGAACTTCGCTTGCATTGAATCCAGATCACTTTGTGTCTATTCCGGTCGTATCGTCATTTGCTGAATTCAAGGGTTTATTTATCTTCCCTGACTTTACGCAGATTGTTAATCAAGAAGTGTGGGTAGTAGCATTCACAATCGCAATTATTGCGAGTTTAGAGACGCTATTGAGTATCGAAGCGGTTGACAAGATTGACCCTTTCAAGCGTAATTCACCAACAAATAGAGAGTTGGTAGCTCAAGGTATTGGAAATATGACGAGTGGTTTATTAGGAGGTTTACCAATGACTTCAGTTATCGTGAGATCTTCTGCGAATGCCAACTCCGGTGGACGTACGAGACAATCGGCAATTCTTCATGGTCTATGGTTATTGGTTGCTTTGTTAGCCATTCCATCGATCATCAACTTGATTCCATTGGCTGGTCTAGCGGCAATTTTATTGCATACAGGTTTTAAATTAGCAAAACCTGCTTTGTTCAAACAGATCTACAAAAAGGGATTGGATCAATTTATTCCATTCTTCGTCACAGTAGCAGCGGTAGTATTTACCGATTTGTTAACAGGTGTAGGTATTGGTATCGTGGTAGCAACTTTCTATATTTTGAAGGCGAACATGACGAATGCTTATCAATTCAATATCATCCAGAAGGAAGATACTGACACTGCGGTTCTAACGCTTGCTGAGGAAGTGACATTCTTAAACAAAGCGCCTATACAACAGAAGTTATACAACCTACCAAAGGGTGTTAAGTCGGTGGTCATCGATGGGCAGAAAAGTAAATTTATTGACAAAGATGTTATTGACGTAATCAAAGATTTCGAACAAAATGCTTTGAGCAAGGGCTTGGAAATCGAGCTAAACGATGTAAATTACAAGAAGAAGTCCTTCAATGGTAATTTTCGCTTAAAAAAACAAAAACTTCAAAAAGTAGTTTAATTAATTCAAAGAAATTCTGAAACTTGTGCAACCCTTTTTAGGGTTGCCATAAAAACATATTGACAAAAAACATGGAAAATAAAGTATTAGAAACTGGTTTCAACAACATTAAAGAAGGTAATAAAGAGTGGGTTGAGTTTGTAAAAAACGACGAAACAGGTAGATTTCAGCAATTAGCTAAAGGCCAGAGTCCGGAAGTATTATGGATTGGCTGCGCTGATAGCCGTGTTCCTGCTAACGAATTGACCGGTAAGAAACCAGGAGAAGTATTTGTACATCGTAATATTGCCAACATGTGTGTTCACTCGGACATGAGTATGCTTTCTGTACTTGACTATGCGGTGAATGTATTGAAAGTAAAACATGTTATCGTGGCTGGGCACTATGGCTGCGGTGGCGTCGCGGCTTCTTTAAGTTCTACACAGTATGGTATTATCGACAACTGGTTATGCCATATCAAAGACGTTTACCGCCTACATGCTGAAGAAATCGATGCTATTGAAGATAAAGAACAAAAAGCTGATCGTTTGGTCGAGTTAAACGTGAAAGAACAAGTGTTCAATCTATGCAGTACATCCATTATTCAAAATGCATGGAAAGAGCGTGATGATTTAGCTGTCCATGGGATGGTCATCAATATCGGAACTGGAGAGTTGATCGATCAAGGTTGTACTTATACCGGAACTGATAAACTAGGCAATGTGTTTGCTTTCAAATAGGCCTAACGCATTAAAATTCAACAATAAAAGCTTGTTCGTTCGAACAAGCTTTTATTGTATATAAATATTTTGTCTGCTATTTCTTAAACTGCCCATCAGCATGGATTGCTTTGGCATATGAAGCTGAATAAAGGTCTGTAACAACGGCGAGTTGCCCTCTCGTAACAAAAGCTTCAGGATCGTAACTGCCTTCAAACTTTCTTTTTGTAGACCATTCTTTTATCAGTTGTTGCTCAACCTCATCCCCTTTCAAAGAAACAAACTTGACGAGGCTGATGAGATCTTTCCATTTCATTTCCTCGTTTCGGTAGTTGTCTAAAAACCATAGCTGACTACGCGAGTAGATATCGTTTAGTACTCCTTTCACATCATCAAACCTTACGGCAGTATCCTTATGGAAATACATAGCACCATCTTTTACTTCTCCAAGGAAAAATCCAGTTAAATAGAATTTCTGAATGGATCCATAATGTGGATCATCAATCGCAACATCTACATAAGGATTCAATCTGGCATTAAAAGTCAGTAATTCTGACTGCACTTTCCTTACATCCAATTTATCAACGCTGGTATCAAAAAAAGCGCAATAGCCTGCAATTGCCGCTAGCCCCTGCCCTAAGGCAATGCTCATCGGAATATCATTAGGTGAGTCAGTTAAGTCCTTTCCTGGACCAATGCTAAACATATTCTCATATTGCGCATTTAAAAGCTGTTGTAAGGTCGCTACATATACCGCTCCAGCGCGCTCTTCTACTGCCATGGTCGTACGACTCAAAGGCAATGTTAATTGCGATAGGGGTAAAAATTGGCTTTCTCTCGCCGACAAACTATCTGGTATTCCCAGGTTTCGATAAAGTTTGCCATCTCTGGTTGCATCAATCACTACAGGTACGTTAAAGCGATCTTTGTTAGACAAAATCAGTTGCCAGTTTCTTCTGCCGCGCTCACACTTACTGATTTCTTGCCCTACAATGATCGTCACCCCCTGCATCTTCGCCTTAAAACGCTCAATACTGTTTGACGCTAGCCTTGGGCTAAAATCAGTCTTCACGGTATTCGCTAGCACCTGGTCTTTGGTTTTGCTCATTGCCATATCCATCAGCAATTCCATCCAAATCCCTCCATTCAGATGATACTTCTGATCAATAACAACTTTCTCACCGGAATTGCTCGCTAAAAAGTCTAAATTATCGATTACTAAAATCGTCTCGACATTAGACTTGCCGGCTTGAACAGCAGCAGCCCAGCCCACAAAACCATCAGCATAAATAAGCATCTTCGGCTTCGCCTTTTTTTGCGCGAAAGTCAGCAGCGGAAGTACCAAGAAAATCAGCAGTAAAAATCTAAATCTCATATTGATTATTTAATATCCCGAAAATAAGTAAAAAGCAGTAAGTATTCGGTACCATCTCATCCATTATATCGATGAAATACCTAACTTTGCTACATGGTAGAAGAAGAAAAATCATTGAATTTTATTGAAGAGATTATCGAAGAGGATCTTCGAAATGGGAAGAATGATGGGCGTGTGTTAACCCGCTTCCCTCCCGAGCCTAACGGCTATCTTCATATCGGACATGCAAAATCCATCTGTTTAAACTTCGCATTAGCACAGAAGTATAACGGAAAAACAAACTTACGTTTTGATGATACCAACCCGGTAACGGAAGATGTGGAGTATGTGGATAGTATCAAGCGCGATATTCAATGGTTGGGATTCCAGTGGGCTGAAGAGCTGTACACTTCCGACTATTTCGATACTTTATATTCCTATGCTGTAGACTTAATCAAAAAGGGTCTCGCTTATGTAGATGATAGTACTGCTGAAGAAATCGCAGCAGCAAAAGGTACGCCTACAGAGCCTGGAACTCCTACACCTGCACGCAGCCGTAGCATCGAAGAAAACCTTCAGCTATTTGAAGAAATGCGCGATGGCAAATATAAAGATGGTGAAAAAGTATTACGTGCGAAAATAGATCTTGCAAGCCCTAACATGCATATGCGCGATCCTATTATCTACCGCATCAAGCATGCTCATCACCACCGTACAGGAGATAAATGGTGTATCTATCCGATGTATGATTTTGCACATGGACAATCCGACTCCATCGAAAAAATCACGCATTCTGTTTGTACTCTAGAATTTATCCCACATCGCCCATTATACGATTGGTTGATCGATAAATTAGAGATCTTCCCTTCAAAACAATACGAATTTGCTCGCCTTAATTTAAACTATACGGTAATGAGCAAGCGTAAGTTGCTGCAATTAGTAAATGAGAAATTCGTTGAGGGTTGGGACGATCCACGTATGCCTACGATCTCGGGACTTCGCAGACGCGGCTATACACCGGCAAGTATTCGTAATTTCTGCGAACGCATCGGTATACAAAAGCGTGAAAACATGATTGATGTCAGTCTGTTGGAGTTCTGTATCCGCGAAGATTTAAATAAAACAGCATGGCGCCGAATGGCAGTTCTTGATCCAATTAAGTTGATCATTACGAACTATCCTGAAGGCCAAGTTGAGGAACTACACGGTGAAAACAACCCTGAAGTAGAGGGTGGCGAAGGGTCACGTACTATTCCATTCTCAAAAGAGCTTTGGATCGAACGTGAAGACTTTATGGAAGATGCACCTAAGAAGTTCTTCCGATTAGGCCCGGGTCTTTCGGTACGCTTGAAACATGGCTATATCGTTACTTGCACAGACTTCAAGAAGGATGAGCAAGGCAATGTTACAGAAGTTTATTGTGAATATGCGCCCAACTCCAAATCAGGAGAAGATACTTCCGGCATGAAAGTAAAAGGAACAATCCACTGGGTGTCGGTTCAACATGCTAAAGAAGCGGAAGTGAGACTTTACGACCGTTTATTCCATGATGAAAATCCGGCTGCCGCTGAAGATTTCAAATCTTCAATTAACAAGGATAGTTTGCAGATCATCGAGAAAGCTTATATCGAACCAGACTTGGCAAACGCTGAGGTTGGAAAGGGCTACCAATTTATCCGCCTAGGATACTTTACCCCAGACAATAAACTTTCAACGGCTGAAAAACCAGTGTTCAACCGCACGGTGACATTGAAAGACTCTTGGGCTAAGGAAGCAAAAAAGTAATTTCAGAAAATTATATAGAACAAAAGAGGAGCAAATGCTCCTCTTTTGTTTTATTTAAACTCAACTTATTATTAATAACCCACTTAACTCCCCTGCAGCCAAGCCTGCTCATACTTACTCCAAACCCGATTCCCTTCAGCTATCAATCCCTCATCACCGATCTGTTTCAAGATAGCCTGATACCTTTCCAACGCCCCTAAGCCAAGCTGAATACTATACAGATCATAGCCCTCAGAAGTTTCCATTATCCCCTTCTGATAATTCAACTTCTCGTCGATCGCTTTGATATTCTTTGCGGCCAGTTCTTTAGCTTTATCAAGCTCCTTCACCTTCACTAAGGTATCAGCAACTATGGCATTCAGATAGCTCTGACGCATGCTCTTCGGTTCCTTAGGCTGATGCGCATAAGCGACCAAGGCTAGCTTCTTCGCTTCCGCAAGCTTACTCTTCTGCACTAAACTCTCCAATCCTTGCGCATATAGATTCGGCTGCACATAAGAATCATAGATGAAATTAGAATCCGTATCAAAATAGTCAAGGGTCTTAATATCCGACCACTTGAACTTCTCTACCGCATTCGTATAGATTGCCTCTGTATTGATCAAAGTAGCATCATCCGCTTGTTGACCGACTTCTACCGGCATCAAACGATACACTAAACCTTCCGACGCCAGGTACTTATCCATGCCCATGAAAATATCACTAGGAGCCTGCTTTACAAAGTAAATTGGTCGCTCCCAATTGTTATTTTCCAACAAGCCCATCAGGCTCAGCTCAGCTCGCGACACATAATTCTGATTATAATCCCACTGCATATACTCCGGAATCGCATTTTCCCATTCCTGCGGAACTACCTTATTCTTCAAAACTTGCGCTCTATCAATCTTCAATTGCAACTTCTTGGTCGGCATCACATTCACATACTCCCCAGACTGCAATTGCATCATATTCTGTTGGTTATCCGACAGCATAATATCCAATACGGTCTTCACATCGGTATAACCCTCTACCCCCATATCATAAACCTGAATACCATCCCGTTGCCCACGCTTTACCTTATCATAGGCAAACCCCAATGGCAGAGCTTTCGACTGGTTGATATCCGTTAAAGCCTGCTCCACATACCAATCAGACTGCAGATATCCATAATTCAACACGCGCACATCCGGTCTAACACCTTCTACCTCTTGTAAATACCACAGCGGGAAAGTATCGTTATCCGCATAAGTGAATAGGATGGCATTTGGTGCACAAGAATTTAACATGTTCATGGCGAAATCCCTGGTCATCATTCGCTCCGAGCGGTTATGATCATTCCAATTTTCCTTCAACAGCAATGTCGGTACAGCCAATAAACAGATGGCCGAACTGGCCAAGGCTAAGGTTTTCGCCGGAACCTTCACCAGGCTCTTCAACAAGTCTACAACAGCAATGACCCCTAACCCAATCCATATCGCAAACACGTAGAATGAACCCGCATAAGCATAATCTCGTTCTCTAGGCTGATTAGGCGTCTGATTCAAATAAATCACGATCGCTAAACCCGTGAAAAAGAACAGCAGTCCCAAAATAGCAGTATCCTTCTTGCTCTTCTTCAACTGCCATAATATTCCAAGAAAACCAAGCAATAAAGGCAAGAAGAAATAAGTATTCCTACTCGGATCCTTTAACATGCTATCCGACAGATGCGACTGACCCGGCAGGCGTAGATTATCAAGAAATGTAATTCCCGACAACCAATTGCCCGCATAAACCTGCCCCTGACTAGGGACATCGTTCTGACGGCCAACAAAGTTCCACAGAAAATAACGAGCATACATATGGTTCAACTGATAATTGAAGAAGAACTTCAAATTATCACCCATAGTAGGCGATTGCCCTTCAGGAATATTTAAATACTGACGATAAAATGCAGCATGCTTATCGCTATATATCCTTGGAAACAACATCTCCTTGTCATACACATAGCGGTTATTGCTGCTAATCTTGGTATAGCGATCAGCATCCTTTCGATAGGTCGAACCCGTAGTCATATCGATAGGACGAGCATCGAAACTCTGCCCTTTAAATAAAGGCTCCGATTGATATTGCTCTCGACTTAGATAACTCAATAAATTAAATGCATTATCCGGATCATAATTATTCAACGATATATTGGTTTGTGCGCGGATCAGCAACAAACTATACGACCCGAATCCTAAAAAGATAAAGCTCAAACTCAACAGCGCCAAATGCATAATCGGCTTTGCCTTACGACTCGCATAATAAAGCCCGAAGACAATCCCTCCGACTAATAGCGCGATGAAAAACGCCACACCCGATCCAATCGGAAGCCCCAGACTATTAACAAAGAAAAGATCGAAATTAGCAGCAAAGCGAACGCTATACTGAATAACACCCCATAGCACAAATGCTAAGGCCAATACGCCCCAACCTAAGGATTTAGCAATCCCCTTCCACTCGACCTTACTCGTCTTGCGGAAGTAAATCATCAAAGCGATGACTGGGATAGTCAGCAGATTCAACAAATGCACGCCGATGGAAAGCCCCATCACATAGGCAATGGCCAATAACCACTTATTGCTATCCGCTTCGTCGGCTCTCGCATCCCATTTCAACGCCAACCAAAACACAACGGCGGTACATAGCGACGACATTGAATACACCTCCGACTCCACTGCCGAGTACCAAAAAGAATCTGTAAAACTATAAGCTAATGATCCGACAATCGCGGCACCCAAAACTTGATATAACTTTGCCGAAGTCCATTCCCCATCTTGCAAAACCAGCTTCTTCGCAATCGCGCTGATTGTCCAAAATAAAAAAACAATGGTCAACCCACTGAAAATTGCCGAACCAATGTTCATCCAATAAGCCACTTTACTGACATCCCCCATTGCAAAATTCGAAAACACATTCTGTATCATCAGAAACAATGGTGCTCCAGGTTGATGAACAACCTCTAATTTATGCGCCGAAGCAATAAATTCGCCCGTATCCCACCAGCTGCTGGATTTTTCAACACTCAATATATAAACTATTGTTGCCAGGATTCCACAGCTCCAGCCGAGAAGGTTATTAAGTTTTTGAAAGCTCATAAGAGTAAAGGTTAGTTTTTCGGAATAAAGATAAACTGAAAAGCAGCAACTGCACTCCGCTTAACAAATTTTAACAGAAATCAAGCCCCCAAACAACTCGCCCAATAAAATATTAAAAATAAAAAACCAAGACTCTCGTCTTGGCTCTTCTATCTTATATCACAAAACCGAGTCTAAAACATCGGCTCCACGCTCTAATATCTGATGTCTAAAATCTAATCTCTAATGCTAAACCAACTTCTGCACAATCTTCTTCGTTGGCCCCGGATTACTCATGGTATAGAAATGCAAAACTGGCGCGCCAAACTCAATCAGCTCTTTACACTGCTGAACCAACCATTCCTCACCTACCTGACGTACATCGGCATTTGTTTTACACGCATCCACAGCATCACTCAATTCCTCAGGAATATCCAAGTGGAAGATACGAGGAAGCGTGATTAGTTGGTTCTTCGTGGTCAACGGTTTTAGGCCCGGGATAATCGGAACATTGATGCCATGCTCGCGACACTTCGTCACAAATTCCTTATACTTCTCTACGTTGAAAAACATCTGTGTAACAATAAATTCTGCGCCCATCTCTACCTTCTTCTTCAACCATTTAAAATCGGTGTTGAAGTTTGGCGCCTCGAAGTGCTTCTCCGGATAACCCGCCACACCGATACAGAAATCGGTCTTCGCCGAGCTCTCGATATCCTCATGCAGATAACGACCGTTGTTCATATCCACCACCTGCTCCAAAAGATCCGTTGCGTAGGCATGCCCACCGACGGTAGGGATAAAGTCTGAATCGCCTTTTCTCGCGTCGCCACGCAGTACTAAGACATTATCAATACCCAAGAAGTTAAGATCGATTAAAGCATTCTCCGTTTCCTCCTTCGTGAAACCGCCACAGATCAAATGCGGAACCGCATCCACCTTGTACTTACTCATAATCGCAGCACAGATAGCAACTGTGCCGGGACGCTTCCTATAGGCAACACGCTCTAACAAACCACTGGAATGCTGCTTATACAAGTAATCCTCGCGATGGTAAGTAACATCGATAAAAGGCGGATTGAACTCCATTAGTTCATCCATTGTCTTGAAAATACTCTGGATTCCCTGTCCTTTTGCCGGCGGCAATAACTCAAATGAATATAGGGTCTTCCCCTTTGCGTTCTTAATGTGGTCTACGATTTTCATAAATTTCCTTTAGGCTTAGAGAAAACGCAGCGATACCTGAGTTTCAGCTTATCTTTCCCTAACGGGGTAGAATTTAGCACCTTGTCAAGGGACAGGTTGCTAAGGCTTCAGCGGGTCTAGTCCCTCTGCCTTTCTCTATAAGCGAGGGCTAATATCGCTAATAGAAGCAAGAACTCAAAATGAAAACCAGAAAATAAAATGGAAAAATAACGAAAACCTCGTTCTATTGCTCGAAATACATATCGATCAGTCCTTCAGGAAGTCGAAGTACAACAACCTGTTCCTCAGGATCTATCCCTACAATGAAGTTTTCGTTCAATGGAAACATCACTTCCGTGCCATCCATATCTACGGTAGCAATAAACTGTTGCGGCATCTCTTGCACCTGCGTAATCTCGCCCAACTCACCCTCCTCCTCTTCTATCGCAACATAGCCTACCAAGTCTGTATATCGGAAATCATCAGGATCACGCTCAGGTTTCTGATCCAAGGGCAAATACATTTTCTTGCGGATCAAGGGGTGCGCCTTATCGATATGGTCAATATCCTCAAAAGTAGCGTAGGCCGTACTATTATTATACATCTTCAGCGTATCAACGAAATAGGGTACTAACTTCTTGTTGACCTCGAGAAACAAAACATCAAAATCCAAATCCATATAGTCCTCAAATTCAAAGAATAATTGAACTTCTCCTTTCAACCCGCGGGTTTTACTTATGTAACCTATATAGAATGTTTGATCGATTGTCATAGCCTGAATTAAAATGCAAAAATACAGAAATAATCGGACAATAAAACGCCTTGCGAAAGCTAGACGATCACTCTGAAATTTAACAATTAGGAAAATCAAAAAGATATAAAAATCAGGTAAAAGGCGACCATCTAATCGATTGACAACTAGTTGTTAAAACAACCTAATGTTACCAAAATGTTACGTATTCACCAAAAACGATATTTACACGCTGTTGCATATGCAATCGTTTGCATCAAAATACGCAAACGTTTGAGTTCAAAAAGCATATAGCATTCTATTTACAAAAAGTTAATATTGTCGCAACAATACTAAATTGTGTAGCCAAAATCTACTTTTATTAAACACGACACTTATGTGCAAAAAAAGATTATCCAGGGCATTTCTTGCCAGTACATTTTATCCAATTACATCTGTGCTGACATTAGCCCTACTTACTCCCGATGCCGTGCTTGCATCTAACCTCAAGGAATCCAGCTCGATCCATGCCGTTGCTTTCCAAGAAGTAATAACCGGTACGATCAAAGGTGCAACAGGAGCATTATCCGCTGTCACCATCAGCGTGAAAGAAAATCCGAAAATCATCTCTTCAACAGACGAAAATGGTGCTTTCTCGATCGATGCCAAAATTGGCCAAACGCTAATTATTTCTGCTGTAGGTTATGAAAAGGTAGAGCGGAAAATCGAATCCAACAACATGACCATCAATTTGGAAGAATCAGTAAATTCTTTAGATGAGGTCGTAGTGGTGGGTTATGGTATTCAGCAAAAGAAAGAAAGCTTAACTGGTGCATTGCAAAATGTGAGCGGCCAAAAGCTTAGAGACGTGACGACCCCTTCTGTGGAGAACATGTTGAACGGTAAAGCTGCTGGTGTATATGTTGCACCAAGCACCGGTAAACCGGGAACACGCGGTGCAGTTGTTATCCGCGGACAAGCCTCGGTAAACGGTGTAACTAGCCCACTTTGGGTAATCGATGGGGTAATCGTGGGCTACGGTCCTGGCGATTTAAACCCAGATGATATTGCCAACCTAACGGTCTTGAAAGATGCTGCTTCAACATCACTTTATGGTTCCCAAGGAGCTAACGGTGTTGTGGTCGTGACAACGAAAGCGCCAAGATCACAGAAAATGCAACTAACCTATTCAACAAAACTAGGTTTCAACCAGTTGACGAATGGAAATTTGCAGATGATGAACGGAGCAGAATTATATGATTACTTCGCATCTTTCCAAAACGCAAGCGATATCAAATTCCCTAGATGGAATGAAGAGCTGAGAAACTCAAACTTCGATTGGTGGGATGTTGCAACGCGCAATGGCTTCACCCAAAACCACAACATCTCCCTACAAGGAGGTAATGAAACATTGCAATCATTCCTTTCCTTAGGATATTACAATGAATTAGGTGCTGTCAAAGGTTTTGAGTACGACCGTTACAACATCCGTTTGAATACAGTATACAAGCCTTTTGAATGGTTAAGCATCAAACCTTCCATCGTTGCAGCCCGTCGAGGAACAGACGATAGACAATATGATACAGGTGCGATGGTGACTAACCTACCTTGGGATAGTCCATACGATGCGAACGGAAATCTAGTGCCACACCGTTACAGCGGATGGGTAAACAACGCAAGTACAAACTACTTATACGACTTGCAATGGAATAAATCTGCAACGACGAACTACGAATTGCAAGGTAACTTTGACTTCGATGTTAGATTAACAGATTGGTTGACATTCTCTTCGGTGAACAGTTACCGCACGAATTTATATTCTTCATCGGGCTACACAGATCCACGTTCAAATGGAGGTCAGAGCGTCTTGGGGCGTATCTCGGAATATCGTTTGGATAATACACGCCGCTATACCAACCAATTATTACGTTTCAACAAAACTTGGGACAAGCATGCATTGAATGGTATTGTTGCTTATGAATTCAACGATTTCAACGAAAAGATCATTGATATCTATGGAACAGGCTTCTTACCTGGTTTCGAAGTATTGGATGTTGTTGCTAAACCAGAGCGCACAAAGGGATCAATCAATGAGTGGGCAACGCAGTCTTATTTAGCTAATGCAAACTATGCATACGACAACCGCTATTTAGCACAAGCGTCCTTCCGTAGAGATGGTGCTTCCAACTTCGGTACCGACGTAAAATATGGTAATTTCTTCTCCATCAGTGGAGCCTGGAACATCCATAACGAAAGCTGGTTCAATGTTGATAAAATCAATAACTTAAAACTTCGCGCAGCATACGGTTCTGTAGGTAATAAACCAACATCCCTTTATCCACAGTACGATCTTTATGCCATTACCTCCCAATCAGGCTACAACGGCACGCCGGGGGCATTGATTAGTCAAATCGGAAATCCAAACCTACAATGGGAAAACACCTATACAGCAGGCGTAGGAGTAGACGCGGGATTCTTCAACAATCGCTTACGCTTAACCGCTGATTACTATAACAAAACGACAGACAATGTATTGTTCCAAGTTCCGGTGACTGGCTTAATCGGTGTTACATCAATCTGGAGAAACGTTGGTGAAATGCAGAATAGAGGTTATGAGTTGACTATTGGTGGTGATATCATCAAAAAAGGCGACTGGTTATGGAGCATGGACCTCAACTTAGGACATAATAAAAACAAATTGACGGACCTATACAAAACGCTTCAAAACGGCGAATTGGTTTCTAAGCCTATTATTGCTGGCGATAACTCAGGCATCGCGGGTTCTGCACAACGTCTATTGGAAATCGGCGCTCCTGTAGATACCTATTACATGATCGAATGGGCTGGCGTAAATCCAGACAACGGCAAACCAATGTGGTACAAAGACGATTTGGACGCAGAAGGAAATGTAATCGGCCAAAGCAAAACAGAGAAATATGCCGATGGAACGTACCGTAAAATGGGCAAAGCAGCAGCAGATTTGTTCGGTGGGTTCGGAACATTCGTAGCCTACAAAGATTTCGATTTGACAGCAAACTTCGGTTTCTCTATCGGTGGACAGAAATACAACTATGCACGCCAGGAATTAGATGCTGACGGTGCCTACGTAGACAGAAACCAAATGAAATTGCAAGATGGCTGGAGCCGTTGGGAAAAACCAGGCGACGTGGCAACCCATCCGGTAGCACGCTATAACAACGCCAACAATGGTAACAAAGCATCATCAAGATACCTTGAAAGCAATGATTTCTTAAGATTAAGATCATTAGCTGTAGGTTATTCGTTCAAACTACCTCAATACTATTTAAGCAACGTCAGAGTATTCTTATCCGGCGAAAACTTATTCACATGGACAAACTACTCCGGTGTAGATCCAGAAGCAACCATCAACCCGGAGACAGGAAAATTGTTGGAGACAGCGCTTCCTGCGGTTTACCCAGCGACACGTAAGTTTATGTTTGGTTTAAATGTTACATTTTAATTGAGGGGATTATATCATATGAAAAAGCTATTATTTTTACTATCGGCAACAGCCTTGTTCTCCTCATGCGAGCTCGACAGATTGCCTAAAGGATCAATGGATACAGAGGGGGTGGCAGAAAATCCGCAAGCCCTAATTACAGGTGCATACGCACAATTAAAAGCATGGTCTGACCCCATGCACCGCGCTGGTGAATACGCAGGCGATAACATGATGATTCGTGGAGCATCAACAGATGCTTTCTATGAGTTTATCTCCTTCTCTCGTACGCCAAATAACTACCGCTTATCCAACTTCTGGGACTACAGTTACAAAGCGATAGCACAAGCATCGAACGCAATGAAATTCCTAAAAGAAGGCGAGAGCGTAGAAGTCGACAATCAAATTGGCGAATGTTATTACATCCGCGGTCTAATGTACTTTTATCTGGTGCGTGCATACGGCCGCCCATACTACCAAAGCCCGGAAACAAACTTAGGCGTGCCAATCGTAAATGGTACACCGGAAAATCCGCTTGGCGAATTGAACTTCCCGGACCGTGCAACGGTAAAAGAAACATACGAGCAGATTATTGCTGATTTAACGAAAGCTGAATCATTGCTTACGCTCAAAAAAGGTAATATTTACGCAACCAAAGAAGCAGCGCAAGCGATTCTTTCACGTGTGTATTTATACATGAGCGGAACTTATGAAGCGCCGAATGTGCAATACGCAAAACTGTCAGCAGAGTATGCTGATAAAGTAATCAACTCTGGAAAATACAGCCTGTTAGGCCGTGCGGACTTTATGCGTTACAATACCTTTACGCCAGAGAACAACAAAGAAACGATCTTCGCTGTAAAACGCTTAGCATCTGAATTCTCAGGTAGCGACCATTACTATGGTGTTGGTGGTATGTATGCAAACATCGGTGGTCAAGGTTGGGGTGAAATGTATGCAAGTGCTAAATACATCGATTTATTGAACGAAACCGGAAGAAATGACTGGAGACCGGACAACTACAAGATCGTTGATGCGCGTGCTGCCTTTATCGAGCCTACCTACGACAACAACGGAGGTAAGTTCACCGAAGTTTTCCGATACATCAAACAAGATAGCGAGACTTCTAAAAACTACATGCAAGACACCATCATTCGTGAAGGAAACACATTAATTGCGAAAGAAGTTACTACGGTAGACAAAAAACCTGTTGTAGATCGCTATACCTTATCAGCAGTTGATGCTACGCAGGGCATCTATTCGATCAAACATAAAGACGGAAGAACCTACACCGGTTTCTTAGATTATTATATCTCACTGAACCGTGCTTATCCACAGTTCTACATCGTGAAAGCATCTCGCGAAGGCGAAAACTCGCACCTGCACTCACCAGTAATCAGCAGATTGGGTGAAGTATACTTAAACCGTGCGGAAGCGAACGCTAAACAAGGGAAATATGCTGAAGCATTAGCAGACTTGAACAAAATCCGCACGCGTTCCATCGAAAATGGCGCTTACACAAGCCTTTCAGCTGCCGATGCTAGCCAAAAAATCGACAAAGAACGTCAGTTAGAATTAGCATTCCAAGCAGAACGCAGCTATGATGTATTCCGCAACGGAAAATCCCTAACACGTGACTACCCAGGACCACAAGACCAAAAAGCAGTAATCCCTGCTACCGATTACCGTGTAATCTATTACATTCCACAATCGGCAATTAACTCTTACCCTGGTCAATTGACACAAAATCCAACGAATTAGATCTAGATGTCTCCGTTTAGATATTAGACGTTTAGACATTAGATTTTAGATAGTAAAAATGCCAACCTCGCGGTTGGCATTTTTTACTTTTGACTATCTGGCTTTCTTTCCGCTGCATCGGGACTAGAAGCAGACATACTTTATCTATTGCCTTTTCAGACCCCAATCAAAGCCCTTTCAAAGCGGCTATGATTGGGGTTTATATTGGGTTTGAATTGGGTTTGTATTGGTTCTGTATAGGGTTAATGGCGAAGAAGGTGTTTGTCGTTTATGAGAGAAGGTTGTCTTGAACCAGGAAAGCAAGGATGCAAGGATGTTCAGGATCATGTTGGGCGTGTTAAATGAAAGTGCGGACTGCATACATGTTAGGAGACGTTTAGTGAAAAATGGTATTTGTATCCTTCCTTTCCCGGTTCAAGACAACGTTTTCCATTCTTTTTGCCCGATCCTGCCAATCGTTGCATCCTTCCTTTCATGGTTCAAGACAAACCAAAGGATAAAACAAATATTCTTTCCTGATTCAGAAAAAATCCCTAGCCCGCCCTACTCTAATGTCTAATATCTTATGTCTAATATCTAAAAAAGGCCAGTCTGCGTAGCAGACCGGCCTTTTTTCAATAAAAGATTTTCGAAAGGATTATCCTTCTGTTTCTTCTGTGTTTTCTTCAGCAGCTTCTTCCGTAGCTTCTTCTGCAGCAGCTTCTTCAACTGGCGCATTTTTAGCAGCGATAGCAGCAGCTTTTTCTTCTTTTTTCTTAGCTTCAGCAGCAAGAGCAGCTTTTTTAGCTTCTCCTTTAGATTGTGCTAAGCCAGATTTTTTACCTTCGATTTTCGCATCGTTTCCTTCAGTCCAAGCAGCGAATAATTCTTCTGCTTTAGCCTCATCGAAAGCACCTTTTTTCACACCACCTTGTAAGTGTTTTTTGTAAAGAACACCTTTGTAAGAAAGGATAGCGCGAGCTGTGTCAGTAGGTTGTGCACCATTGTTCACCCATGTTAATGCTTTATCAAAATCTAAAATGATAGTTGCTGGGTTAGTGTTCGGGTTATAAGAACCGATACGCTCAATGAATTTACCATCACGTGGAGCACGTGCATCTGCTACTACTACATGGTAAAAAGGTTTTCCTTTTTTACCGTGTCTTTGCAATCTGATTTTAGTTGCCATGTTTTAATTTATTTTATGTATTCAACATATCCCCCGTTGCTACATGCAGGAGGGGACGCAAAGATACAAAAATTATAATGACTAAAAAGCTAAATATCAAAAGATTGTTAACGCAGCAACAAAGAAGAGAGAGCTGCCTCAAACCGTCGCTTCCTATTTCGGATTAAATTTGAGGATTAAGCCGATATTAACGATATTCAACCTCATAAATCCGCATTCATTGCTATGTCAGGAAAAGCACCTCTAAAGATCGTTAAGGCATCTGCCGGATCTGGAAAAACATTCAGTCTTACAGTACATTACCTCAGCCTGTTGCTCGCAAAAGAAAGCAACTACCGAGAGATACTCGCCGTTACCTTCACCAACAAAGCAACCGCAGAGATGAAAGAACGTATTCTTTCCGTCCTGCATGGTCTTGCAATCGCTGATCCGCATAAGCATATTGAAAGTTACAGAAAACTATTATTAGAACAGTATCCCGAATGGGATGCCGGCACCTTGCAGGAGAAAGCATATCGCGTTTATCGACGCATCCTGCACGACTATAGCCATTTCTCCGTTAGCACCATCGATGGGTTCTCTCAAAAGGTGATCCGTAGCTTCACCTATGAGCTTAATCTGGATGCGGCGTATGCCATAGAGATGAATACCAATAAGGTTAAAAAAGACTTGACCATTATGCTGAATCAGCTTTTGGATGAGAAACCTGAACTATTGGAGTGGATTATTGCCTATGCGGAGCAAAAGATAGACAATAACGAAAACTGGAACTACCGACAGCAACTTATGGCATTGGCTGGTCTTATCTTCTCGGAAAACTTCCAGGAATTTGACTCCTTTTTGCTCACTGCTGACACCAATCAAGTTTTCAATCTACTGCAGAAAGAAATAGCCGAAAAGTCTAAGGCTTTCGTCGCGACTTTTTCGCAGGCCATCGATGCCTTTAAGGAAACTGTCCGCTCCCTGGGCGTAGACGAGTCCGAGATGAAAGGCAAGTCTCGCAACAAGTTGATTTCCGCGAGTAAGGTCGAGAGCAACCTGCATAAGATTAATGAAACGGACCTTCAAAAGCTATTTGATAAGTTCCTGATCCTTCAGGATAATGATGAGGCTTTTACCGACCAGCATAAAGAAGTTCGATATGATCTACAGATTGGTATTCAACCCGCGCTGCAGACTATCTTCGAGATACACAAACTATTTCCGAGCTATATTGCCTATAAAGCGGTCGAAGCAAACCTATATTTCCTTCGCTTATTAAAGGAGATGAGCGACCTCTTGAGTTTATGGCGCAAGGAGAATGCATCGCAACTGATTTCAGACTCGCAGATTCTGTTGAACAAGCTAGGGTTAGATGAAAACAACGACCCCACTTTCATATGGGAGAAGATAGGGAACCGATACAATTATTTCCTATTTGATGAGTTTCAGGACACGTCTAGGATTCAATGGAAAAATTATAGTCCCCTCCTGCTCAACGCCCTGGCAAATTCGCAAGGTAAAATGAGCGAGCATCTTATCGTTGGCGATGTCAAACAAAGTATCTATCGTTGGCGAAACGGCGATTGGCGGATCTTGCTGCAACAAGTCGAGCAGCAGGTATCCGACTCGTTCCACCTGAACGAGCAATCTAGGCCACAATTTATTGACCAAGGTGCGCTGCTGACCAACTACCGCAGCTTGCCGAATATCATTAAGCTGAACAATTACCTCTTCAGCAGTATCCCTCAATTGATGCAGCAGGTATTGAACGAGCAGGTACTCGAATCGCTGAACAAGGAAGGTAGGGAATGGTGGACGGCTACGGGGAATGATCAGATGCTGATCAAAGCTTACGAGGGTAGCAATCAGGAACTCCCGGAGCAGCTGCAGGCAGATGATGCGAATCAAGGTTCTATAGAAATAACCTTTCTTCCGGTAGAGAATGGCGCGTACAGGCGCAATCAGGTCGAGGAAGCATCGATCGATGCCCTCTGCGAAAAGGTTGCCGAGTGGATCAGCAGCGGACGCTACAAGCCTTCGCAGATCGGTATCCTCGTTCGCAGTAATGCACAAGCGAGACTCCTTATTCAGCAATTGATGGATTACAAAAACACCCATCAGTTGAATTATGAGGTGATCTCTGGCGATGCGCTTACTTTGGTTTCGAATCATGCGATCCAGCTATTGGTCGAAACATTCAAAGCGCTAGTCTACCAGTCGGATAAGCATGTTATTCAACATGCCAACATGGCTTACCTCTATCAACTAAGCAAAGGGAACTCTGCCTTTGACCAATCTTATTGGTTAAAATTCAGAGACAATAATATTCAGGAACTTCGGGGTTTAGTGCCTGATGAACTGATTGCACAATGGGATGCATTGCAGAAGATGCCGTTGATACATCTTTCCGAGAAATTGATCGAGATATATGGATTGACCGACGAAAATAGCATTCACCTGCCCTATTTATTGGCATTTAAAGATATCATTACCTCCTTCTCTGCCATGGGCGAGCGCGGGTTGATTCAATTCCTGGAATATTGGCTGGAGGATGGCGAAAAAGCAGTTCTCCCAAGCAACGGAAAGATTGACGCGATTGAGGTTACCACCATACATAAGTCTAAAGGACTGGCATATGATGTGGTTATGCTTCCTTTCTGTTCTTGGAGCTTAGACGGGATGTCGCGAGGCGACTTTTGGATTAATGTAGAAAACAGTCCCTTTGCTGCCTTAGGGAAGATTCCTATAAAATACAGTAAATCCCTCGGCAACTCGATATTCTATCAGCAGTATTTCGAAGAGATGCTCTTCAACTACATGGATGCGTTAAACACGTTCTATGTCGCCAATACCCGTGCGAAACAGCACTTATACATTTCCGCTCCGCAGTTTAAACAGACTGTTGACAAGAAAACCGGTGAAATTAAAGGTTTTGAACCGAGCAACGAGTATATTTCTGATATATTGATACAAGCCCTCTCTGCCGACAACGCGGTATTCAAGTTGGAAAACAATCAGCTCAATATACAGCATATCATCAGCAAAACGGATGAAGCTTTAAAAGCCGAAGGCAATTATATTGCGCTTCAACATTATCCGATTTCCAATGTCTTAGAGAAGGAATGGGAACATGCAAGCACGAGAAGCATCAACAATATCCTGATGATGGAGAAGGCGGCGCAATACGGCGTACTGGCCCATGAAATCGTATCGGAGGCATCACAGGAAAAGGATATTGACTTACTGATCGATAAATATATTCAGGAAGGCATTCTCTCTATGGAAGACCGGGAGGCATTGCTGCAGGAAATTCACGAAATATGGCATCACCCGCAAATCAACAGCTGGTTGAATGGTGATTTCAAGATTTGGAACGAAGCAAGCATTATTACCGCCGATGGCGAAACTATTCGTCCGGACAAGGTATTTACCAGCCCGAATAGCACCATTGTGCTTGACTTCAAATTTACCCAGGGAGACTATGTTGGCCACAAGGCGCAGGTCGATAAATACATGAAAGCCATCCGAAATGTAGGTTATGAAAACGTGAAAGGCTATCTGTATTATGCCAAATCAAAACAATTAGTAGAAGTTATTTAAGCGATCCCTATGAACAAAGCATTTCTACGCCTAGTAGCAGAAGATATACAAAAACGATATGGCAAAGATATCGCTGATATTGCCGTCGTATTCAACAATAAAAGACCGATTACCTACTTGAAAAAACATCTTGTCGATGTCTATCAGCAGGCAATCTGGTCGCCACAATTCTATACCATTCAGGAGTTCTTTAGCTTGTCGACCAGTAAAGTACAGGCGTCTTCGATTAGTCAGTTCTTCTATTTATACGAGCTTCACAATGAGTTGCTTGCCAAGGAGGGCGTCGAACCGGAAACCTTAGAGGAGTTTTATCCCATAGCGGAGATTATCCTCAGCGACTTCAGTCAGCTAGACTACGACCTGGTCGATATTGCGCATATCTTTATGGAGCTTTCCGACACAACGGAGATTGAAATTGCCTTCCAGCATTTCACACCCGAACAGCAGGCATTTATCCGGCAGTTCTGGCAGTCGTTCAGCATACAAGGACATACGGGAGTGCAGAAAAGATTTCTTCGCTTGTGGCGCCGATTACCCACATTATACAGAGCGTTTAAAGAGCGTTTGCAAGCCGAGGGGCAGACAAATTTCCCGACCATTTACCGCGATTTAGCGGAAGGGAAGGAAGAGAACAAGACCTTTGTGGATCAATTTAAGCAAGTTCTTTTTGTGGGCTTCAATGCCCTTAACCGAGCCGAAGCAAAACTATTCAGGGAATGGCAGGAACAGGGCAAAGCGCTTTTCTATTTCGATGCCGACAGCCATTATCTGGATGATAAGCTGCAGGAAGCCGGTCTGTTCATCCGACGCAATATCTTTCAAACGGGCTTATTGAATGCTTTAGGCGATGTTCCAAACATCATCGCGAACCGAGCAGACGATGTACATATTTATCAAAGTCTGGGAAAGATTAGTGAAACGAAGTTACTGTACGATCTGCTGAGCAAACATCAGGATGAGAGCAAGTCATCCGCTATTCTACTTGCCGATGAAGGTTTGCTCGTTCCGCTTTTGCAGAGTTTGCCTTATACCGATGTAAATATTACAACGGGTTATCCATTGATTCAGTCGCCAATCTATGGTTTGTTAGATCTTTGGATGAATGTGCAGGTTTTGATATCTCAGCAGCATAAAGAAAAGATTCCTTATCAGCTGCTGGAAACCTACCTGACCAACCCGATGAGCAAGGTATCGAAGAAACAAAAACAACTAATTCAAACCGAGTCGGCAGATAAGCAATTGTTTGAAGTGGAGGTTAAGGATATCGATATCAGCGAATCGGTGCTGCCGCATTTCTTCCGCAAATTACCGTCTCCGGAACAGACCATACCAACCTTAAGCGCGATGATCGACAGCTTATTGCTTTCGCTGGCAGATAACGACCGCATCCGACAGATTGAGTCTAACCTGTTGATGGAAACGAAGAAGGTTTTGAATCAATTGCAACTCGGTTTCTCCAATCTGGGTAAACTGAGCATCGGGTTCCAAATCGGGTTGATCAGAAAGGCTCTCGGACCCATTAGCTCGGCGATTGAAGGTAATCCGCTAAAAGGTCTGCAGATCATGGGGCTGTTGGAAAGCCGCTGTTTAAATTTCGATCAGGTGTATATTTTGGGGGCTAATGAAGGTATTTTGCCGAAGACATCGAATTCTCCGACTTTCCTGCCCAACAATTTAAGGAAAGCATACGGTCTCCCGGTATTAGAAAATCAAGACGCCCTATCGGCCTATTTATTCTATCGTCATTTCCAATACAGCAGTGATATTCATCTGTTCTACAATGCTGTGGTCAGTGAGAGTAGTTCGGGCGAGGAAAGCCGCTTCATCAAACAATTAGAATTTGAAACGAAGTTCAACTTCATTAAACATACGCAACAGCAACTTTTGACTTTCCCGACGCAGCCGCAGGAATTGGTTATCGAGAAAACGGGCGAGGTATGGAATAAACTATATGGCAGCTACATCAAGCATGGGAAGCGTATTTCTGCATCTGCCTTCACCAGCTACCTGGCTTCGCCTTTGCAATTCTTCTTAAAATATGTCGCTGATATCAAGGAACCGCCTTCGATAAGTCAGGAATTCGAGATGAATAAACTCGGTACTGTCATCCATGAAAGCATGGAAGAACTATTGGCACCGCTCAAGACGGTAGATGATTTTATTCCGACCGAAAGCTTAAAAGCAAAGCTGCAAATTGCGGATCAAGTAGTGCTGAAGCAGATTGGCAATGAATACCTGACAAGTTTCAATACGGTCGATGAACTCAATAGCTTGCAGCGTATCATGCATAAGATTGCGACGGAGTATGTGAAAATGTTCTTGCAGTATGATATCGACCAGTATGAAGCAATCCGGATTGTCGAGCTCGAAAATAGCGACGACTATATCCTGGACTTCCCTATTGAAATAAACGGCAGCATTGAAACGGTTAGCTTATATGGTATTATCGACCGCGTGGATGAAGTCCTTACGAAAGACGGGCAGACGAAGCTTCGTATTGTGGATTACAAAACGGGCGCTGATAGTGTAAAATTCCGAAACCTGGATGTGGTTTTTGCGGCAAATACAGAAAACAAGGCGCTTGTGCAAACGCTATTCTATGCTTATGTATATGAACAAGTAACCGGCCTACGCAATCTTGAGCCACATCTATATGTCGCAAGGCGTATGCGTGAAGATGGGACGGTCTTTAAAAATAATACCGGTAGCTTTGTGCTTAGTGATCAAACATTGGCTGAGCAGAAAGATGTTTTTGTGGCTTTTCTGAAAAGCACATTAGAGGAGCTCTTCGATCAGCAGGTACCGTTCAAACATAATCCCGAAGCTGTGGTTTATCCTTCAGATCCTTTTACACTGTTTTATAAGTATAGCGTGAAGGAAAGCGCAGAAGAAAGTATTTAGTAGTTAGTAGTTGTTTAGTAGTTAGTATATAGTAGTTAGTATTTAGACCGAACGTGTCTATATTAATGCTTCTCTGATTCCAACCAATTTCTCGAATAGACAAACGTTCAATAACATAATCTGATGTTAGAAGTTAATTTTAGAATCAAAGTTTTTTACCATGCTGCGAAGAGCTTAAGCTTTACGAAGACTTCGCGTGAGCTTTTTATCAGTCAGCCTGCGGTTTCGAAGCATATTCAAGAGCTGGAAAGCCTGGTGGGCCATGCGCTGTTTTTGAGGAATGGGAACAGGTTACAGCTGACGGAGGCTGGTAGAACATTGATGGAAGCAGCTAGTACCATTAGCAAACAGTATGAATTGCTCGATTACAGGCTTGGGCTTTTAAATGATAAACTGAAAGGTAACCTCGTTATTGGCGCAAGCACTACCCTATCGCAGTATATCCTACCGCAACTTATCGCGAAATTCACCGAAGAAAATCCTTTAGTCAATATCAAGTTATATAATGGTAATACAGCGCATGTAACAAAGTGGTTATTCGAACAGAAGATTGCGCTGGGGTTCGTTGAAGGTTTGGCGGAGGACAAGTCTTTAAAATACACGAAAATATTAGATGACCAACTGATCTTTATTGCCCGCAGTAGTCATCCGATCTTTAAAAAACCGGAGCTTTCTATAGCTGATTTCAGTCAACAAGAATTTGTTTTTAGAGAACCCGGTTCGGGAACAAATGACATCGTCTTCCAACGGTTTAAAGAGATTGGCATTGACGCAAAACACCTGGTCAACCGTGTTGAAATGTCTAGCTCAGAGTCAATTAAGAAATACATCCAGCATAAAGACAGTATTGGGATACTTTCGAAATTCGCTGTGAAAGAAGAGATGGAGAGCGGCAAATTAGTGGAGGTCATGAACGACAGGTGGGCTATTGCGCGAAACTTGTATCTCGTCCATCTTCATGGTGAAGTTTCGGACCTTCCAAAGCAATTCCTGCGATTCCTCAATCGGGAATTGAAAAGCTTCCATAACATATAGTTATAAGGCATAACAGAATACCGTTTTAGGAGACATGGAAAGTAGACTAAGTTTGCTTCCATGAAAAATGACCACAACCAACCTGTAAACTTACTCCGCGAGATCAATAAGCTGAGCAAAGTCGCCAAAGCGATGTCAATCCTTTTTGTAGTGCTTGTGTTCCTTATTTTCTTGCTACCTTTCATTCCCTACCAACAGCAGCATGCATCCGCTGCGGTCGAGCAGCCTTCGAAGGAAACGGATGGGCAGCTTTTGAATAGCGTGGAAGACTTCAAGTTGAGCCCCTATCCGGATACCGAAGATGGTAAAATGGCCGCCTATGGCGAACAGCTTATCCGCGAGACGTATAAGTATTTGGGTCCTGAGGCTCCTAAAGTTGCTGCCTTTACCGGGAATCGATTAGCCTGTGCGTCCTGTCACCTTGAGGCTGGCACCAAGGCCTATGCAGCGCCCTATGTGGGTCTAAGCGCCTTATTCCCTGTTTATAGTGGTCGTGATGGTAAGGTCGGCACTTTGGAAGATCGCATCAACGGCTGTTTCGAAAGAAGCATGAATGGGAAGAAATTACCGATCGATAGCAAAGAAATGCTGGCTATGGTTAGTTATATCAAACATCTAAGTGCTGATGTAAAAATAGGCAAACGAATAAAAGGACAAGGATTTGTGGACTTAAAAGTGCCCGATCGCAAAGCTGACTTGAACCATGGACAACTCGTTTTCCAGAAACAATGCGTCTCTTGTCATCAACAGGACGGACAAGGATTGCCGAAATTGGCAAACAATCCGAAGGATGGCTATGTTTATCCACCATTATGGGGAGCGGACTCTTTCAATGATGGCGCAGGTATGGCGCGCGTTATTACTGCGGCAAAATTTATCAAGGGCAATATGCCTTTAGGCGTTGATCCGTCAGAGCCTATTTTAAGCGACGAGGAAGCTTTTGATGTTGCCGCCTATATAAACTCCTTCGATCGGCCACAAAAGCCCAACAAGGAGCTGGATTATCCTGTCTTAAGCCAGAAACCTCGGGATGCCGCTTATCCACCATATGCAGATAACATCACACAAGAACAACATAAATACGGACCTTTTAATTTTTAAGAATATGAAAAAATTTATTGTATTAGGCTGCTCACTATTATTGGGAATGAGCCTATACGCCCAAGACAACAAGACTATGGAAACAAAACTGACAGCCAATGCGCAGTATCAAGGCGCTGAAGCGCATAAGAAACACTATCAAGTAATCTACCAGCTGGATAGCAACAACCCCGATATTATTAAAAAAGCTATTCGAAACATCAATAACTTGCTCAACGACCCTCGCCTGAAAGGTAAAGTCGAAGTCGAGTTGATTACCTTCTCAGGCGGTACTGAAGCACTGTTAAAAACATCAGCGTTCGAAACGCAGATCAAAGACCTGATCAACAAAGGCGTACGGGTAGCACAGTGTAGCAACTCCTTGCAAGAGCGCAACTTAACCAAAGAACAGATGTTTGATTTTATTGGCTATGTTCCTAGTGGCAACGGTGAGCTTGTTATTCGCGGATCAGAAGGTTGGACCATCGTAAAACCATAATTTCATGTGCAACGCAGCCTTAAAGAAATCTATTGTCGCATTATTAAGTGTTTTCATCATGCAACAACACAGCAACGCCCAAGAGCATAGATTTGATCCCCCATGGAATCCTTCACCGGAGTCCGCTGTCAATTTCACCATCCCTGGAATTGACAATGTCCCGGATTTATATGGCGATATCGTCGATCCGCAATTGGTGATCTTCTTCGCCGGTAATCAGTTTATGTGCATTCCGGAGCTGATTACAGCCTTTAAAAAGAAACATCCGGAATACGAGCGTATTTTCGTAGAAACCCTGCCTCCAGGTATTCTGGCGAAACAGATTGAAGGAGGCTCCATTACGATCGGAAATCTTCGCATTACGCATAAACCCGATGTTTATGCTGCTGGAACAAACAGAATACAAGGTATGAAGGAGCATTTCAGCAAGATTGACACGTATGCTTTCAATAAACTCACCATTATGGTGCCGGCGGGAAACCCATTGAAAGTAACCGGCATTAAAGATTTGGCTAACCCTAAGTTGCGCATCGCTATGCCTAATCCGGCTTGGGAAGGTGTGGGAAATCAGATCGTATCAGTTTACAACAAGATTGGCGGTAAACAACTGGAACAGCAAATCATGGAAAACAAGGTAAAGGATGGCACGACCTATCTGACGAAGATTCACCATCGCGAAAGTCCGATGCGGATCTTATATCAACAGGCCGACGCTGCGCCAGTATGGTATTCTGAAGTTGTCTTTCAGAAACTGCTTAAGCACCCTGTTGATGAAGTTGCGATTCCAGAAGCTGATAATGTGAGAGCAAAGTATCAGATTGCTAGCCTTAAGAATGCTCCTAGGCCGAAGGCAGCAACAGATTTTCTAAATTTTATGCAGACAAAAGAAGCAAGAGAGATTTATAAGAAATATGGTTTTGAAACACCATAAACATACGAAAGGCTGTCTTTTCAGACAGCCTTCTCTTATTTTTTATATTTTTTGATTGCTCGATTCGCACGAGACTGCGCCGTTTTGATTTTGTAATCAAACCATTTATCCTTAAATATTTTGCGCATCGTATCATCGAAATGACGGGTTACAAACAGATTTCTGGCCCCTTTCAACTTCTCAGCAAGTGAGTTTGCTAAGGCTCGAACAGAGATTGAATATCCTTCTGTTTCGTATTGAATATAGTGCCACCATCCTGCTGGCATATACAATGTCTCGCCCGGACCTATTACCGCCTCATAACCGTCTAAGTATTCAATACCAGGGTATTCATTCACACTGCTCTTTTTCAAGTTAGCAATGCTATGGAAGTTATAAGGAAGCTTATACATTAAATCAGACTGATCATTGGGGAACAACCAAATACGTTTCTTTCCTTGGAACTGCGTGATGAATACATGCGACATATCAATGTCGAAGTGATTACGCGTCGCAGAACCCTCTCCGCCAAAGAACATATAGGGTAGCCACTGAAGAACCTTTCCTCCCGTCACATCATTGAAGATCACATCCTTTTTTAACTCTGGACGTATTTTCATCAAATTGAATAAGAAAAGACGTAATTCGGTTGGTTCTTTGCTAATTTTATCTAGATACTGACCAAAGCTCATTCTCCCCACTGGAGGACTTGCTGCGTGGTTTTGAGACTCTTCCTCGCGCCCATATACATCAATTTGCTCGTTGCCCGCTATTTCCTTGAAATAATCGTAGCTCCACTTGGACCAACAAGGGCTGTCCTTACTTACGAAATCCTTTATGATGACCGGCTGACCCTTCTTCAAATACTCTTTTACAAAGTCATTTGGAGCAATCCCAGAGATACTATTTACAGGTTTTAATTTCACAAGATTACCATTTACGTGTTAGTACAAACATAAAAAAAATATTTCTACAATAAATATTCCCAACGTCTCGCAATTAACATTTTTATCGCGAAACAGTGACAAATTATGTAGAAATATTCTTCTAAAAAATGATAAGCGTCAGATTTCTAGTAAGACCAGAGGTCTTGCTCGTAATCCATGAGCGATTTCTTGATTCTTTCAGATTCAAACAAGCGCTCCATATCATCAGCGATATAATCTTTGATGCGTAGGTCTTCCGGATTAGATTGCTTGACGATATAGCTCGCAAACATGCGCTTGATAAAGATATCGTCATAGCTAAGTCCTGTCGCGTCGTTATGGCGGTTCATTACCTCCTTGTTGACAAGCACATGACGCGCCTCTGGGAAATAAACCCAGAAAGCCGGAGTTGCATCCATCTGCGGGATAAAACTATTGCCGCCTACTGGAGGCAGAGCAACATCTGCCGGAGGGTTCGCATTGGTTGTTGTTTCCGTATTGTTTTGCGCAGGGACAGCGAAAGGATCAAATGGATCTGCTACAGCATTGCTGCCGGCATCTGTTCCCGTTCCGCCAACTGGCATTACAATATCCGAAGCTCCAGGAATCTGAGGAGTAATCAAAGGCGCTATGCCCACAATACGAGCCTCGAATACCGAGCGTTGTTTATCAAATATCCAATCCTCTTTAATACGGAACTTCACTACCTGCGTTGCGTCGAAATCACGCTGCTGATAGCTCGAACCGATTACTTCGTTATTTTCATTGAATTCTTCCACCAAGATAGAATCGCCACCAAAACGAGCCATCACCTGATCCGGTGCTAGCAAAGTCTTAAATGAATCTCCGTTAGGATCATCTTTGGTAGGCGTTGGATCGTATGCGCGCAATTCACCCGCTTGGATCGCCTCCAAGAGAATATTTATTAAACTTGACTTAGGAGATGCGAAAGCTTGATTCATCTTCACACGTAAGTCCATTTCGCGCCATACACGTTTGCTGAAAGCGATATCCGTTTGACGAATATTAGCATAAGGTACGACCTTCCGGTTTTCGAAATCGGATTTCACTACATATCCATCAACTGGAGGCAAGGTATCAACTGCCTGAATAGGGTCTACACTATTGTTCAGGTTCTCCTGCTGCGCCGAGGCTTGCAAGGAGAAAAAAACAGTTGCTGCTAATACTAACTTTTTCATGATACTAATCATCTAAATTGATTAATTGGTAACCTGGAACGTAATAGGGTCCAAGTTTTGGGCAACGCCATCAGGCCCTACCCCTACGATATCATAGATCATTACCACCGAACCACTGGTCACACCTGACAAGCCAGACTTCATCTGTCCGCTAAAGTTAGATCCACTGGTTGTGTAAGGTCCTATTGGATCTACACGTGGTTTTGCGATATACATATTGAATTTTGAGATGCGGAATTTGGCATCAAATTCGAAATTATCTAATGAGGCGGCGACAACGTTCTGTCCGCGCAATTGCGCAGCGGAAATACGACCTCCGGTTTTACCAGCAACGCGAGCCGTTGGTTTAGGAATACGCTTCACACGGAACTTCGTGCTGCTCAACTGCTGTGTCTTGTCGCCAATCTTTGCTGATACATTCACTGTCGCTTCTCCTGTTGAAGATACGCGAGCATTATACTTGCCTCCAGATCCCGAAATCGACACACCGGATCCTGAAACGATCAGATTCTCACGAGCAATACCTGGTGCAGAAACCGAAATAGGATTGTCAACACCGATGTATAACACGTTCATCTTATCTGGAGATACCACTGCCGAAGGGCGAGCCACCTGATAAGAAATCGGATCCGTTTCGTAGGTTTTCACTGTACCGTCGGTTTGCTGTACGCTGATTAAGCCTTTCCAGCTGAACACCCCTTCTGAGGAAGTATTAACCGAGTAGACCCCTTGACCATCAACAACTTGCAAAGGATTCCCATTAACAGAAATCTGAGGTGTAGACTTCGAGTCGTAAGCCGTCAAGAATACTTTTGCTGTGTAAGGCTGCCCTTGGATTAAGTAAGACGTAGGCGCAACAGCAACTGCCGAGAAACGGTCTAAGTTGACTACTGCTTGATCCATCTTGCCAAAAATATGTTTAACCACTGCAGACTCTGCATTCTTTGCGTCTGCATTGATTTTCTCTAATGCTGTGATCGCAGCGGTCAAGGGAATACCATCGCCAAAGTTAGCTTCTTCCCAAGATTTCTTTACCCCTCCGCGAGCCTTCGGATCTGCTGCTAAAAGCGCAAAATCAACCTCGTTGTTGGTTAATTTCTTCAATTCCGCAGCGGTCTTATTAATCAAATCGCGCAATTCTTTTCCGCGACCCTGATTGATCATCAGTCGAGGGGATATATCAACGTTGCTACGTTTGCTTACATCGCCGGTGCTTTCTTCCAAGCCACCACCTTCTTCCATAAACAAGCGATTATACTCAGCTACCTTGCCTGTCAATGCTGCTACTAGTTTCTGTGCTTGCTCCGCTTTGGTTAACAAGGGTTGCGCACGTTCCGGGTTCTCTTTCATTTTCGTTTCACGGAAAGAGAGGAACATATTATCGATACCCGTTTGGGTATTTTCTGTCGAAGTCTTTAAACTATCACCCAAGTTTTTGAAAGCATCTAGAAGAGAATCACTTACATTTAGCGCTACTAGGCCTAGTAGAACCAAATAAAGGATCCCGATCATCTTCTGCCTTGGTGTTTCTTTTATTCCTGCCATAAGTCAGTTTTTCTATTTTTTTAAATGTTAAAAATCTAGTTCAAACTTCGTTATGATCTGTTTCCAGATGTAGGATTCATTGCAGAAAGCATTCCACCATAGATGGCATTCAACGATGATAGGTTCTTATTGAAAGTATTTACTTGCTCTTTAAATTGTTGCATATCCGTTGCCGACTCATTGAATGTCTGCAAATCAGCAGCAGCGCGTTCAAAGGCATGGCTTAATTGTGATGCACCCGTTGCTGCAGCATTTAATTTATCTGCAAACTGATTAGTCGCGGTCGCTGTATCTGCCACTTTGGAAATTGCAGCTACTTTATCGCCGAATGTACGAAGACCGTCTCCTAAGTTACCGATTAGGTTTTCATCAATCTTCGCGTCTTGCAATAATTTATCGAGTGCAGCCGTATTACCGATCGCTGCAGGTTGTGCAACCTGTACCTGTTGCACGCTACGCGTTGGCAATTCACCTTTAAAATCTTCGTCTAACTCCGGATAAACTCGCGTCCAATCCACATCTTCCTCGGCAGATAAAAAACCCATGATGAAGAATAATACAGCTTCTACGGCCAAGCCTATACCAATCATCCACTCACCACCTTTAAAATGAAGAATTTTGAACATTAGTCCAATAATGACTACTGAGGCACCCCAGTTTATAAGCGTGTTGATACCGAATCCGAATCTTTTCTTTCTTGCCATCGTTTATAATATTAATAGTTTATGTTGTTTAGTATCTTGATCGATTATCTATTCAAAACCCCTTTATAGGCTAATACGCTACGGAAGCCCAAATAAGCTTTCGCCGTATCCTGGTATTCGTACTGACGTGTTGAATTTTGCAGGAAGTAGCCGACGTCTTTCCATGAGCCACCACGAATAACCTTGCGCTTCATCGTCTCATGATCAGACGGAGATGCATGGTAAGTATAGGTAGGGTTCATATCATGAACGAATGAATAGGCCGATTCATTGTAACTCGACTGCGTCCATTCTGCCACATTACCGGCCATGTTGTACAATCCATAATCGTTCGGGAAATAGGAATAGACCGGAGCTGTATAGGCAGCACCATCATCTAAGTAATTTCCACGGCCAGGCTTGAAATTCGCCATCAAACAACCTTTAGCATTGCGCGCGGTCGGACCGCCCCAGGGGAATTGAGTACCGATCTTACCGCCACGGGCAGCATACTCCCATTGCGCCTCGGAAGGCAATTGATAAGGAGCACGTTCTTCGCGACGCTTATTCGCAGCATTGTTGTTGAACAATAATGTTCTCCAGGTGTTGAACGCCTGTGCTTGTCGCCAGGTCACCCCTACCACCGGATATTCATCGTAAGAAGCATGCGAGAAATAACTTTCCACTAAGGGCTCATTCTGAGCATAGGAGAAATCTGTTAACCAAACGGTTGTATCCGGATAGATTAACATCGTATCTCTGAGGATAAAATCAGAACGTTTTTTTGAAGGATCATTTTTTGCAGCAACAGCAGCACGTAAGTCGTACCATTCATAATGGTAGGTCAATTGACGTACATCCAATTCATTCTTACCAAAAATGCGATCCTCCCCTTGGTAATACATTTGGTTCAAAGCTTCTTGTTGTGCTTGTGACTGTGCATTCCACGGCGAATTCTTGCGCACTCTCTCCCAATCGATATGTTTAGACTCTCCCGTTGCAGAAGTCTTGAAGTACGAAGGATCATTGAGGTGGTTATAAATTAAGATGGAGTCACGAACCCAGTTTACAAACTGACGATATTCGCTATTTGAAATTTCGGTGTCGTCCATATAGAATGGAGCGATGGTAACTTGTCTATTCTGCGAGGTTTGAGAAAAGGTGATATCTTCATCAGACTGCCCCATAATAAAAGTTCCCCCCGGGATGAGTACCATTCCATAAGGTGTCTTATTCTCCTTTAACCTGTCTAACCGAGTACCAACCAATTCGCCTGAGCTGTCCGGTCTATTACATCCAGTAAGTGCAGCCGTTAAAAATAATGCAACCTGGAGTATACGTTTGAAAGGTTTAAGTATCATTATATAATATTATTCACTATAAATTTCACTAATGAAGATTTGGATAATTGCTATCACCAAAGTCAAAAATCTTAAATGGAATTTTATTAAACAAGAAAAATCCAATTCTTTTTCCAATTTAACACAAAAATCATATTCGAATTACGATAATTCGAACGACTCCAAAATTACCTCGATTACCGTTAAAATCAACCAATATCGATAATAAAACAAGATATTGTAGCCGAAAGTTTATAACATTTATTCCGCTTTTCGATACAACTACAGCAAATATTATAAAAATCTGACGAGGGGAATTAGGGATGAGGATTTGTCACAGTCGCGTAGACATTAGATATTAGACAAAAGATAAAAGACATTTGTCTGTCCCTGAATAGTGTTGACCGTTTTTACAATTTATCAACTTGATCAAATATAGTTATTAGTGGTTTAGGAGACAATATCTCCCTAAACCACTTTTCTTCGAAACTCTCTGGCGACATCCTATGTAATGAGTTGTGCAGTCTTCGTTTATTGTACTGTTTGACAGCTCTATTGACCATTTTTTTTAAGCTTTCGAACGTCTTGGGCTTCCAATAATCCAGATACTCATTCTTGATGGTTCCATTGATCCGCTCAGCGTATGCATTGTCCTGGGCACTCTTGCCCATGCTCACCCTGCAATTATTCTCTTTCAACAGCTGCAGATAAGCTGTCGCATGATATTGGGCACCTCGGTCTGAATGATGATATTGGGGTGCCCCGTTATTCTTAAGGGCCATTCGTAGTGCCTTAAGATTAGCTGTTGACTGCATATGATTGGATACTTGATATCCAACGATCTTTTTGGTGTAAACGTCGATAATGAACACTCCATAGTAGAACCTATCGCCCACGTAGAAGTAGGTGATGTCCGATTGCCAAACCTGATTGGGAGTCCCTACAACCAAGCCATTGATCAGATTAGGGTAGGCTGTGGAAAGCCCGCGAGTCGTCCTGCGATAGTTCTTCTTGACCTTCAATCGATATCCTAAAGACATCATGGTCTCTATGAAACGATCTCTCCCCACAAAATCCGGACGGAGCATATAATACAGTTTTTCCACCCCACAACCGGGATGTTCCTTACGCACTTTATCCGCTTTTTCGATCAGCTCAGCGAATTGAACCTGATAACGGGAATGGCGAACAGCGCGCTGATGCACCGCCTGTTTGCTCATACCAACGGTTCTATAAAGCTGATTGAGGGAATAATCTATTTTTCCTGCGTGTTCCCGGAACCATCCGATGGTGGGGTGTTGAAATTTTTTCTGATATCGACCTTAAGATCCTCTCCAGCGATGTCGATCATCTTCTCCAAGAAATCGATCTTGATCTGCTTCTGGCCGATCATCCGCTCCAGTTCACGGATACGCTGTTCCATGGCTTTTACTTTGTGGGTGCTACTTGATTTCATCTCCATTATACGTTGTCCTTTCTCATTAAAGTTAGAAAATTTATAGATCCAATTATAGATCGTGGGATTACTTATTCCATAAAGCCGCTCTAACTGTAGAACACTCAACTTCCCACTCTCAAATAGGGAAACTATTTCCCGCTTAAAATCATCAGAATAAACCCGTGATTTCCTGATTAACCGCAAATTTGTTTGCATTTAGTACCTCCATTTTGTGGTCAACCTATTTCAGGGATGGACAATTGATACTGATAGACCGTGATGGAGCCGTTATTCACTTTAGATAACTAAAGTTGCTATTTTCTTATATCTAACAACTCATGTCTAATATCTGAACTAAAAAAGCCCCTAGAAATAATTCTAGAGACTTAAAATATCTTCGACAATAACTTATCAATCATTAGACGTCTAGAAATTTCTAATGTCTAATATCTTACATCTAATATCTAGACTACTATTTATTCACTTGCTTAATATACTGCTCGATTGCCATCGTCATGCTTGGAGCATTCGGAGTTGGAGCAGGGATATCAAGAATAAGGTCATGATCTAGAAGCGCCTGTTGCGTGCTGGAGCCGAAAGCTGCGATGCGCGTTTTGTTCTGCACGAAATCAGGGAAGTTTTCGTATAATGACTGCACGCTTGAAGGGCTGAAGAACACGATAATATCGTAGAACACATCCTTTAGATCTTTGATGTCGCTGATCACCGTTCTGAATAATACGGCCGGTGTAAAATCATATCCATTTTCCTGCAACCAACGTTGTGTTTCTTCGTTTGCTACGTCAGAGCATGGGAATAAGAACTTCTCTTTATTGTGCTTTTTCAACACGTCTTCCAGATCTTTTGCAGTTTGCTTCCCGAAGAAAATCTTACGCTTGCGGTACTGTATGTATTTCTGTAAATATAGAGCAATGGTTTCGGAGATACAGAAATATTTCATCTCTGCGGAAACTTCAAAACGCATTTCTTCACAAACTCTAAAGAAGTGATCCACAGCATTTTTACTCGTAAAAATCACTGCAGTATGGTCCGCAAAGTTTACCTTATCTTTTCGTACATCTTTAGCCGGAACGCCCTCCACATGGATAAAACCGCGGAAGTCCAATCGTAGATTGTATTTCTCAGCTAAGGTGAAGTAGGGAGATTTATCGTTTTCAGGTTTTGGTAAAGTAACAAGAATGCTCTTTACTTTTTTGGATCTTTCTACATCAATCTGCATAAATTCTTTCTTATTTACTAAGTGCTCTAACTAATATTAAAATAGGTGCTAGTTCGAGACTGCAAAGATAAAGAATTAAATAAAAAATCGAAAACTTGAAATTCCCGAACAGGTGTAAAGCAGTCCGTAGGAAGCGGTAAGTGAATAAAATTATTATTAAAACAATGTAAACAACCGTAATAAATTGAAAATATTCAACCGGTACGAACAGCAGAGCCAACAAGAAGGGCATCAATAAAAACATACTGTTAAAATAGACGAGGTACAGTACTGCAACATACTCACGCACAATCTTTTCTAAAGAAAATATAAAAGATACAAAGCGAATAATTAAAATCTTAGCAATGAATAAAGCCGCAACGAAAATTGCATTTTTTATAAAATTCTCAAAAGTAAGATAATTTTTGTCGCTGAAACTCGACATAACCAACACAATGAAGAGACCGAGCGACAGGCTAAACAAGGCATACAGAAAAATATAGGGCCAGGAAGTCGCCAAATTATCCTCTTTACTAACTTGTAATAACAACCTCTCCTTGTAATAAGCATCGACGATCGTACGCAATTCCATCGGGAAAACGATGCGTATAATCGCTAAAATTAAGAATAGGAAGAAAACAACAAGCAGCACCCAAATCGGACGCTCCGCTTTGAACTTCCCCGAAACAATCCCCTCCGCACTCGTAGATGCTTGTAATCGTTCCACACCAAACAACAAGTCATAGTGTCCAACTTCCAGCTGTTGCTGAAGACGCTCTGTTAAGAAATTATTATCTTTCCTTAAACCGGGGATGATTTCAGTATATTTAAATGCTGAATCCAAGGAGTCTAACGGCGAATCCTGTGCTAAACTATCGCTAACTAGTAGACTATCAGCAGGTAAGCCCGACTGCGTCGCTCTTACCGGTACAGTAGCAGTACCTTGTTGGGCAAAACCAAACAATACCGTACAAATTAATAGAAAACTGAATAGCACACGATGTTTCATGAATGCCGTAAAGTTAGAATAAAATAATCGCTTTAGAAATTGAAAAATGAGCAATAAAGAGCTAGTTCGCTGTGGCTGGTGCGGCAATGATGCCGAGTATCAAGCCTACCACGATCAGGAGTGGGGAAAACAAGTGAGGGACGACAAAACACTATTTGAGTTTCTCATCCTGGAATCTGCACAAGCAGGTTTAAGCTGGATTACGATCCTACGACGTCGGGAAAACTACAGAAAGGCATTTGCCGATTTCGACGTGGCAAAAGTTGCGGCAATGACAGAGAAAGACCAGGAACGCTTATTACAAGATCCAGGAATTATCAGGAATAAGCTCAAAATTAAAACAACGATCAGCAACGCGCAGATCTTTATGGATATTCAAAAGGAGTTCGGAAGTTTCTACAACTATCTGTATTCGTTTATGCCCGATCAAAAGCCAATCATCAATAGCTATGCGGACTACCGTGAGGCGCCAGCGACCTCCCCTATTTCTGATGCCATTGCCAAGGACTTAAAGAAAAGAGGAATTCGGTTTTTTGGAACCACCATATGCTACGCCTATATGCAGGCGGTAGGCATGGTCAACGACCATATGCTTAGCTGCTCTTTTCGCTAAGCTGCGGATCAAACTGCTTATAGATGTGCTGTAGGTTTCGACATTGACCGTTGTAGTCCAGGCCATAGCCTACGACAAACTCCTTCTCGATCTCGAAACCTACATACATGATATTATCAAAAGTATACAACAAGCAATCGGGTTTCATCAGCAATGTTGCGACAGAAATACTCGCCACCTGAAGCCTTTCCAAAGCCTCAATCGTATGCACCAACGACTTACCTGTATCGACGATATCTTCTACAATCACCACATGGCGCCCTGTCAGATCCATACCCACACCGATCAACTCCGAGATACGGCCCTGGTCTGTGCCAGAATAGGATGCTAATTTAACAAATGACATTTCGCAGGGTATATGGACTTGCTTCATCAAATCTGCCATAAACATAAAACAACCATTCAGCACCCCAATAAAGACCGGATGCTTATCCTCGTAACGAAGATTGATATCAATTCCGATAAGTCGGATACGCTTTTGAATCTGATCATAATCGATCATCAACTCAAAATGCAGGTCGTCTATAATGATGTTTTTCATGCTTAGTTTTCCTCTTTGTTTTCTTCCTTGCCAAATAGCCGCTCACGAATAGACTTGCGCAATTGGTCTTCTAAGTCCATTTCTTCGGCCATATCTTTGATATCATCGAAAGATGCCGCCGTATCCACAGTGCCTTTCGGACGTGGCGGACGTAGATTCGGCTGCAATTGCACCTGATAGAATCCGTAGTTTGCAGGGACGTTCTCATTATCCAATTGTTGCATTTTGTTCATGATGTACCCGTAGGTATTAAAATGTTTCATGACCCAGGGTTTTAACTGACCTGTATACTCAAATGAGGACAATCCTGTTTTCGGTCTGGGAATAATGCTCGACAAGAACAAACTCTCGCCGATGGTAATTTCCGAAGGTTTCTTCCCAAAATAATACTTCGACGCTTCGGCAATCCCGTAGACATTTTTGCCCCATTCAATCACGTTCAGGTAAATCTCCAATAAGCGGTCCTTACTGACCTGCCCCGATTGCTCCATCAGCCAAACGAGAAGGATTTCCTCAAACTTGCGCATCATCGTTTTGTTCCTATTCAGATAAACATTTTTAACCAATTGCATTGAGATGGTACTGGCACCGCGCTTGAATTTCTTCTCTTTGATATTTGTAACGATCGATAATTGGAAGGCTTCCAGCTCGAATCCCTTATGCTTGTAAAAGAAAGGATCCTCCGTGTTCAACACCGTCTTCTTTAAAATCGACGAAACCTGATCCAAGGGTGTAAACATCGGATTTGCAGGACCTACCACGATATCGCGTAGTTTTGTCGTATCATCATAAGCTTCATAAACGAAAGGTTGATTCAAGGCAGCAATATCAGCCTTGCCCCATTTGACGACTTTCAAAGCGGCATCATCGATCTTGGAGCTGAATTTCAGCTGATCGGGATCATCCAAATCAACCTCAAAATCCATGTCATATTGTATATCTCCTTCTACCTGCAAACCGTCTAACTGGTCAAACAAACCTTTTGGTATGGCATCAAAAAAGTTCTGCGCCTTGAATTTGCCCGTGTGCACCGCCATACTCAATATCTTCTTCGGCTTTCGCGTATATTTTAAGCGAGGTTCGAAAGAAAAATCTTTGACTTGCACTTTCGTGCCCTCGATTAACTGAATCGTATTCTCGGACACTTGAAATCCGCCAAGCGCCGAACCTTCGGGAAGAACGATTTGCTCACCCGACAGGCGCCGCTGATAAACCTTTAGGTTTTTTGTAGACCAGCCGCCCAACACTTCCAGCACATCTTTCCCCTTTCGAGAAACATCGTAGAGGTGAAAAGCGAGTTCATCAAAACTAACCTGAAGCCCATATTTTCTGCGCAGGAATGGTAACTCGGCATCCTTATTATCCGAAGTGATTTTAACACTCAGGGTCTGTTTATCTGGATTAACCTCACCACTGAAATTCCATTTCGCATCCTGCTCGTTCAAGAATACATCTACATCATAATCGCCATTATCAATCTCCCCAACAGGAATACGCACCATCTGTGTCCCGGAGCTATCCTGATAGGACAGGTTCACATTGCTCAGGCTCAAATCGCGAGGAACTTTCAAAAAAACTTGCTTAATCAATCGATCCACAGTCTCGGCCAATGTTCTGCTGCTCGTATCTACAGCGGTTGAATCCTTAGCTTTCTTTCTAAATAAAAAATCATAGTTCGATGTACTGTCGGCTTTCAATAAGGTGATATCGGCATTTTCCATTTCGAGGGATCCCAATTTGATGGTTCCCGAAATTAGCGGAAAGAGCTTCACCGACACTTTGAACTTATCCATTGCCGCTAACTGATCTGCAGAGTCCGGAACGACACGTACTTTTTGGAACTCCACCGTAGTCAAGCCGGCAAAATCATAGCTCCCAATACGTAGGTCGAGCTGATAATCCTCCTTCAATTTCTGCTTCACTTTCAGGACCGCCTGATCCAACATTTTCCCGCGAACAGACAGTCCCCAGAATAATCCAACGAGGAAAATTCCTAGAACTGTACCCAGCGAAATTAAAAACCATCGCTTCCGCAAGAACGAAAAATCAAGCTTCTTCAACCATTCTTTTACCAGCATAAATAGACCGTTTCTTCAATATTAATTCGATAAAAATAGATAAAATTCATTAAAAACATCTTTATGACATGATATTGTCCTTCTTTCCTTAAGTTTGTATGAATATTGTGAAACCATGATTACAAAACAACAAATCCTAGATGCTTTGAGTAATGTGGAAGAGCCTGATCTGAAGAAAGATTTAGTCACTCTAAACATGATTGAAAACATCGAAATTCTACCTAATAAGATAAAATTCGACGTTGTACTTACCACTCCAGCTTGCCCACTAAAAGGCCATATAGAACATGCTTGCCGCAACGCTATTGCCTTTTTTGTGTCTAAGGATGTGGACGTAGAAATCAACATGACTGCACGTGTCCGCCCTGTGGAAAACGCTCAACTAAAGAACATCAAAAATATCGTATTAGTATCCTCTGGAAAAGGGGGCGTCGGTAAGTCAACCGTCGCAGCAAATCTAGCATTGGCGCTATCGCAGACCGGAGCAAAAACAGGCTTGTTGGATGCAGATATTTACGGCCCTTCGGTGCCTATCATGTTTGGATTGGACGGCGCAAGACCGGAATCCACACAGACCGCCGACGGACAAACCAAGATTGTTCCCATCGAAAAATTCGGATTGAAATTATTGTCAATCGGATTTTTTACAGACCCGAACCAGCCTATTCCTTGGCGCGGCCCGATGGCTACTTCAGCAATCAAACAGCTATTCAATGATACCGATTGGGGCGAATTGGACTATTTAGTGGTCGATATGCCTCCGGGCACGGGTGATATACATATTACGGTGGCTCAACAATACCCTATTTCGGGTGCTGTCATCGTGACCACACCACAACAAGTGGCGCTTGCCGACGCGATCAAGGGTATGGCGATGTATCAGATGGAGGGCGTGCAAGTACCGATCTTAGGTGTCATCGAAAACATGGCATACTTTACTCCTGCCGAACTTCCGGACAACAGATATTACATCTTCGGAAAAGATGGCGGAAAACGCCTTGCCGAACAGAACAATGTGCCGTTTATCGGAGAGATTCCTTTGGTGAAAGCCGTTGCCGATGCGGGTGATAACGGATTTCCGGTAGCCTTAGATGCTGATGATCCTGTAACGAAGTCCTTCGCAAGTATTGCTGGACGCGTAGCACAGGAACTGAGCATTCTTGCCGCAACGGTATAACGAATGATCTATAAAAAATTAATAAGGGCGACCAACATTGGTCGCCTTTTCTATGGAACTGGAATAAGTTAAAGCCCTTTCAAACCCAATGTAAAACCCATACAAACCCCAATCAAGCCCGCTCTGGAAGGGCTATGCATTGGGTTTACATAGGCTTTGAAAAAGGAGCGACTGCTTTTTGTGCAGAATTGCTTCTGTAGGCATTCGGAAAATGAACAGTGTTGAGCTGAAATTGACACAAAAAGTGTGTGCATTTTTCCATTGAAAACTCCAGCTAGATTGAAGGTGCATAATCTCCGTTGAAGACTGATACTTTCAAAAAAAAGGCCTCGCAATTTGCGAGGCCTTTTCTATTTAGAAAAATCAAATTAATTAATTTGAGGGTTATTCTGAATTTCCACTTGTGGAATTGGGAAGGTCAATTGGTCTGCATTATAGTTGAATGACTGACCTGCGAAATACAAGTGGTTTTCACCTCTTGTAATTGTCGCTTTATTACGTTTCATTGCTAAGTAAGATTTACCTTCACCCCAAAGCTCAATACGAGTTTGTAGATAAATTTCATCTTTTAAGCGTTGACCTGAAAGTGTTGAAAGGTAGCTTGTGTTATCCAAACGCAAATCTAATAATTTCTTCAACGAGGCGATTGCTGCAGCTTCGTTTCCGATTTTAGCGTTTGCTTCTGCATTTAACAAGACCATTTCATCTACGCGCATGTACAAGTAGTCCGTTACGATTTGACGCTGACCCATTTCTTCACGCTCAGGTGTATAGAATTTATTGATTGGCATTAACTCTTCTGCATCGAACTGTCCTTTACGAACGTCGTTTGCAGGAATCTTTGCATAAAGACCTTTGTCGATCGCTTTAGGGTCACCAGCAGCTGCGTAGCTATAGCTCCAGTAATCTACTTGTCCCCACCAGGATACTAAGTCTAAGTTGCTTGCTAATGTTAAATCAACGCCCCACATCCAGCTTGGTGTAGCGATGTTGTTAAAACCACCGTCGCTATTAACCACTAGACCTTGTCCATCAAGAACAGCTGCTGTTTGACTCTTTGTCGTTAACGGGAAGCCACCATTACTGATGATATCATTTGTTAATGTGGCTACTTTTTGCCAGTCTGCTTGCGTACCTCTAGCACCCAATGCATAAGCTAACAAACCTTCAGCAACGTATTTGTTGATTTGGTGTTTACCTGTTCTGTTGAATCCCTCTAAGTATTCTACGGCAGTTTCCAAATCTGAAATGATTAAATCATATACTTCTTTCGTTGTAGAAAGTGGTTGATTTGGCTGATCTGTGTTCGTATAGATAGGTAAGATTTTATCATTACCGGAACCGTACTCAGGAGCATAAAGATTTGCTAGGTAGAAGTAAGCATAAGCGCGCATCGCTTTTGCTTGTCCCATTACAAAACGAGCGTCTTTTTGATCTGCAGGAATCTGCACTTCTGAACCCCCGATAGCATCCATCGCCGAGTTAGCAGACATGATGATTTTGTAATAGTAGTTCCAAGGCTTAGAAGCTTCAGCACGAGTATAATCAGTTGTTGCGATGTAACGAACAACGTTTGAGTACCATCCATAGTTCAAACCAGTTAAAACCATGTCTGATGCTAACATATCCATGTAGATATCGTATCCTTTTTGTCCGAAGTCATCATGATCTTCATCTGCAGGAAGTGCTGTAAATGTTGTGTACATTGTTGCATATAAACCTGTGATATAACCATTCAGCACGTTAGGATCTTGTTTACCGGCTTCTTCGATTTGGTCGGTAGACAACTGCTCTGTTGGGGCGCTGTCTAAGAAATCTTTGCTACAAGAAGCAAAAACTAAAGAGCCTGCCAACAATATATTTAATGTTTTTTTCATTTTCTTAAATGCTTATAAAATTAAAACTTAACTCTTAAACCAGCACTTACCGTTGATAATGGTGAGTATCTGTACATGCTAGAAGAACCAGCTTGGTGAGTTGAAGGGTTAAATCCTTTTCTTGCAGAAGCAATTGCTAAGTTATCCGCAGATACCCATACCGATAATGCTTGAGCACCAAAAGTTTTAATCCAATCTGATTTGAAGTTATATCCTAAACGAACGTTGTTTAACATCAAGTAGTTTGATTTTGTTAAGAATCTAGTCGATACTGAGTTAACATTTGCGTCCCAATCATTGCTTAATCTAGGAACGTCAGTTACGTCGCCTGGTTTTTGCCATCTGTTGAAGATGTCGCTATGCCAGTTGTTGCTACCGATTGCATCGTTGTTCATCAAAATAGCGTATGCACCGTCATAAGCATATCCACCTAGGCTGTACAATAATTGTGCGCTTAAGTCAAATCCTTTGTATCCTGCTCTTAGGTTGAAAGCACCTCTGATAGCTGGAATAGCGGATTTGCCAACGTAATATTGTGTTGCTTGTGAATAGGTTTTTGTTGTTCCTTCTTTGATTTCTTTGTTGTCTGGGTTGTTGAACAATGCCATCGATGCGATTTGCTCACCAGTATTGAATACGCCGTCGCCATTGTCGTCAGTGTAATATACTTTCCACATGCTTAGACCATCTTCAGGATCCACACCTACGAAGTCTCTCATGTAGAAATCATAGATTGAATGACCTTCAGCCCATCCGTAGCTTCCTTGGATATCAATAACTTTTGGTAATTGAGTCGAAGGATCGATTGGCATTTTCGTGATTTTGTTTTTGAAAGCCTCACCGTTGATGCCTAAATCTAAATAGAAGTTTTCGTTCTTAACAATATGACCTACTAAATCAAACTCGATACCTTGGTTTCTTAATTGACCATCATTTACTTTGATTGTTTGGTAACCGATAGATGGTCCCATACCGTAATCAAAGATTAAGTTATCTGTATTTTTGATGTAGTATTCTACTGTACCTGTTAAGAAGTTACCGATTTCGAATTCAACACCTGTTTGGAACATTTTTGAAGTTTCCCAAGTCAGGTCTTCATTACCTTTGTTGTTGAATGTGAATGCAGCTTCGTTATTTACGTTTTCTACGTTGTAAGTGATGTAACCCGGATAGTAACCTACACCTGCTTGATCACCTAACACACCGTATGAAACTTTGTATTTCAAGAACTTGAAGATGTTCTGATCTTTCATGAAGTCTTCATTCGATACAATCCATCCAGCACCTACTGAACCGAAAGTACCCCATTTCTCGTTCTTAAATCTTGAAGATCCATCGCGTCTTAAACTACCAGACAAGTAATACTTGTTTTTGTAATCGTAGTTGATTTGCCCGAAGTAACTTTCTAAAGAGTAGTCCTCAGTCCAAGATTTGATTGGGTTAGAAACAACGACGTTGCTGAAATCTAAAATATCGTTAGATACTAAGTTGTAGCCTGAGTTATCAAGGATATTCGAATCCCATTTTACAGCCTCGTGCGCAGCTAATGCCTCGAAAGAGTGATCACCGAAGTCTTTTCTATAACGTAGTAAGTTTAACAAGTTATAGTAGTTCAACTCAGTACGTCTTTGGTACAATGAGCCGTTTTGACTTGCCGCACTTCCGTAGAATTTGTTGGCTCTATCGTTGTAAATATTGTTGTAGTATTGAATACCTAAAGAGTTTTCGAATGTTAAACCATCAATAATATTGAAGTTAACATATGCTCTACCGTTTAATTCATTACGGTTATGACGTTTGATATCATAAGTAGCATCAGCAATAGCGTTCGTTAATGAACCGAATTTACGTTTTGAAATTGTACCGTAATCGAATACATTTCCACCATAGTAAGGATCTGCGATCGTATTACCGTCAGCATCTCTTTGGAATAATGGGTAGATGGAAGGAATGTTGTCTACGAACCAGAAGATACTTCCTGAGTCCTCAGACTGACCGCCTGTATTGCGCTCTACTTTAGAGTAGTTCGCGTTCATACCCACATTGATGAATTTGTTTACTTTGTGATCTAAGCTTAAACGACCTGTTAAACGCTCGAAATCAGAGCTGATCGAGTAACCTTTATCGCCTAAATAACCTAGGGAAGTAAAGTAGTTTGTTTTTTCGCTAGAACCACCAAATCTTACATTGATATCAGTTCTCGCTGCACTTTGGAATGCATAGTCTTCCCAGCTTTCAGGGTTATATTTACGAGTAACACCTGATTTCACTGTTCTAGTCGTAGGATCGATTAGATCTGCAACGGATGATACGTTCCATATGTTGTTCAATGAATTGATACCCGCACTTGAGAATAAGCGCTGATTAGCGAATGCTACGCCATCTTGTCCTCTTGTAACGCCTTCATTGTACATTGCCTCCCAGCTAAGACCGATATATTCTTCTGGCGATTTGATTACGTCGTAACGTGGAAGTAAAGACATGTTGCTACCGAAGTTAGCATCTGCTTCAACGAATGACTGTTGACCGCGACCTGTTTTTGTCGTAATCAAGATCACACCATTCGCACCACGTGAACCGTAGATTGCAGTGGCAGCAGCATCTTTCAATACCGTAACGTTTTCAATATCAGCATTGTTAATAGATGTAATGTTTCCTGAAAAAGGAACACCATCAACAACGTATAAAGGATCGCGGTTACCATTTACGGAACCAAAACCACGGATACGAATAGTAGCTGAGCTACCTGGCTGACCTGTAGTATTCACTACTTGCAAACCAGCAACCTCACCAGCAATAGCTTGTGAAATGTTGGAAACGTTCTTTTGTTGTAGTTTAGCACCATCAACTTTTTTCGCTGAACCTGTAAAAGCTTCTTTGGTCGTGCTACCGTATCCTACGACAACAACTTCTTCTAAAGTCGCTTCTTCACTTACTAAGGCAGCATTAACAACTGACTTACCAGCAACTGAAATACGTTGAGAAACATAGCCCACGTAAGAGAATGCTAAAGTAGCATTGTCAGCAACAGTAAGGGAATAGTTTCCGGAGTCGTCTGTTTGGGTAGAAGTAGTCGTACCAACGATCATGACAGATACTCCTGATAAAGGAGTGCCCCCATCTGCCGCAGTTACCCGACCACTCACTTGACGATTTTGTGCAAACGCAACCCCAATAAGGCACGTCATCACAAAAATAAAACTGAGTAATTTTTGTTTCATTTTGTTTGTAATAATTAAAGAATTCTGAGCAATAACTGTTAAAAATTGTTAAACAGGCTCCAAATATAGAGTTTCATTAATTTTAGGACAAACAAAATACTGTTTTACTCAATTTTTTGTGAATAATTAAAAATATTGGTTGTTTTTTAAACTTTTCACAAGCAGTTCATGGAAATATGGATGATTTCATAAATTATAGATAAATAAATGTCATTTTCAAATAAATAAAATTTCATTAATAATTAAAGGAAATGACTTTTATCGGCTGTACATCAGACAATTAGCTACAAATAATAATTATAATTAAGAGTTTCATAAAACGATCCCTATATTAGTATCATAGACAACCATTCGAGAAACCTAGTCTAATTCCTGCCAGCTACCTAACTTAGTTGGTCAAACCGACCGCATACTTGTGAAAAATTCTAAATCATTCGTTACTTTTAGAATGAAACAGATAAGGCTGTTCATATTTCAGAATTTTATTCTAAAAAATACGAACCCATCAAATCCATTCCTAATTTTACTGAGAATCAATAATTCAACTATCGCAATAGCTTGATTAGCTTTATCTTATCTTTTAACATAGAAAAGGAGAATGAAATTAATCATCCTCCTTTTCTATTCGTATTAAACCCCTTAGGCTTAGTTTGTAAAATTGTTTGTTACAACGTTAAAATGTAACAAATGTTTTTTTATTTCTTAACAGACTACTAAATATGACGTCTAAACTCTTTCAGTGATAGCGTAAAATCAAAACTAGATGTTGTCTTTGCATATTTCCCGTTCGAAGTGGCAGGTTTCCACTTTCCAGCACGCTTTAAAGCACGTGTCGCATTTTCGAAAATATCAAATCCCGGATCATCAGGCATTTTAATATTCGTAAGAGTTCCATCTTCCTTCACGGTAAAGGTAAGGGTGTAAGTTCCAGAAACGCCAGCCTTAATCGCTGCATCTGGATATTTGAAAGATTTTAGAAAAAGTTCTCTAAACTTATCAATACCGACCTCAGGTTCCGCCAGAACAACGCCCGATAATCTATTTTTAATGTATGTTTCTGACATTAAATGCGAAGGAAATCGAACCACGCTTGAAACGTTATGACCATTTTTCATCGCAGGCTCCCAATTCCCCAGATCAACTATTGTTTTTGCCAAAAGATCGCGTTCAGCATCTGAGCTCGATCGAATAAACCTAAAGGTATCCAACTTTCCAAGATCACTCACTGTAAATTCAAAATCAAAGTCTGTCAACAGCTTCTTATCGCTTATATTGGTTTTACTTTGAATTTCTTCGATAAATTTTTCAATTCCACCTTTGGGTAAAGCAGACTTTTCCTGCGCAAGAAGTAGTGTTGGAAACAGTACTAACATGCTTAACATTTTCAAAATCGATTTCATAGGCATCATCTTTAAGGATAAAAAAAAGGGAGGACTTAATTACCGCCCTCCCTTAAATATACTCAATTATCTTGAACCGGTATAAGTAAACGTTTCTTCAAACGTACGTCCACCGTTTCCTTGTTTCCAATAAACTTTCAACGTTTTAGTTGCCGGATCCCACTTACTACGTGTATCTTGTGGAGTCTGAACGCCTAATGAAGGACATTCTACAGTAACCAAGTTAGTTGCAGGATCAACGTTATAATACACCTCATTCGAATATGTACCAAGTAATCCCGGACTTAATTTCACTCTGTGTGGCCCAACAGTAACAAGTTGTACAGTTTTGTTCGCATTCGGAACTAAGGATGTAGCTGCAGAAGTTCTGTAGTTGTAAGTTCCATCGTAAGGGTTTTTGGCTGCAACGTTAATTACGATATTTCCAAAGTTTCCTGAAACCTCTCCATTGCTTGCCGACTTGATCGTTAAACCGATCGCGTAATCTTTATCAAACGTAAAAAGGTTTGGTTTAAACTGAACTGGAATGGTAGCAACGCGTTCGCCTTTTTTAATGGTAACTTCTGTTGTTGTTACAGCGTAACGGTCGCTCGGTAATACAGCATACTCAATGTCATTCTCTGGATCTTCGTTCAAAAAATCATTATAACGACCCACCAAAGCATTGTTTAGCTCGATTACAACCTTAGTATCTGCTGTTGCCGGCTCAGCGCCCACCACCTTAATTGGCAAGTCTAGCGTTGCTGATGGAACGATGTCATACGCCAATGAATAAACAGGGATAGGACTCGTTACGCCTGATATAGGAGCAGAAACATTTCCAAACTCAACGACATTGGTAATCGCCCCGGGTGCATCCGGACCAATTAATTCATCATCTTTCAAACAAGATGTTGTATTTAGCAGGATTGCTGCTGCTAATATAGATTTTATGATATTTTTCATTTTTTCAAATTATTTTGCCCAGAAAATCTTACTCGAGAATTTGTTCACCGTCGGAACGTTTTCACCATTGTAAGCGGATTCTGTATTTGGATACAATAATCTAGTTGGTAATTTATCAGGAGCCGTAGAAACAGACCCAATTGACACAAAAGTATCATAGTAGTTAGAAGTGTTGTTAGCACCCTTGATTGATGGATACCCAGTTCTTCTGTACTCATTCCAAGCCTCATGACCGAATAAGAAGTTGAATGCGATATACTTTTGCGTAATAATTGCCTCTAATTTCTGAGCTTCGGTAGTCGCAAGCGAAAAGTTAACTAATGGCGATGTTGCATTTTCACTCAAATAAAGTGCTAAATAGTCTGCTGCTGACATTGCCCCAGCAAATGTTCCAACTTCGTTCTTGTTTAAGTACGTATATGAAGCAGCAATACCTTCTTCGAACAATTTCTTCGCATCACCTGATAAGATCCCACGTACAGCAGCTTCAGCAGCTAAGAATTTCGCTTCAGCTAATAAGACTACTGGTTGTGCTGCAGTTGGGCCTTTGACTACTCCAATACCTCTGTAGTTAGTCGCGCTGATCGTTCCGCTTGTTGGGCGCAATACCCATGCAGAAGGAGCTACACCAGTCGGTGGATCCTCTTGGTATCCTAATTGATTTTTAGGAACTGATAAACCATTTGCGAAAGTCACCTTTGCACGCTCGATGTCGTCAATTTTATAACCATCGTAAAATCCGATAACGAAGTAAGTTGGGATAAATTGGGTACCCCATGTTCCAACGGAAGTACCACTAGCAACATATGCCCAAGTATTCCACATTGGATTTTGCTTACCATCCAATTTCGCAAAGCCTGGTTGAACCTGAACGTCGTCTGTAATTAAACCTACCGCATCGATGGCTTCGCTAGCAAAAGTTACTTTCCCTTTTCCTTTGATTACCAATTTCAGCTTTAACGTGTTTGCTAATCTAGCCCAGTTTGTTGCATTTCCTTTGAATACAATATCACCATTGGTAAACTCTTGCGATAATGTAGCATTTGATTTGAAGTATGCAATCGATTTGTCTAAGCGAGCAGCTAAGTCAGCGTAGATATCTTGTGCTTTATCGTATTTCGGATATAAGTTTTCAACGCCTTTGAATGCCTCGCTATAAGGAATATCATTATACGTATCCACTAAATTCATAAAATTATATACCCAAAAAACCTGAGCAGCCTGATGATAAGCGGCCAAATTTTCATCCGCTTCCGTATTCTTCAGCGTATAGGCAATATCCATTAGGACATTATAAGTATTCGTCCATAATGCAGCGTTATCACCTGTAGAGTAGTTGTAATCTAAAAATCCATTACCCCAACCACTCACACCACCAGCGTTTGCAAAGTACATGATGCGTCCGCCATAAGTGCTAAAAGTAGGAACAAGTCGTGAAGTGCCTACAATTGCTTGTGGCAAAACCAATTGCGGAGTTGATTCTGTGGGATTGTTTGGGTTATCGTTAATATCCAAAGCTTTCTCACAAGAACTAAAGCCTGTACTTAGTACAGCTCCAATTAGTGTATATTTTAAAAGTTTCTTAAACATGATCATTCGTAATTAAAAAGTTAACATTACAGAGAAGCCCAAGTAACGTGAAGGAGGAGTTTGTGACAAACCTGTCAAACCAATCGCATTTCCGTTAGATGCACCGTTGCCATCTGAATATTCAGGATCTGTATAAACGTTAGTAGATGGAGTCCAAAGGAATAAGTTTCTTCCTTGCGCACTTACACGAGCAGCCTTGATAACTTTCTGTCTCGCTAAGAATGTTTTCGGAACATTATAAGTCACAGACATCTCTCTGATTTTCCAGAATGCAGCCGATGTTACATAAGTTTCATCGATGTCTGTTCTTGGAGGGCCCATCGTCCAGTAGCTTGAACCACCATCATAAACAGTAATATTCGTGTTTGCCACGTAAGAATTTGACGCTTCATCCCAATATGATGAATTAGGAATAACGAAACGCTCGCGATCGTAAGCAACTGTATTGATACCTGCGCCTGAGAAGTCGAATGAGCTACCACCGTTGTTGAAAATATAGTTTCCAGTACGGTATTCAGCACTTGTGTAGAATGATAAGTCTTTCCACGACAATGATAAATTCAATCCTAAGGTATGCGTAGGCAATGCAGCACCCATGTTGATCAATTGCTCGCTAGCAGTAGGATAACCTGTAATCTTGTCAACAATGATTCTACCTTCTGGATCTCTGTTGTAACCATATCCCATAAGTACAGGGAATTTTTCACCAGCAATCGCGTATGAACCAGTTGTTCCTCCGTATGTTGCTAAAGCAAGTTTATCTAAACCTGCAGCTAATTCTTCTACGCGGTTATCGATATATGTAAAGTTTCCACCTACCGTTAAGTTCCAATCCTGATTACGAATAGGCGTTACTGTTAAACGGCTCTCTAAACCTTTTCCTGATGTGATACCAGCATTCAAAAGGTATTTTTCATAGCCTGATGTAATTGAAACGTTTGTTGGAACCGTATTATCTACTGTTCTGTTGTTGAAGTAAGTTGCTTCAGCAGAGATTCTATTATCTAACCATGAAGATTCGAAACCAACCTCAAACGATCTTGTAATCTCCGGTTTTAGGCCTTTTTGAGGGATTTGATTTTCTAAAGTAAAACCACCTACTCCATTATACGGATATCCAGATCCTTGGGTGAATGTAGGTAATAAACTATATGCACCAAAGTTTATATAATTACCAACGTTCACCTGGCCAACTTTAGACCAGCTTCCACGTAATTTGAAGAAGTTCAAATAACTTAAGTCCTGTAAGCCTTCGATTGCATCAGTTAATACGAATGAAGCTGTTACACCAGGATAGAAGAATGAACGGTTGTTAGGATCTAAGATCGACACCCAGTCATTTCTTCCTGTGAAACTTAAGAATAAATAATTCTTATAAGCAACATCTACTTTACCAGACACACCGAAAACGCGTGCTAAATAGTTAGCTTGACCTGCGCTTGGCGGGTTCACACTATTTCCAAGATTGTAAAGATCATCCAATACCAAACCATTAACTGAAGCTGACATGCCTGAGTTTTGATTTTGAACGTATTGGAATAATGCCGTATAATCTAATTTGAAATCACCGTTTGTATGTGTAGCATGCGCGATGAAATCAGAAACGATGTTTGTTGTATAGTTGAATGCATCCGTAACAGATCCTAAGATATTTGATGCTTTATATGTTCCAGAATGCAAACCTGCCGCATACGGAGTGAATATAAATCTACCTGTATGGTATTTATATGATTGGTTCGCAGTTGTCATACCCACACGACCGGTGAAATCTAACCACTCTAAAGGTTTGAAATCTAATTGCGTATTTCCCATAAAATAATCATTTCTGATATTTTGACGGTTATTCGCTGCTACGAAGTAAGGGTTGTTGTAATACGCATTGTAGTAACCATTCGGATTACCAAAAGGATTATTTTCCCAGTCTTTATAAGAAAGCAATGGAATATGTCCCGGAGATTGTAGCACATTGTCGTAGATCGTAGCATTTGCAGATGTTTGATCGTAACGATTTTGAGCATAGTAAGCTGTATAAGAGATATTCAACATTTCGTGAAGTTCTCTTTGGCCATTTACACGCGCAGATGCTCTGTTATATTTATCGTATGGCACTGTACCTGTAGATTTTAAGTATTGTCCCGAGAAACGGAATGAGCTCTTATCATGTTTAGAAGCCACAGAAAGGTTGGTCATATTCGCAACACCAGTTTCCCAGAAATTGTCTTTATCACCAGTCCAAGAGTACTTACCTTTTTGAATCGTGCCATCTTGCAAAGCCTCACCAATAATAACCTCTGATCCGTCGAATGCAGGACCGTATTGTTGGTTTTCGTAAGACACATAGCCCGGCATATGCGCAGCATAACCCGAACCGAAACGTTTTTGAACGCCTGGCAAGAACACGACATCTTCAAAAGTTGTTGTATTCTCAAGGGTTACTTCCATTCCTTGCGAAGCTGCACCTCTTTTGGTTTTAATAACCAAGGCACCGTTGGACGCTTGAGAACCATATAATGCCGCTGCAGAAGCACCGTTTAACACGGTAATATCCTCAACGTCATCAGGGTTTAAGTTTCCTAACATTGATGAAGGTGAAATAACGTTGTCAATAACGATCAAGGCTTGGTTGTTACCAGTCAATGAACGCATACCACGTAAAATCACACGGTAGTTAGGGTTAACTCCCGAACCAACACCTTGCACTGTTAAACCAGCTACTTTACCAGTCAAACCAGTTACAACGTTTGTAGGCTTAGCTTTCTGAAGATCGTCTGCTTTGATCGTCGTTTGGGCTGCTCCTAAGGAACGCTTTGTTGCTGATAAACCGGCACCCGTAACCACAATTTCATCCAAAGTGTTCTCATTACTTACTAAAGAAACGTTGATGGTTGATTGTGAACCGACCGACACAGTCTTAGTTTCGAAGCCAATGTAGCTATAAACTAAGGTCGCTCCATTTGCGACAGAGAGTTGGTAATTACCTTCGCCATCAGTTTGCGTTCCGACGCTCGTTCCTTGAACTAAAACCGACGCTCCGCTGATAGGTGTGCCATCAGCTGCTGATGTTACTTTACCCCTCACTTGCCGATTTTGCGCATACGATACCCCTACGAATAAAGTACACAGCAAAAAAATACTGAGTAATTTTTGTTTCATGTTTTGTTGTTGTTTAGTTAATCGCTTTTTGGTTTGCTAATTATAACAAAGTGTTAAAATTTTGTTAAAACGCTCAGCAATTTAGGATGGCAAAGTTGTCACTGCAAATAATTCAAGTAAATTTTTAATTTATTTCGTCAAATAAATTAAAAATTTAATTAAACAATATATTTGCAAAATGAACCTTAAACATTGAAAAGTTATCAATCTATACAGTTAGTTTTTATAAATTTTTAAATGAACTTATCAACTGATATTAAGAATTCATAAAAGTAATAATTAAAATCAGCCATATATTTTTGTGTAAAATAAATGTTATGCAACTATTATTTTACAATTACGTAGTTTCATTTTCACCTTGACAGAAACAGCCCAATTTCCAGCCTTTCTTGCTACCTTTGTGGTTATGAGATTTGATATCATTACTGTCCTACCAGACTTACTACAAAGTCCGTTTGCCCATTCTATCTTGCAGAGAGCACAGAAAAAGGGCATTGCAGAAATCCATGTGCACAATCTTCGCGATTACAGTGAAAACAAACAGAAATCTGTAGACGACTATCCCTATGGTGGCGGATCGGGGATGGTGATGCAAATCGCACCATTCGCAGCATGTATCGAAAAATTGCAAGCGGAGCGTACGTACGACGAAGTTATTTATATGACGCCCGATGGTGTTACTTTAAATCAGGATATCGCAAACTCCTTATCTACATTAGAAAATGTCATTATCCTTTGTGGACACTATAAAGGCATCGATCAACGCATCCGAGATATTTATGTAACTCGCGAGATCTCTATTGGAGACTATGTTCTTTCAGGAGGAGAATTGCCGGCAGCAATCCTTGTAGATGCGATCATCCGGTTAATTCCGGGCGTGCTATCGGATGAGACCTCTGCCCTATCGGACTCTTTTCAAGACGGTTTATTGGACGCACCAATATATACTCGACCAGTAGAATGGCGAGGACATAAGGTGCCTGATATCTTATTGAGCGGGCATGAAGCAAAAATTACAGCTTGGCGCCATGAACAACAGCTACAAAGAACAAAAGAAAGGCGCCCAGATTTGCTAAATGATTAATAAAAACTTACTTTCTTTATTTTTTCTTTAAATAAAGTTTGAAATTTCAAAATTTCCTTTAAATTTGTGTGTTAATAATGAGCACATTTCAATATACTAACCGTTGGTGGCTTCTGACTAAATAAGTCGGGAGGGTGGTATATTTTACGATAAGAATTTCATAATCAACCAAAACCACTGAATGGTAAGCCCGACGTAGAGTACGTTGGGCTTTTTTTATTTTTGACACAATATATAAACAACATATGAGCTATATTTTTAAAACGAATCATAAAAACATCCTCGCAGACACGACGACGCCTGTGAGCATGTACTTAAGACTTCGTGATACTTTCCCGAACAGCCTATTGCTGGAGAGTTCAGAATATCACAGCCGCGACAACAACATCAGTTACATCTGCTGTCAACCAGTCGCTGGCATCGTCCTAGAAGGCAAAACCCTGAACATTTCCCTTCCCGACGGGCAGAAAATCAGCAAAAATGCGGAAGGGCTTAACTTACGCGAAGAAGTATCCAACTTCAGAAAATCCTTCCAATCAGAGAATGCTCCTGAGGTAAACGTCATTTCCAACGGAATATTCGGCTATTTCACCTTCGATGCCGTTAATTATTTCGAAGACATCAAGTTAACCACGCCCCCACATCCTGAAAAAGATATCCCCACTCTTCAATATCACGTCTATAAATTTGTTATCGCTATAGATCACTTCAGAAACCAACTGCACATCTTCGAAAATATATTAGACAGCGAAAGCAGTGAGCTAGACCGTCTACAATTTCTTATTCAAAACAAGAATTTCCCGGAATATACCTTCCAAAAGAAAGGTGCAGAAACGTCCAACATGAGCGACGAGGATTTCAAAAACCTGGTATTGAAGATGAAAGAGCATATTCAACGTGGCGATGTTTTCCAAATCGTTCCTTCGCGAGGGTTCAAAACGCCGTTCTCCGGCGATGAATTCAACGTATATCGCGCCCTGCGTTCAATCAATCCTTCTCCGTACCTCTTCTATTTCGATTATGGCGATTTCAAGCTATTCGGGTCATCTCCCGAAGCCCAATTGACCATCAAAAAAGATGTAGCAAGCATCTACCCGATTGCCGGAACCTTCAAACGTACAGGCAATATGGAACAGGACGAAAAGATTGCTGAAGAGTTGAAGAACGACCCGAAAGAATCTGCAGAACATGTGATGTTGGTTGACTTGGCACGAAACGACCTTAGTCGCCACTGCACCCAAGTGGAAGTGAACTCTTATAAAGAAGCACAATACTATTCCCATGTCATCCACCTGGTATCCAAGGTCAGCGGCAAGTTGAATCCCGACGCTAATCCATTCGACGTCGTAGGCGATACTTTCCCTGCAGGCACCTTATCCGGCGCGCCAAAACATATGGCGTTGACACTGATCGACCGTTATGAAGGATTCCAACGCTCCTTTTACTCGGGCGCCATTGGCTATATGGGATTTAATGGCGACTTTAACCATGCCATTATGATCCGCTCCTTTCTGAGCAAGCAGAACAACCTGCACTATCAAGCTGGAGCCGGCATCGTATTGGATTCGGATCCCGAAAAAGAATTACAAGAAGTAAACAATAAAATATCGGCCCTTCGCAGAGCCTTAGAATTAGCGGAAACTATTTAACATGAGCAAGCCAGTTTTAGTAATCGACAATTACGATTCATTCACCTATAATCTCGTTCACCTTTTACAGGAATTGAACAAGCCTTACGTAGTCGTTCGAAACGACAAGTTTGAACTTGCAGACGTAGAACAATACGACAAAATATTACTATCTCCAGGCCCCGGAATTCCTGAGGAAGCCGGTTTGTTGATGGATGTAATCCGCACTTATGCGCCTAGCAAAAGTATCCTGGGCATATGCTTAGGACAACAGGCCATTGCTGAAGTTTTTGGTGGCAGCCTTTACAACATGCCGAAGCCCCTACATGGCGTGGCGACAAGCATTAACATCACCGATCCTGAGGAGAAATTATTCCAGAATTTCCCTTCAGACTCCAAAATCGGGAGATACCATTCTTGGGCAGTAGAGGATAAAACTTTACCCAACTCCTTAAAGATTACAGCGGTGGACCCGGCAGGCGTTATCATGGCATTGTCGCATAAGGAATACGATGTAAGAGGAATGCAATTCCACCCGGAATCAATTTTAACAGACAATGGTAAAATCTTAATTGATAACTGGTTAAAAGATTAACACATAAGTCCCCAGGCTAATTATCCACAGAAAACACATGACCATACTAGATAAAATAGTTGAACGAAAAAAAGAGGAAGTTGCAGAAGCCAAAGCAAAAGTAACGAATGATGAGCTAAAATCTTATCCGCTATTTAACCGAACATGCTACAACCTACGCGAGTCCATCTTGCATCCGGAAAGATCAGGAATTATTGCCGAATATAAACGTGCATCCCCATCCAAGGGCTTGATAAACGGTCGCAATTCAGTACAGGAAGTTGTAAAAGGTTACCAAGATGCCGGAGCATCAGCAATCTCGGTATTAACCGACAAAGACTTCTTTCAGGGCGACCTACAAGATTTGACCGCAGCGCGCGAAGTCCTTCAAATCCCCCTATTGCGCAAGGAGTTTATTGTAGACGAATACCAGATTACCGAAGCAAAGGCCTATGGCGCCGATATCATCCTATTGATAGCTGCCTGCCTGAGCAAAGAGGAGATTCAAAACCTCGCTAGCTATGCAAAAACACTAGGCCTCAATGTACTTTTGGAAGTGCATAATGAAGAGGAGTTAAACAAAAGTCTATTCGACACGATCGACGCTATTGGCGTTAATAACCGTAATCTGAAAGATTTTGTCGTTTCCCTGGACCACTCCTATGATTTGGTGAACACGATTCCGAACCAATATATCAAAGTTTCCGAAAGTGGAATCTCAGACCCTCATACCATCAATGAATTGAAGAAAGCAGGGTTCCAGGCATTCCTGATTGGCGAAAACTTTATGAAAACAGAAAACCCGATGTTGGCAATTCAGGAGTTTACAGAACAAGTTAAGCAGGGCTAGTTCATATCTGCAAGCAGACAGCTCCCATCTAGAGACTATTCATACCCAATGCATACCCCTTTCGAAGCGCTTATGAAAGGGGTTTGTATTGGGTTTGTATTGGGTTTAAAAGGGTTCTGTGTCGAAGCAGGTCTGAAGCAATCTTGTCTCTGAACAGGCGATTGTCAGCTGAATCTCCCATCTATGCAGCTCGCGGCCAGTTTACTATGAAAAAAAGAATTTTGCTTACCTTTGTAAAAATTTTCAACAAAAATGTCAGTAAAGATTGGTGAACATATTGATTTAGGGGAATTTCCATTGTTGCTTGCACCGATGGAAGATGTGAGCGATCCACCGTTCCGTTTTGTGTGTAAACAAAATGGGGTTGATATGATGTATACGGAGTTCATCTCTTCGGAGGGATTGATCCGTGATGCGGCGAAGTCGAGACAGAAGTTGGATATTTTCGAATACGAGCGACCTATCGGGATACAGATTTTCGGATCGGATATTGAGCACATGCGTCAATCTGCCGAAATCTGTTCAGCGGCGAATCCGGATCTGATCGATATTAACTATGGTTGTCCGGTAAAGAATGTGGCATGCCGTGGTGCTGGCGCCAGTTTATTGCAAGACATCGATAAGATGGTGGCGATGACCAAAGCCGTTGTTGAGGCTACGCATCTTCCGGTTACTGTAAAAACACGCTTGGGATGGGACGACAGTACGAAGAACGTGTATGAAGTTGCAGAGCGACTTCAGGATATTGGTATAAAAGCCTTATCTATTCACGGTAGAACGCGGGCGCAGATGTATAAAGGCCAGGCAGACTGGTCGATGATTCGCGATGTAAAGCGCAATCCGCGCATCAAGATTCCTATATTCGGAAACGGAGATGTAGATTCTGTGGATAAAGCAGCCGCTTGGCGTCAGGAATATGAGGTGGACGGCATTATGATCGGTCGTGCATCCATCGGTTACCCTTGGATTTTCCGCGAGGTGAAGCACTTTTTCGAAACAGGTGAGCGATTAGAAGGGCCAACCGTTGCTGAACGTGTTGAAGTGTGCCGCACACACCTGACAAAGTCAATCGAATGGAAAGGCGATAAGACGGGCATCTTCGAAATGAGAAGGCATTATGCCAACTATTTCAAAGGTATCCCTAACTTTAAAGAGTACAGAATGAGACTGGTAGAGCTAATGAAGTATGATGAAATCATCGAAGTCTTAGAAGAAATAAAGCATAATTTTGCTGAGGAAGTCGCTTAAAAAGCGACTTTTCTTTTGCTATTGTATCTCGTCGAATTCCTTTGCTGTATTTCTCTTGAAGAAAGTTAAACGCGGCGCTCCATTGTTTATCGCCTGCGCAAAACCCTCAACAAGGTATTCTTTTCCAAGTAGGCTACTGCAGCTAGGAATACTATAAACAACAGGTTTCCGATCCAAAAATGCAGATGGAATGCTGCAAAAGCGATTCCTACGCCCAAGAACATATAAACGCTGATTTTCTTCAAGTTGTAGGGTATGCTGTAGTTCTTCTGACCCCATACATAGGATAGCGTGACCATCAACAAATAGGTAATGGTCGTGGATATGGCAGCACCTACATAAGAATAGGTTGGAATAAGGGCAAAGTTCAATATAATGGTCGCTAAGGCACCAATCCCGGAGATATAAAGCGCATATCTTGTCTGATCCGACAGCTTGTACCATACCGATAAATTCATGTATATGCCCAACAGAACGTAGTTCAGGAGCAATACCGGAACAATGAAGAGTCCCGACCAATAATTCTGTTCACCCCCCTCTTTGCTCGGAATGAAATGCTTTAACCAATCAATATTCGCACAAATCCCCACCATCACGACCAGCATCGCTATGATAAAATACTCCATAATCATGGCGTAGGTTTTCCTGGCGTTCTCGTTTTTGGAATAACTGAAAAAGAAAGGCTCAGCGCCTAGTCGAAAGGCCGTGACAAACAGATTGAGGAATACGGCAATTTTAGCGACAGCGCCATAGATTCCGAGTTCACTATCTCCCCGTTCGCCGGGAATTAGGCGAGGCAACATCATCTTATCTAAATTCTCATTGATAATAAAGGAGATATTCGCAATCAGGATCGGAAATGTATAGCTTAACATCTGTTTCACCAATGCGCCCTCTACGCGGAATCGGAAACTGATCATCTGCGGAATCAGCATCACGAGCGTAACGACGGATGCGATCAGGTTTGCTATGAACACATTGCCCAGCCATCCTTCACGAAACCAGCCCGAAGCAAACTCTCTCCAGGACGTATATTCGCTCGTTAGATAGGGCAAGAAGTAAAGGAAAAACAGGATAAAAAAGACGTAGATCAGGATGTTCGCAATCTTGATTGCACCGTATTTGATGGGTCTACCTTCCGCACGGAGCTTGGCAAAGGGCACTACCGCAAGTGCATCAGCAGCAAGGATTACCGCAAAATATTTTACGAAAGTGACATATTCGGCTACATTCTGCCCATTGCTCAGCCAGGACCCAATTGGGTTAGCAAACGTTAAAACCGTGAGCACAAACAGCGCACTACTTACTATCGTAACGAAGAAACTGGTATCAAAGACTTTTTGCTTGTCGCCTTCCACTTTCTGCAGGTAGCGGAAATAGGTGGTTTCCATTCCGAATGCGAGAATCGCATTGATCATGGAAGCGTAGGCATATAGATTGGTAAAAACGCCGTAAACTGCTGTTGCAAACTTTTTGGTCAGCAGTGGGGTCATTAAAAAACTAAGCATACGGGATAATATGGTGGTGAGACCATATATCGCCGTATCGCTTATAAATTTCTTTACTACCGACACCTTACTTGATTTTTTTGATGACTTCGAAGTTCTTGAAATGCTTTAGTTCCGTTGTTTCGGTAACTTCTACAGCTTCAACTTCCGCGTCGTAGGGACCTTCCTTGCAAAAGTCCAGCAGAAAATCTAAGGCCATGGCATCTCCTTCGGCCTCCAAATAGACGGTTCCGTCAGGCTGATTCAACACAAATCCCTTTACGCCTAACTGATCGGCAACCGCTTTCGTAGAGGCACGAAAGTACACCCCTTGTACTTTTCCTTTGACCAAAACATTCAAATGCTTCATGGTTACAAAGGTAAAAGAAGAATTAGAAAAAGCTATCGGATTCGCTTAACTTTAATTTTGGGATCCAGCTTAAAGCTTTCCATACCTTCTAATAGAACAAGACCTGGTTTTTTGCCCTCTTCTAACGATCCTAATTCATGGTCAACATTCAGTGCTTTCGCTCCGTTGATTGTTGCCCATTTAATCGTTTCGTTAAAATCAAGATGTGGATATTCAGCGTGAAGCACTTTTAGCTCGTCCAAAATATCTAGCGATGTATTGGATGCTAAGCTATCCGTACCGATCACGATTTCATGGCCTCCCAACAGGAAGTTCTCCACTTTTGGCAGCCTGTTCTCGATGTATAGATTCGCTTTAGGACACAAGCAGAAATATACTTTTCTACCCATGCGATCTACAAAATCTAAATCTTTAATGGAGGTGTATGTATTGTGAACTAAGATTAGTTTATTCTTTGTGGGAATATAGGGTAAGAATGACTGCAGCGAGTTTCTAGCTTGCGCACGGAAACCATCAACAGAAAGCTTCATCTGCTTATAAAAATCGATGAATTCTCCTTTATTATATCTAAAAAGCTTGTTTTCCTCATCGCTTTCCTGATTGTGAATACTGATGATATTATCCTCTCCAACGACTTTCTTAAACGTTTTGAATAAGTTTTTCGAGCAGGAGTATGGTGCATGCGGTGTGATGGACGATCTTTTGTAGTCGAAATGGAATTCAATTTCTTTCGCTTGATCAATGCGTGCATCCACATCAGTATCCGTCATCGCCATCACCTCGATAAACGTATGGTATTGAATCGGACTATTTTCTTTTATTTTGGCCGACACGGCAGAATTGGCATGGTCCCCTACTGCTTGAATACCATTTTCATACATGGCTTTATCCGCAGCTTCCATTGCCTTATCAACTGCCTTTTCCTTCGCTCCACGCTCGGTCATTACCTTCATTAAGAATTGAGGTAAGCCCGTGTGTTGCGGAACAACGCCTTCCATATGCGAGAGTTCGAGATGACAGTGTGCATTTACGAAGCCAGGAATTAGGGCTCCTTTCAAAAATTCTACTTTTGAATCGTCGACTTCACCTTGGTTGTAAATCCCCTTAATTGTTCCATGGTCGTCCATTGCTACGATTCCTTTTTTTATTGCAGGGCCAGTTACTGGAAATACAATATCAGCAGCATAATACTTCATAAATTTTTTAAAACCGTTTTGTTAAAGTTAGCGTAATTCACCCCAGAGGGTTATATAACAGGCAATTTACAAATTTTTCAATAAATGTTAACTAATAAAACAATAATTACAAATTTGTTACAATACCTTACCGATTTTGATTAAAGCTAATAAAAGGTTAATTTTGTCTCATCATATAGGGGTGCCTTGTTGTTCGACAACACAAATAAAGGCTGAGAATATACCCAGCACCGCTTTGTAAAAAGTAGTGCGTACCTGATCTGGATAATGCCAGCGTAGGGAGAGGGCGGTTAAATAAGGGCTATTGTAACCCCTTGCAATAGTGAAGTTTAACTCATTTACACAAACACACATTATGTTAAAAAAGGTATGGGCGACAGTTGCCTTTTGCCACCTGATCATGTTGGGTTTTGCACAGCATGCATTGACTGTAAAAGTCAGTAACAGAGACCACGAACCACTCGCTGGAGCAACGGTAAAATTAGCTACAGAAACCGGTAAAACCGACCAAAACGGACTGTTGGTCTTTAGTAATTTAGCTACAAAAAATTATTTATTACAGGTAACATTTCTCGGATATCAAAATTATTCTGTACAGATTAATCCAAGCGAGCAAAGCAGTCTGAATGTTCAGTTAAAAGAAAGCTCCTTCGTGACAGAAGAGGTTTTCGTAACAGCAACTCGCGCGAAAGAAAATGCCGCGACGACCTACAAAAACATAGACAAGGATGAAATCCGTAAGAATAACTTGGGCCAGGATATTCCATTCTTGATCAATCAAACCCCCGGTGTTGTCGTTAGCTCGGATGCGGGTGCCGGCATTGGCTATACCAGCATGACGGTACGTGGATCGGACAACGAACGTATTAACATCACTTTAAATGGCATACCACTGAATGATGCGGAAAGCATGGGTAGCTTCTTTGTGAATCTTCCGGATTTTGCTTCGTCCGTGCAAAGCATTCAGGTACAGCGTGGTATCGGAACTTCCACGAATGGAGCGGGTGCTTTCGGTGCTTCTTTGAACATCCAGACCGATGCACTTGAGGCAGAGCCTTATGCGGAACTAAACAACTCTTTCGGGTCATACAACTCCTGGAAGAACACGTTAAAAGTAGGTTCGGGATTAATTAATAATAAATATGCTTTTAATGCAAGATTATCTCGCGTAGCATCGGACGGCTATATCAATCGGGCAAGTTCAGATTTGAAGTCTTTTTACGTAGATGGAGGATTGTACACGGACAAGCATATACTAAAAGCGACAGTTTTTTCCGGAAAAGAAAAGACCTATCAATCTTGGTATGGTACGCCGGAACCTTTGATAAGCGGCGACTATACACGTCTGGTAGAGTACGCGGCGGCGATGGAACTGTACACACCCGAAGAACTTAACCGTTTGAAAGAGGAAGGGCGAAAATACAATTACTACACCTACGACAATCAAACAGATAACTACACCCAAACGCATGCGCATCTGCAATACACTTTTGAAGCAAGCGATAAACTGAATCTGAATGCAGCATTGCATTACACGCGCGGTGCAGGTTATTACGAGGAATTTCGTCCGGAGGATAAAATGATTCGCTACGGCATGGACACTGTCTTTCATGGACAGGATACCATCAGCCGTTCAGACCTTATTCGCCGTCGCTGGCTAGACAATCACTTTTATGGGGTAACTTATTCGGCAAACTATAAAGCGAACAGCAAGCTAAGCTTCATCTTTGGTGGGGCCTATAATCAATATCGTGGCAAGCATTATGGTGAGGTGATTTGGGCGCGATACGCGTCAAACAGTAACCTTGGCGATCGCTACTATTACAATGAGGCGGATAAGAACGACTTCAATTTCTTCGTAAAAGCCGACTATCGATTAGACAATTGGTTGTTTAATGCGGATTTGCAGTACAGAAATATTTACTACTTAGGCGAGGGGGATGATGATAAAGTGAAAGATCTTTATTTCAAAGACAAGCTTAACTTCTTCAATCCGAAGATTGGAGCAACTTACTTCATCAATTCGAACAGCAATCTTTATGCATCCTATGCATTTGCAAGCAAGGAGCCAAAGCGTTCGGACTATGTGGAAAATCCATTGAATGAATTCCCGAAACCGGAGCAGATGCAGAATGTGGAGGCGGGTTATCGTTTTAGAGATCAGCAGTTCAATATCGGAGCGAATGTTTACGGGATGTTTTATAAAAATCAGTTGATCCCTACGGGTGCTCTAAATGATGTTGGCGCGGCATTGCGCCAGAATGTGGAGGACAGTTATAGAATTGGTTTTGAATTGGATGCTGCCTGGAATATCAATTCACATTTTGTGTGGGGAGTAACCGCAGCATTGAGTCAGAATAAGATCAAGAACTTCGTGGAGAAGATTGCTGTCTATGATAATGAAAATGATTGGAATTATGTGGGCGAGGAAGAAATTTTCTACAAGTCGACGACTATTGCGAAGTCGCCTGCAGCCGTTCTGTCGAATATCTTTACTTACAAACCTACGGAGGCTTTATCCTTTAGTTTATTGAGTAAGTATGTCTCTAGAATCTACTTGGACAATAGTGGCGCGAAGGAACGTAGCATAGATCCTTCATTTGTGAACAATCTTCAAGGTATTTATAGCTTCTCAGCCTTCGGTATCGAGCGTATCGACCTGAACTTGACGGTGAATAACATCTTCAACAGCAAGTATGAGACGACGGGTTATACCTGGGGCCAGAAGTTTGAAAGCAAAGGGACGCGAGATTATTACAATTTTTACTACCCACAGGCAGAGACTAATTTTATGTTAGGACTGAATATTAGGTTCTAAGGATTGGCAAATCGTTATTATCTTTTTACTTTTAGTGCATGCGAGCAGTAATACAACGAGTGAGCCATGCGAGCTGCACGGTAGACAATCAGATAACGGGAGAAATTAAGGACGGTTTATTGGTACTTCTAGGTGTGGAAGAGGAAGATACAAAGGCTGATATGGAGTGGTTGGGACAGAAGTTAGTGAACTTGCGTATCTTCTCGGATGAGGAGGGGCTGATGAATAGGTCTGTTCAGGATATTGAAGGCAATATTCTGTTGATTTCGCAGTTTACCCTGTTCGCACAGACGAAGAAAGGCAATCGACCATCGTTCATTCGTGCGGGCAAGCCCGATATTGCAAAGCCCATGTATGAAGCCATGGGTAAGTACCTATCTGATTTGCTGAACAAGCCGGTGCAACTAGGAATCTTTGGCGCCGATATGAAAATCGATCTGCGCAATGATGGCCCCGTTACGATTATCATGAATACCAAGGATAAAGATAACTTCTAAATAAAACAGATATGACGATAGCAGAAGCGCAGGCCATAGTGGATAAATGGATAAACAGCACGGGAGTGCGTTATTTCAATGAGCTAACGAATACAGCAATGTTGATGGAGGAGGTTGGCGAAGTGGCGCGTATTATGGCCCGGCAATACGGGGAGCAGTCTTTCAAGAAATCGGACGAGGAAGTTAATCTTGCTGATGAAATGGCAGATGTTCTTTTTGTATTGATCTGTTTAGCCAATCAAACGGGCATCGATCTAACTGATGCTTTGACCAAAAACTTAGATAAAAAGACTAAACGCGATAGCGAGCGGCATAAAAACAACGAGAAGCTGAAATAGCTTCTCGTTGTTTTATCTATTGAATCTGGATCTCTGCAAATAATGGCATATGATCAGAAGCTTGATGCTCTGGTATCACTTTATAGGACTTCCATTTGAATTTAACATTATCCAGAAGCATAATGTAATCTATTTCATTGCGCGGGTTTACATTTGGTGAGGTAGGCGCATTGGATGTAGTATTCCGCACAAAGAACTGCTCTAAAACCTTAATCGGTTCGGATCCGGGCTTAGCATTTAAGTCACCCACCAATATTAGAGGGCTGCTATAAAGCTCGGCCAGCTCGTTAATAAAATGTGCCTGAGCAATTCGATTCTCCTCGTGTAGATCCAGGTGTGTATTCGCCAGGGAAACGCGCTTGCCGTTCGGTAATTCTACATCCACAATCGCTAAAGATCTATTCTCACTTTTTACCGGCATAGGCAGATCGTATCTCCTTTTGCCTACAATCTTATATTTCGAGAGGATCAACGTTCCGTAATATCCTTTCTCCAAATTGATGCCTTTCGAGAAATAATAGTCCATCCCGGTCAGCTCCGCAAGCTTTTCCGCCTGATTGACCATTTCCGATCGGGACACATGGATATCGACTTCTTGAATTCCTACAATCTCTGCGTTCGAGTCGACAATCACTTTTGCAATAGCCGGCAAATCAATAACACCCGGCTTCGCCGGTGGATTCCCATGGTGAATATTATAGCTTAGTATCTTGATGGTTTGTGCTGACAGCGTCAAAGAAATAGAACTCAAGAGTATTATGAAAAGCTGTTTCATGTGTTCAGATTGATATTTGAGGGTTATATTCAAGTAATAGTGCCAAATTTAATATCTTTAGCACATGAAATTACCTAATATATTTTACTTATTATTCATTGCCTTCTATCTTGGTTCCTGTTCTGTTACTCAACAGCAGGCTCAGGATAAGCAAGAATATAACAATGGTGCGGTGGTAACCGCGCATCCTATCGCGTCAGAGGTGGGAGTTGCTATTCTTAAAAAAAGAGGAAATGCTGTCGATGCTGCTATTGCTGTGAAATTTGCTTTAGCTGTTGTCTATCCCAATGCGGGTAACCTCGGAGGGGGTGGATTCATGGTTTACCGCGATAAGTCAGGCTTAGTAAACTCCCTAGATTTTCGTGAGAAGGCACCTGCAAAGGCACAGCGTGATATGTATTTGGATAAGGATGGTAATCCGATTACCGACTTAAGTCTTTACGGACAATTGGCTGCCGGTGTTCCCGGATCAGTTGCCGGTATGGACGAGGCTTTCAAAAAATATGGCAGTTTAAGCTGGAAAGAGCTGTTGGAGCCGGCGATAGCGTTGGCCGAGCAAGGATTCCCGATTACAGCACAACAGGCCGGAGAATTCAACCGATATCAGGAACCTTTCAAAAAACATAATCCCAATGGTGCGGCAATAATCCGCGATGCGGAATGGAAGGCAGGTGATTTGTTTGTACAGAAAGAATTGGGGGAAACATTAAAGCGAATCGCAGAACAAGGTCGTGATGGCTTTTACAAAGGAAAAACAGCAGAATATATCATTGCAGAGATGAAAAAAGGCAATGGTATTATTAGCCTGGAGGATCTTGCAAATTACCAAGCGGTTTGGCGAAACCCTATCGTTGGCAACTACAAAGGATATAAAGTGATTTCTATGCCTCCCCCATCAAGTGGTGGAGTGGCTTTGATGGCGCTATTGCAATCGGTTGAAAAATATCCGTTAGCAAAGTGGGGCTTTCAACATGACAGCACCGTGCGTGCGATGGTTGAAGCCGAACGCCGCGTATATGCTGACCGCGCAACCCACTTGGGAGACCCAGATTTTTACAAAGTACCTGTAGCCAATCTAACGGATGCGAAGTTTAACCAAGATCGCATGGCGAAAGTTAGCTTGAAGCGTGCTACACCTAGCGATGAGGTGAAAGCAGCGAAATTCCCGGGATATGAATCCGAAGAAACAACACATTATAGCATAGTAGACAAGGATGGCAATGCTGTTTCATTGACTACAACGATCAATGGCTCTTATGGCTCGTTAGTATGGGTAGAGGGCGCGGGTTTCTTGTTGAACAATGAGATGGACGACTTCTCCGTTAAGCCGGGCACACCGAATATGTATGGTTTGTTAGGGGGAAAGGCCAATGCCGTAGAGCCTGGCAAACGCATGCTCAGCGCGATGACTCCGACGATTATCGAGAAAGATGGCAAACTGAAGATGGTCGTTGGCACGCCTGGAGGCTCCACCATTATCACCTCTGTTTTCCAGACGATATTAAATGTATTAGAATTTGATATGACCGCGCAGGAATCTGTTAGTGCTCCAAGGTTTCACCACCAATGGAAACCTGAATACATTGACGTAGAAGAAAAAGCAATTGATGCAAAGACCCGCGCGAGCTTAGAGAAGGATGGCTATGCAATCAATAAAAGAGGTCCTATCGGACGCGTTGAAAATATCGTGGTATTGCCCAACGGCAAGCTGCAAACCGGCGCTGACCCACGAGGGGATGATAAAGCCGCAGGATACTAATAAATTAAAGGGTTGTCGATAGACAGCCCTTTATTCTTCCAGATACTTATCGTTGATCTGTTTATTCGCTTTTGCTCCTAATACCTTCAGCGATTCTACTTTCTTGATCACATTTCCAGAGCCTGTAGATAACTTCTTCATGGCATCCTCATGCTTCGAAGCTGCCTTCTGAATAAAGCCTTGTATCTGATCCATATCATCTAAGAAACCAACGAACTTGTCGTATAACAAGCCAGCCTCTTTGGCTATTTCCAAAACATTTCTATTCTGCCGTTCCTGCTTCCAAATGCTCGCGATGGTTCTTAGTGTTGCAAGCAAGGTCGAAGGGCTTACAATGACTACTCGCCTATCCCAAGCGTCGGAAAACAATTCTGGTTTATGGTTAACTGCAAGACTAAGTGAAGATTCGATCGGGATGAACATGAGCACAAACTCTGGTGATACAATCTTGTACAATGATTGATAATCCTTCGCAGAAAGCTCTTTAACATGATTCTCGATAGATTGCACATGCTGTTTAACAAAGAGTGCTCTATCCTCCTCGGTGTCCGCATTAACGGCTCTTTCGTAGGCTACGAGGGATAACTTCGAGTCGACAATCAAGTGTTTCTCATCAGGGAGATAGATGACAGCATCGGGTTGCAGCCTCTTGCCTTCCTGGTCAAGGATGGCTGCTTGCAGTTTATACTCCTGGTCTTTTAATAATCCTGAACGCTCCAAAACGCGCTCTAGAATAACTTCTCCCCAGTTACCCTGTCTCTTATTATCACCTTTTAAGGCTTTCGCAAGATTATTCGCTTCATCTTTAATCTGCATGCTTTGCTGCATCAGTTGTTCGACAACGCCTTTTAAGACGCTGCGTTCCGCAGACTCTTGTTGATAGGTTTTCTCCACCTTCTCCTCAAACGATTTGATCTTTTCCTTCAGGGGATCTAAGATCAAACTGATATTCTGCTGATTCTGCTGAGTAAATTTAAGAGTCTTTTCTTCCAGAATCTTATTTGCGAGTACCTGAAACTCTGTATTGAATTGCTTCTTAAGATTTTCTATCTCTATCTTTTGCTCCGCAAACTTATCCTGTTGTGCTTGCAGGTAAGCATTCGTTCCTTCCAGCGTTCGCTCAATGGCTTGCCTATTGTTGACTTCGGCCATTAATTCCTTATGCAATCTTTCCCGCTCGATACTTAATAATCGCTCTCTCTCCTGCAGCTTGCCATATTCGATCTGTAACTGCTGCTGCTCTTTTATCACATGTTCATGCGTCGAGCGGCTAACTGCCTGTCCATTTCGCCAAAGTGCATAGACTATTATGACCAGCATAATGATGATGATCGCTATATACAAACTTTCCATTCCCAATAATTAAAAAAGAATTCTATTGTAATTTCTGATGTGTTTTCCACCATAAGTCAGGCATTTCACCTGCTACGGCTAGTTGGTAGTCCTCGTATCGACAAGGCACAAGATAAAACCTTTCATTAACGGATTTGGAACCGAAGTAAGGAACCTGCATCCACCAACGATCCGACTTCTTGCTCTTCACGAATACTAGTTCGTAATCTTCTGCTTCCAAAGTCGTACGGTAAATCATATAATTTGATTTTGGATACATTGGCGCATCCTTCTTGCGGCTGTAATACCCATCAACAAAGCACCATATCATTTGCGATATTAACATCGCTGTTTGTCCCATAGGGTCAAAACTAGGGTTATACTCATAAAATCCTACGGACGAGCATTTATCTGACATGCCGGCATAGCGCGCTAATTGGCAGGCCTCATCTCCATATAGACCATTCGGACCTGCATTCGCATTACCACCGGCTTCCGATCCACGGATAGCGCTAATATCAAAGCTTACCATATCAGCCGATCGGATAATAGGCTCCGCTTGGTCTAGCTTGCCGGAAAATGCCCCCAAACGCAAGGCATTAAAGAAAAGCTTATCATACATATTGATCGACTCCTTACTTACCAGATAAGTCTGATAAGCGATATTGCTCAAGTTGAACAGATAATCTGGCTGATGTAGGATAATATGGTTTAAGAAAGTATTTGAATTTAAGGAGGTGTTTTCACTGTAATCCTGGTCCAAGTCAAACTTAGAGTCGATGATGGCAACTTCTACGCGCTGCTCTAAGTTCTCATAAGCCGTGTATTGCGCATAAGTCAGATCATGACCTCCCCCAATTAAAATCGGCAGGATATCATGTTTAATCAGTTCTTCCATCACGAGTTTCACCGCTACATAAGTATCCTTAATGGTAGCTCCCGCTTTAATATTCCCTAGGTCTACGATCTTGACCGTGTAATCCCCCTGATATAAATCATAGAGATGTCTACGCACTTGGTTCGCTCCTTTCGCTGCTCCCTTGTTGTTTACAGCCGCCCTATCCTCTTCAATTCCAATGATGGCAAGGTTCGGTTTTACATCACCTTCAAAGATATCTGGAAAGCTGTCGGTATACTTTTCAATGATCTTTCCGAATTGAGAGTTGTAATAAGTCGTTTCTTCACCTAGATCGGCTAGGGAGATGGGGCTTAGAAAGTCTGCTAATGTCATATATTGCGCTATTGCAGGAAGTTAAAACTATAGCTTCCGTGGATTTTAACAAAGATGCATTTTATAAATAAATATTGCTAAGAACATTTTTTCAACAAAAAGTTAGGAAGTCTTTTTGGATAGTAGCAAAGTACTGGATAGAATATTTACTCAAAAGTAAGATGTACGGTCTAAAAGGACTTGCATAGGACTTTTCAATAGGTTATCTTTGAATTCAGGAATTTTCAACAATAAGTTTAACGTGATTTTAGTTACAGGTGGTACAGGATTTTTAGGTTCAACAGTTTTAAAACACCTTATTGATAATGGCGAGAGTATCGTAGCGTTGAAAAGACCTACATCTATCATTCCCGATCATTTAAAATCCTCTTCTTTAATACAATGGGTAGACGCGGATATCACGGATTATTTTGCGTTGGAAGAGATATTCCCAAGCATTCGACAAGTTTACCACTGCGCTGCTAAAATCTCCTACCATAAGGAAGATGCTACGGCGATGTTTCAAACCAATATCGAAGGCACCAAACACATCGTTAATCTTTCTCTGCTTTATGAGGCACGCCTCGTCCATGTAAGCTCAATTGCGGCATTAGGCACTAATAAACTAGGTCTTCCTATCAAAGAGACCGACAAATGGGAATACAACCGAAAGATTTCGAATTATTCATTAGCCAAATACGAGAGCGAAATGGAAGTATGGCGTGGCATTGTTGAAGGCCTAGACGCGGTGATTGTCAATCCATCTGTCATTATGGGCGTCGGCCCGGGAGAGAACGGCTCCAGAACCATATTCGATGTGGTAAAAAAGGGAAATAAAATCTACCCTTTGGGCAGTGTCGGAATAGTCGATGTGGATGATGTTGCTCAGATTATGATTAAGTTGATGAACTCGGATATTACGGGCGAGCGATTCATCCTCAATGCAGAAAATATAAGTAATCAAGACTTGTTGAGCAAGATCAGCGACTACATGCAGAAACCTAGACCAAGTATTGCTGCCAGTCGTGTTGTTTTGTCGATGGCATGGCGCCTATCGAAAGTTGCCTCTTTTCTCAACGGAAAGCGTCCTGCTTTGACCAAAGAGACCGCGAGAGCAGCAAACAAGAAACTAGAATACGATAATAGCAAGATTACAAAAACCCTTGGTGTATCGTTCAAACCTTTGGACATGACCCTAAAGGAAGTAGTCGACACTTATTACAGGAAAACAATCTAAACAGCATATAATAACGTGAAAAATTACTACATTATTGACTTCGACAGCACCTTCACCCAAGTCGAAGCATTAGACGAATTAGCACGAATTTCGTTAGAGAACAACCCCAACCGCCAAGCAATTTATGAGGAAATCGAACGATTTACGAATCTGGCGATGGAGGGGAAGATTTCATTTCGTGAAAGCCTCGCTGGCCGAGTTAAGCTTTTAGAAGCAAACCGCGATCACCTTGCCAAGTTAATTGTCCATTTAAAGAAAAAGGTCTCCAAATCCTTTAGTCGAAATAAAGAGTTCTTCAAGGACAACGCAGACACCGCTTGGATAGTATCTGGTGGCTTCAAGGAGTTTATTACGCCTGTAGTTACTCCTTATCACATCAAGAAAGAAAACATCTACGCGAACACGTTTAGATTTGATGAAGCCGGCAACATCATTGGATATGATGAAGCAAACCCTTTATCAGATGAGGGCGGAAAGGTTAAACTATTGAAGCAATTGGAAATTCAAGGCCGTATCTTCGGTATTGGAGATGGCTATTCTGATTTTCAACTAAAAGAATCTGGTTTGATTGAGAAGTTCTACGCTTTTACAGAGAACATCGCTCGCCAATCGGTTACTGATAAGGCTGATCATATAGCGCCAAGCTTTGATGAATTCCTTTATGTCAATGACCTTCCGCGCGCAATATCCTATCCAAAGAACCGCATCCTTTGTCTAATCGTCGGAAATGTTCCGGAGATTGCTGCCCATATCTTAAAACGCGACGGATTCTCCATCCGCGTTAAAGAAACCTTCGAAGAGAAATACACCAAAGATGTCGGTATGATCTTATTAGGTTCAGAGATCAGCATCTCGGACGAGCAATTAAGCAGAGCCGACAAGTTGAAGACTATCGGATTCCTGGGCGATATCAAAGGTCATGTCTCAAAGACGATCTGCAATGAAAAAGGAATCGTCGTATTCGACGATAAGAAAGGAAAGAAACGCAATGCGGAGTTCATTCCACGCCGTATGGCGGATTTCATCAACCATGGTGACACCGATCAAAGCCGTAACTTCCCAAACATGTTGTTACCAAAACTTACACGTGCGCACCGCCTCTTGCATATCCATAAAAACGTGCCGGGCATCATGGCGCAAATCAACAATGTATATGCCGAGAATAACATCAATATCTTCTCGCAATTCCTGATGACGCGCGGAGAAATAGGCTACGCCGTAACGGATATCGATGCTGCATACGATAAAAAAATGCTGAAGCAATTGAAGCAAATCGATAATACCATCAAGTTTAGAATACTATACAAGTAAAACAGATAAAAAAAGGGGCCATCCAATCGGATGGCCCTTTCTTTAACTATTACAAGTTAGGATTATATGAATGAATTTCTCTTTTCAAATCTCCTCGTTCTTACAGAAAGAACGTGTCTAAAAAGCTTATGTTAAACTTTTGGCTAAATGATTTCTATTAGCCGGTCATATGCTTCGAAAAGCATCACAGGGAGTAAATAATGAAATTATGTTAATCATAGCTTTTTAGACAACGTCATTTCTATTATCTTAAAGATCGTTGATCTCTCACTCTTTCTGTGTTGCATAGCATCTATGCTCAATCGCATTAATTACTATCAAAACGAAGGTATAGGGATGAAATTGCTAAAGATTCCCTTTAATTTAAGATTTGTAGTCGGGATTAGCCTTCTAGATAAAAAGTTTTACCGGGAGTAAACAGCTGGGAGATAGGGATATCCCAGTCATTAACATCTTCGATCAGCTCAACCGGCTCAAAATACGATATCCCGAACTTCAACACATCGGGGCGACAGTTTGCTAAGAAGCGATCATAGAAGCCCTTGCCATAGCCCACTCGATTGCCCTGCTTATCAACAACCAACAAAGGCGTCAATACAGCGTCTATACTTTCCACAGCAACCTCTTCTGCATCGATAGGCTCGGGTATACCCCATGCGTTGCTGAGCAGCTTCCCATCTTTTTCTAAACGATAGTGATGGAGCTGATGAGTTTCAAAATCAGATTTCGAAGTTACGAGCGTTATTTCCGGATACTGTTGCCAAATCCATTTAATGAACGGCCAGGTGTTGAACTCCTTAAATTTCTCGATAGAAAGATAGAGATGCAGATACTTGATTGCAGACCAATCATATTGCTGCAATTGTTCTAATAGCTGCTCGTCAAGCAAAACCAATTGCTCTGCTGTTAAGCCATTCCGTTGTGCCTTATAGATTTCGCGTAGTTCCTGCTTTCTCATCCCTATTAAACAAAAACGGCCTTGCCGCAGAGCGCTAACAAGACCGAATAATCAACCTAAACCTAAATATTATTTTACACGTTCGATGTAATCACCTGTACGTGTGTCAACTTTAACTTTATCACCTTGGTTAATGAACAAAGGCACATTGATTTCCACTCCTGTTTCTACAGTTGCTTTTTTCAACGCGTTCGTCGATGTATCACCTTTAACCGCAGGCTCTGTATAAGTAATCTCCAATTCAACGTTTTGAGGTGCCTGTGCCATGATTGGCTCATCGCTCTCAAACGCAACGATTACATTCATTCCTTCTTTCAAGAAGCGCGCTGTGCTTCCGAAAAGCAATTTCGGGATATTGAACTGTTCGTAAGTCTCGTTGTCCATAACTACGAAAAAGTCTCCATCCTCATATAAATATTGGTAGTCATTCGTCTCTACGCGAGCAATCTCTACCTCTTCGTCGGTTCTAAATCTGTATTCTACTAATTTACCGGTCTTCACATTGCGCATTCTAGCTTGATAGAACGCACGTAAGTTTCCTGGCGTACGGTGGATAAACTCTTCAACCGTTACTAATTCGCCATTAAAACGTAGGACATTCCCACTTTTTACATCTGAAGCTTTTGCCATAGTCTATATTAATTATTGGTCACAAAAATAGGAAAAGTAACCCAAATTGTCTATTTAAAATCCATTATTTCAAGATATTCGTTGCAGAATGCATACTCGTGTTCCTGATTGGAACCGATGATCAGCAGACGATCATTAACCGTATCCTCCACTAAATCCAAATACCAGGCCTCACCTACCTTATCCAGGTTACTCGTCGGCTCGTCCAGGAATAGCATCTTGCTATCCGAGCAGCAGGCTAAAACCAGTTTCACGCGCTGTTTCATTCCTGAAGAGAAATAACGAATCTCTTTCTGCAGTACATTTGAGCCAAAGCCCAAGCGCTCTTTCACCGCCTCTAAATTAAAGCCATGCAACAGTGGCTTAAACTTAAAATGGAAATCTATCAATTCGTTGAGCGTAAATTCTTCAATCAACTCAACATAAGGGGCAGCAATAGCGGTATGCTTATAAACTTCCTCAATCTCCACTTCCTTCCCGTCCTGCTGATATCCCAAGGTTCCTTCGCTTGGGGTCAATGCACCGGTCAGCACCTTAATCAAGGTCGACTTACCCGAACCATTAGGTCCCAAAATAGCGTAGCGGTTTCCAAAAGAAAAGGTATAATCGATATGTCTAAAAATCCATTCTCGATTATACCTTCTACCAATATCTTGTAAAGTTATATTCAAATAATCACCTGCTTAAAGTTAAATACCCGATCTACCTTGTCCGAAACCTTTGACAACGCCGCGGTTAGACGCTCTGACGAAGCCGAGGATTTCATCTCTCAATTCTGTTGCCTCAAATTCCGCCTCGACGATATCCAAAGCCTTACCTAAATTACTGTGTTGAACAAACAGCACACGGTAAATATTCTGAATCTCATTAATCTGCTCATTGCTGTAACCTCGTCTTCTTAAACCAACCGAGTTGATACCGGCATAAGAGATAGGCTCGCGAGCTGCTTTAATATATGGAGGAACATCCTTACGCACAAGCGTACCACCCGTAACGAAGGCATGTGATCCGATTTTACAAAACTGATGCACGGCTACCATACCCGCTAGCACCACATAATCACCAACAGTGATATGGCCAGCCAGCGTACTTGAGTTGGAGAAGATACAGTTGTCGCCGATAAAACAATCATGCGCTATATGACTATAAGCTTGAATCAAGCAGTTCTTTCCAATTACGGTTCTATAACGATCTTTCGTGCCTCGGTTGATCGTCACACACTCGCGGATCGTTGTGTTATCGCCGATTTCCGCCGTTGTGACCTCGCCTTCAAACTTTAGGTCTTGAGGCTCACCAGAAATTACTGCCCCAGGAAATATCCGGCAGTTCTTGCCAATCCGTGCACCATTCATGATGGTCACATTCGAGCCAATCCACGTTCCCTCGCCAATTTCCACATCCTTGTGTATTGTGCTAAAGGGTTCAATGACTACATTCTGTGCTATTTTAGCTTCAGGATGTATGTATGATAAGGGTTGAATCATTTCTTTTTAATTATCCTTTTACCTTCACGATTTGAGCCATTAATTCAGCTTCACTCACCACTTTGTCTCCAACCATGCCGACACCCTTCATGCGTGCAATACCACGACGAATAGGCTCTAACAATTCACAAGTGAAGATAACTGTATCACCCGGCACCACTTGGTTCTTGAATCTTGCATTTTCAATCTTCAAGAATAGTGTTAACCAGTTTTCAGGATCAGGTACCGTATTTAAAACCAAAATTCCTCCTGTTTGAGCCATCGCTTCGATCTGCAATACTCCAGGAAATAATGGCGCACCAGGGAAATGCCCCATAAATAAGTCCTCATTCATCGTAACATTCTTTAAGCCCACAACATGGGTTTCCGAAAGTTCCAAGATCTTGTCAATCATCAAGAATGGTTGACGGTGAGGGAGGATGTTCATGATCTGAACCGTATCGTAAACCGGCGGAGTATTCGGGTCATAAACTTTCACGTTCTTTTTGTTCTTCTCTCGTTTCATTTGCGCTTTAATACGTTTCGCAAAGGCAACGTTCGCTGCGTGACCAGGACGTGCCGCCATGATATGCCCCTTGATCGGTTTTCCTACTAGTGCCAAATCGCCAATCATATCCAATAACTTATGGCGGGCAGGTTCGTTCTGATGGCGTAAGGAGATGTTATTTAAGATACCTTCCTGCGCAACTTCAACGCGCTTGTGGAACAGTACCTGAAGTTTCTCCAACTCATTGTCTTCAATTTCCTTGTCAACAATGACGATTGCATTCGATAGGTCGCCCCCTTTTATCAGGTTTTGACTAACCAAAGCTTCCAATTCATGCAAGAAACAGAATGTGCGAGAAGAAGCAATTTCTTTGCTAAACTCATCGATATTCGTGATGGAAGCGTGCTGACTTCCTAATACCGGCGAATTAAAATCAATCATACAAGTGATACGGTAGCCATCTACCGGCATTGCTACGATTTCCACTTTGTTTTCAGGGTCGTTGTAATGGATGTTGTCCGTTACTTCGAAGAAATCTCGATCCGCATCCTGATCCTGGAAACCTACTTCTTGTATTTTATCTATAAAGATGGCAGCACTACCATCTAGAATCGGCACTTCAGGGCCATCAATTTCGATCAATACGTTATCCAACTGCAAACCCACAAGGGCAGCCATAAGGTGCTCAATAGTACTTACAGATGCGCCATTCTGAGAAATGGTTGTTCCTCTAGCTGTATTTGTCACATTGTCTGCATCAACACTTACAGTAGGTTCGCCATCTAAATCCACACGTTTAAATTTATACCAATGATTCTCCGGTGCTGGTTTTAACGTTAGGTGCACTTGCTTACCCGTGTGCAACCCAACACCCGAAAATTCGATATCGGACTTAATGGTTCTTTGTTTAACGTTCATATCTATCATTATAGTTTTGCGTAATTCGGGTAAAGTTAGGTATTATTTTTATCTTTTAATTGCTTCTCTAGCTCCGCTAAACGGCGTTCCATTTCCGGTAATTTGGAATATAAAACTTGCGAGCGCAGTTCATTATTATATGGAAATGCCGGGCTTCCCCCCCATTTCTTATTTTCTTCTAAAATAGAACGGTTGATCCCTGATTGCGCCTGCACCTGGGTGCCCTTAGCAATCGTGATATGACCGACCACACCAACCTGCCCTCCTAATACAACGTGTTCTCCGATCTTTGTGCTACCGGAAATTCCAGTTTGTGCTGCAATTACCGTATTTTTCCCGATTTCCACATTGTGTGCAATCTGAATTAGGTTGTCAAGCTTAACGCCTTCACGGATAACGGTTGAGCCCATCGTTGCACGATCGATAACGGTATTTGCGCCAATCTCAACGAAATCCTCAATCACAACATTACCGATCTGCGGAATCTTATCATAAGTTCCATCTTCTTTAGGTGCGAATCCAAATCCATCACTCCCTACAACCGCTCCGGCATGCACGATTACCGACTTGCCGATAATGCAATCTTCGTATACTTTTGCACCAGGAAACAGAACCGTATTATCGCCGATTTGTACATTGTCGCCAATATAAACTTGCGGATAAATCTTAACGCGATTGCCTAATTTCACGTTCTTGCCGATGTAGGCAAAAGCACCTATGTAAGGGTTCTCCCCCATTTGTACCGTCTCGTGTATATGGACAGCGGAATCAATACCCTGACGCTCATTGCGTAATTCATGGTACAATTTAAGCAGTTCTGTGAACGCCGAATATGCGTTCTTTACACGAACCAGTGTAGATTTAACTGGTTTTTGTAGAATAAGATCCTCGTTGATAACGATAATACCAGCTTCGATCTCATAAATAAAATGCTCGTATTTTGGATTGGCCAAAAAGGTTAAACTCGATGAATTAGACTCTTCGATTTTGGAAAGACTATCTACCAACACGGCAGGATTCCCTTCCACTGTTCCTTTCAATAATGTTGCTATCTGTTCAGCGGTGAATTGCATTCGGTAATTATATGTATTTTAACAATCTTCGAGCATCTCGATATTGACATACCCGATTTCTTTGGGATAAGTCACAGCATATTTTTCTACACGTTTCGCCAACGCTTCAATATTGGACAAATCAGAAGCTTCGGCTATGTCACATAGGCGACCGTTCTTCTCCAATACTCGAATACTGTTTATCGAGGTATCATAGGCACTATTTCCTACGACCTGCTCATATAAAAAATAGCCCAAATCTTTCTCTTCGATATCAAATGTTTTCAGAACCCTCTCCTTTATTTCTTCCAGATAGTCTGCAGAAAAAGGCGTTTTGCTCATTTCGGTCCGGAAGAGTTCGCGATGAATAATCTTGGAACATAATAAGCTTAGAATCGGATCCTCGTGGCTTGCCCATATTTTGATAGCCGACATGATATCGGTATCATCCAAACGCGTAAACCAGGTCAGATGCGATTCATCCTGCAGGAAGGTATCCCTGTTGATTTGATTCTTCAGAAAATGAGCTAGTGCTGGTGTCGCAAATAAGCTAACACCCTGATTACTCAATTCTTTTGCTCGGGCTAAAGCTTTGATCATCATCTGCTCGGCGGTAATCACCGTCTTATGCAGATAAACTTGCCAATACATGAGCCTCCGCGCAATCAAGAACTTTTCTACCGAGTAGATCCCTTTGCTCTCGACCACCAATTCATTGTCCTTAACGTTCAACATTTTGATAATCCGATCAAAGGAAATTACCCCCTCAGATACTCCGGTAAAAAAGCTATCTCTATTTAAATAATCCATCCGGTCGGTATCCAACTGTCCGGATACCAACTGATGTAAGAACTTACGGTGATATTTATTGTTAAATATGGTGATCGCCAGGTCTAAACGACCATCAAATTCCTTATTCAACTTATCCATCAGCAACGCTGAAATGATTTCATGTGAAACACCTTCAACTAAGGTATGTTCCAACGAGTGAGAAAATGGACCATGTCCCACATCATGCAGCAAAATAGCCGCTAGAACTGCTTCCTCTTCTTCCTCCGAAATCTCTACCTCTTTTCCGCGAAGCGTCTCGATTGCTAAGCCCATCAAATGCATGGCCCCGATAACATGCTGAAAACGCGTATGCAAAGCCCCCGGATAAACCAAATGGGTCATGCTTACCTGTTTTATGTAGCGTAGGCGCTGTAAAAATGGATGCTGGATGATATCGTAAATGAAACCTGACGGAATTGTTACAAATCCGTACACTGGGTCATTTATTATTTTCTTCTTATTCAACTGACTAATAACTAGCACTTTACACAACCTAGTTTTAACATCAAACCATCTAATACTAGGCTAAGATACGTGCAAAGATACATAGATGGTACTTAATTAATGTTAAAAAAAACGCAAAAAAGACAGTTTAAAGACCTTTTCCCACATAAAACGTAAAGATAATGCTTAAAATCAACAGAATAATAGGCTTACAGTAGTGGAAACCCGACAATTTCTTAAAAACTCAAACGATTGTATTAACTAAAATTCCAAAAAGAAAACTACTATTTTCTGACATTTAAATTACTAATTAAAAACAGACACATATTTTCAGGCTTTTGTAAGTTGATATTTCAAATCAGCAGCTTAGATGGGCTTGTTAATGTTAAGCAAGGTTAATATTCCACTGTCACAAAGAAAAAAGACGTAAATTAGCGAGTATATTCAGGGAATTCCATGCAAAAAACACATATCCTTTGGGCCGATGACGAAATTGAGTTCTTAAAACCTCACATTTTGTTGTTAGAACAAAAAGACTATAAAGTAAAAACCGTAAATAATGGTGCCGATGCCGTCGAAGCGTTCAAAAGTGAACCTTTCGACCTGGTATTTTTAGATGAAAATATGCCGGGACTAACGGGGCTGGAAACACTGAATATCCTGAAGTCCATCAACCCCTCAATCCCTACTGTATTGGTGACGAAAAATGAGGAAGAGCACCTCATGGAGGATGCTATTGGTGCGAAAATCGACGACTACCTGATCAAACCGGTCAACCCGAAGCAGATCCTGCTGACCATCAAAAAGTTTACAGAAAATAGACGACTTGTCAGCGAACGCACTTCAATGGCTTATCAACAGGATTTCCGCCAACTCGGGATGCGAATGAATGACGACCTAAACCATGATGAATGGGTCGAAGCCTACAAAAAGTTGCTCTATTGGGAACTGTCGCTCGAGAAACTTGAAGACGCGGGTATGCATGAAATATTGACCATGCAGAAATCCGATGCCAATTTATTGTTCTCTAAGTTTATTGAAAAAAACTACCTGAATTGGATGAAAAACCCCGATGAGGGCCCCATCTTATCCCATCAGCTATTTAAAAAGAAGGTTTTCCCAAAAATGGAAGCCGATAAGCCAACTTTCTTCTTCCTGATCGACAATCTGCGTTACGACCAATGGAAGGTCATCAATGAGGTAATTTCGGATTATTACCGTGTAGAAGAGGAAGACAGCTATTACAGCATCCTGCCCACCGCCACACAATACGCTCGAAATGCCATATTCTCAGGTTTAACGCCGCTGGAAATGGAGAAACGCTTTCCAAAAGAATGGCAGAATGACGACGATGAAGGTGGCAAGAACTTATACGAAGATGTGTTTCTAGCGGATCAGGTGAAACGAATCTACCGCCGCGACATCAAGCATAGCTATACCAAGGTCATCACGCTTGAGCAAGGAAGAGATGTATTGGAAAACATCAATAAGCATATGCAGATCGACCTGAATGTATTTGTTTACAATTTCGTCGATATGCTTTCACATGCACGAACCGATATGGCGATGATCCGCGAGCTAGCAAACGACGAAGCCGCATACCGTTCATTGACGCTCTCTTGGTTTGAGCACTCCCCGCTATTAGAAGTCTTGAAATGGTTATCGCAAAAAAATGTCCGTGTCATTATCACAACCGACCACGGAACGATTCGCGTCCGCAAACCAAGCAAAATAATCGGCGATAGAAATACCAATACCAACCTGCGCTATAAGCAAGGGAAGAACCTTAATTTTATAGAAAAGGATGTATTTATCATCAAGAACCCACTAGAAGCACAATTACCACGATTAAACGTCAGTTCCACTTTTGTATTTGCAAAGGAAGACACCTATTTTGTGTATCCAAATAATTATAATCACTTCGTCAATCATTTTAGCGGAACATTCCAACATGGTGGAATATCGCTGGAAGAAATGATTATTCCATTTATTACCTACTCTCCGAAACAGTAGTAGTATTAGTAGTTAGTAGTTAGTAGTTAGACCTATGTCGGCTAGGAATGGTTGTCCCAATAAATGTGGACATATTGCCCTTTAGGTCTTTATAGTAAATACTATGTCTGAATCAGGAAAAAAGGATTTAAGGATTGGCGGGATCGGGTCTAACTACTAAGTACTATGTCTGAACCAGGAAAGGAAGGATTTAAGGATTGACAGGATCGTGTAAAACGTCTACTGTCTAATATCTGATATTCCGCCATAGGTCTTTATACTAAGTACTAACTACTAAATACTATTTCTGAACCAGGAAAAAGAGGATTTAAGGATTGACAGGATATTCTGTCCATCGTATTAATCGGCCCCATGTTGCCCGCCAAAGGTCTTTATACTAACTACTAAATACCAAATACTAATTAAACACATTTCACTCCCAAATCATACCCCTTTCGGCGCGGGTTTGAAAGGGTTATTAAAGGGTTAAGTAAGGGTTTTGAATTGGGTTTAAGCAGACGAAGTCTTTAGTAGTTTGTATTTAAGACTTACCCGATCCTGCCAATCCTTAAATCCTTGCTTTCTTGGTTCAGACATAGTAGTTAGTACTTAGTACTTAGTATTTAGACCTATGGCGGACAAAATAGTCGCAACTATGAGGCATACAAAATATCCTACAATCTCTTCTTTTCAAACACAAAAAACAACCTTCCCTCTTATCCTGCCAACCATCCCTGTCCGCCATAGGTCTAAATACTAACTACTAAATACTAACTACTAATTCCCTAGATATTGATTAATTTTGGGCATGGAATACTTGGTAAACTCAACGGAAGACCTGGCTGCTACCGCGCAGTGGTTATTACAACAAAAACCGGATGCGAAGATCTTTCTTTTTAATGGTGCTATGGGTGCTGGAAAAACCACCTTTATCAAAGCTATTTGCGAGGTTTTAAATGTTGAAGACAGCACATCAAGTCCTACCTTTTCCATTGTCAATGAATATGCTGCTGCTGACGGTCCTGTTTACCATTTTGATTTCTATCGTTTGAAGGACGAGCAGGAGGCTTACGACCTAGGTTATGAGGAGTATTTTTACTCGGGGGCATACTGTTTTATCGAGTGGCCGGAGAAAATCCCTAACCTTCTTCCGGATGATGCTGTGAATATTGAGATAGAAATCATTGATACTCAAAGCCGAAAGATAAAAATCAAATAATTTTCTTTTCTGTTGCAACCCTTTTTGCGGGGATGGCGTCTTTATAATAAACCGAACATCAATTGGAGCCACAGAGAATTATACATATTTGGGATCGTTGTAAGCATAACGATCGGAAAGCGCAGGCTGAGCTGTATCAGCATTTCGCTCCCAAAATGTACGCTATCTGTCTTCGTTATGCGAGGGATACGTTTGAAGCTGAGGACATGCTTCAACAAGGATTTATTAAGGTGTTTACAAAAAGTGCACTTTTTGGAGGCACAGGCGTTCTTGAAGGTTGGATCCGTAGAATCATGGTCAATACGGCGATTGAAATTTACAGGAAGAACAAGATAAGTTTTGTATCGACTGATGAAGTTTCGGGCGCGGCGATGGCTGAACATTCCACCCTACAGCTCAACAACTTGGATTATAAAGACCTCTTAAAACTGATCAAAGGGCTACCACTGGGTTATAAAACCGTGTTTAACCTATATGCGATTGAGGGCTATAACCATCGGGAGATTGCGGATATGCTTCAGATTTCGGAAGGCAATTCAAAATCTCAACTATCGCGAGCGCGACAATTGCTTCGAGAACGAATTACTAAAATGGAGGAACTAGGCATATGAAAGATCAAGAATTAGACGACTTGTTTGCCAAGAACTTAAAGGATGCAGAGGCGCAGCCCCCTGCAGGACTATGGGATAAAATCGCTTCGGAGCTACCGGCTGACGAGCCTGTATCGAAAAAACCGATTATATTATGGCGCTATTTTGCTGCTGCCGCAGCAATCATGCTATTCTTCGGCATCGGTATGTATGTCTACCGTTCGAAAGATGCAAGGCAACCTGTTGAGCATAGACAAATAGCGAAAGCACCGGAATTGGCCAATCCGATGGCCCCGGAAGTTGTTGAAACAAGAGAGCCTGTAGGTCCGAACACACCTGTTGTTTCACAGGAAACGTCAAACACATCCAGCGAAGTGGAAAAATCAAACAGGTTGGTTGCCGAAAAACGGATGTCGACGCCAACTTCGAAAGTGGAAAAGCAAGACCAAAAGCTGTATGTCGCTATCGAGAAGCATCCGGTAAAACCTGTTGAAGTCCTAGAAAGAGTGGAGTTGCCCGAATTAAAAGCGATGGATAATGAAATACAGCTTAGCCAGCGTGAGGTCACACCGATACAGCCGCTTGTGAACATTATTGAAAATGAAGAACTGATGTATGCGCAAAAAGCAATTACTGATAAAAAACCAAAACAAAGTATAATAACCAAAGTATTAAATGGAATTGCCGATAATATCAATATTGGTAATGGCGATGTTTCTTTCAGCAATGATGAGGAAGGAAACATACGGATAGATTTAACAAAAAGTTTAGCAAGAAATAGAAGATAAGTTATGAGATCAAGAATTACCCTAGTATTTGCAGCAATTTTATGCTTAGGATTGCAATTGTCGCAAGCGCAAATCACGATTAGCAAAGAAGCGAAAACAGACTCCACGGAAGGAAAAACGCGCACAGAAATTGATATCAATGTGGGAAAAGACGATAAGGACGATGAGAAGAAAATAACCTATCCTCGTACCTTTGGTGGGATTACCTTCTCACGCGTCGATTGGGGGTTCTCGAGATTGGTTGATAACGGCAGCTTTACCCTATCCGAGGGAAATAAAAATTTAGACTATAAAAAAGCATCGAACTTTGGTTTTGATGTTGCCCAATTCGGGGTTCGTTTTAGCGATATCTTTAAAGTGTATGCCTCTGCCGGTTTCGAGTGGAACTACCTGCGCTTAGAAAATGACGTGCTTTTTGTGAAGGATGTTACTCCATTAGAATTTGCTGACCTTGACCCCGACTCCAGATACAAGAAGAACGTATTTACCTCTACATATTTACGCTTACCCCTAACTTTCGAGTTGAGAAGCCACAAGTTGAGCAATGGCAAGCGCTTGAAATTTGCCTTCGGTGCGATGACTGGCGTATTGTTGAAAGGTACACAACGCTTGAAAAGCGAGGAGTTCGGAAAACAGAAATATAAAGACACCTACAACTTAGCGACATTCCAGTATGGAGGATTTGCACGTATAGGCTATGATAATTTCGGCTTGTTTACTAAATATTATATCAACGATATGTTTGAGAAAAGCCCGGCTCAGGAAGGCGTAAGAAACCTTACCTTCGGTTTAACACTGGGTTTTTAATAGTAATTACAGTTTGTAAAATGTATTTTTGTGTCGGGTTGAAAAGCCCGACATTTCTTTTTTTGAATTGTCTGCTTTCATTGAACAACAAGAAATTCATTCATATTGCTGTTTCAATGGGAACATGAAAATTTTATTTATGAGTCAGAAAGCATCTTCTTGTCAATACATATTCTCCGATGTACAGCAACCTAATCTACCCTTAATTCATGGGAAAGACCTGTCCTGCATTTTTGAGGGCACGCAGCGCGTTGTTGCCGTCGATCAGGTAAATTTCGGTATTGAGGAGGGGAAGATTACGGCCATTATCGGTGAATCGGGAAGCGGAAAAAGTACGCTTCTACGCTTAATCTATGGCTTAGCGGAACCTGCAACAGGCGAAGTACGCTATAGAGGCTGGCTGGTTCCGACAAGAAAAGACAAGTTGATCCCGGGACATGATGCGATGAAGCTCGTGTCGCAGGGATTTGATGACCTGAATCTTTATGCCAAGGTTTGGGATAATGTAGCCTCTCAACTGCCCAACACCGATTTGGACAGGAAACGTAATAAGACCCAAGAGGTGTTAGCGAAGCTGCGAATGGATCATTTGGCACAAAAGAGAGTAGCCGATCTTAGTGGCGGGGAGAAACAAAGGGTCGCTATTTGTCGTGCACTGATCAATGATCCGGAGGTTTTGCTCATGGATGAACCTTTCAATCAGGTTGACGCCGCTTTTCGCGACGACCTTCAACAGGATATTCAGCAAATCGTACAAGACACAGGATTGACCGTGGTACTCGTATCACATGATCCGGCAGAGGTGTTGGCGATGGCAGATTACCTGATTGTAATGAAAAACGGGCTGATTGTAGACCAAGGCAATCCCACTGAGCTCTACTACCATCCGCAGAATCCTTATACGGCAAGACTGCTTGCGAAAAGCAATGTATTAACAGCAGAACAAGCTTCGAAGGTAGGTATTGAAGCTAAAGGTTTGATTGCCATTCATCAAGAGGCCGTACAGTTTGAAGAGGCTAGCGAAGGAACATATTGGGTGAAAGACAGCAAATTCAGAGGGATGTTTACCGAATTGATTATTGGAAACGATGAGCTGACCCTGCACGCGGTACAGTTTCCGGCAAAGGCTATCAAAAAAAATACGAGAATAAATATCCTCGTATCTTCTGTTCATCACTTCGAGTCCTAAACTCGAGGGTATTTTAAAATTTCTTTGTTTTCTCTATCCATTGGATCATCGCATCAAACCAATCGCGAGCATCAGTCTTATTGACTAATCCGAAACCATGCCCCCCCTCTTCATAGGTAAAGATCATGTTTTCGACTTTATTCTTTTTCAAAGCCTCCTGATAACGATAGCTATTCTCAATTGGCACGCCTTTATCGTCCTTTGCGCTCATCAAGAAGGTCGGTTGCGAGTTCTCATCGACTTGTTTCTCTAAAGAAAAGAGTTCGATATCCTCCGCCTTGAAATCAGGACCAATGAGGTTGTTTTTGGAGCCCTTATGCGTAATCGCATCATCCATGCTAATAACGGGATAGCATAACACTGAGAAATCAGGGCGCAGGTTGGTATCCTTCAGTTCTGCCGTCTGCGGTCTATTGTATAGGGTACTGAGCGATCCGGCAAGATGTCCTCCTGCAGAAAAACCTAGCACGACTACTCGCTTGCCCGGATTTTCTTTCCTTACTGTTCGCAACGCATATTGCGCATCCTGCAGAGGTCCAAAACGCTTGTCTTTCATTGTCTCGGCTTTAGGCAAACGATATTCCAGCACATAGGCATTGTAGCCCAGATCATTTAATCTATTCGCTACGTCATGCCCCTCATGATTGATTGCAACTCCCGCATAACCGCCTCCCGGGATCACCAAGAATGCCAGATCCTTATTGTTCTGCGCAGCGGGATGTACATATAATTTCGGAATTTCCTTATCAGTCAATTCCTTTGTCGGCTTTGTTGCTCCCGGAATCAGGTCTCCGGTGTACAAGGGTCTCATCTCGCCTTTATCCTGGGCGAACACAGCGCTAGAAAGCATCATGGATAATACAAAAAATAAATTTTTCATGGTTTATAGGTTGGCCATGACGATCAGATCAAGATCCTTGCATGGCAGGTTGAATTTCTCACTCATATCCTTGTTACACAGGTTGCCGTGATATAGGTAGATTGCACTACGAATTCCTTGGTTTGCCCATATCATGGTATTCATCCCTCCGGATTCGCCAATCTCTAATAGAATCGGCGTGAAGATATTCGTTAAAGCGTAGGTCGCGGTACGAGCGACTCTGGATGCAATATTGGGCACACAATAGTGGATTACGTCGTACTTTTTAAATACCGGTTTATCATGATTGGTCACTTCCGACGTTTCGAAACAACCGCCCTGATCGATACTCACGTCGATAAGCACAGAATTAGGTTTCATCTTCGATACCGTATCCTCGGATATCAAACAAGGGGTTCTACCGTTTTTAGCGCGGACTGCGCCGATTACGACATCACAGGTACGAACGGCTTTATTGAGGATAATAGGCTGTATTACGGAAGTAAACACACGGCTTCCGACATTGCTCTGTAAACGGCGAAGACGATAGATGGAACTATCAAACACCTTAACTTGCGCTCCTAAGGCGATCGCTGTGCGTGCAGCAAATTCCCCCACCGTACCGGCTCCGATGATGACCATCTCGGTCGGCGGAACGCCCGTTACACCGCCCAACATGAGGCCTTTACCATCAGAAACATTGCTTAAGTATTCTGCAGCAATCAATACGGAAGTAGCACCGACAATTTCACTCATGGCTCGGACGACGGAAAGGTGTCCGCCCTCGTCCTGTAAATATTCGTATGAAAGAGCCGTTATCTGCTTTTTCATTAATGCTTTGAGTATATCAATGCCCATGAGCGAAGGCTGCTGTGAACTGAAAAGAACCTGACGACTTCGCATCAGTTCGACTTCCTTCAACGTTGGGCTAGATATTTTGATAATAATATCTGCTTTAAATACTTCCTTAGGGTCGTAGACAATTTGAGCGCCTTGCTCGCTATAATGATGGTCGAGGAAGTTCGATTTGTTACCGGCGCCACTTTCCAAGATAATCTCATGTCCGTTCTCGACCAATAGACCGACGGATAGCGGGGTTAGCGCGATTCTATTTTCTTGAAAAGATGTTTCTTTGGGTATTCCTATGGTCAATCGTCCCTTTTTCTTTCCCGTTTTCAGCATGGCTTCTTGAGGTTGTAACACACCTTGCTGAGCAATCTTCGACACGTTTATCATTTAAAACTTAATATGTTAACCTAAAAATACGTAATATTCTTTCAATTAAACAGGGTTTTAAGATTATATTTACTAAAAAATAGGAAGTTCAGAAGTTAAAATAATCGTAAGTTTGCATTCTAACCGATCACAATGAAACTATTAAGACCATTGAATCATATCAGGATTGTTCCAAGATGGATTATATTCATGTTTGATATCGCAGTTTCTGCGATTGCTTTCCTTTTTGCATTCACGCTGTACTATAATTTTAAGCTTGAAGCCTTTTCCAGAGTAGATTTCGCCACGTCTTTTTTGTTTTGTATCAGCTTAACTGCCGTTTCATTTTTTGTATTTAGGTTGTATAGCGGTATTGTTCGTTACACTTCAGCGGTAGATTCGATCCGAATCCTGTCGACGATTGTGTTTACTTCCATTATCATGTTTTTGGTGAAGTTGGTGTTCATCGCTTTTGATGTTCATATTTCTGTTCCAACAAATCTGATCATCATTTATTCATTGTTTGCATTTACAGGACTAACGACCTACAGAACCTGTATCAAGATATTTTTTCAGTACACTAAATCGGCTCGTAATGGTCGCAAAAGTGCAGCAGTTTATGGCGCTGGCGATTTGGGTATCGCTGTGAAACGTACGTTTGAGCATGACTTCCGTTCGGATAAGACGATTGTAGCTTATATTGATGACAATGAGGAGAAGATTGGTAAATCCATCGACGGACTTAAGATTTTTGCTTCTAAGGATTTCCAACGTATTATCGACAAATACGGCATCGACGAGTTGATAATTGCTTCCTCAAGAATTGATATCGACACGAAGAATGCCATTATTGATCAGGCACTCGAGCATAACGTCAATGTATTGACTTTGCCGCCTGTCAATAAAATTATGAATGGTGACCTCTCTCCAAGCCAAATCAAAAAGATAAAGATTGAAGATCTGTTAGAGCGTGCTCCAATTCAGATCTCTAATGAAAAATTGTTAGACCAACTCCGTGGCAAGCGCGTATTAGTAACAGGGGCTGCCGGCTCAATTGGTAGCGAAATCTCGAAACAATTGGGACGCTACGAGCCACAGATGATTATCTTGTGTGACCAAGCGGAATCTCCGCTTCACAACCTTCAACTAGATCTTCAGGATCAGTTTAAAAATCAGATATACCACACCTACATTGCGGATATCCGCAACGAGGAAAGAATGCGCGAGCTGTTCCAAACTTTTAAACCGCATTTTGTATATCATGCTGCTGCTTACAAGCATGTTCCGATGATGGAGAACCATCCTAGCGAGGGCGTCAAAACCAACGTATTCGGCACCTATCTACTAGCAAACCTTGCGGTTGAATTTGAGGTAAGCAAGTTCGTTTTTGTTTCTACAGACAAAGCTGTGAACCCGACCAACGTGATGGGTGCTACAAAACGAATTGCTGAAAAGTATGTCCAGACACTGAACAATTACTTGTTTAACTTAAATGACGGTAAGGGGACCAAGTTCATCACTACGCGATTCGGGAATGTATTAGGATCAAACGGATCCGTAATCCCTCGTTTCAAAGACCAAATTGAAAAAGGAGGCCCGGTTACAGTAACCCATCCAGATATCACCCGTTATTTCATGACGATCCCAGAAGCCTGCCAATTAGTGCTCGAAGCGGGCAACATGGGTAATGGTGGTGAGATCTTCGTATTTGACATGGGTAAATCAGTAAAAATCGTCGACTTAGCGAAGAAGATGATAAAGTTGTCTGGACACACGCCATTTAAGGATATTGAGATCAAATTTACAGGCCTTCGTCCGGGGGAGAAACTATACGAGGAGTTGCTCAACGACTTAGAAAATACAGTTTCCACACACCATGAAAAGATTATGATCGCTAAAGTACGCGAGAATGATTTCGACCTGGTGAAAACCGAGATTGCTAACCTATCGAAAGCACTTAACATGCATAATAACATGAACATTGTGAGGCAGATGAAGGTAATTGTACCAGAGTTTAAGAGTCAAAACTCTATTTATGAGCAATTGGACAAAGAAACTGTCGAAGCTGTTAACTCGCGAACCTCTTAATTATTTTCGGGAAATTATTGCAAGTATTCTATAAAAGTGTATTTTTGCGTTCCGTAATCTATTCAAACTAAGAATGTCACAAAATAAACAAAACGTTTCTTCAACGACTACTGGCGGTTCGAAGAAATCTTTTTTTCAAGAAAACGAAAAGAGCATCATCTTTATTGTAGCTGGTATAATCGTATTGATTTTATTATACATCGGCTATCAAAAATTATATCTAGCACCTAGAGCAGAGAAAGCAGCTTCTGAGATGTACCAAGCGGAGCAATATGCTGCAATTGATTCATTACAGAAGAAAGCGATCGAAGGCGACGGTTCTTTCGCAGGTTTCAAAGAAATTGCGGACGAATACAGCAATACAAAATCAGCGAACATCGCTAATGCATATTTAGGCGGTTTATACCTTCGTCAAAAGAACTTTAAAGAAGCAATCAAATATCTAGAGCAATACTCTGAGACTGGAAGCGCAATCCTTGACCCTTTAATTATTGGTTTATTAGGCGATGCGTATTCTGAAGAGAAGATTTATGATAAAGCTGCAAACTTCTACAAGAAAGCTGCGGAGAAATCATCAAATACATTTACTACTCCAGTATTCTTAAAGAAATTAGGACTAGTTTATGAAGAGCTTCAAGACTATAAAAATGCGGAAGCTACTTATGAGAAGATTCGCAATGACTTCCCAGAGAGCGCAGAAGCAACAACGATCGACAGCTTTATCGCTAGAGTACAAGCGAAACAGTAATTATAAAATTTTAGTAACTTTGAGGGCCCCCAACAGGTGGCCCTTTTTTATAGGATAACATTTTTATTATGTCAAGCAGTTTAAAAAACCTTTCAGATTTTTCCCATATCGAAGTTGGCAGTGCCGAGAACTTAAAGTTCGCCATAGTGGTATCACAATGGAACGCACAGATTACTGGCGCATTATTGAATGGTGCGTATAAAGGTTTATTGGATCACGGTGCTAAAGAAGAGAATATCGAGTTGATTGAGGTTCCGGGGAGTTATGAATTGATCGCTGGAAGCGATATTGCTCTTAGAAACAAAGAGCTTGACGCTGTTATTGCATTAGGCTGCGTCATCCAAGGCGAGACAAGGCATTTTGATTTTATCTGCCAAGCTGTCGGTACTGAACTTGCACAAGTAGGTTTGAAACACAGCAAACCTGTTATTTTCGGCGTTTTAACGACCGACAACCTACAACAAGCAATTGACCGCGCTGGTGGAAAGCATGGCAATAAAGGTGAGGAAGCTGCCATTACAGCCATTCAAATGGGCCTTATTCATAAGAGTCATTAGTGGTATTGTTTTTGATTAACTAGTGTTATGAAGCGTTATCTATTTATAGTTCTGGGTGTTGTGTTCTTAGGAACGAGCATCCTATCTTCATGTGCATCCCAAACGTGCGCTGCCTATGGTTCATATCCCAAAAAGAAATATAGAAGCAGGTAATCACAAAAATAGGGTGTACCCTAGTTCACATAAAATTTCAGTATTATGAAAAATAAGAAGAATATAGTTTACTATATCTACATGTTTTTTATTGTAGTAACAATTCCTTTGCAACCCATCTTCGCTCAAAGCAGTTCGATCAGTGATAAGATTTGGACGGGCATCGGTGGAAAAAGTAAATGGGATAACACAAACTATATGATGTTTACCGTATCAGGTAACAGCAAATTCAGCTCGATCAGTTCGGAGCGCAAATTCCTTTTGGATAAGAAAACCGGAGATGTCCGCTTCGAAGGTGGAATCAATAACGAAAGTGTCGTATTATTATTCAACGTACGCACGCAGAAATTAACAGGGGTATTCAATGAGAACGGAGCTACTTTACCCGTTCAAGAATATAAAGATGATCTTTCAGATGTAATCGAACAATATAATCTGGATTTAAAGGTATTGTCGCTACCCGTTACGTTATTATCCAATTCTACGCTGAGCGATCAGACTGAAAGCAAGATTATCAATGCGGAGCGTTTGAAGAAAATTATGTTCAATAACTTCCTCGGTAAGTCAGGTAGCATCTATGTTAACGAAGAAACTGGCCTAATCAAGCGTATAGACGTCGACAGCAAGAGTTATATCGTTAATGGCTATAAAGACATCGGAAGTGGCTTAGTGCTCCCTACGAGCTTTAAAGGTAGCTCAGACAGCATCTCTTACCAGAAGGTTGCATCCTTTACTGATATGGAAAAACAAAAGTTTAAAACATTCTAATAGAAAAGCCCGCGAATCGCGGGCTTTTTCTCTGCTTTATTATTCCTGGATAAACTCACTCACCCGTCCTACTCGACCATCGGTAGAAACAGTAGCAAGCTTAATTATCTGTCCTTTTTGTACCTTAATTCCTTCGTTAGGGAATACCTGACTGTTTGCATTCGGTTCGGAACCGTCAGTTGTGTAATGTATCACGAATCCTGGGTATTCAATGTTCGCAAGTAGTTTATCGCCTTGTTGCTTCACGCCTACGGATGGCAAACGGTATTGGAATCCTCCTGCAAGCGGTTGTAACTTCGGAAGCTCTTGCTTTCCTACCTTATTGATAAAGGCAGAATAGGATTTATCAAAAGCTTTCTTATCGAACTTAAAGTCATCTTCCCAAGCGTGCGCAGGTCTCCATGCGCGTTCTGCTAAAGCATATAAGCGTGGCAGAAGCATATAATCCATTCGTTCAGCCGTGAGTACCGTTTCTTGCCATAAAGCAGCCTTTAGGCCTACTAGATTTGATTTTCCTTTCTCTGTCAATCTTACTTTTCCTTTGATATAGCTGTCTTCCAGCTTAGCGCCCGCATCGGTATACTTCATATTGGCAAAGAACGACTCAGGAAGCAGGGCGAAAGATTGATAAAGATCAGAAATGGACGCCCACTTAAGACCTGGTTCACGGAAATCCTTATCCCACACCATATCAAGATAGTAGTTTGCACAGCTCGCGAACACCGTCTTATATCCCGCATTCGCCAGCTTATAGGCTAAATCCTCTTGTCCTCCTCCGATTACGTTATTCCAAACATCCAGCAACATATTCTTATGTGCCAGCTCTTCATTAACGACCATGCCATTCCCCTTATTAACCATTCCTATCTCTTCCCATCCGGCCATCTGTAAATCTTTAGCAGCACAGATTTCCTGGATCCTGCCAATGTAATATGGCCACACCTCATAAACTGACTTGAAGCCTTCCTTAGCCATCAATTCTTTGATCTTCGGTGAATTTTCCCAAGAACCTGACGGAACCTCATCACCTCCTAAGGAAATGGTCTCCAACTTCAATCCAGCTTCCGTATACATTTGCTGAATTTCGCTGATAACGACGTCTAGAAAGCGATATACTGAAGGGAGTGCCGGGTTCATCACATTATCGTCCCAGTATTGCGCCGAGCTGTATACCGATTTATCTTCGGCTTCGTACAACAAAAACTCTTCCGCCTCCTTCTGCTTGCCTTGCGCCATCAGACGCTTATAACGAGCTTCCATAGCCTTGATTGCAGCGCGTGCATGTCCAGGAGTTTCAACCTCAGGAATAACCGTGATATAGCGAGCCGCGGCATACTTTAATATCTCTTGAAAGTCTGCTTTGGAAAGAAAATGCCCGTTGGTTACTGTGGTTCCCGAGCCATAAGCTGGTTGCAAACTCTGACCATCCTGAAAATAAGGCGAGCGTACCGATCCAATGTCCGTTAGTTCTGGCAACGCAGGAATCTCCAGACGCCATCCCTCATCATCAATAAAATGAAGATGCAGCTTATTGATTTTGTACATCGCCATCAGATCGAGGTATTTCAAGATAACTTGTTTATCCTTAAAATTTCTAGCAATGTCAATCATCAACCCCCTATATTCGTAACGGGGTTTATCATGAACTTCTAAAAATGGTAGATTCACATTTCCGATGCCATTTAATTGATCCGCAGTCATTAAAGACTTCAGCGATTGTATGGCATAGAATGCTCCAGATGGCTTACCTGCCTTAATTTCCACAGCATTCGAATTGATCGACAGTTTATATTCTTCTTCCCCTAAAGTCTTGTCAAATAATACCCTAACCTTCGCGGCGTTCTGCTGTGCATCCGTAAAATTCAATTGCCTAAGTTGCGCAGCGAATTCCTGAAACATGCTCATCTCAAAATTGAACGCAGCATCGATGTAATATCCCACCGAGCCCGAAAGTCTCAGCGTGCCTCTACCCTCCTTGATCGACATCGGAGTCGGAAGAATCAACTGATTGGCATCGCCTGCTCTTGCGGCATTTTTATCATAAAGTGCGCTTAGAAACTGCTGTTGCTCAGCGCTCGACAACTTCAACGGGGTAATTGTAGGATCGCCAATCTCGATAACTTTCTTAGGATCATTATGCTGCTGTAAGTAGAAGCCATTCGGGATAAGCGAGGTATGTGCAATCGGATAAGGCGATTGATACTTGATCAATAAAGAGTCCTTCGCGGCAATTGCTTGCGCATTGAAGTCTATACTGTATAAATTCCCATTTCGATTATGGATGGTATAAGCGCCAAAGTTTCCCTCCTTAATGGGATACATCGAGCTGAACCATAAAGCGTAATCGTTGAGATTTAAGGTATTGTTTGATTTATTAATTAATGTAAGTTGAAGTCCTAAATCGTCCTTTCCATTGTAGGTCTTTCCATAATCCCATTTTAGGTTAAGGTCCTGACCCAGCACAGATAGGCTAGACATGCTTGTCATGAGAATCATAAGTCCCATTTTCGTTAATAGCTGCATAATTTAATTAAAGTTAATGCTTAAAAGTAGGTAAAAAACGTAGTTATTCAATTTTTATCAAAAATATTTTGCGAATAAAAAAGTAAGTTCTATATTTGCACACCGAAACACAATAAGGCCCGTTCGTCTAGGGGTTAGGACGCAAGATTTTCATTCTTGAAACAGGGGTTCGATTCCCCTACGGGCTACGAAAAGCGACTTGAAAAAGTCGCTTTTTTTATGCCCTAAAGCACCCTGTAACGACGCACAAACTCAATGATCCTTCTTCCTCCTAATCCTTCTCCCGGGTTATTTATCCCAACCCCATCAACATTCTCCTCCTAACATTGTTAATTAATTATCACTCCATAAACATCATTCAGCATGAAATTCGGACAAGTAGCAGATCCATCATCCATCGACTTCAAACTCCCCAAAACCCCAAAGGAAACGCTTGCGCTATTAAAAAAGCATAAAAGCAAGAAACCCCTGTCCATATACGTAGGATGTGCAAAATGGAACCGCAGCGATCTGAAAGGCTTCTATCCTCGGGGCACAAAAGACGAGCTGACTTACTACGCTACGCAGTTCAATTCCATTGAAATGAATGCTACGTTCTATAAATCGCCAACCAAGGATCAGGTGGAAACCTGGAAAAACAAAACACCGGATGGCTTTAAATTCTTTCCGAAGATTACGCAGTCCATATCCCATTACGGTCGACTCCTGAACTTCGAAGAAAAACTAGAAGCCTTTGTCGATTCCACCGTATTGTTCGAAAAGAAACTCGAAATGGCGTTCTTACAGATGATCAACAACTTTAAGCCGAAGGATTTTGATCGCGTTGAGCGCTTCGTCGAGAAGTTTCCGAAAGGATATCCATTGGCGGTGGAAGTGCGAAATGAAGAATGGTTTGAGCCGGAAAATGCCGAAAAACTTTACAGCTTGCTCGAGAAAAATAAAATAACCAACATAATTGTCGACACACCCGGTCGTCGCGATATGTTGCACATGCGACTGACGACCCCTACGGCATTTGTTCGTTTCGTTGGAGCAAACCATCCTATCGATTATCCTCGTTTGGACGAGTGGGTAGAGCGGATTGCAGCTTGGAAAAAGGCAGGCCTGCAGAATCTCTATTTTTTCATCCACGAACGAACGGAAATAGATTCGCCCCTATTGGCGACGCATTTTATCCAGCAACTGAATCAAGAACTCGGCACGAAGCTACGCGTTCCGGAAAAGGCTAATATAAATCAAAAATAAGGATGCTTTCCTACAAGAGGAGTCAGCATTCTATGCGCTACAAGGCTAAGTCTGACATCGAATAGCGCAATCCCTATCCATATTCAATTCAAACCCATATCATACCCCTTCCAGAGCGCTTATGATTGGGGTTTGCATTGGGTTTGAAAGGGCTTTACATTGGGTTTGAGTCGACGAAGTCTCCATGAAGGCTCGACTGAGGAGTAGACAAAAGCCATATAAACGAGAAGAAGCCACCCTTCAGGACAGCTTCTAATTTATCTCGTAGGAAAGTAAAGATTAAATCTTCTCTACTTCCGTAATTTGATTTCCTTGCTTAGAACGCGCGTATTTGTATTTAACCGCTTGGTTAAGATTCAATACCATACCCGCTAAGTTGTCATTAAAATAAACAGTTTCTCTCGTTTCGTTGTCACGGATAAAACCATAATGACCTACTTCGTTGTAGAAAGACACTTTTCCGAAATGGTATTCTTCCGTCGGGTCAGCTGGACGCTGAAGGTCTTCTTCTTTGAATTTGTAAGGTTGCGATGGTGGCGTATCTGAAATATTTCCAAACTCGTCCACGTAAGCAAACATTTCTTCAAGAGCTTTGCCCTTATTGTTGTTCGACTTGTTGATTTCTCTTCGTTCTTGTTTTTCTTGCTTCTTCTGAAGCTTCTTCTTTGCAGTTTCTTTTTTCTTAAATGTGAGTTGACTTTTAGCCATTAAATAGAATTAAGGGTGAATAAATAAGGAAGATTAATATCTTAAGCAGGGAGATGCGCCTTGGACAGAAGAGTTATGATCCTTTGTGAATAAATCAAAGATACGAAATATTAAGCAAATTATCAAGTAAATGCTAGCAGCGTAACGCCAGTCTTAACCTACACATCCTTCTTCCTGTAAACGATGATATAGGCCTGTTCTCCATGTAACATTGGCGATTCTATATAAACATAAGTCCCATCATTTCTTTACGTATTTCTCTTATGATGGGACTTCCGCTAAGTTGTTTGTTTCAATAAACAGAAGCTGTTTTAAAGGCAGGGGGAGTTTTGTTTGCGTTGAGATCGCGATTACTCCTCATACAATCTTTCTGCATCAAGGCCTAGTGCAGAAATACAAGTCAAGATGTTGACAATTTGCATATTGATCCCTTTGAGGGAGACCAAATAGCCGTCAACATAGGGGGCAATTTGCCATTCATTGACGGAACTCAGGTCGTTCAATACTTCTTGAACTCTTTGCAGCTGTTGCTGCGTGGCGGTGCTGATTTCGAATTTTAAGCTGTCCATGATCGTGGTCCTCCTATTTAATATGTTATTGATGATAGCAATCTTGATGTTGTACGTCTGCTGATGCGAATGGAGATTCGCGACATTTAGCAGACATTTTATCGTTTTTGCTACCTACAATTTAACAATTAAATCACTGACTTACAAATCATTGTGAAAAAACCGTAATAAATACTGGTTTTAACGGCATTAACACGGTTTTTCAAATTACAGGGCAAACCAGTAGTTCATCTTGAGCATCAAGGTGTTTACACCTTGGAATCCGAACATGCGATCGATGTTGTTTCCCCAGGTTGGATAGTAGCGTGGATCCTGTCTGGAGCGATTATGTTCCCAGACCAAATAAACCGTCGAACCGGGCTTGTATTCCCATCGGGCGACGAGGTTCGATCGAAACTCATTGAAACTAAAGTTCGGATCTTTAAAACTAAAAGACTTCCCATCCTTTATTACCGCATAGTTTCCATCTCCTGCGCTTATCTCCTGTTCGGCGATGGCAGAGAATCGATCTTCGTAGTGATGCGATCGGGTATCCAATGCAGTTTTAAATCGATCATATTTTGCAGTCGAAGTAAACGGAGAACCATAGTATTGGATGGAAATATCCGGCGTCAGGTTCACTTGCATATTCATGGTGACACCATACGTACGTTGCTTCATTCGGCCCAAAACATATTCGGTGCTTTCCTCGTTCCCAGCACTAGCCTTTACCGTGTTCACATATTGTAGCTCGTCGCTATTGTTGGCATAGTTGAATTGTGTAGTCAGCTTTACGTGATTGCCGATTCGGAAAATAAAACTTGGCTGTAAGGTATTGTAAGCTGTTTTTTCTTCCATATAATGCCGTCCGTTGTAGAGAACCTTAAAAACGACCCGCTTGGCACGGTCGGTACTCAAATCGACATTTGTTTCGAAGTTAGATCCATAGCGCATATCGGGACCGCCGCGTAGCCTACGGCTATCTACTGTATTCCAGCTGAAGGTTTCTTTCACGTCCATTTCAAACCGATGGACGGTACTTAAGCTACGAAAGCGGACAGCGACATCGTTATTGATCGCCTGCCCTCCGAAATTCCAGATGTTCTTTTGGGTCAAATTGATGCCTGCAAATCGGAAAGGACCCCAAGGGTCGGTCTTGCGGAAGGCAACTTCCGATTCGTTCAGCATGTAATCCGACTCTTTGTTATAGCCCACGTCATTCAAGTCAAAACCCGGCGAAGACCAGTTAAAGGTTTGCGAATAATTCCATTGAGCATTCCCCTTTTTTCCCGCCTTCACATAACCTCCTGTACCGGCGAGCGTAGTCGCTGTAGGATCCAGATCCAGGTAATCTATACCCGATGCCCGATGATAATAATGTGTGGCATTGCGCTTTTTCATCAATATCGAGCTGGCGGAGCCGTTTAAGCTACTATACATCGCCTTAGCGTCGATATAATACAATCGCTTATTGAAATACTGGGTAAAGTCCAACCCTGCTGTAAAGGCGTTCTCTACGAGCGCCTCTTTTAAATGATCCTCATCCAGCTTCCGGTTCACGGAAGTAATCATTCCACCGAACAGCGTATTTCCGTCCCAGTTCTTCTGCAAGCGGGCGACAGTATAATTCGTTAGGGGTTCGGTCAGTTCCTCGCCGCGAATACCTTTTCTTGAGGTCTGAGACTGTGTTTTTGCCGTGATGCTTTCCAGTAAGCCTACAGTAAGCCCATTTTTGTTGGTCCCCGTCAGTTTTAGTGCCCCCAAAATAGGGATAAAGCCAGGTGTACTGGCGAAGTTCTCTACATTATCTATTCCTTGTGGTTTGTAAGATGGCATTGCACCGATACGACGCGAATAAAACATCATCCCCCGCTCGTTATTATCAAATTCTAGGATATGTTTCCCCTCCAAGAAAAATGGTCGTTTTTCATCATAGAAGACCTCATAGGCCGTCAAGTTCATAACCGAAGGGTCTAATTCCACCTGCCCGTAATCGGGATTGATCGTCATGTCGAAGGTATAATCGCTCAGGGAGAACTTCGCGTCCAGCCCCGCATTCAGGTGAAACTTCTGACCTTTCTGAAAAGGACTATTCGGAATCTTCGGTTCATTTACATATTTCGTCATCGCATAGGGCAGGAATTCGATGCCTCTCGGCTTCGGAAGATCCGTCATACCGTGCATCTCGCCGAAAGAAAAGACATGTCCGTTATTTTTAATAGGAATTAAGCTCCAGTTCTGCACCTCATTGTTTCTCCGGATAATTCGGCGAACATGCAGCCCCCATACACCATCTTCGTTTTCCTGATTGTAGCGAAGCTGGCTGAAGGGGATCCGCAGCTCTGCCGTCCAGGAAGAGTCCTGCATATTAATATGCGTCCTCCCCTCCCATACAGCATTCCAGCTAAGGTTTACCGATAGCTTGTCTGTTACCGTTAGATCCGTTTTATTACCGCCAAGATTGATATTGAATTCCGGCGCGACCCGGTAATCATGATAGGTATCAAAAGCAATACTGATCAAATCGCCATTGCTATTATCGTCGCGATTCCCTATAAACGCATTCATCGTCTCGGGATGCTCATCTTTGCAATACACACCTACATAAATATTCTGATCATCGTAAAATAGCTTAACGCGTGTCCAGGAATTCGTATGGACGCGCTCGAAAGGAATAACCTGTGAGAATTTCTCCGACCACATCCCCTGCTTCTGCCAAATATCCTCGTCTAGCTTTCCATCAATCTGGGGCTTTTGGTTTTCTATTTTGCTGATATTGTAGGTTCGTTTGTAGGCGTCTTCAAAAGTAACTACCTCTTTTCTTGGGTCCTGAGCCTTTGCTGTTGATGCTACGCAAACAAGCAACGAAAGGGCAATTCCCATTATTAAATTCTTCAAGGCGATCTAGGTTTTGTTGATGGTATCAAATGTATTAAAAAATACGCGCATGTTTCTATGGTAACAACAATGAGATAAAAAGCAGAGTACTACATTAAAATACCTTCTAAATCCCTCAACAAAGATGCCGACGAACAGGTATGCAAACGCTATGTAACTCAAGTTACCAACACTGTTCGTCTAAGCTGATATCTTTGAAATAAGAAGATTGATATTTTGTTGATAAAAGAAAGGACGAGGATATGAATTATTTAAGAAGTTGGAATGTGGTCAGGTTGCTCCGCTTGGTGATGGGTATAATCATTACTATTCAGGGAATTATGGCGTCACATTGGCTAATAGCAGGCTTAGGCGCACTTTTCACCCTACTGCCGATATTAAATATTAGCACTTGTTCTTCAGGTGCATGCGAAGTGCCAAGGAGAAAGCCTGTAACGAGCAAGCGAGAGCATGACCCTAGCATCTATGAAAAACTAAATTAAGTTGAACGAAGAAGCTGCCCAAATGGACAGCTTCTTCGTTCATTATGCCTTTATCGATGCTTTCATATAAGCTGGGCATGCATTCGATAATTATAAATATTAATACCCCGGATTCTGTGGCAACAAGTTTTGATTTCTGTTGATCTCATCCTGTGGCACTGGCAATAGCTTATGATGTTCTTTCACATTAGCCTGCTTTTCTAAAGCATCTGGTTTGGTAAAAGATTCCACTACGATATTCCAACGCTTGATATCATACCAACGCTTCCATTCGAATGCCAGTTCTACACGACGTTCTTCGCGAACTGCCGCCCTGAATTGTGCCTGTGTCATCCCCGCAGCATCGGCAGGATAAGCCTGTTGTCCTTGCGGTGTATAGCGCGCACGAGCCCTAACAGCATTCAGATAACTGTAAGCCTCAGCCGTAGGACCGCCTTTGCTCTCGTTGATTGCTTCCGCAGCCATCAATAGCACCTCCGCATAACGGAAGATAACGTGCTTGATATCCGAGTCTGCGCCATCAGCACCTGCATTATCGCCCGGAAACAAACACCACTTCGCGGTATGGATCTTAGGCCAACGGAACTTATTCCAAGGTGTCATCACCCCCTTAATTGGTGTTTCTAACAGGTAGCTAACCTTTTTGCGATAATCCTGATCGGAGAAACTGCTGAACATGCCATTGGACGGCACTAATACACTCCAACCCTGCATATCGGCATCACGAACGCCCGTCATTGGCGCCGTATAATCCACGTTCGAGCTGTTCTCTCCCGTGATACCACCCGCAAAGTCTGCTACCCATACATGCTCCGATTGATAACCTAGGTCTGCTTTCCATAGATCCTGGAAGTCTTTTACCAAAGCATAGTTATAAGAGCTCGCAGCCTTGATTACAGCGTCCGCCTCGGTCGCTGCCTCGGCCCACTTCCCTTGTATCATGTAAATTGACGCTAATAATGTCTGTGCTGAACCTTTTGAGGGTCTTGCACGATTATTACTCGCATACGTATTCGGTAGATTCGCCACCCCAAACTTACAATCTTCGATCATATGACCATACACTTCATCTGCCTTCGTTCTCGAGATGTCAGTTACTGTTGCTGGATCCGTAACACTAGCGCCCATATAAGGCACATCGCCAAACAACTGCACTAAATGCGAATAGAACAAGGCTCTCAATACCCTAGCTTCCGCAATAAGGGCATTTTTCTTCTTTTCATCCATCTGAACTTTCGGAATCCCGTCGATAGCCGCATTGGCAGCTCCAATTCCTAAGTAGGCTGTTCGCCATACCGCGAGGATATCCTGATTACTAGCATCATGACTAAAGTTATTGAGTTGGATACGACTGGATTGCGTACCGATATCAGCAATATCCATATCATCACCCAATAGTTGCAGCACCATCGTCAAACGTCGTCCATAACCATCTCCATTAGAAACTAAACTATATATACCCATCACCGCAGCCTCAGCATCGGCTTCTGTATTGAAATACTGTGAGGGAACTAATATGCTGGTCGGTTCTTCATCTAACTTCGTACAGGAAGCTGATACAACACATAACCCAGCGATAACAAAAAACTTAAATATCTTTTTCATAATTAATTGAGTCGAATTAAAATCTTGCATTAATACCAAAAGTGAAAGACTTGATGTTTGGATAGCCCATGTAGTCTAAACCGATGTTGCGGTTAGAATCCTGGAAGCTAACTTCAGGATCAAATCCCGAGTAATTGGTCCATGTCCAGATATTCTGTGCACTAGCAAATAAGCGCAATTGATCTATCCCGATTTTACCGATGGCAGTCTTCGGAACATTATAGCCCAAGGCTAAGTTCTTCAGACGTAGGTAAGAACCATCTTCAACCCAACGAGAGGATACTTCCGGGTTGTTAGAAGCACTCGCACGCGGCACATCTGTATTGGTATTTGTTGGTGTCCAGCGGTTTAATGCATCTTTCGTTGCATTTCCTTTACCTGCCATCCAGTCTAACTCCATACGTGTGATATTCAACATGTCATTACCGTAAGACCCTTGGAAAAAGATATTTAAATCAAAGTTCTTGTATTTGAAATCATTGTTGAAACCGAAGATAAAGTCCGGATGAGGATTACCGATGATTGTTCTATCATCTGCATTAATCTTGCCATCAGCTCCGGCTACTAGGTTATTAGAAGCATCACGACCAAAGATATCCTTATACTTTACGTCGCCCGGTTTTTTGCTAGGTTGCGGACTAAAGTCATCGCCTTGTTGGTATACTCCATCAAAAACCCAACCGTAAAACGCTCCTACCACTTCACCTTCGCGCAATATCTGCGAGTCGGTAGACAACATATGCCCAGGAATAGTATTATAACGAATATCGCCACCCGGCAATTGAAGAATTTTGTTTCTGTTGAAAGTGATATTGAAGTCGGTATTCCATTTCAATTCACGATCGATATTCGTTGTTCCTAATGCAAATTCCCATCCTTTGTTCTCTACACTCCCCACGTTTTGTAGAGAGCCTGTATATCCGGAATAAATTGGCAATGGAACAGAATACAGTAAGTCTATTGTTTTCTTGTAATAGTAATCTACTGTCAGGTTGATTTTATTATTTAAGAATCCGATGTCGATACCTGCATCTGTTTGTTTCGTCGTTTCCCAAGTTAAGTTCGGGTTGGCAACGTTCGTAGGACGAACAGCATTTACAGGTACTCCAGCCATAGTCGCTAAGGTTGCTGAATAGCGCGCTAAGGACTGATATGAACCGATCTCAGAGTTACCGGTCTCTCCGTAACTTGTTCTGATCTTTAAGTTGGAAATCGCTTCAACAGACTCCATGAAAGGCTCTTGGTTAACATTCCATGCAAAGGCTGCCGACGGGAAAAACGCCCATTTATTGTTTTCTCCAAATCGGGAGGAACCATCATAACGACCAGTTGCGGTGAACAGGTATCTTCCCAAGAGATTATAATTGATACGACCGTAGAAAGAAGACATGATCCAGTCCTCCAAATTCGAAGAGGCATTCTGATAATTAGAACCGGCGCCTAAATTCCAATAAGAGAAGCTGTCGGAGATAAAGTTCCTATTGTTTGCTTGCCATGACTCATTTCTCGAACTCTGATAAGAGTAACCAACCATCGCGTCTAAGTTATTCGCCTCGTTGATCTTCAGATTATAGTTCAAATAGTTCTCACTGATTACATTCGTATTTTTATGTGCTGCGATGGAGCCTATCCCTCCAAAGTTACGTCCCTCTACCAATCGTTTTGATACGTAATTACCGGTACGTTGGTTGCTAACCTGCAAACCTACCGTACTGCGGAAAATCAAATCCTTTAATAAGGTAAGCTCCAGATAGCCATTCCCTTGGAACAAGTCGGTTTTCACTTCATTCGCTCTTTCTCTAGCTGCAGCAACAGGGTTGTCATGCGGATCGCCGAACTTCTTTAAGGTATAGTTTCCTGCGTCGTCAAAGATGCCCTGCGTAGGCTCGAAGCGTAAAGCGCCGGAGATAACACCTGCAGCGGTCGTACCACTACTACTCTCTTGTGTTCTTACACCGTTTAATATGCTTCTGTTGAATAGCAAACGCGTTCCGATCTTAATGCGATCGTTGACCTTCATGTCCAAATTCGACGTACCTGAGAAACGACGGTAATCCGATTCAATAACAGTACCTTTTTGTCCGTAATGATTGACCGCAGTGTAGTATCGAATATTATCTGAGCCGCCGGATACCGATAATTGGTTGCTCAGAAGATTACCATTGCGGAAAACCAGATCCTGCCAATCTGTACCCTCGCCCAAAGATTCCGGATTAGGAAAAGGGATATTATTATTGCCACCATTCACATAAACATCATTAATATACGCCCCGAATTCCGATGCGTTCAACAGATCCAATCGCTTTCCGACTTGTTGCGTGGCGATAGAATTATTGAACTCGACCATAGGTTTTCCGATCTTACCCTTTTTCGTTGTAATCATGATAACCCCATTAGCACCACGGGAACCATATATTGCAGTTGCCGAGGCATCCTTCAGAATCTCGATCGACTCGACATCCTCAGGTGCAGGCGGAGTACTGCCCGGGAAACCATCCACTACATATAAAGGGTCAGAGCTAGCATTGATGGAAGTTCCTCCACGAACGCGAACGCGTGGCGCCCGCCCAGGCTCGCCATTGATACTGGACACCGATACCCCCGGAGCACGCCCCTGTAATGCCTGCGCTGTACCCGCCAGCGGGAAAGCATTGATTTTCTCCGAACCTACGGAAGAAACTGAACCCGTCAGGTCGCTCTTTTTCTGAGTACCATATCCGATTACGACAACCTGTTCGATATCTGTATCGGCAGAAGCCAAACTAACATTTACATTGCTTTGCCCGCGCAATGGAACCTCTTGTGTAGTGAAACCAACCATCGTAAAGACTAGTGTTGCATTCGGGTTATCCACCTGAACACTGAACTCACCGTTCGCATTGGTCGTCGTTCCTGATCCCGCTACCCCCTTCATCGTTACGGAAACCCCTTGCACCGGAGAGCCGCCATCTGTTACTCGCCCATTTACTGTTGATTGCTTAGAAATACTGTTGTGGATACTGCTCGTAGTTGAAGGAGCAAGCGCATGCGCTTGTGTACTGCCCATCACCAAAAAAGAGGCAATAATAGACAGAATCTTGCCATTCATCCTTCTAGACGCCAAACCATTGAGGCCCGGCCGTACATCATAATTTTTGTACATGATTTCTTGTTTAAAATGGTTAATTCATTAATAGTTTATATAGGTTATTTATTATTGTGTGGAGCCAGAATAACAAGACCCACAAAGCACACGGTGCCCCGCGGAACCCTGAAATCTAAAATCCAATACGTATATTTTTTACTTAAGTCCCCCTATGGTTAGTGTGGAGATCGACGATACCAATGTACGTCAAAAGTTTATAAAGGTTGAAGCCAAATAATCTTAATGATTAGCAAGCTATTTGGCGTCGATTATCTCTTTACCCGAACAATACACGCGGTAGAAATAATCATGTTCTCTCGCGAGAAGGTTATAAGGAAGCTTCAAGTTGATGATATAGCCTGAAGCTTCCAAGTTTATTAATCTTTAGTAAGGGTATTATCTACCCATCCAACCGCCATCTACGGTTAGGATAGTGCCATGCACATAATCTGCTGCCTTAGAAGCGAGGAATACCGCCGGACCTTTAAAGTCCTCCGCCTCTCCCCAGCGACCCGCAGGAATGCGATCTAGGATCGATGCCGAACGGTTAGCATCATTGCGCAAAGCTTCGGTATTATCGGTCGCAATGTATCCCGGGGCTATTGCATTGACATTTACGCCTTTGCTTGCCCATTCGTTGGCAAATGCTTTCGTAAGCGAAGCAATTGCTCCCTTCGACGCCGCATAGCCAGGCACATTGATACCACCCTGGAAAGAAAGTAGAGAAGCCGTAAATACAATCTTGCCGGAACCTCTAGCAACCATATCCTTACCTATTTCACGCGTCAGGATAAACTGCGCATTCTGGTTGATTTCAATGATTTCATCCCAATACTCATCCGGATGTTCTGCCGCAGGCTTGCGCAGGATATTTCCCGCATTGTTAAACAAAATATCAATAGTAGGATGATTTTGCTTGACCTGCTTGATGAACGCATAAAGCGACTCTCTGTTCGCAAAATCACATTGGTAGGCGTAAAACTTTCTTCCCAAGCTCTCGATAGACTTTTGCACCGCCGAACCTTCCAATTCCAAAGTTGCCGAAACACCGATGATATCCGCTCCTGCCTCCGCTAATCCCTCAGCCATAGCCTTCCCGATACCACGTTTACAACCCGTAACGATCGCTACTTTGCCCTTTAAATCAAACGTATTCAAAACACTCATTATTTCTTATTTTAAAACTACCTTCAAAGGTTTCTTTAATTTATTCTTATACTCCTCAACCGCTTTATTCCAAGCCGCTCCATTGGTTATTTTCCCAGCACGATCCCATGCCGCTCCATTGTAGTAAACGAAGTCATCGCCGCTCTTTGCCGAGCTGATCAGCAGAGCTTGCTCCGGTAGGTTATTATCGTACTTAACCTTCTGATTAGGCACGATGACCGCCACACCCGTACGACCACTAGCATTGATCTCCGGCTCCCAGTAGACTAAGGAATTATTCCCTTTCCCTAATGTTAATAAAGGATTCTCTTCCTTTCTTTTCACTACACCGATAGCAATAGGCGTCGCTTTATTAGTCGAATTATTTACATGCAAGGCAATCTTGTTGAAATGACTTCCCGCATCCAAACTAATAGTTTTGCTTAGTGTAATCTGTTGTCCGTCGACCTCCTCAGGATCAAATTCTAAACGGAAGGTTGTGCGCAGCGGCCCATTGTCCAATACTTGATACCGACGGTAATGTTTCGTGTATTTCAACGCATCGTTAAAGTACAAAGCAACATCTCCCGCTCCTAGCGTTTGTCCTACTGAATAGTAGTCCATTCCTTCCCCGTGGTCCTTATGATAGTCATCGGTTTTATACCATTTATTGATGACAAGCTGATCGGTGCGTTTCGCCCAGTAATCCATTCCCTGCGCATCATCTTTGCGGCCCTCGAGCGCCTTACCATACATTCGGAATGCTACTACATCATTTTCCCATGCAAAATCGTCAAACCGTTCAGGAACATAGCGTGCATAGGTTTTCGACGCAACAGCAGTCGGCTTACCCTCAGCAACCGTCAATGTAACGCGTTCCTTCGGCGCTAAAGCAACCTGTACCAATACGTTCACTGGCGTTTGGCCACCTAATCGCTCGATTTGGTGAGGCAAGGTATTTCCATTGGCATCCTTCACCGTAAAAAGAGTATCCAATTTAAAGTGCTCCTGAAAGCTCGCATAAGGAATAGAAATCAATTCCTGCCGGCTCAGGTTACTAGGGTTCGACAGCAGGATATGCTGCTGGGCATAGCTGTTGTAAACAGCCCCAGCACTCATTAAGCATAGGAAAAGTAATTTTTTCATATTATCTCAGTTCTGTAATTGGACTCTTGTCCATATCGTCATAATCCATATTCTCGCCTGCCATACCCCAAATAAACGTATAATTGCTGGTACCTGCACCCGAGTGGATAGACCAGGGTGGAGAGATAACCGCCTGTTCGTTCTGCATCCAAATATGACGTGTTTCGTCAACTGGCCCCATAAAATGAGATACAGACTGACCTTCCGGAAGATCAAAATAGAAATACACTTCCATTCTTCTGTCGTGGGTATGCGCTGGCATGGTGTTCCACACGGAACCTGGCTTCAATTCAGTCATCCCCATTTGCAGTTGGCAAGTTTCGATAACTGTATGCAGCAACATTTGATTGATTACGCGGTGATTGGAAGTCTCCAATGCACCCAATTCAATTTTATTCGCCTGTTCTTTTGTTACTTTCTTCGTCGGATAGCTATGGTGGGCTGGTGTAGAGTTCAGATAAAATTTTGCAGGCTCTGCCGCATTCTTACTGCTGAAATAAACCTCCTTCACACCTTTGCCTATATATAAGGCCTCCTTGGTTCCTAAGTCAATTTGTTCGCCGTCCACTTCTACTGTGCCTGCCCCACCTACATTGATGATTCCTAATTCGCGACGGCTTAAGAAGAACTCCTCTTTTAAAAGAGGTTCAATCGTTTCAAGCTTTAACTTCTGGTCGACCGGCATAGCACCCCCCGCCATGTAACGGTCAAAATGTGTGTAAACAAAGTGAATGCGATCATTCCAAAATAACCTGTCGATCAAAAAGTTCTCACGCAGTCCTTTTGTGTCTAAAGTTTTGGTTTCATTTGGTCCAATAGCATACCGGCTTTCAAAGGTAGTTTCCATAACATAGTTTGTTTAATTTGATTAATATAGGACTAACAATTAGCGATAAGCCCTTTTATCTGCGAAATCGATTTCGACTAAGTCCGTAATTTTATCAGATAGCATCTCCTTTCCTCCCCGCAGCCCTCAGGTACACTTGGCGCTACGTATTGCCTGTATTGTTAGCTCCGATAAATCTTCGAAAACGATAGCGTAACTAAAGTTTTCAAATACGAGAGATATTTAATAAAATTGGGAATATTATAAACGCTATACCAGTAGGTCGGTCTGACAGCACAACCCAAAACCTAACAATCAAACGGTTCCTGCTCAGTTTTGCCTAAAGCACTTAACCAAGATCATAAACTAATGAACGAACAGAAAGCAGGAAAATATAGGTGGACCATTTGTGCGTTGCTATTTTTCGCCACAACGATCAATTACTTGGACAGGCAAGTGTTATCGCTTACCTGGAAAGACTTTATCTCGCCAGAATTTCATTGGACAAATAATGATTACGGACTTATAACCGCCCTATTCTCCATATTCTACGCCGTAGGGATGCTCTTTGCTGGTCGCTTTGTCGATTGGATGGACACCAAGAAAGGTTTTCTATGGGCTATAGGCGTATGGTCGGTCGGTGCAATTCTTCATGCTTACTGTGGTATTGCGACTTCGGGCATCCTCGCCGGCGAATGGTTCGTTGGTTTTGAAGGTGCGAAAGAGGCTATTGCCAATGTGCATGATGTTGCGCGTGTAGTCAATGTGTCTGTGGTACTCTTCATCTTCGCCCGATTCGTGTTAGCAATCGGTGAAGCCGGAAACTTCCCTGCCGCGATTAAAACGACAGCAGAATATTTCCCGAAAAAAGATAGAGCGTTAGCAACTAGTATTTTCAATGCAGGTTCGACCATCGGAGCACTTGCAGCCCCTCTTTCTATCCCCGTTATCGCAAAATGGTATGGCTGGGAAATGTCTTTTATTATTATCGGTGCGCTCGGATTTGTATGGATGGGCTTCTGGATATACATGTATGATAAGCCCGAGGTACACCCTAAGGTAAACGAAGCAGAATTAGAATATATACAGCAGGATGATATTTTGGAAGCGCAGCAAGCAACGAATGCGGATGTGGTTCCGACCGGTAAAGTAACAATCATGAACTGTTTGAAACATAAGCAAACCTGGGCATTCGCTATTGGTAAGTTTATGACAGATGGCGTATGGTGGTTCTACCTGTTCTGGATGCCGGCTTACTTAAGTTCGGTATATGGCATCAAATCGTCTGATTTGAACGGTCAGTTAGCACTTTTCGTTCTCTATAGCATCACGATGCTGTCCATTATTGGTGGCTGGCTCCCTTCTTATTTCATCAATAAAGGGATGGATGCCTATGCCGGACGTATGCGCGCCATGTTGATCTTTGCTTTCTTCCCTTTATTGGTATTGCTTGCACAGCCATACGGACACGTGTCGTTCTGGGTACCTGTTCTATTAATTGGTGTTGGCGCAGCAGCTCACCAGTCATGGTCGGCAAATATCTTCTCGACTGTGGGCGATATGTTCCCTAAAAAAGCGATTGCAACGGTTACGGGAATTGGCGGACTAGCGGGTGGATTGGGCTCGTTTTTTATTAATATCTATTCAGGAAAGCTGTTTGACCATGCCGAAACCAACTGGAGCCAAGTCAATGGCGAAAACCTGGTTACTCGATTTCCGGAGCTGGCTAATGTAGAGACGAAGAAGGCTTTCTTTGAGCAGAACGGTGTAGCCAATATTGAAGAATTCTTAAAACAGCTAGCTGCGCAGGGCCAGACGGTAGTAAATGGGATTGACAAAGGGTATATGATTATATTTACCTTTTGCGCTGTTGCATACCTGATTGCCTGGTGTATTATGAAAATATTAGTACCGAGAATGAAACCTGTTAAGCTTTAGAAGAGCGGCGCGGGATAATCGTGGTATCCAGTATGGTCGTGTCGAAATCAACTTGAGAGCGGTTTTTCGACTCGACCAATTCTATTAATTTCTCCACCCCCTTATAGCCAATATCGAATGCAGGCTGAATAATCGTCGATAAAGACGGATTGAGCGACTCGGCGACCTCCGTATTTGCAAATCCAATAACCGCAACCTGCTCCGGAACGGAAACACCCAATTTGGAAAGAATACCCAAGGCGCTAACGGTTAGCGTATCTGTCGTACCCAATAATCCGATTGGATCTTTGTGCTCTTGCAATTTCTTTGCTAGTATATTGGTCAGATTTTTTATCAGATCTTCGCGAGATTGTCCGTAGTCGACTTGGATAATATTTTCTACCTTATCCGGTAAGTAATTAGCCAATAACGCCTTTCTGTAACCTGCAATTCGCTTCTGGCTGACACCAATATTCATCCCACAGAGCACGACAATATCCTTTCTGCCCATATCGATAAGATGCTGTGTAGCGTCGAAAGCACCCTTTTCATTATTGACACCAATTTTGAAGGTATCCAGCTCAAAGTCGATACGATCCACCAAAACAAGAGGACAGTTCTGATGAAACTGCTTGAGATATTTCAGGTCGCTGTTTGCGGATGGCGTGATGATGACGCCGTCAATATTTTGTTGATGTAATGTGCGTAAAGAGTCTCGCTCCAAATCGGCATTCTCCCTGCTTTGCATGAAAACCAGCTTATAGTTACGCTCATAGGCCGCCTGTTGGGCGCCCTCCAAAATCTGCGACTGAAAAGGATTTGCCAGATAGGGAATAATGACCGCGATGGTATTGCTACGCCCTGTTTTGAGGCTTTTCGCCAGGATGTTTGGTCTATAGTCATATTCATCAGCCATGTCACGAACGCGTTGTTTCGTTTCATCACTAATTTCAAAACTGTCGTTCAAGGCTTTCGATACTGTAGATACCGAAATCCCCAACTTTTTAGCCAACTCCTTTAGGGTAATATTACTCATCGTCGCTTTCTTCCTGTTATATCGTTTCTAGTGCGCTGATCGAACAAGGACTATGAACAAGTCTTCTGGTTTTTACAGCGAATCTCCTCCGACTAAAATAGGAAATATATTTCTATAAAGGCAATGGATGAAATGTGGACCGCAATAGGCGTCTATTCGCTTACGCTCTTCTTCAACCCTTCGAGGAGAATGCGACAGCTTAAACCCGTTACTCTCCCCTTTCAAACCCAATGCAGAACCCTTTCAGACCCGTTATAGAACGGGTATGCATTGGGTTTGAAAAGGACTTGATTAGTAAGTGAGTAGAACGTGTTGTTAAGAAGAATCCCATCATTTTAGAAGGGACTGAATTCAAGTTATTTAAAATGTTCGGACGAGTGAAATATTTGCTTAGGCTTTATCTGACAATATAGTCTATATTATTTTCTTTAGCAAAAACACTAGCTACTGCGACCATATTATTTTGCTTCGATAGCATTTCAGTTTCCGTTGCAGTAAACATTTGATCGATTGCGATTTTTACCTCCTCCGGAGATTTTCCGGCGTCGATCATTTCTGCAATACGTAGATATTCTTTCTCAAAAAGGTGTTTACCAGTCTCCATGTAATCCAATGAGGTGCTAATCAATTCTTGAGAATCTTTCGCTTGTTTAAGGTCCTTAACTTTCTCGATGGCCTCATTCAGCGGAGCAATTGTTCTAGAGCTGACGTATTCCTTAGCGCTCGTTGGCAGGTTGTTTTTTGCTTTCTGTTCCAGGATTTCACTAAAATATATGGGCCGATAGGCCGACGAAACTAGGTTGGCATTCAATGCTGTCCGTTGAAAAATCTGTTCTTTCGTTGGCGATGAACAGGCGAAGAATAAGACGGGTAGTAAAAGGAGTGGCAATAATTTCAGGAGATGTTTCATGCTGTTGTTTGTTTTCGGTTGGTGATGCGCTTTTAAAAGAGTATGATTGGTGTTGTTTTTTGAGGCTGCAATTTTCTAGCCAAAAGATAGGGTTTTAGGATTTTTCCCATTAAAAATCGGAAGAAACATTTTTTTAGTTGTTTAGTAAACAATTGAATTCCACAATTCCAACATGCCTCAGGGACTCTCGTGAATTTTGTTCTTATCCTAGCTTTTCGTTAATTTAGACAATTAATTAATTTGATATTCTTTCTGATATAACGAAACGCATCTAGCAATTGTTTTTTACGAAAATTTCACCATATTAACCTCTTTAAAAGAAATATTGTTGATGTTAACAAATTTATCAAAGCTATTTAAGACTTTTTATCTCCTAACTTTACGATTTTAGCAATAATGTCAAACGAAGAATCTCATTCCTATAACCAATTGTTGGAAGCTATCAGTGATGGTAATGAGCGTGCCTTTTCGTTGTTTTATGATTTATTCGCTACCGAACTATCCAGGCATATCCTTTCAAAGGTCAACGACCATGAAGTTGCGGAAGATATCCTGCATGATCTTTTTCTCTCACTTTGGAAAAACAGAAGTCGATTGACGGAAATTAAGTCGGTGCCTGCATATCTATATTCTTCCTGTCGATACCTCATATTGGCCTTTTACAGAAAGCGAGATCGAACAAATACGATGCAGTTGGACCTTACTTCTATTGATGTTTTAGATGATGATATTCCAATTGAAGACCGTCTTTATTATCGCTATACACTGGATATTATTGAGAGTGAGATCGAAAATTTACCGACGAAATGCAGGCAAATTTTCAAAATGAGTCGAATAGAACATCTTAGTAATAAGGATATAGCAGAAAAACTGTCCATAGCTGAATCGACTGTGGAAAAACACATCAATAAGGCTATCAGCCGATTACGTAAATTTTCAAGACCTTATTTACTTTTTTTATAATTTTTTTAAAAAAAGAATAGAAGCTACCCACCTTTTCTATCACTTGGTATATACAGGATACCGATATTAAATCGTCATGCAGAAAAACCAACTACCAAAAGAGACTTTAGATTTCTTAAAAGGCACCTCGAGCAAAGAAGAGGATGCTCGAGTTATTGCTTGGTACGATCAATTGGATTTTACGCAGCAAAATACCGATGAATTGGTCAATCAAATTAGCTCTAGATCAAAAGAAAAGATATTTCAGAAGATCGGAAAAGAGAAAAATCGGGCTTCTATTTATTCTTGGTCGCGACTGGTAGCTGCAGCTGTATTGCTAATTGTTGGATTTTTTGCGTGGAAGACTATTTCTCGATCCAATAACCTATCTCAGGATGCAACGGAGTCCCAACTCGCCATGATCAAGCCTGCCAGAGAACGTGCAATCATAACCCTAGAGACAGGCGAAGAAATTAATTTAGATAATTTAAAGATTAACGAATCGATACAAATTGGTGATATCACCGTTGTTAAAAATAGTCAGGGACAAGTATCCTATATCAACAGTAAAACTGGGGAACCGCAGATGAATTCGATTCGTATTCCGAAAGCATCCATATATACCGTCACGTTAAGCGATGGAAGTAAAGTGACTTTGAACTCGGAATCTAAACTTACTTACCCCAGCGTATTTAAGAATGGTGATAGAACAGTGGTACTAGAGGGCGAAGGATATTTTGAGATCGAACATACGCCGAACAAAGATCGATTCATCGTACAAACTGAACAGCAAGAAGTGGAAGTTTTGGGGACAAAATTCAATATCAAAGCCTTCGACAGAGAGAACACAACTTTTACTACACTTGCCTCGGGATCCGTCAAGGTCAATAGCCGATCAAAACCTGAACATCAAGTAATAAAACCTGGACAACAGGCGTATTCCGCACGGAATGGAAGCCTCGCTATTCAAGCTGTTGACTTAGAAAAGGTACTTGGCTGGACGAATGGTCAATTCATTTTTGACGGCACGAACAACAAGGAAACTTTCGATGAAATCGCTCGTTGGTATGATGTGGATATTCAGCATCAAGCAAACAGCAGAAATAACGAGTATATCGGTAAGATTCCACGTCACCTCACATTAGACAAATTAATCAGTTTAATGAACTATGCGGAAATAGACATTCAAGCAAGAATCGATAAGAATAATCGAATTAAATTATTGATAAACTAATAACAAAACCAAAAATGACCATTATGATAGAAAAACAAAACAGCAGCTAATCGCTCATCTAGTCCATAAAAAAACGAACCCTGTTGGCGCAGGATTCGTAAAATTCTATGGCTGAATAATGAGGTTAAAAAAATACGAGTTCTTAATCATTTACAACCAACTACTAATTTAATGAATTTTTATTTATATCCATTCTTGGGTATCTGGGGGAAATCCACCTTTTCTTTAAAACAATCTAAAGATACTACACAACACAGACCCCAGCATTACTCAAGACATTTATCCAACGTACTAATGAGGTTGAATATAGTCTTACTATTGTTAGGAATTTTATTATCCCAAGCAAATGCACGTTCTCTCGCTCAGGAAATTACCCTTAGCAGGAAGAATACGGCTTTGTCTGCGGTCTTAAAAGACATCGAAAAACAATCGGGATACACATTTTTCTATAACAAGAACGACATCAATGCCAATAAACGAATCAACTTAGCTGTGCATAAAATGCCGCTAAGAACTGTATTGGAAGACATCCTAAAGCAAGAAAACCTTACTTATGATTTTTTTGATAAGACGATTGTAATCAAAAAGAATCCAAGTGTGGCGAGTGGAAGCATGAAGCCCCACGGCAGTATTCAGGAAATCAAACCTGCTACGCAGGTTCAGCTGATGGTTAGAGGTACTATTGTGGATGAGGAGGGGAACGGAATTGTCGGAGCATCTATTCGTTTAAAATCAGACGCAAGAAAAGCTTCATCAAGTGGTGAAAAGGGAGAGTTCGTCCTGCCAATAACCTCGCTGAATGAAATACTAGTGATTAGTTTTCTAGGGTATGAAACTCGCGAGGTGAAAGCTAGCCTAGATCGATCAAAGATGAACATTGTGCTTAGCAAACGTGAAAATACAGTAGACGAAGTGGTAGTTACGGGGATGATGACCTTTAAAAAGGAATCCTTCTCTGGTGCTTCTTCTGTTTATAAACAAGAGGAATTGAAACAGGTAGCAAATACCAACGTTGTCCAAGCGATAAAATCTCTGGATCCTTCATTCTTAGTGATGGAGAACAATTTATCGGGTGCCAATCCCAATATCCTTCCGAATATCGAGTTACGTGGTACAACCAGTATCTCTAGCGACAATCTTCGCGATGAGTTCACCGATGATCCTAACCAACCCTTATTTATCCTAGACGGTTTTCAGACTAAGCTCCGCAACATCCTTGATCTTGACATGAATAGAATTGCTTCAATTACCATATTGAAAGATGCAAGTTCTACTGCAATTTACGGTTCTAGAGCCTCCAATGGAGTTGTTGTAGTAGAGACTGTAAAGCCTTTACCTGGAGAGGTTCGTTTAAGTTATACAACGGATATGAACATGGATATAGCTGATTTAAGCAGCTATAATATGATGAATTCTTCCGAGATTTTGGAATTTGAAAAATTATCCGGCGCATACCAATCCGACATCGCACAACCGGAATTTCAATATACGCATTGGGATCCATTGTATAATAAAAGGCTACAGCAAGTGCAATCAGGAATCGATTCATATTGGTTAAAAGACCCTATCCGTACTGGTTTTGCACACCGTCACTCTCTTTATGCAGAAGGGGGATCAGAGAACCTAGTATTCAATATCGGTGGAAATTACAAGAAAAATAATGCTGTAATGAAAAACTCCGGTCGTGAAGAATGGGGCGGTCGTTTAAATCTGACTTACAGAAAAGATAAACTGAGTGTGAACAACAACTTGAGTATTCAAGGATATAAGGCTGACGAATCTAACTATGGAAGTTTTTCAACTTGGGTCAATACTAAACCATATTTTGAAAAGTATGACTCGTCAGAAAAATATTTAGAATATATTAAAGGAGATGGACTGACATCGATTGAAACAATTATCCCGAACCCTTTATATAATGCAGGTCTCAATAGTTTTGACGGACAGAAAAATTGGGGTATCACCAACAACTTACAGTTAATTTACGAATTAGATCAGTCATGGCGCTTTCAGGCCTCCATGCAAGTCAATAAAGAGGCAACCGACTTCGCTGCCTTTGTCTCTCCATTAGATAGCCAATTTGATAAGGTCAGTTCCTTAATAAAAGGGCGATATGATTCAAAGAAAAGAGATCAATTCTCTTACACGGCAAATGCTATGGCGACCTATTCGAAGACTTTCAATAAGCAAACCTTCACCGGGAACCTGCGTTTGGAAGTCGCAGAAAATAACAATACTTTATTAGGATTTACAGCAGTGGGATTCCCACTTTCTAGCGATGGTAACCCAGCATTTGCTTATGCTTATGAGCCAAATAAATCGCCAAAATCCTCAAAATCTGTGAGTCGTAGAAATTCGATAATTTCGGCGTTCAATTATAGTTACGACAATCGTTATAATGTGGATGCCTCGTTTAACTATGATGGGTCTACCTCTTTCGGACGTGCGAATTCATATTCTCCATTCTTTTCACTCGGTGGAAGCTGGAATATGCATAGAGAGTCGTTCTTAAAAGACAATCCACATGTAAACTTGTTGCGTCTTCGTGCAAACTACGGTGTCACCGGTAATCAAAACTTTAACTCGACAACATCGATTTCTACTTACAATTATATGTCAGCGTATAGTTATTTCGGACAGGGAGTTGCACTAGCGACTTTCGGTAATGAAAATCTGAAATGGCAGAAAACAAATCAGTTGAGCGCAGGGATCGATGCCACCCTTTTCGAAAACCGCTTCAATCTAACAATTAATGCTTATCGAAAAAAAACCAATGACTTGGCTGTACCTGCGGATCTTCCAGCATCGACAGGATTGTTATCCTATCCATTCAATGCTGGTGACCTAACGGTGGAAGGTTTTGAGTTGACTGCGAAATACAACGTAATACATCGCCCACAAGACCGTTTCGTTTGGAACATCGGAATTACCGGCGCTAAAAGTAAACAAACCTACAATAACTTCAACACCATACTAGAAGGACTAAATGCCTCCCTACAAAATTCAAAATCTTTGGAACGCTATCGCGATGGCTATTCGCCAAATGACCTTTGGGCTGTTCGTTCCTTAGGCATAGATCCAGCGACAGGCCGAGAAATCTTTATGAAAAAAGATGGTTCTCAAACATTCGATTATGATGCAAAGGATATTAAGGCTATGGGAAATGGAAACCCGAGGCTGCAAGGGGTATTAAGTACCAATCTGAACTATAAAGGTTTTACGCTATCGGCATACCTGCGCTACATTTGGGATCAGGACATCATGAACACCGCTTTGTTTAACAAAGTCGAGAATATCAGTCGTACAGACATTACGCAATTCAATCAAGACAAGCGTGCCTTGTATGATCGTTGGAAACAACCGGGAGATATTGCCCAATTCCGAGCAATTAGTTTCACCGATGTTACCCCAATATCTTCAAGATTTATACAACAAGAGAATTCCTTGTCGCTTGAATCGCTATCCTTAGCGTATGATTTTAGAGACTACGCATGGATCAATAAACTTGGTTTATCAGGCTTGCGCATATCGGGAATAACCAATGAGGTGTTCCGATGGTCTACTGTACGTCGCGAACGTGGTATCGACTATCCTTATGCCAAATCTTATTCTTTAACTATTAATGCAAGATTCTAAGATGAAAACAAGCAGAAAAAACAAATCACTTACTATTCTCCTAGCAATATTTGCTATAGCGCTTATGGCATCATGCCAGAAATGGTTAGATGTTAAGCCGGAAGATAAGTTTACGGAAGAACAAATTTATAAAACTCCTGAGGGCGTTGCTGAGGTAATGAACGGTATTTACTTGCGTTTGGGTGAAGAGAAAAGTTATGGATCCTACCTCACGATGACCATGATGGAAGTATTAGCACAGCGATATCGAGTAAACTCAGACACTAACCCTTTTTACTACTACAATAGCCGCAGCTATAATGAGAAAAAAGTAAGGGACGGATTAGCAGATATTTGGACACAAATGTATGTTACGATTGGTAACATCAATGACTTTATCCGAATCCTCCCCACTGTTGACAACGGGTTGACGCCGCAACAGAAGGATCAATATTTGGGTGAAGCAATTGGTCTTCGTGCCTTCCTACATTTCGATGTGTTGCGAATGTTCGGCAACTACTATGACGAGACTACGAAATTAGACCAAGCGATCCCATATTATCGCAACCTCTCTACTACTATTGAGCCGTTTTCTACCTCAGAGGAGGTAATTGCTTATATTTTGGAAGATATCGCACAAGCAGAGCAGTTATTATCAAAAGATCCGATTATCGGAGGAAGTAGTTTAGTCAACTATAATAACAATCGCTTCAATTTCTATGCGGCGAAAGCTTTGAAAGCAAGGGTATACCAATGGGCTGGCGATAAGGAAAAAGCATTTGCGGCAGCGAAAGAAGTAATCGACGCGCAGGATGTTTTCCCTTGGGTCAATCACGCTGCAATTACTATTGCTGGCAAAGACACCGATCGTAAATTCTTCTCGGAAATCATCTTCTCAGTTTTTAACCCCAACTTGTATACCATCTATCAAAATCATTTTGACGGAAATCTTTTAGAAGGGGAACTCTTAGCAACTGGTTCAGACAACTCAGTGAGCAAAGTCTTTGAGAACTACGAAGGAGACTATCGTTACACTTACCTATGGCCATATGCGACATCAGGTATTGGTTACCGAACTTTTGTGAAATATGTGGACTTAGTAAATAAAGATAACAAAAGCCGCTTCATGGTTCCGCTGATTCGCATGTCTGAGATGTACTACATTGCTGCAGAATCTGCAGCTGACCCCACCGAAGGTTTGGGCTATCTGAATACTGTAAGGCAGCATCGAAACATTATTACGGACATTTCGAATCCTGCAAATCTGAAAAATGAGATTACGAAAGAATATCGTAAAGAATTTTACGGAGAAGGGCAGCTTTGGTTCTACTACAAACGTAGTAAAATTACTAGCGTTATGAGCATGAACTCTAATGGTAGCAATACGACTATTCCATTGGTCGATTATCAATTCCCTATTCCACAAGTTGAATTAAATGGCCGATAAAAAAACAATTATGAAATTTATACCTATCTATATATTACTCGCTATCGTCTTTCTTTCTTCGTGTAAAGAAGAGGGCTTGATGACCTATGATGTAAAGGAGAGTGGCAGCAGCCTATATTTCACTGAAAAAATTGATAGAAAGTCGAAAGACACCTTAATGAAGGTTATTTCTCTCGGCAGAACGGCCGACGAATTGAAGGACAGCGTTATTACCATTCCTGTCAGTATTTCAGGACCGGCAATGAGCTTTGATCGTCCTATCAACATCGAGATCCCTGATACAGCAAGCATGAAATTGGGTGTACATTTTGATTATGTGACCCCTCCGATGATAAGAGCTGATCGTGTTACAGACCTGATCACCCTTGTATTACATCGTACGCCAGATTTAAAACAGGAGCGCGTATATCTTAAGTTGGATCTTAAAGCAAATGAGCATTTTAATCCACAAATCCCGATTAAAATAAACAGCAATATAAAACAAGATATAACGAGCTATTCGTTATCGTATGATGATATGTTCCCTGTTCCTCACTTATGGACAACGTTTCCCAACAAAACGGCTTTTATAGGTTATTTCGGACCTTATTCTAAAAGGAAAGTTGAATTGATTTTGGAAGTCTTACAACTCGATCCGGAGCTGTTGTATAATCCTTTGACTCCACCGGCAGTGGCACAACTGATTAATTGGTCAAGCTACATGAAATATTGGTTAAACAATCAAAAGGCCAATGGAAACACGCAGTATGACGAGAACAACAAGGAAATTGAAATGGGCCCTAACGCAAGATAAACACAATGAAACACATATTTTATACAAGCATATTTTTAATTATTACGCTTTTTTCAAGCTGTAATAAAGATCTAGGGCACTACGATTATGTGGATGCAGACTCGCTCCTTGTAACGAATTTAGAGGAATCAATGACAATAAAAATCGGTGATATCCTAAAGTTCAGTCCAGAACTTAAATCTACTGTCCGTACTCTAGATGAAAGTCAGCTTACTTTCGAGTGGTCGGTATTTGATCGTTCGAATCCCGATGCCAAACAGCGTCGAAAGATTATCAGTAGAGAACGAGATTTGAACGTTGTGCCTAAATTGGCAGTTGGCGACTATCCGGGTTATTTTACCATTCGTAATGAGGTAACTCAAAACATTTGGACTTATCGCTTTAAATTGAGTATTACGGGAGCATTTGGTAAATATGGATTCTTTGTTTTGAGTGATCAGGATGGGAATGCTCATTTGGATTACTTTCAGGATAACCCTGAGAAATGGAACAGCTTTCCAATTGCTTACCGAGATTTTAATCGATTATTACCAAATGAGATTGATGGAAAGACGCTAGAATTAGTGGGAAAACCAAAATCGCTAACAAGTGCCTCCAACCTGGATCAGGTAGTTCGGCTAGGTAAAAACTATCTATATGTAAATACAGAACAACATACATACAAGATCAATGTCTCCGACGGTATGCTATACAATACCATACTCTACAACTTCATCAATGAAACGGCAGCAGGGCTACCTTCCTCTGCGGATAAGGTTATCGGCGTCAGTTCTGGTCAAAGTTTCGCAATCAAGGATAACAACATTTACTCCTTGTACAATGTCATGCAGAAATTCTATAATGTTCCGATAAATAGCTATCCAAGCGGTGGCACTTTTAAGATGTCAGAGATGCTGGCGATGCCGATGGGCAATTCAGGAGGCAACATGATGGTATTCAATATGGATAAAAAAAGCCTGATGAAACTTAACCTCCTTGCGGCAAATGCAATTCCTTTAACATCGGAAGGTTCTGGAGTGGATGTATCCAATTTGCAGATGGATTTGGTTTGGTTAGGACAAACCTCCGCGTTTGGCGGACAGGCAATCGCAATCTTGAAAGATGAGTCCAAGTATCATTTGCTTCGCATGACTTTTACAGAGTCTGGAGGTTTTGTAGTAAACTCCATGACAGATATCACGGATACATTTACAGATATTGCGCAGGCGAAGCATTTTGCTGTAGACAACCTTTATGGTTATATTTTCTATGCAACGGACAACAAAATCTATCAATATGATATGGACTCCAAAGTATTTAAACTAGCGAAAGAATTCTCAGGAAGAAAGATCAGCCTTATCAAGTTCACAACTTTCTCTTCAAATTTGAAAGTAGGTGGAGTTGGCTTTAACCGACAATTGGAACGGTTGGAACCTGTGGCATACAGCTTGATTGTGGGCTCCTATCAGGAGAACAAGCCAAACGATTCAGGACGCGTAGATTTCCTTCGAGTAAACGGCTTAATGGGCGCTCTAACCGAGTCTATTAAACCTTTTGAGGGTATGGGAAAAGTTGTTGATGTTGTTTATACAGACATCATGTAATTTATGATATTTGCGGTCAAGTAAATTGACCGCAAATATTAATAATCATCACCCCCAAAATCACTATGAAATCAACTATTAATTTTTTAACACTTTCTACACTCCTTTTCGCTTTTCTTTCAACAAAAGCACAAGATAAACAGCTTGGCGATCTGCTGGGCGAACGATTCTCCATTGCCGGCTTTACTCATCAGGGCGCAGATTATTGCCTTGGCAAAATTCAGGATCAACGTGGCTATACCTTCGTTGAATTGAACAAGCTACCTGCTCAAAAAGCCAGCATTATCCTCAAAGACAATAAAGGCAGATTAGACACTTCTATCGCAAGACTAGACTCGCAAGGCAAGATTAAGCAGATCGACCTTTTCGACAGCTTATACGGCATTAAAAGAGCTTCCAATCCAAAGTTGATTGCCAAGATTCCTTTCGAAAACAAGAACGGGTCCATACTGCTCAAGCTTAGCATCAACGGTAGCAGCAAACCGCTCAATATGCTCTTTGATACCGGAGCCGACGGCATGGCACTTAGTGAAAAAAAAGCCAATGAAATAGGATTAAATGTAACGAGGGAAAACAATGCTTCCGTAGTTGGCGGGACGCAGCAAATCAAGGTGTCTGAAGGCAACTACATCGAGATCGGCACGCTCAAAATGGAAAACATGTCTATCGCTATCTTTCCAAATAGACCCGACGATCACTCGGACGGAATTATTGGCAACAGCATTCTGAGACGCTATATTACCCATATCGATTACGATAATAACGAGCTATCCCTTTACGAATTTGGCGATTTCAAATACCAAGGCGAAGGAAAGCTCATTCCGATCACTTTTCCACAGGGCGTTATTCATCTCCATGCGGACCTTTCGATAACGGGCGAAGCTCCTATCCGTGGAGATTTCGTTTTCGACACAGGTGCCGGCTATAACCTAATAGCCTTCCGACCGTTCGTGAAAGCGCATAAATTGCTAGTCTCAGGATTCAAATCCGAGGTCTCCTCAACGACCAGCAGCTTGGGAACAGTAACCCCAACCTTCACCGGACTAGCCAAATCTTTGGCCTTAGAAAACGTGGAACCGATGGTCAACTTCCCTGTTACCCTAATGGGTGGCAGTTCAGGCAATAAGGATTGGAACCCCGGAGCGGATGGATCCTTGGGCGTACGTGCAATTAGTCGATACAACCATACCATCAACCTGCTGGATGGCGAAATATTCCTGAGCAAAAACAAGCTTCATAGTTATCCTGCGGATTTCCTTATACGCGACTACCTTTTCGGATGGAACAACCAAGGAAAACTGATATTGCTTGAAAAAATAGGAACCGCAAATAGCCCCGAAAAAGGAAAAAGAGTAGCCGTGATAGATGGAACAGCCGATAGTAAACTGGCTAAAAACAGTAAATCCATCGAGAAATTAAGAGGGATCCCTAAGGATAAAAAAATAACCGTTTCGTTCGACGATGAAACAAAAATCACAATAGAATAGATATTCCCCAAAAAAACAACGCATATAATGAAAAAAACAATCTCTTTAATAGCAAGTTTGCTGATCAGCATCTTTGTATTTGCTCAAACAAAACCTGCCAATATCACCGGAACCGTCGATAAAAACGACATCGTCCGCGTATCTTTATTTAAAGTGCTCAACGGCCGCCTCGTAGAAGTGGCTTTGAGTATCCCTGATTCCGAAGGTCGCTTTGGTTTCCGATTTACACCAGAATATGAAGGTTTCTATGTAATCGGAAGCGGAACTAGCACAAGACCTCAAGGAAATTTTAAATTCTATTTCCGAGGCAATGAAGACCTTGTCATTAAGCTACAGCGCGATGATTACGAATTGATAAGCACAAATAGTAAAGAAATAAAAGCACTAAATCAGTGGGATGTAGCCGTGGCAGAAATCCAGGCAAAAGCCAACAGGTTGGGTGGACAGAGCACCTACGTCGATTTCTTCCCTCAGGTAGAAGAAATGTCCGCTAAATTGGCGCAATACAAAAAAGACCCAAAAACTGGCAATAAAAACTTTGATAAGCTCTTCCCTAGCTATGTAGATTACGACTTTGCTTATTATGCTATCAGCTATAACTATCTCCCGCGTTCAGCGCATCCGGATCAAGACGAGTTTACGCCATATTACCAAAACTTCAATGTCGATAACTACCTCAATGATTTCTTGCTGCAATTGCCCTATGGCGACCGCTTCTTTAGCAACCTCATTCTGCAGAAGAACAAAGGGAAAAACCTTGCTGACGAATCCTTATTGATCGCCAGTATACCTTCTGACGTCTTAAAAGGACAATTCATCGTGAGCAAAATGGAAAGAGCCCGTTCGATGGAAGAGTTCCTAATCTCGAAAGAAGCCTATAAACAATACATCACATTGCCAGAGCAAATTGCTCGTGTCGCAGCCGTAGAGTCAAAATTGGCAGAATCCAAAACGGGAGCAACGGCCGTTAGCTTCAGCTATCCTGACGTAACGGGCAAACAGACGGCCTTGAAAGATCTGCGCGGAAAAGTCGTGTTGATCGACATGTGGGCAACCTGGTGTGGTCCATGCCGTGCCGAAGAACCACATTGGGAAAAATTGAATGAAGAATTTGCAGGAAAAGACGTTGCTTTCGTAGGCGTATCGGTTGATAAGGAAAAAGACAAATGGGAAACTTACGTGAAAGAGAAAAAGCTGAAGGGTATACAACTGCATGCCGGACCAGGCAATATTCTATCTCAATCCTACAAAGTAGATGGTATCCCTAGATACATTTTAGTCGACAAGAAAGGAAATCTTATTGCAGCGGATAGTCCGCGTCCTTCTGACCCGAAACTGAAAGAAATGATCAGTAAAGCATTAGCGAATTAAACCATCGCCCTGTTTTACTAGGGAAAGGATGATACCTAAGATATAGGAAGCCCCTTTCATAACCACTATTAACCCCAATCATTCCCTATTCGAAAGGCTTTTGATAGGGGTTTGTATTGGGTTTGAAAGGGTTTTAAAAGGGTTATGAGTAAACCAAGTCTCAAAGGATGCTGCTTGTTGATAGGAAGAAACCCTCACAAAAAAAGCTGCCTTTCGGGCAGCTTCCTCATTCTTAACAATACGTTCTTAAAAAAACTTAGAAAACAGGTTGGGCTTCTTCCAACTGTTTTTATATTCCTTTGCCAATGCGGCCGGGTTATCGAATGAAAGCACATAGTTCAATGTTCTATGCGCTTCTTTCAGATTACCGGATTGGTATTGCGCATGCGCTTTTGCCAGGTATACATTCTCCGACAGTTCATCGTATCCCCATCCTTCCTGATCGTAGATTGCCTGAAACTGATCGCTGTACTGCTCCACAAGTTCCCTATTGCTCAGCTTATCCTGCAACTGAATACCATAGCTCAACCATAGCGTATATTCCGAGGCTTCCAGTGTCTGTCCTACGAACTGATTATACTCTTCGAACATAGCTGCACCTTCGCGATATTGAGCCAGTAGATAGTGGCTCTTAACGATCATATAAATTGTCTTCGCCTTATCAAAGTCATTCAACAAAAACGAACGCTTGTTCTCCATGTACAATCGCGCTGCTTTATTGACTTCAGCATAATTCTCCGCCTCGTTATTGATCTGCATCAATTGATATTGCGGATTTGCCTCGTCTGGGAAACGGCTTCCTAGTTCCGCATAATAGCGACGTCGAACCTCCGTAGGTTCATCCGCGAAATGATTATATAAAACGCCTTCGACTAGATTTTTGGCGTATTCAAAGTCCCGAAAATCATAGTCTGAGATATCAGGGTTCTCGTTGTAGTGCCCATAGATTTCGAACAGCAGCTCCTCAGCTTCTGTTTTGATATCCTCTGAAAGACCTAGCTTTTCATGCACGACGATTTGCGAGGCGCGATGCTGTATGTAGTTGTAATAATACACCATATCCTCGTTATAAACACTGAAGAAGTTATGAATCGCGACGTTTGCCCCCTCATAGTCCTCCCCTTTTATCAAAGAATCGACCAGGGTGTTGTGCAATTCGGGGAATTCCGAATACTGCAGGCCTTCCTGCGCAATCTCCGCCGCATCTTCATAACGTTGAAATGCCGCCAGAACAATCGCATAGTTATTGCAGTTCATCGCCATATTGTGGCGGTCGCCTAGCGTATCGCTATCAAATTCGCCATCATCAAAATAGCGATGGAATGCCTCATAAGCCTGTTTATAGATCGCTAGTTCGATCTTTCGAAATTCCATCTTCGTCTCCTCGTCCACGTTAAGTCCCACAATGAAATTCGCCATATCGACCCCAGCATTGTAAAGGTCTCGTGGTTTATCTGTAAAAGTGGGCACCGAAGAAGTGATAAGCTGATGTGCCAAAAACTTAGACTCTACCATACGACGCCAACTATAAACATTTAGATTTAACGTGCAGGCTTGGTCTAATAATTTAATTGCTTCGATATAGTCCCCATGCTCGTATAAGTAGGTGCCTGCAAAATGAAAGCTCCCATATTCCTTGGGGTTGCTCTGCATTAGAGCGCCGGCATGGCGAAAATAAAAATCCTCCTCCTTGCCGATCATATCTGCATAATTACGCTCAATAATCATCTGATAATAAAAAACATCAGGATTGCTATAGGATTGGTTGATCAAACCTTCAAATCGGTGATACCATTTAACCAGCCCTTCTTGTGTCGGCGTATCGGAATTGTCGCCCTCAATGAGCTTCATCATGATTTTTAGCGATAGGTCCACCGCCTGGTTTTCATAAGCAATCTCTGCCAGATCCAAATAGCTTTGGTTATTGTGGCTCACATAACGGTCGATTTGATCGGCTATCATCTTGATAATTTCAGCAACCGTCGCAAGTTTGGAATAATCAAGCACATATATTTTCTTCAACCAGAAGTAAGAAATATTCTTATCCAGTACATCCCGGTTATCAGCAAATCTTTCCTTAAAAAAGGCTATTCCGCGGTCAATCGTAGCTAAAAGATGCTCCGTCTCGGCTAGCGATTCGTATATCTTGATTAAAAAATCAAAGCCATAAGGTGCCGAATCATTATCTGCCAACAGTTTTTGTGCATAGGCAATAAACTCATCCTTATTCTCTTCGGTTATGTGCTTCTGCGGACGTGCAATCTGCCAAAGCACATATTGATTGTCCAAAGGATAATTCAATATATTATATAGCGCTTTATTGTTGGAAGGGTCTATCGTTAAAATTCTTCGTAGATAAGGTATAACCTGCTGTTGTATAGCCACGTAGGCCTCTTCGTGTCCTTCCCTATAGGCAAGATCATGGTGTGCAACAGCCATCAAAAATAACACATCCAAATCGTCCGGAGAGGAAGCAAGCGACTTCTCCCCCTCAGCGATACAGGTTTCTAATTCGTTGGCATAAAATAATTGTTCTAATTCTTCGTAGTTCATATTCATAAAAGAGTACGCTATATCTATAAAATTCGTATACGGAGCGATTAAAAAAAATGTCGGCCGCTACTTTTTGTGTAGCAAATTACACAATCTAAACTCAACAGTACATGGCCTATTTCAGGGATATTTAGGAATCAGGGAGAAAAATCTCATCTAAGGTTAAAATCAACGCAGCTATGGTAGATGTTCACTTACTAATCCTATCTTTATGGAAAGGTTCAATTTCAAAAATTTAAAGAGCAGGAAACTGAGATGAACAAAAGAGAAGAGATCATTCGTAATTACATTAGCGGTTACAACAATTTTGACATCCCTCGGATGTTGGCAGACTTTGCTGATGATATTCAATTCGAGAATATACAGAATAATGTAACCACAGATACGTTGGAAGGAAAGGATGCGTTCCGCGAACAGGCGGAAATGGCAATGGAATATTTTTCAGATCGCAAGCAGACCATTACTTCGATTCAACATTTCAGCGATTACTCCGAAATTGAAATTGACTATGAGGCTACCCTGGCGGTGGACTTCCCGGGCAGCGTAAAAAAGGGTGATAAGATTAAATTGAAAGGCAAGTCAATCTTTACCTTCACCGAAGACAATAAGATACAAAAACTACTGGATATCAGTTAATGTCCACCCTTATTGCTTCTGCTTTATCCTTATTCGCTTTAAAAAGCATCAACAACGGCACTCACAAACTCCAGTTCATCGGCCGATAAATTCAGGTCGATAGCCTTCGCATTTTGTACCGCTTGCTCCGCGTTTCTCGCTCCTGCCAAAGCTACCGTAATCCCAGCACGTTCGATAGTCCAGCGCAATACAAGTTGGCTAAGGCTAACCTTTTTATCATCAGCTAGTGGCTTTATACGCTCTAAAAGTATGTTTGCTTTTTCAATAAAGTCGGGTTGGAAATGTGGAAGACTAGCCCGATGGTCGCCTTCTTGGAAGGTATAGCCCGCATGGATCTTGCCGGTCAATAAACCACGCTCCAAAGGACTATATGCCAATACCGATTTACCGTGTTGAATACAATAAGGAACTGTCTCATCCTCCACAGCTCGGTTTACCATGCTAAATGGGATTTGGTTGGACACAAGGGGTATCGTGCGTTCTGCTTCTGCCATCTGCGCAGCATTGTAGTTGCATACGCCTACATAGCGAACCTTACCCTGCTCCACCAATCGCGATACCGCCTCGAATGTTTCATCAATCGGCGTCGTTACGTCGGGCCAGTGGATCTGATACAGATCGATATAGTCTGTGCCTAATCGTTTCAAACTTTGTTCGCATTCGTAGATTACCGAGTCTTTGCCGGCATATTTATAAATTTCGATTGGTTCACCATCGTTGTTTTTACTGTGAAATGCAAAATCACCCTGATCTGAATCCCAGCGCATTCCAAATTTCGTCAATAGTTGAACCTGATCGCGCGGCAGACCTTTGATGGCTTCGCCAACAATCTCTTCGGAGGTCCCCTGTCCATAGATTGGTGCAGTATCGATGGAAGTTACGCCTAAGTCATAGGATGCTCGAATGGCTTCGATTGCATCATTTCTGTCGGTTGAACCCCACATCCAGCCGCCCGCAGCCCACGCACCAAAGGTAATCGCAGACACGCTTAATTCGCTATTGCCTAATTTTCTGTATTCCATAAGTTCGTCGCTTTTATATTATTTAACGTTGATTGATGTTTTGTCTTATGCAAGTCGAGTATAAAGATGAGTATCGCCCATTGTTAGAACCTGAATTAGACTGTTTTTGTTTCACCTAACTCGATCAAAACAAGCTGATTACCCATCGTGTTGCTTAACAAATTTATTCAATAATAAATAGGAAAACAAAATTCTGTTTCGCATTGCCAGACCTCCCTCAGGAAAGCGAATTGAGATGGAAATCTTATATTTACATAGAATTTAGGAAAGGAATAACGATTATGAGAGCGATTTTAAAAACTTTAGCAGCTATGCTTTTAGTATTGGCATCCTGCAATAATCAGTCGAAAGAAAACCCAACAACAAATTCCGACAGCGTGGAAACAAAGCAGCCGCAAGCTCCGGCAAACAATGCGATTCCCTATGTCGTAGCGCAGAATTATTTTGTAAAAAATACCGTTGGGGAAGATCGAAATGGGATTCATAAGATAGAAACGCAAGCAGCTTTCGACGATCTGTTCTCGCCCGCAGCGAGCATGGGGAAGGACGGCAAACCGACGCCTATTGATTTCGATAAACAATATGTCATCGCTATTATTTCATCGACCTCCGATCTGACACCGACCATCGATAGTATCGCGGTGGAAAAGCAAGGTGAGGAAATTGCCGTAACCTACAAAGAAGTGCTAGGCGAAAAACAGAGCTTTACTGTTCGCCCGGTAGCCATATTGCTTGTCGACAAACAATATCAGGGCAAGTTGAAAACAGAAATACAGAAAGAGATTTAAGTTTTATTTCAGGTCTTTTTTATCGCTGTATATTTCATCGAGAAGCTCATACAACTCGGGATGATCTTCTTTTAATTGCTTGGGCTTTTGGAAGAAATACTCCGAAACTACCGCTAGGAACTCCGCCTGATTGGTTGCAGCATAATCGCGTATATCTGATTTATCTCTCCGTATGAGCGATATCGTTTCATGCATCTCCTTCAACCAGGGGTTGATCAGTTCTTTGGGGATCAAGTATTCCGGAACACCATCGACTTCGCCATCTGCTTTATCGATCAGATGCACAAACTCGTGAATAGCGGTGTTATTATTCGAATTCTGCTGAAAGCCGGCTAATAAAGCAGGAAGCGAAAGAATCATCTTGCGATGCATCGCACCATCCCCTACCATGCCCAGTATTTTGCGTTCGTCTTCCTGGGTATTATATTTTTCGTTAAAGACTTCCGGATAGATCAACACCTCATCTAAATTCTCATACGACCAGGAATTGAAGTGGAATAATGGAATGGTGGCACTGGCAGCAACCAATACCCGATGCTCATCTGTGATTTTAGCGCCCTTTTCCGCGCTTATCTTAGTCGTCTTAAGGAAATACTCCACCCTGTCGACAAAAGTGTTTTGCTGCTCCTGATTTAGCTTCGTAAAGAACTTCACATCCTCGGTCAATACCTTCAAGATGGTATCATGGGAGGGAATGACAGCATTGACAACCTTTTTGTTGCTAACATTGCGCCATACGAAATAAACGAGGATAAGTCCGAAGACGAAGATAAGAACGGTGACTAAGATAGGTGAGTATTCCATGCTGTTGATTGTGTTAAGCTAAAATAAGGGGATTCTTTAGCATTTCCTAAGCAAAAGATAGGGCTAAAAAAAAGCTGTCCTTTTGAGACAGCTTTTTTATATAGTATTTTGTTGGGCTTACATCATGCCGCCCATACCGCCACCCATTGGAGGTGCACCAGCACCGCCGATGTTTTCTTCAGGCTCGTCTGCCAATACACATTCTGTTGTCAATAACATTGACGCTACAGATGCTGCATTTTCTAAGGCTACACGAGATACTTTAGTTGGGTCGATAACACCCGCAGCGATTAAGTTTTCGTATTTGTCAGTGCGTGCATTGTAACCAAAGTCTGCTGATCCTTCTTTTACTTTTTGAACGATTACAGCACCTTCGATACCTGCGTTAGCACAGATTTGACGTAATGGCTCTTCGATCGCACGTTTGATAATGTCGATACCGATTTGCTCGTCTTCATTGTCTCCTTTAAGGTCGCTTAATGCTTCAGTCGCACGGATGAAAGCAACACCACCACCAGCAACAATACCTTCTTCTACTGCTGCGCGAGTAGCATGTAAAGCATCATCAACACGGTCTTTCTTCTCTTTCATTTCAACCTCAGTAGTTGCACCTACATATAATACCGCAACACCACCTGATAACTTAGCTAAACGCTCTTGTAGTTTCTCACGATCGTAGTCAGATGTAGTCGTCTCAATTTGAGAACGGATTTGTGCAACGCGTGCTTTGATATCTTCAGCAACACCAGAACCATTGATGATTGTTGTGTTATCTTTGTCGATAACCACTTTCTCAGCTTGTCCTAAGTAAGATAACTCGGCGTTTTCTAATTTATATCCTCTTTCTTCAGAGATAACAGTACCACCAGTTAAGATTGCGATATCTTCTAACATCGCTTTACGACGGTCACCGAATCCTGGAGCTTTAACAGCAGCAACTTTCAGTGATCCACGGATTTTGTTAACTACTAATGTAGCTAAGGCTTCACCGTCTAGATCTTCCGCAATAATTAATAATGGTTTTCCTGTTTGTACTTGTTTTTCCAAGATCGGCAACAATTCTTTCATGTTGCTGATTTTCTTGTCGTAGATTAAAATGTAAGGGCTATCTAATTCCGCTTCCATTTTATCAGAGTTTGTTACGAAGTATGGAGATAAGTATCCACGATCGAATTGCATACCTTCAACAGTTTTAACTTCTGTTTCTGTACCTTTTGCTTCTTCGACAGTGATAACACCATCATTTCCTACTTTTTCCATAGCTTCAGCAATTAATGAACCGATGATTTCGTCATTGTTTGCAGAGATGGAAGCAACTTGTTTGATTTTGTTGTTGTCAGCACCAACTACTTGAGATTGTGTTTTCAAGTTATTTACAACTGCAGCGACAGCTTTGTCGATACCACGTTTTAAATCCATTGGATTTGCACCTGCAGCAACCGATTTGATACCAGGAGCAACGATAGCTTGCGCTAATACCGTTGCAGTAGTTGTACCGTCACCCGCTTGATCAGCAGTTTTAGATGCAACTTCTTTCACCATTTGAGCACCCATGTTCTCTAAAGCATCTTTCAATTCGATTTCTTTAGCAACAGAAACACCATCTTTCGTGATTGCTGGTGATCCGAATTTCTTCTCGATAATTACGTTACGACCTTTAGGTCCTAAAGTTACTTTTACTGCGTTCGCTAAAGTATCAACACCTTTTTTCAGTGCGTCGCGCGCTTCAACGTTATATTTTACTTGTTTTGCCATTGTTATGAAAATTGTAGTCAGATAATAACAGCTGCCGATAAATCCTTCGCTGCTACTATTGTTAGATTGTTAATGTTTGATTGATTGAATTACAGAACTGCGTAAATATCAGCTTCACGCATAATTAAATATTCTTTACCTTCATAAGTAATTTCAGTACCAGCGTATTTACCGTACAATACTTTATCACCAACTTGTACAGTAAGAGGTTCTTCAGGTTTTCCAGTACCTACTGCAACGATCGTACCTTGAGATGGTTTTTCTTTCGCCGTGTCAGGGATGTAGATACCTGATGCTGTTTTTTCTTCTGCTGGAGCAGGCTCAACTACTACTCTGTCTCCGATAGGTTTAATACTTAAAGCCATAATTGTATATCAGTTTTTTATATTTTTAATTCACTTATTTGTACGTAGGGCATCAGTAACTATGCCAATCAAAAAAAGCACTTTCTTTTTGCCAATTTTTCCATTTTCAAGACAAATTACTGACATATGCGAAAATTAAGCCGTGTCAGGCTGTCAGAATGACCATCAGGAATATACTCTACCTTGTCATTAAGGCTATTTATTAGGCATAAGAAAAAACCCTGTCCGGATGGGCAGGGCTTGGTAAATATCTTTAGTAAGACTAAACTTATTTAGTAGAATCTGTAGCTGCTGGCGCCTGAGTTGCAGGTGCTGTAGTACCTGTTGCAGGAGCAGTAGGATTAGCGTTAGGATTCAAGTTAAGATTAGGACCTTGAGCAGGTGCTTCAATCTGATCACCTAAACCACCAGCATTTGATCCTGATGGACCCATAATGTTGATCGCTAAACTGAATACCATTAATGCAATGATTAAGATCCATGTACCTTTTTCTAAAATATCGCCGGTACGTTGAACCCCCATTAAATTAGCTCCGCCTGAAAATCCTGAGGATAAACCTCCACCTTTTGGATTCTGTATCAATACGAAAAACGATAATAATAAGCTCGCTAAAATGATAAGGATAATAAATAAGGTTGTCATTTTTATATTTCTATTTATAACTTTTGTTCTAATTCTTTAATTCGGGTCGCAAAGTACGATTTTTTTTCTGGATTCTCGGAAATTAATTTTTTAAATACCAAAATCGCTTTCTCGTACATTGCCTGTCCTTCGTAAATATTTGCTAATGTCTCTGTTACAACAGACAAGTGGTCTTCAGAGCTCTTTCTAGCTTTATTTTCGTTGTTGATTTCTTCCGCTTTCGGAGGCTGAATTTGTGGCTCTTCACGAATGAACTTCTCGATGACCTCATCTTTCACTTCCGCAGGATTAAACTCTACCGTGTCTTTCTGATATTTCTCGCTGAGCTTATCTTCCGGGTTTTGTAAATGGAAGATATTCTCACGGATTTGCTGATCTAAAATCGCCTCATCCAACTTCCGCGGATCAAACTGTCCCTTATGGGGTTTCGGGAATACCGGCTGTGCAAAAGGCTGATAAGTATCCGCATGCTCAAGACGAGTCTTGTATAACCACCAACGGAAGCTATACGGCATCAACTCATCATTATATAAGCTGATATCCTCTTCAGAACTAGCCACCTGTTCTTCTTCGACAGCTTCTAATGTTGCAGGCTCTTCCTCTTCGATTTCCTCCTCTACCTCCGCTTCCAGAGTGACTCTGCTAGTACTTCTTGGCTTTGCCCCTAGAACATACTTCTCATAATCGAAAAGCTGGCTTTCATCTATCTCCTCTTCGGTCTCCTCGTTCGCTGCATCATCCCCAACATCCTGTTTATCTTCAACGAAAGCATTTGCTGTAGAACTTTCCTCTACTGTTTCTTCCGCCTCAACTTCGATGTCCTCTTCCTCGGCAATTTCCTCTTGCAAGTTATCTTCAACTTCCGCATTATCTTCCATCCCCTCAGCAGGAATAGCAGGACTCTCTACCTCTTCAAAGCTAATGTAATCATCAGAATCTACTTCTAGCTCAGGGATATCCTTTACCGGTTTTTGCAGGTAATCCCGCAACCAGAAAGCATTATAGGCATACAACAAAGTCTTTTGCTTATCAACAGGCTGTTGTTCCAATTGCTTTCTACGTTCATTTGCAAAAACGATGGGTTGAGCATAAGGATATTTGGAAAGCAAGTACTGAAAATCCGCCTCACTAACTTCCAGGGGATTCTCCAATGCTTTTCTAAATATATTAAGTTGATCCATTGTATTCAATAAGTAGATTACCAGTTGTTAAAAGCCCTATTAAAGATGTCTTCGGTGAGCATCTTCACAATCTCTGCGGAAAGAGCATTCTCTTGATTGGTGAAATCGCCACGAAATTCTTTGAACTGTGTGAAAGACTCCTCGAAGTCGCTCTCACCCGTTTCGTCTTTCGAATTCTTGTAAGTCACTTTCACTGTCACCGTTAAACGGTTCAATGCTGCGAAATCCGTATTAGACTCTACCGCAGCCGCTGTAATCGCATAATTGGTGATGACGCCCTCAAAGACTGCATCGCCATCCTGATTCACTTGGCTTAAACGGGATTGTGTCCGGATGGTTTCCTTTAGTTTCTCCGTGAAGCTCTGACTGAAATTCGGATTCACAATAGGAGAAATATTCTCAAAGAATGCTACAGAATAAGTCTTCATGTTCTCTGGAATCGATCCTCCGGATAAACTATAACTGACTCCACAGCCTTGAATCAAGCAGACCATCATGATGGCTAATAAACTGCCAAAAGCGATTCCTCTTATCTTAAACATCAATTTGTTAGATTAGTCGAGATTTAAATCCTTAATTTTTCTATATAAGGTACGTTCTGAGATTCCTAACTCCTGAGCGGCCGCCTTCCTTTTCCCTTTATGCTTTCTCAGGGCCTTTTTAATCAAATCAGACTCCTTGTCTACCAAAGATAATGATTCTTCGACTTCCTCCACATCTTGTGTATCATAAGTTAAATAATCACTGTTATTGCCATTTGGCTGATTTGGATTATGGATCGTCAATGTAGGAGGCTGCGCAATCGCATAATCGTCATTAACGATATTATTCGCAGCAGGACGAACTTCCTGATATAATTGATTGATATATGGCGAGTTCTGCTCAATAGTGCCAGGATTGAAACCATTCTGTATCAATTCAACGACGAGCTTCTTCAAATCGACCATGTCTTTTCTCATATCGAAAAGCACTTTGTACAGCAGGTCTCTTTCTGAAAAATTCTCTTTATTCGCATCCTTTACCGGCATAGGTAAAGTCGTTTGAGATTCAATAGGAATATAGTTACTCAATATCTGAGCAGTCACGACGCGTTCTTTTTCCAATACAGCGATTTGCTCCGCGATATTCTTCAATTGGCGAACATTCCCCGGCCATGAGTAATTGGTCAATAAATCTTGTGCGTCCGGTGTTAGTTGAATACCCGGAGTTCTATATTTATCAGCAAAATCGACTACAAACTTCCGGAACAGCAGATAGATATCTTCCTTACGCTCGCGCAAAGAAGGGATACGCAATGGAACAGTATTCAAACGGTAATACAAGTCCTCACGGAACTTACCTTTCTTTACCGCCTCATACACATCCACATTCGTTGCAGCAACAACACGTACGTTTGTTTTCTGCACCTTAGACGATCCCACGCGGATATATTCTCCACTTTCCAATACACGAAGCAAACGAGCTTGCGTACCTAAAGGCAATTCGCCGACCTCATCTAAAAAGATTGTACCGCCATCGACCACTTCAAAGTACCCCTTACGGGCTTCATGAGCACCGGTAAATGAACCTTTCTCGTGACCAAAAAGCTCCGAATCGATAGTTCCCTCAGGAATGGCTCCACAGTTCACCGCGATAAACGGACCATGCTTGCGGCCGCTCAGCTGATGAATGATATGTGAAAAAACCTCCTTACCAGAACCACTCTCCCCTTGAATCAAAACCGATATATCGGTAGGTGCCACTTGGCGTGCAATATCAATTGCACGATTCAATAAGGGTGAATTTCCAATTATTCCAAACCTATTCTTTATATCCTGATGATCCATTTATAAGCTTCTATTTTGAAATATTAGTCTACGATCTTTCCGATCAATGTTGCTGATGTACAGCTTTCTCCTAATACATTAACGTAGTCCCCAACATTATAGCGTTCATCTACCGGGAAAACAACCATCGTATTCTGATCATTTCTACCGCAGTAGTCTTTATCTGAACGTTTTGAGAAACCCTCAATCAATACGCGGTGAACTTTGCCCACAAAGTTCTGTACGCGATATAAGCTATGCTCGCGCTGAAGATCGACAACTTCCGTCAAGCGGCGCTTCTTCACCTCTTCCGGGATATCGTCCTCATAACGTTTTGCTGCTAAGGTACCTGGTCTTTCTGAATAAGCGAACATATAAGCAAAGTCATATTTCACATATTCCATCATCGACAAAGTATCCTGATGTTCTTCTTCCGTCTCTGTGCAGAAACCCGTAATCACATCCGTAGAAATACCGCAGCTAGGAATGATACGACGAATTGCATCCACGCGCTCCATATACCATTCTCTATCGTAAGTTCTGTTCATCAGATCCAATACCCTAGAGTTGCCGGACTGAACTGGCAAGTGAATATACTTACAGATATTATCATAACGTGCCATCGTATGTAGCACCTCATCTGTAATATCTTTTGGATGCGACGTTGAGAATCTGATACGCAATTCTGGGCTCACCTCCGCAACCAAGGCAAGTAATTGCGCAAAGTTTACCGTAGGCTTAGCCTCTTCACCTTCCGCAACGGGAGGCGTATATTTATATGAGTCAACGTTCTGACCCAATAAGGTTACTTCTTTATAACCAGCGTCAAACAAACCTTGTGCTTCTCTGACGATAGATTCTGCATCTCTACTGCGCTCGCGACCTCTGGTAAAAGGCACCACACAGAAAGAACACATATTATCACAACCACGCATGATGGAAATGAAAGCCGAGATACCATTCGAGTTCAAGCGAACCGGGCTAATATCAGCGTAAGTTTCCTCACGTGACAATAAAACATTCACCGCACGACCGCCCTCGTCAACCTTATCAATCAAATTTGGAAGATCGCGATAAGCGTCAGGTCCCACAACGACGTCAACCAACTTCTCTTCTTCCAAGAATTTAGCTTTCAAACGCTCGGCCATACAACCTAGAACGCCTACAACCATCCCCGGATTCTTTGCCTTCGCCGACTCAAACTCCTTCAGACGATTACGAACGCGGGTTTCCGCATTCTCACGTATCGAACAAGTGTTGATAAACACCACGTCCGCATCCCTATAATCACGTGTTGTCTCATACCCTTTTTCCATTAGGATAGAAGCAACAATCTCGCTATCCGAAAAGTTCATCTGGCATCCGTAGCTCTCAATGTAAAGCTTACGACCATTGGACATTCCGGTAGGCACCAACTCCAAAGCCTCTCCTTGGCGCGTCTCATCGTGTGTTTTCGTTGTATGTGATAACTCTAGCATAGTCAATTTTCAAAGAGTACAAAGTTAGTAATAAAAACGAAAAGAAATGACAGTTTGTCAGCAGTTGACTAAAATTTAACAAAAAGTTTGATGTATCAATTTGAGACAAGAAAAGCGACGAAAAAGTTGTTAACTACCTTTGAAATTAATGACGTTCAGAATAATACAGCACAATAAAAAAGGCGTATCCAATGATACGCCTTTTCTATATATCAAGAGTTGACTCTTATTGACCAACTTCTTGCTTAGCCTCTTGTTGCATTTTCTTGCTCGCTACGATAACGATTTCCACGCGACGGTTTTCTGCTCTACCAGTTTCTGTATCGTTAGATGCAATTGGCTCTGAGTAGTTCTTACCTTCAGTTTTGATACGTCCGCTTGCTAGACCTTGTGATACAGCGTATGATTTTACAGATGCCGCACGGCCATCAGAAACCTTTTGGTTAGCCTGAAGCGTACCAACGTTGTCTGTATGTCCTAATACTAAGATTTCAGTATCAGGCTCTTTATTTAAAGTTTCTACTAATTTCGCAATGTTAGCTTTAGCGCTAGATTTCAAAGCAGTACTGTTGAAGTCGAATAAAATACCTGAGTCAAATTTAACCAAGATACCTTCACCAACTTGCTCTACTTCAGCACCAGCAACAGTGTTCTCGATTTCTTTCGCTTGCTTGTCCATTTTCTTACCGATCAAGGTACCTGCAGCACCACCGATAACAGCACCAGCGATAGCACCTACAGCCGTGTTACCAGCTTTACCCCCGATTAATGCTCCAATAGCACCACCAGCAGCAGTACCTACAACAGCACCTTTTGTTGTGCTACTTGTATTTTGAATAGTCGAACAGCTCGCAAACAACATCGCTGAAGTTGCAACTGTTAATCCGTATACCGCTAATCTTTTATTCATTTTCATAATCACAAATTTTATCTTAATACTTTTTAATTGTTTCAATAAGGAATGAATTTGCAAAGCCAATGCCAAAATGCATGGCAACAAAATCAACCAACCCCAATTTACTGAAAATCAATAGGTTATTTTTGTTGTTCTGGAATCTCTAATTTCGGTAGGCGTTGAGATTTTGGTCGCCCTTGTTCATCCCAAGACTTAAAAGACCTCGTAATGTAGCTCATAATATCATACTGTCCCCAGTATTGCGCAGTGCTATACGAAGGACGATAAAGATCCATAAAAGACTGTAATTCTTCGCCTTCCAACTTCGTTAACTGCGTCACCAAGGTTTTATTAAAAATCCGATCGACCTTCGTTGCTTCCAACTCTTGATTCATGTACTTCTCAAAACGCTTCGCATTCTTAGCCTCCTGACCAAATAGATTATAGAGTGCTGTGGCAGGGCTTGCCAGATAGGTCCCGAACTTATTCTGTCCATTGTTGTAAACACCTTTTTTTCTATACTCGTCCAAATAGCCACGCATTTCCGCTTCTCTTGAGCTACGTGTTACCACAACGGTTTCTATCGTCAAACCAGACTGCAAATCGACTAAAATATCTTCCAGAGTTCTAACGACAGTCTTTACCGGACCATATCCCACCTTATTGAAGGACAGGGTATCGCCGACCGATGCGAAAATGTTAAATACACCATAAACATTTGTACGAGCCGATTGACCATTCTTTAGGTTATTGATATTCACATCGCTAATTCGAGTACTCGTTCCTTTCTCCAACACTAAACCAGAAATAGACCCCGACTCCTGCGCATGTAACGAGAAAGCACAGCCAAGGCATAGCATTAGACTTAAAAGGAGTATATGTTTTGTTTTCTTATACATAGAATACGCTAAAGGTAGCAATAGTTTAGACTGGCAAATGTTAAAAAGTTTAAAATAGATCGGCTTAGTACGGATAGAAAACGAAGTTTGCCCCCTCAGGAACGATCACAAATAAACACATGTATTCATTTGCCGGTTTAAAACTCTTCTCAAAATAGCCCCGCTTTTCCTCTTCAATCAAACCCTTTTCAATAAACTCTTCCAAGGAGCTAGCGTGGATGGTCCAAGCGGTATTCAATTCCTGACGATCTAGAATTACCTCGCCCAAATCCACTTCATGCTGATGAGCCACAAAGATCGGGAACAACGTATATCCCTCTGCCATCAGCTCTACAGAAACCTCTTGAATCGCTTCCTTATAGAAATCTAAATCTGCTTTCAAACTAACTAGCGGGCTCTTTCCTTTCGGAGCTTCCCCCTCGCCTTCCGGCTTATTTAGTAAATCTTGTAAATCCATTATTTCTTCAGTTTTAATAAGACAACGTTCTCCACATGTTGTGTATGCGGGAACATATCTACAGGCTTTATTCTTGCCACTTCATATTTGCTTTGCAGCATTTCCAGATCGCGTGCCTGCGTAGCCGCATTACAACTTACATACACTACTTTCTCACTCTCCATCTCCAGGATGCGCTCTACCACATCGGCATGCATCCCAGCACGTGGAGGATCCGTAATCACCACATCCGGTTTACCATGCTCCTTTATGAAATCGCTTGTTAAAACGTCTTTCATATCGCCGGCATAGAACTTCGTATTGGCTATACCATTGATCGCCGAGTTCACTTTCGCATCCTCAATTGCCGTAGGCACATATTCAACACCTACTACTTCACGAGCAGTCTTTGCTACAAAGTTTGCGATGGTACCAGCGCCTGTATATAAATCGTAAACCAGCTCATCGCCTTTTAAGTCCGCAAACTCGCGCGTAATCTTATAAAGTTCATAAGCTTGACGCGAATTGGTCTGATAGAATGACTTCGGTCCTACTTTAAATTTCAAACCCTCCATTTCCTCATAGATAAAATCACGACCGGCATAGATATGAATATCCTGATCGAAGATCGTATCGTTGCGCTTCTGGTTGATAATATATAATAAGGAAGTAATCGTCGGGAATTTCTCTTGAATGAAAGACATCAACAAATCAACCTGTCCTTCTTCCGGATAAGCAAATACGACGATAACCATCAATTCTCCCGTTGAAGAAGTACGGATAATCAGGTTTCTTAATGCACCTTCATGTTGCTTCAGGTCGTAAAAAGAGATTTCATTGGCCTTAGCAAATTCAAAGATGCTATTGCGCAGATCGTTTGACGGATCCTGTTGTAGATAGCAATGGTCTACGGTTAAGATCTTATCAAATCTTCCCGGAACGTGGAACCCTAGAGCATCCATCGAATCGCCCGGCTGCACATCATCCAAATCCGTTAACCAACGTTTATTCGAAAAAGTATATTCTAATTTATTACGGTAGTAGCTCGTTTGCTCCGACGCCAAGATCGGCTCCATATCCGAAACATCAACCTTCCCGATACGCGAAAGTGCATTTCCAACATATTGCTCCTTAAACTTCAGTTGCGCCTCATAGGTCATATGCTGCCACTTACAGCCACCACAAACCCCAAAATGAGAGCAAAACGGCTCAACACGATATTCCGAAGCCTGCTTGATCGCTGTCACACGACCCTCAACAAAGCTTTTCTTCTTGCGCATCAACTCCACATCAACCACATCACCAGGCACAGCACGTTCGATAAAATAAACTAAATTATCCTGCTTAGCTACACCTTTCCCCTCTTCTGCAATGTCAATGATCGACAGATCGGAAATAAACTTTTTGTCTTGAGCAATTCTTCTTCCCATAGTGGGTGCAAAAATACGATTTAGATTAGATATTAGATGTCAGATTTTAGACATTAGAGTATGGCGGCTACTTTTTTATAGTATAGGATAGATGGAAAGGATGTTTTTGAAGAGGCAAAAAGGGGGTTTGTCTTTGAAGAAGGAAAGGTAGGGGCTTGTCTTTGAACTTGGAATAAGCGTTTCTACCCGATCCTGACAATCCTAAAATCCTTCCTTTCTTGGTTCAAGACAAATTCTCCTTCCTGATTAAACAAAGGTTCAAAACAACCTTTCCTTTCAAACCAAGTGTCTAAAATCTAATGTCTTATATCTTATATCTAACCTACAAAAGCGTTGCCTCCACCAAATAAGGAAGCATATCTTTTTGGAAGGAAATAAAGTTTTTGCGGACATCTGCAACGGAAACTGCCGTAAAGGCGAAGGAGAATACGATATTCTTGCTGCATTTAATTAGGAAGGTGAGGCGTTCTTCGGGGATGGTGGCGCTGATGGTTTCATTCTGCATAAAGGAACGCAGCAGCAGAAACTCCAAATCGTCCGAGAGTATCTTGAGGTACTCCTGCGCATTGGCAGACTCCCGGAGGAATTCCCAGCCGACAAACTCATTACAAACCGTATAGGTAACACGGCTGACTTTGAGGATGGTATTCGCCAGAAAGGTTGCCAAATCCTTTTCGTTGACATGCTTGTTCAGGATGTCCGACACATTCTCCTCGATGTAATCCATCAGGACGGCGTGCAGAATAAGTTCCTTGCTAGCAAAATGTTTGTAAAAGGTCGCTTTGGCGATTGAAGCGTTTTTGGCGAGTTCGTTGACACTAGTTTTGTTATAGCCATACTTTCTAAAAAGTTCGCGAGCAGACTTCTTAATTGCTATGACTATTTTATCTTCCATCAACTAGTTTAACGTTTATAAAGTTCTGCCGCCCAGGGTATGGGCAGCAGAAGGTTTGATTTTCTTTTTATTAAATGATCTCTGTTTCAAATTGAGACAAGAAACGAACATCATTTTCCGAGAATAGCCTTAAGTCGCGAATCTCATATTTCAAGTTGGTGATACGTTCGATACCCATACCGAATGCATAACCCGAATATTTCTTGCTGTCGATACCACAGTTCTCCAATACATTTGGATCCACCATACCACAGCCTAAGATTTCTACCCAACCCGATTGCTTACACATCTGGCAGCCGGCACCTTTACAGATCGTACAAGAGATATCCATCTCTGCCGAAGGCTCGGTAAAAGGGAAATAAGAAGGACGGAAACGCACTTTCGTATCATCGCCATACAACTCTTTCACAAAGTGATATAAGGTCTGCTTTAAATCTGCAAATGAAACTTCCTCGTCTACATACAAACCTTCCACCTGATGGAAGAAACAGTGTGCACGAGCAGAAATAGCTTCATTACGATAAACACGCCCAGGCATAATCGCGCGGAATGGAGGTTGTCCATTTTCCATCAATCGAACCTGTACCGAAGAAGTATGCGTACGCAATACCACATCATTACCATCTTGTTTCTTCACAAAGAAAGTATCCTGCATATCACGCGCCGGGTGCTCCGGAGCAAAATTTAATGCCGAGAAGTTATGCCAATCATCTTCAATATCATTACCTTCGGCAACAACGAAACCTAATTTCTTAAAGATCTCCACGATTTCTTTGCGCACTAAGGATAATGGATGTCTTGAACCAAGTTGGAAACCCTCGCCCGGTAAGGTAAGATCGCCTTCCTTTTTACTCTGACCGCTATCCGCTGCATTCTCAAATTGCTCTGAAGCTTCCTTAAATTTGTTTTCAGCTAATTGTTTGAATTCATTCAATACTTTACCCAAAACGCGCTTCTCTTCTGATGAAACGGTTTTGAACTCTTCGAATAAACTCTTTACGATGCCTTTCGACACTAAAAACTTAAGACGGAATGCCTCCACATCTTGCGCCGAATTTGGAGCAAATGCTTCAATCTCTTGGGTATACTGCGTTATTTTATCTTGCAACATGCGCCAAAGATACAGCAATTTTTAAAAAGTTTATGATATGCTCAGGTAATTAATTAGGCAAATGTTAAAATGGCAAGCCATCATTATCATCATTATTCTCCGTAAAATCAACAGATTGTTCTTTTTCAGCTTCAGTGGTAGATGTAGCGGTAGACGATCCTTGTGGATTTTGCGGTTCGAAGTCTGATCGACGTCCTAATAGGTTAAAGCTCTCGGCAACAATTTCGGTCGTATACCGACGGATACCTTCTTTATCTTCATAGGAACGGGTTCTTAATTTCCCCTCGATATAAACCAATTTACCCTTGCTTAGGTACTTTACCGCAACGTCTGCAAGGCCACGCCATAGAACGATATTATGCCACTCCGTTTGCTCAATACGCTTCCCGTCTTTACTAAAGGTCTCGGAAGTTGCCAAGGGAAAACTCGCCACGCTTACATTACCTTCTAAATAACGGATCTCAGGGTCTTTACCTAGATGCCCTACTAAAATTACTTTGTTTACACCAGACATACAATAATCAATAATTTAGGATTAGTTAGCACTAAAAATATCGCTCAACGAAGGAGCTAATCAGTTTATGTTTAGCTAATTTATCTAAATTTTCCAACAAATAATAATTCCAATTGCTTTTTTTCGCTATATCTGTATCGATATTTCCCAACTTATAAAAGCGGGCATAAATATTCTGATGACTAAGGACATGCTTCTGTACCCCCTCTATGGGGATGAGCTGTGCATCACCAAAAATATCACGAAAAGCAGTGGATGCTTGCAATTCGTCAAGCGAGAGCATCGCACTCGTTTCTAACATCGGAAACTCGAAAAGGTTTGTCCAAACATCGCCCTCCGGACGCTGCGACATGAGGATGGCTCCATCACGCTCCGCTAAGAAATAATGGAAATAACGATCGCGACTTTTTTTTCCTTTCAGTTTCTTAGGAAGTTCCCCTTGTAATCCTTGAGCAAACGCAACACAATCGACCTGCAATGGACAAATACTGCAGTCTGGGTTCTTAGGCTTGCATTGCATTGCGCCAAAATCCATCATCGCCTGATTATATTCACCGGGATGCTCCCGATCCAGCATCTCATCAGCAAGCTTGGAAAATAACTTCTTCCCTGCGGTCGAATTGATAGGCTCTTCAATTCCGAAATAACGTGATAAAACCCGGAAAACATTGCCATCTAACACGGCATGTGGGTGATTTTCAGCGAATGAAGCGATCGCTGCAGCAGTATATTCGCCCACTCCGGGCAGCGACAAAAGCTCGATATAATGGGTCGGAAAAACCCCGGCATACAAATCAACAACCTGTTTAGCAGCCTTATGCATATTTCGAGCGCGCGAGTAGTACCCCAAACCCTGCCATAGTCGAAGGATGTTCTCCTCCTCGGCGGCAGCAAATTTTGTTACATTTGGATATTCCTCTACAAATTTAAAAAAATATGGTGTCCCCTGCTCGACTCTCGTCTGCTGGAGGATGATTTCTGAAAGCCAAATAATGTAAGGATTCTTTGTTTCCCGCCATGGTAGTGCTCTTTTATGGTCTTGATACCAATCGAGTATACGTGCTGAAAATGACATAATGCAAAGATGAAAATTATTCTAAGAAACGTTAAGTCTAAAGTTATTAAATGTTAAAAAATCCTTAAATATTTAGGAGTTGCTATAAATTAGCAATTCGACTAGCAGTATTTAGAGAAGTAAAAAGTATGATTAAACAAAAGACTTCCGTTGTTATTCTAGATGCCAACGGAGATTCTGATCGCAAGATCCAGGTTCCTACTTTTATAGTAAAAAACTGGAAAAGAGTTCTTGGCTTGGGCGTTCTATTGATTTGCCTCGCCTGCGGAACTATCGTTTACCTCGCTACGAAAAACACAAGCGAGCGTTACGAAAAAGAGTTAACTCAAAAAGTGAAAGCCCTTGAGGCTGCAAAACAATCGCTAGCAACGGAGGAAGCCTCAAATCAAATGAGTATGGAGCAAGTCCAGAAATCATTTGACGCTATCGATAGTACTCTTAACCAAATTAATGCCAAAATGCGTAAAAGGGGATTAAAAGATATTGCCCCTAAGATAAAAAACGTCGGAGGACCTGTAGAGGAGGAAATAAACTTGGAAGAATTAACCAAGTTTTACAAGAAAGAGTTAAAGAATTTAGACAAGAAATTAGAGGGTATTCCCCTAGGAATTCCTCACCACGGCAAGATTACATCGCGCTTTGGATACCGTCGCAACCCTTTTACCAATAAAGGTAGAGAGATGCACTCGGGCATCGACATCAAAGGAAGATCGGGCGAACCGATTAAAGCGACCGCTGCAGGCAAGGTAGTGCATGCAGGCTACAAAGGCCAGTACGGACGTGTAGTGATTATAGAACACAGCAACGGATGGGAAACAAGATATGCACACCTTTCCAGAACAAATGTTCGCGTAGGACAACGTGTTGAAGCCGGACAAACAATCGGTGGTTTAGGCAATACCGGCCGCTCAACAGGTCCGCATCTGCATTATGAATTGCTAAGCCACGGCACAAAACTGAACCCCGAGAAAACATTAAGATTTTAAGTTAGTCGAAGAATACTAACCACCTATCATAATTTATCAAAAGTAAAAAGCATTGGACAGTAAGTTCAATGCTTTTTTTGTGAATTTACAAGGTCTTTACTCACCTTATCCGCTATCTAGAAATTCGCTCTCACTGAGGTTTCATTATAGAGCCCAAAAATGCCATCTGCTCCAATAATATTGGAATAGAGCGGGCGTACCGTCTGAAATATGGCCTCTCCGAGGGAGCCCAGTTGATCTATTTCCTTTTTAAATCTGGCCAAATCAGGCGACAGATAAGCAAGTGTTACATCTACTTCTTTTGCAAGTTCGGTGGATCCGTCAGCTTTTTTTATCTGTCGATCAAAGCGTTTACTCCCGGTTCTCCCATGCAACGGCTTTCCGTCCGTAAATCTGAATTCTGGAGAAAGAAAGTATGCCGAAAGCCCCTGTTTTGTAGTCTTAACTCCTTTTTCAGCAATCAAGAACGGGTATAGTGCAGTCGCACCAATCCCTTCCTTGGCTGCTCCTTGCGACCAATTCAATGTATACAAAGATGGCAGATTCGGGTTTAATTCTATATTTACATCCGTCAAGACCGGCTTCTCTGGCAAATAACATTTTTCGGAGGTGATCCTTTCCGCCTTTTCTTCCATCAGTATCTCTATGGAGTAAGCAATTCCAAGCTTGGGACTGATGTCTTCTGGGTTAATGACAAAATATCCAACAGAATCGGGGACTTCATTGAATTTGATGATGCGCTCACCTTCTTCCAATAAGAAAACGGAAAGCTTGGGCAGTGCCGGTACAACACCTGGCTGACCTCGCAATGGCCTACTCCACGATACAACAGCCTCTCCTCCCGAAATAGTTCCTACAGACGACAATACGATCAGGCGAGGACTATATGCAGGGAACTCAAACGGAATAGTCGTTTTATGGTCTGTACATCCAACGAATGAAACCGCTACGCCTATGACGATCCATATATCTCTACAAAACTTTCGTAGCATCATAGTTCAGTTATTGTATTAAAGTTCAAATCCGATATTGAAGGAAGGCATGATAGGGAACATCCCTGTGACTTCCAACTTTCCGGGAATATCCGAAGGCTGTGCGAAGAAGGGATTTACCCGATTATAGACATTATAAAGACCTATCCCAAACCATCTTGTATTCCCCTTTCTAGTCTTCCATTTCCGTTCAATATTGACATCCAGCCGATGGAAGGCCGGCAGGCGCATATTGTTAAGATTCCCCATAATAGGAAAGCCCGATCTCCATTCTTCTATTTCGGTCATACTTGTAGGCATTGTGAATGGTCTTCCCGTCTTATAGGTCCAGCTTCCTGAGAGCCTGTAACCCTTTCCAAAATTGTACATCATCAGAAAGTTAACATAGTTCCTAAAATCAAAATCCGAATTGAACCAATTTCCTTGATTCAGTGACCCGAACATAGACTGGGACTTGGCATAGGTATAGGATAATGAACCGTGCAGCTTTCCTGTAGTCTTCTGCAAAAGAACTTCTACCCCATAGGTCCTCATTCTTCCACCCCGATGAAGGAAGTCATTATATTCTACCACATCTTTCTCAAAATCAGTAGAGGGTGCAAATTTGACAACATCGGACTGATCCTTAAGGAAGAGTTCGATGGACATGTTGTCCAATAAGCCTTTTGGATTACGAAAATATCCGATTGACCATTGCTTGGACAATGACGGAGCTAAGATACCGTCATTTGCTATATAAAACTCCCTAAAACGCCCCATATCGTCCGTAAAGCCTAACAGCATAGCGCTCTGACGCTGCATATTAAAAGCGGCGTTAATTGTCGACCTATCATCGAGCTCATAGGTCAGAAGGATCTTCGGTTCCGATAGCCAAGTGCCAGACCGTTCATGCCCATATCTGGAAATCCTGATGCCTGAATTGACTCGGAACCGCTCAGTCATTCTGTACGAAAAATCTGCCGACAGCGCTGTATTGTCAACATCGCGCGTATCCATATCCCGGTAATAATCACTGATTATCCCTCCGTCAACTGCTTCCCCCCGCCTCAGGTAGATCCCGTATTGAAATTCTTCCCGCTCTATACCGTAATTTAAGTCTAGCGCGTCACTAACCTGTGTCTTCCCATGGATATTAAATTTGATGGAACGGACACTGTTACCGGATATACTGGAAACCTCGATGCTATTTTTGTCCATTCCGCCGAAGTCCGACCCATCATTGGTTTTCGAATAGATATCGTAGAAGTGTCTATAATTGGAATAACTGGCATGTGCATTCAGCGAAGTGGTCGGTACGAGATTAATCCTGTAATTTAGTGCGAGAAGCTCATTTTTGACACCATATTTATCTTCTGATAGCTCATTGTACGATGGATAGTTTTCTAAAAAAGAATGTCTATCGCGTCCAAGCAGTGCGGTGAGGGAAATATGCTGTTTATCAGACAAACGGCCATCCAGTCGCATGGTCAAGTCCTGCGAGACAAGATTTCCAATATCACCAGTACGGTCGCCTCTTCGTATTTTCCTTGCTATAGCGCCGGTTGCCAGATCAACAATTGTTCTGCGCATCCCTACGTGATAGCTCAATCGATCCTTAATCAGGGGTCCGCTAGCACTGAACTTGGGCGAAATCAGGCTAAACTGAAAAGATTGATGATGCTCTTTGTAATTTCCTTCCTTCGTCCGTATGTCCAGCACGGAAGATAGGCGGCCTCCAAATTTGGATGGCCAGTAGTTCTTATAAAAATCTACCCCTCCGACGAGCTCTGGCTGAAACATAGAAATATATCCGCCGATATGGTTCACGTTCAACATCGTAGCTCCATCAAGCAGGATCTGGTTCTGGTCCTGCTCGCCTCCGCGCACAAAGAGATGCGAATATCCCTCCTTTCCATCTGTAACGCCCGGCAGGAACGTTAAGCCTTTTAATATGTCAGGTTCCCCCAGAAAAGATGGGGTAGCCGTTAAAAAAGGGAGTGAAACGCGGTTTACACCAAGAGCAGCTTTTTTATTAAACGGTTGGTCAGCATAGACCTCAACTATATTTAGCTCCAATGAGGACAGTCTCACATATATCTGCTTGTGATCCGCAGACACTTCAATAATCGTATCCCGATATGAAACATGCGAGATGGAAAGCCGTGTTTTATCGGAAACCGTAGTCAAGCAATTTCCACCGACATCCGTTGTCCGGGTTATACCTGTTTCCAGGTTAGTCACATTTGCGTTTTCGATCGGAACTCCGCTACGGGTGTCGCTCACATTAATAACAATCTTAACTTGGGCTCTAAGCTTAGGCGGATTAATAAAAAATAATATAGCAAGGAAGGATGCTATAAAAAAGAAGTGCCCAGATCTTATCATTTTAGATAATAACGTGTATTCAGCCTGACACCCATTTCCCTGAATTTAAAATCATCCTTTGAGGTGGCAGGATTAATATTCAATCTCGGGGTTATGTCCGTAAAGGCGTCCAGGTCTATCCTCAACTGCTCATTGATAGGTGCAAATACACCGATATGGGCGCCGAGCTGAAACGGATGTTGATATTTTGCTGTATAATAAGATAGACCCATTGCCCTACCCAAACTTCCATAAGGAAACTCGCTATCGGTGATATTCGAGGAGAACTGATAATACAGGTCAGCCCCAACTTTAAACCCTATGTATTCGAATGGGAGGTAAGTAATAGATACTGGCATATGAAGTGCCCAATACCGAAAATTCTTTGTTTTTCCGAATTCGGGCAACATATCCCGATAAAAACTGGAAAGCTCCCCCTTACGGTCAAGCAATTCCGCCGTCAACCCGAAACCTGCACTTTGCACGTTTAAGCCCACATCCCATCCAATGATACCATCTTGCTCAAATGTCCCCGAAAGTCCGGCTCCCCCGTTGATCAGAATACCGGGCTTACTGTTCAGCTGATAATCGATTGAAGCATCAGCTTCCCTGACACTATATTGGAGATCAGCAAATGACGTATTAAAACCCCGAACTGTGGTTGCTCCAGCACCGGCACTTACATAACATTTAGGTTTATTTTGGGCTGATGCTAAGTTGCAAAACAGTAGACCAATTGCTGATAAGAATAAAACTAATGAGCGGCTATTTTCCATAATCACACTGTTATCTAAACGTTAATTAAACTAATTAATTATTACGCATATCAAAACTAACTAAATAGCTTCTATTAGCAAAATATTTTTTCTCTATTTTGGGAAATAACCTTAATCCAAACGAAAAGACATCTTCTTCCATCCAAGAGTTTTCAAGAACTCAGTATTATTTGATTCAACAGAAAGATGAAACTTCTACACCCCTTCTTCAACACAGTCCCCTTTTAAACCCAATGATAACCCAATACAAACCCAAATCAAACCCCATTTGAAAGGGCTTTGATATGGGTTTGATACGAGTTTGATTAAAGCAACATCAGAACAAGATTTATACTGAATACAATAAATCTTTACACAGGGTTTGCTTTAAAAAAGAAAATCATGAGGGCTTTAATCGGCTTAGCCTCGCATTGTTAATAAATAATGAATTATCCCTTTTGAAGAATCAAAAAAAACAGGGATTTTTGAAAAATAATTCACAACAACATGAAATTAGCTACAGTTTTCACCTTGCTATGTCTAATCGGACATTTAGCTTTCGCTCAAGAAGAAGAAACCATTTCCATTGACGAATTAGAAGTAACGAACGACATCGAGCTCGGTGCTGGCTATATTGCTTATCATGACTCCACGAACTTCAGTTATGGTCTAAAAACAGAGGACGGCCGTGTGTTGACTCAGCCTATTTACTCGTCTGTTGGAGAGTACATCGATGGAACATTCATCGTTGTTACCGAAGACTACAAATATGGCATCATCGATACGACAGCAAATTTCACGGTTCCCTTGGAATATGATGAATTACAATTCGACCCCGCTGTCAATGCTTACATATATGCTAAGGATGGTCAATCGGGCTTGATGGATAAGCAGGGCAAGAAACTATGGAAGGTCAGCTATACGTCGCTTTCACCTTTCATTGATGCATATGCCGTGTATTCAGAGGGCGACAAATTTGGCTTGGTGGATCAGTCTGGTAAAGTCGTCGTTCCTGCTGCTTATGAAAGTATTATGCAGTTTGACCCCAAATACTATGTTGTATTAGCTGGCTCAGACATGCAGGTCTATACGATCAAAGATCAGAAGCTTCTTGTAGGGGGCTTCCAATACCTATTCCTTGCCGATGTAGACGATCTATTTGTTGCTAGCCGAGATGGCCTGAGCTACGGATATATCAATGGTAAAGGAGAGACAGTCATTCCATTTAATTACAGCTTTGCGGGGCAATTTGTTGACGGTTATGCTAATGTGGTTAAAACGGGAGAAGACGAGATGATCTACATCAACCAAAAAGGTGAGGAAGTGAAGCCTGATGTGAACTACTAAGTCGGATGGAATATAAGATTCACACCCTACACCGAGGTAAGTTTATCTGGATACTCCTTGGCGGACTATTCGCCGCAGGCTACATCCTGTCTTTCTTCGAACTGCGCGAGCTGATCAAGATTATTGCATTGTTATTCTGTATCCCCGCCATTATGTTTCTGGGTGCAAAGCTCAGCTATCAAAATTCTACATGGACGATCGATGGCAACCGCCTGATCATTGAGAAGGCTGGTAAGACTTCGGAAGTGGCGATAGACCAAATCGAATACATCAAAAATCATATGCGCTCGGGCGGCAATCTATTAGCGATTTACCGCAAGGGCAAATCCACTCCGATGCGGGTTTGGAGAAACAAATTATTCGTCAATACCGATCAGTTCGACGAACTTACGGCTCGCCTTCGCGAGCTGGGCATCGAGTTTGTCATTGCCTAAACTTAAAGGTATCGGGATTGCTACATGGATAGCTAATTAATCAATCAAACATTTTTGTATTTTTGGGGTTATGAAACTTAAATTTTCGATAACCCTTCTATTCTTAACGGTAGTATCGCTTGTTGGATTTGCACAGCGTAAAGGCTACTGGCAACAAGGCGTTGACTATACAATGGATATTGATGTCAATGAAAAGACTTTTCAGTATGATGGAAAGATGACCTTGAAATACAGCAATAACTCCGGTCAGTCCTTAAACAAAGTGTATTTCCATCTTTATTTTAATGCCTTCCAACCGGGGAGCATGATGGACGAGCGCTTAAAGGTGATTCCTGATCCGGATCGTCGGATGATGCAGAATATCGGCAGCAAAGAGAAACCGCAGCTACAAAGCAGAATATCGACTTTAAAACCTAACCAGATCGGTTACCAGAAAATCAAAACTGTAAAGTTCAACGGTCAGGACGCGACCTTCAAAGAAGACGGTACGATTCTGGAAGTGACGCTTCCATCCGCAATTGCCGACAACAGCACTGCAACATTCGAGCTGACATGGGAGGCGCAGGTGCCTGAGCAAATCCGCCGTAGCGGACGTAACTCGGCTGAGGGCGTTGCTTTCTCCATGACCCAATGGTATCCTAAGATGGCACATTTTGACGAGTTCGGATGGCATTTGGACGAGTATATAGGTCGCGAATTCGTTGCTCCCTTCGGGAAATTCGATGTAACCATCCACATCAATAAAGACTATGTAATCGGTTCATCCGGCAAATTGCAGAACCCATCGGAAGTGAAGGGCTATGTAAAGAATGCCAAAGTAAAAACAAAGAACAATAAAGCTTCATGGCATTATAAAGCGGAGAACATCCATGATTTCGCCTGGGCTGCAGATACTAAGTTTGTGGTAGACTCGGCGAAGTCCAAAGCTGGTATCACGGTTTACACCGTATTCTTACCTACGGATGCGACCATCGTTTCGAATTGGAAAACAGCATTAGGTATGGCGACAGATTTCTTTGATTTCACAGGCACAAAATTCGGCGCCTATCCATGGCCTACTTATACCATAGTTCAAGGTGGCGATGGCGGAATGGAATATGGAACCGCGACCCTGGTTACAGGGGGCAGAGATTTGAAAGGCTTAGTGGGCGTTATTTTCCATGAGGCGGCACACTCCTGGTATCAGCATTTGTTCGGCATCAACGAAACCGTAGACGAGTGGTTTGATGAAGGTTTCACCAGCTATATAGAAGACCTGGCCTATCAGGAATTATTCTTGAGACCAACAGCAAAAGCGCTTAATCCAATTGGTGCGGCATATAACTCGTATTATAGACTTGCACTTTCGGGCAAAGAAGAACCCATGAGCCTACTGGCCGATTATTACAATACGAACTTTGCATACAGTACCCAAGCTTACAGTAAAGGGGCGGTATTGGCAGAGCAATTAGGCTATATCATCGGGAAAGAAAACTTGCACAAGACTTTTCTTGCCTTCTACGACAAATGGAAGTTCAAGCATCCGACGCCAAATGATTTCAAGCGCACGGCAGAAGAGATTTCTGGTATCAATCTAAAATGGTATTTCAACTTATTCTTAAATACAACGCGCAAGATAGACTACGGTATTTCGAATGTCTCAGATAATGCGGTAACCATCCGTAATAACTCTGATTTTGCGATGCCTATTGATGTGTTGGTGACTTATACCGACGGTAGCAAAGAGCTTTTCTACATTCCGCTACGCGAAATGCGCGGCGAGAAACCTGCGGAAGAATCATACGATATTTACCAAGGCGTTAAACGCACCGTATTGACCGACTGGTTCTGGACAAAACCAAGCTACACAATCTCACTTCCGAAGAAAGCAAAAGAGGTAGTAATCGATCCTACGCAGCGCCTGGCTGATGTAAAACAAGATGATAACGTGTATAAGCCCTAACAGGCCTACGATATAAATATTCCAATATAAAAAGGCTGCTAGATTTAAAATCTGGCAGCCTTTGTTGTAAAATGCTGATGGCTTTTTGTTCGCCCTATCCTTCAGATGCGAAGGGAAGCGATCCTTGCTGTTTGCCCTATTCGACTGCGAAGAAGGCATTCAATTCGTTCAGTGTTTCGGGTGTTTTTGGGGAGTCTTTGACCAGCACACCCTTGTTTAATGCGATAATGCGATCGGCAGTATCCACCGTATGGGACAAGTCGTGGCTAGAGATCAATAGCGTCACTTTATGTTCTTGTTTCAATTTATTCAGGAGGTTCTTCAAACGGAACTGCGTTGTTGGGTCTAAGTTGGCGAAGGGCTCATCTAAAATTACTAATTCAGGTTCACCGATCAAGGCGCCGATAATTCCTACTTTCTTTTGATTTCCTTTGGAAAGGTCTCGAATGAAAACCTTTTTGTTTAAGACTTCACCATTAAAGAATTCCTCAAACTGTGATACGAAGGCATCGACATCAACTTTGTTCATGCCCCGAAGCTCCCCCAGAAAATAGAAATACTCGTTGGGGCTCAGGTACCCAATCAGGAAGCTCTCATCGATAAATGCGGTACTAAACTTTTTCCATGCCCCATTTCCCTGTACTTGCTCTCCCTTCAGCTTCACAAAACCCGAATCGGGTTGTATCAGATCCAATATCAAACTAAATAACGTAGTTTTCCCAGCCCCGTTATTCCCTACTAATCCTATGCTTTCCCCTTCCTTGATATATAATTGCGGAATATTTAAAACCTGTACTCCGTTGTAATGCTTGCTTAAATTTTGTATTTCGATCATAACCTGATGTTGTTATCAATTTTATTGTTAATTATTTACTTCTCTAAATCCCTTTAACATGTCGTACTTCTTGGTTTCATAGCGCTGCGAAATGCTGTTCAGCAATTGATTTTTCAATGCAAAGCCAATGATGCCGACAATCGCAAGGACGACATTCGCCATCTGAATACCTAACGTCATTTTGGCGATGCCCCATATCAGGATTGGGATAGCCAACAGGGGTATTCCGACTAACCACTGTGCCGCGCCAATCCCTTGATAATTCAAGAAACTCGCGTTATCCAAATCGATGCGTTTTCTGTTCATGGAACCGAAATACAATATAAGCGGCACGTTGATGCCGAGATTGTAAACCGCACATGCTATATTGGTCCAAAGGATATTCCATCCGAAATATAGATAGGGCGTGCTTAACATGGTCAGGATACCCACCGACAGGTACATGAGGATGGCTTTGGACTCCAGGTATTGTTTCATCGTAATGTTCTGGCTCATCAATAAGGGATAGTAAGAGCTATCCCAGGCGGGAATAAATTGTCCAAAGTTGATGATGAAAATACCAGAGAGAAATATTCCGACAAATGAAATCATACTGGAATCGATAAGCTTTGGGTTGGTATAAAAGAATAGTCCGTAGGCGAGGAATAAGACACAGACGAGCAGTACATTTCTGGCGCGTTTTGCTCGCCACAGCAGTTTTAGATCTAATTGTAGGTAGGGCGCGAGTTCTCCGAAACGGCTTGTCCAAGATAAATCGGATGATTTGAATTCGGTTTTTGTCTGCTGTAAGTAGGCATCCAAATACATATTCTGCTTAATATTGTTAAAGAGCAGGCGGTAAACAATTGCGACAAGAACAATCGGGATGATGGCAAGGATTGGCAGGCTCAACACTTGGTTTAAGAAGTACCCAAATAAATCGCTAATGGAAAAAATCTTAAAGTAATCTAACGCCACCAAGATTAAAATAATCAGGATGAACGGCAAAACCCTTTTAAAATTAGCGTTGAAGTTCTTGCTAATATACAGGGCTAAGAAATTGATCAGGTATTCCAAGGCGACTACAGCAATGAACCAACCAATCATTTGCAGTGGAGCAAACACAGCTAAGTTCAGCGTGAACAAGGTATAGGGTATGATTGCCGCAAGAAAAAGTAGATTCCAGAAGGAATAGATGGTTTTCATCAACGAATAATGCACCACCGTTCCTCGATTAATATCGAGCAATAAAAGCGGCTTCACATTCAATAGCGGTAAATTTTGAAATATGATACGCATAATAAAACTTAAGCAGTACCATACTAAAATAAACTTATTGACCATGTGGATCGGTTCGTCTTCTGGGAATGCTTCCTTCAATAGTGGGTGAAGTGCAGCACCAAAAACAAAGAAGGAGGAAAGAAAGTAGAGGGCGAGAAATCCGAGGAATAGTTTAATGGCAAGGCCCTTTCCAAACCCCGCAGACCGGAAAAATGACTTCCACTCTAGTGCTAGTAGTCTTGTGAACATATAATTGATTAATGCTTAATTACACGGAATAGTCAGTATCGGTAAATCATACTGATGCTTTCTAATGTGGAAAATAAGAAAAAACTTTTGTTTTTGGATGTACTGTTTTTTATCCGATCAGTTGCTAAATGGGGAGGTATTAATTTTCTAAAGCTATTTTCAAGAGGTCATATTCTGCTTGCCAAATATCTTTTCTTGCCTGATTATAACTTGCATGGGCTTGCATAAGCTCTGTTAATAAGAGGCGACCCGCGTGAAACGCCTTTTCTTTGGTCTCTTTGTTTTCCAATGCTAATTGGTCGATACGCTGATAAGCGGCTAATTTCTTTTCCGCCGCCTGCACTTTTACGGCCTTTTGCTGGCTTTGAATGTTATCGTTCAATTGTTCTTCTTCTAATTGAAGGCTGGTCAATTGCTGCTGCAGGATATTCTTCTTTAGGCTCGGTTGCATCGTAAAGTAGCTGCTCAGTGGAATGCGCAAAGCGAGGTTTACAAAACTATTTCCAAACCAGTCGGAGCCCCGGTCGAGACGGAATTCGTTGCTATAGAGCTGCTCGCCTAAATAGGCATTGAGCTTAAGTGTAGGCAAAAGCTCTTTTTTTAGCGACCGCTGCTGCAACTCATTCATCTGCTGGTCGAGCTTCAACGTTTCAAGATCGTAATTGTAAAGTTGTAAAGCTTGGATAAACTGTCGGATATCCTGCATATTTGAACTCAGCACCTTCGTCGTGTCCAGATCTTGATATCGCCCTAGCTCTAAATCAGAGTCCAGCAGGACTGACCATGCTTCATAAAGCGCTATTCGCTTGCGCTCGAGTTCTTGTTGTGCCTGTACGTATTCAGATGTCCCTTCTCTCCCCTCCTCGTATCTGGATTTAACTACGGCGAGTATCTTCTGATAGGCGATGGAATCTTCTACGGCTAATGCATATTGTTCGCTGGCCAGTACGACTGCAGCATAAGCTAAGGTTGCATTCTTTTTCCATTGTTCAGTCTGTCGTGCCTGTTCTATCGTCGATTTGTTGATTTCTATTTGTTTTTGTTGCTCCGCGACGCTACGCTTAGGGTCGAAAATATCCCATTCCATCTGTACACCGACCTTCGAAGACCATTTGGTTGCGAACTTAAGCGGGATAATGGCGCCGTCAGGCGCTGTTGGATCGAAAGCTATTGCCGGGACAGGCGTTGTCGGGATAATGATATTATGCTGCAGATTGGCATCAATATAGAATACAGGTATGCGCGTTCTTTTCTGTTCGCTTAATTCTTCTTGTTTAATGGCTGTTTCAACTTGTCGTTGCTGCAAGCCCTTGTTCTTGCTCATCTCGCCCCACAACTGTTCGATGCTCAAGGATTGTGCAGCGACCCAAACAGGTAAAATCAGCAATATGATAGATACAATCTTCTTCATGTTAGAATACAGAGGCCGGTTCGAGTTTGGAAATCTTCCGCACAGCGAACAGTGAACCTCCAATGGAAATAATCAGGGTTATAAATAATAAAAATAAGGCAAAGCCGGGACTGATTTGGATGACCAATCCGGAATTGGCGACGCCAAACTTAAAACCGAACAATAAAAACATGGCAATGCAATAACCGATAACCGCGTATAGAAATGCCTGTGCTACGATTAATTTATTGACATATCCTTTTTTCGCGCCAATGGCTTTTAGTGTTCCATAGTCTTTGATACGGTCTAACGCCGAAGAGTATAGGGTCAGCCCAATGATGAAGAATCCACTGATCATGGCAAACAGCACTAGAGTGCCAAAGCTCATGCCCATATTGGAGGTGATCAGGATTTCGCGAACGGTAGAACTTTCCAATTTTTTTGGGTCCCAAGCCTGCAATTGTGGAAAGAGTTGTCCGATGTCCTGTGCAATCTGTTCTTTATCTGCCCCTTCGTTGAGCTTGGCTACAATAAGGCTTACTTTGCTCGGGTCGGCATTGCCTAGCAATCGCGCATTTTCAAGGGAGGTGTACATCAGGCTAGCACCAAAGGCCTGTGCGTTCTTTGTTAACACCGTAATCATCGCTCGCTTCCCATTAATTTCAATGGGTTTATCGAGATGTAGCTCGGTATTCCAGGTCTTTGCACTAAAGGTTTCCGCGGATACGGCATTGGGGTCTATGAGCGAGCTGACGTCTCCTTCTGCAATCCGATTAGGAATTGGCCCCATGATAAACTCCGGAACGGGAGAGCCGACGAGAGTTACAGCAGCTGTTTTTCCATCGAGGAAGGTAGCTTGCGCAGGTGCCAAGACCACCGGATAAGCGATATCCACCGCAGGGAGGCTACCGATTTGTTGCACCAAACGCTGATCGATGCTATTCACCGAGTTGATGTTATTGCTTTGCGCTTCGATGATCCATATCTCATTTTCCTGCACCGGCGCATTGCCAACCAAGTTGCCCATCAATCCCATCAGAAAGAACAATAACCCCAGCTGTTGACCGATCAAGAAGATGCTGATCACAATAGCGATGATAATACCTACGCTTTTGGCGCGGTCATACCGAATAAACTTAAACGCTAATTTCAACATCTATCTAATCCTTATCGTACAATCAACTTTCGAGTTAATGGTTAATACATTATTTCCCTCAATTTCTATCTTTATTTTTCTGACGCGGCGATCCTGTCCCTCATTTGCCGTTTCGTATAAAATAGACTTCTCGGATAGAATCGGACTCAGGTAGGTTATCCGCCCATTGGCAGCCTGATCTTTGCGGCCTACGGGAAAAATCAGAACCGATTGCCCGATTTTGACATCATTCACAAAAAGCTCATCGACCTCAGCTTCAACCATAGGATGCTCAACATCGATAATCTTCCCTAATTCCATAGCAACTTGCACGCTCTGCCCTACCTTTGCTACAAGATCTGTAATAACTCCGGAGGAGGCTGCGACGATTTGAAAATCCGATCTTGTGTTTTCGGTTTTCTGAATTTCAAGCTGCTGTTCGTAGGCTGAGGCTTGCTGCGCTTGTTGCTTTTGTTGCAATCCCCTTAGCGTAAGCTCCTGTTGTTGCCAATTCGAGTAGTCTGTACTCATCTTTTCTTTCGTCTCCGCATCCTGTTCGAACAGACGTTTGGAAGTCTCGTACTTGGCTTTCAGTTCATCCGCATAAACTTTCGCCTTGCGGATATCTTCTGTAATGGTTTTGTTTTCTTTGTTAAGGCTATTGAGCTGAGCTTTAGCTTGCTGCACATCCAGGTCAGTATTACCCGCTTCTAACTGCATCAGCAATTGTCCTTTGCTTACGGAGTCTCCATCCTTTACCAGCAATTGTTTGATGCGCGCGGAAGTATTGGAAGAAATGATGGTCCAGTCTTTTGCACTGACAACCTTTCCAACAGCCTTAATCTCCTTGATCTCCTGGAGTATCTCTTTATTGGATTGTTGTTTTTCCTCCTTTTTGTTGCCACAGGAAGAAAGGGCTACGAAAAGTATCGAGGTGAACAGGATATAAAATATTCTATTTGTAGTCATCTTCATTTTTTATGGTATTCGACACGACACCTTCTTCCACATAGATTACACGATCAGCAAATTTGCGAAGGCGTAGATCGTGCGTCACGATAATTACAGCTTTACCGGATTCTGCGAGCGACTTGAGCTCATTCATAATCATCTCGGCGCTTTTAGCATCTAAAGACGCTGTTGGTTCGTCACATAGAATCATCGATGGCTCAGTTACTAATGCTCTGGCAATAGAAACCCGTTGCTTCTGCCCGCCGCTTAGCTTCTTGGGCAGGTTTTTGATGCGATCTCCCAACCCGACTTCCTCGAGTGCCCTCTTTGCCTTCTCCGAAGCCTTTCCGGAATTCATACCCTGAAGAATAAGCGGTTGCATCACATTTTCTAAGGCATTTAACGGTTCAATAAGGTTAAAATGCTGAAAGACGAATCCGATTTCTTTAAGCCGCAAATCGGCCAGCGCATTCTCCTTCAACTTAGTTACCTCTTGACCTTTGTAGAAAACGCGTCCGGAAGTAGGATAAATTACAAAACCTAGGATAGATAACAGCGTGGTTTTCCCGCTTCCTGAAGGTCCCATGATCAGCGTAAGTTCGCCGCTATTAAAACCTATATCCGTCGTATCTAAAGCAGTGATGCTGGTATCCCCGGTTTTATAGATTTTATTAACAGCTTCCAGCTTGACGATCTCTTCTTTCATAGCGTATTATAATATAACACCGATCTGTTTCTAAAAGTTTGTATACTTCACGAATATCGATAAAAATCGGCATTTTTTCTAGGCGCTATAGATTTCCTCCATATTAACTGTTTATCTAGATTTAACAAAAACTCCTTGAATATTTAACAATTGGTTAAACACTTGTTAAAAGCACTTCCCTTGTTTTGCATCAAATTCCGAGAACAGGAACACACATTATTAATCTGATTATTTTTTATGAATTTATTTCTACTCCGTAATTACCGGAACTGCACTAAGCTAGGTCTTACCCTGGTCTTAAGTTCTTTTCTGGGTAGCTCGAATGCATCAACGCCCGTTGATAGCCATTCAACCAACCCGATTTACTCCATCGATGTAACCTACTCGAATGGCTCCATTAAAAATGAGAACAACGAAGCCGTTGTAGGTGCTACCATTCGAAACTTAACGAATAAAGCCGTTACTGGAAGTAAGCTAGATGGTAGTTTTCAAATTGAAGCGAATCCCGGCGATGTGCTGGAGATAAGCTCTCTGGGCTATGTGACACAACGTGTCACATTCAACAACTCTCCAATTGACATCATTCTCTTAAAGGAAGAGTCTGCAATCGAAGAGGTGGTTGTGACCGCGATGGGTATTAAACAACAAAAGAGAAAGATTGGATATGCTACTCAAGAAGTAAAGACTGAAGTTTTAGATCAATCTAAAACAATGAATATCGGTAATGCTCTGTCTGGTCAAGTGGCCGGATTAAACGTTACGAATCCGACGGGTATTTTCCAAAAGCCTAACTTCTCCCTTCGTGGAAAGAAGCCTATTATCGTGATTGACGGTATTGTAGTTGAAACTGACTTCTTTGATGTCCCGAGTGAAAACATTGCGAACATCAACGTATTGAAAGGAACAGCAGCTTCGACACTATATGGTTCACGCGGTAAAGACGGTGCTATCTTGATTACAACAAAATCCGCTAAATCTGAGAATCTGGAAGTCAACTTTACAACAACCAATATGGTTACCGCAGGATTTACCGTTTTCCCGGAGACACAGAATGAGTATGGCTCAGGATCTAATGGTATGTATGAGTTCTGGGATGGTGCCGATGGCGGTATATCCGATGGCGACATGACCTGGGGACCGAAACTTGATGCCGGTATCAAAGTACCTCAATGGAATAGTCCTATTAGAAATAAGAAAACTGGCGAAATCATTCCTTGGTGGGGAGATGTTAGAGGGACAATTTATGATGACCGTGCTTTATATGAGCGCGTACCGACAGACTTCGTTTCGCATAACAATTTGAAGGATTTCTTGCGCATGGGTTTTGTAAATGACAACAACGTGAGTTTGGCCTATAAAGGTGAAAAAGCCGCTGTATTCTTTACTGGAAAATATGCGATCCAACAAGGTCAGGTTCCTAACTCGCAGTTACAATCAGGAGGTGCAACTTTGAACACATCGTATATGTTCAACCCCTCTCTGAAGTTAGATGTGAATTTATCGTACAATAAAGTTTATTCGCCAAACTACCCTCGTTATGGCTATGGCCCTAAGAACCACATGTACACCATCTTATTGTGGATGGGTAATGATGTGAATGGCAAGGAGCTAAGCGAGCATTTATATATCCCTGGACAAGAAGGCTTCCGCCAAGCGAATTACAACTACGCATGGTACAACAATCCATACTTCGCTGCGGAGGAGTTAAACCAACAACATAACCGCGATGTATTGCATGGTCAGTCTACATTGAACTGGCAGATATCACCAAAGTTCTCCTTGCAAGGGCGTGCTTCCGCAAGACAAAATATGACTTTTGAAGACATGCAAAGTCCGAAGTCTTACATGAACTATGGCGACTCCAGAAACGGAGATTATAAAGTTTGGAACAACAAACGCCTTGATTTCGATGCGGACGTGTTAGCAACATATCAAGAGAACTTCGGCGAGAACTTCGGCATCAACATCAATGCTGGTTCTTCGACTTACCAAAGAAAGTTCAACAACTTCTACTCAGCTACCGATGGTTTGATCGTGCCGCAGCTTTATGCGTTGGGAAATACGCAAGGGCCTTCGACTTCAACGTCGTTCCTTTCAGAGAAAGTTATTCGCTCGGTATATGGATCGGTTAGCTTTGATATCTTGAGATCTACATACTTAAACTTCTCCGCTAGAAATGACTGGTCTTCTACATTGCCACAGGGACAGAATTCGTACTTCTATCCGGCGGTTTCGTTGAGTTCTGTTTTATCTGATTACTTCAAATTACCGGCAGGAATCGATTACCTAAAAGTGTACTCTTCTTTAGCCCAGGTTTCAAGTGATTTAGATCCATATAGCACCTATTTAACTTATGCGAAGAGCTTGACTTACGGCGCAACACCATCGGTAAGCTATCCGGAGACACTTGCAAACCCGAATATTAACCCTGAGCGCTCCACTTCTTTTGAGGCTGGTTTTGCCCTATCATTCTTAAATAATAAAGTAAGTGCAGAAGCGACCTATTACAATGTAGGGGATGAATTCCAAATACAAAACTTACCTACCTCAGCAGCATCTGCTTTCAACTACAAGAAGTCGAATGTTATCGACTATAGAACGCATGGTGTGGAGGTTATGCTAAACATCAACCCTATAAAGCGAGAGAACTTCAGCTGGGACTTCGGAGTAAACTGGAGCCGCCAGATCAAGAAGGTTGAGAATATTGAAGGAGCCAAGAAATTTGGTGAGTTAAAGGTTGGCGACCGTGCAGATTCATTCTATGCGACGGTTTGGCAGAAATCTGCGGATGGTCAGGTGATCTTAAATCCAAATACGCGTATGCCTATCCCTGATAGCTATGCAAAAAACATCGGTCATTTGGAACCGAACTGGAGATTTGGTTTCCAGAACAGATTCAACATTCATGATGTTACAGTAAATCTAGATATCGATGGTTCTATTGGTGGGGTGATTAATTCTATAACTCATGAGAAGATGTGGTGGGGAGGAAAGCATCCATCATCGACACAATATCGTGAAGCAGAATATAGCGCAGGCAAATATGTGTATGTACCAGAGGGGGTTATTATAACCGGTGGTGAATTGAAGAGAGATGTTGATGGTAATGTAATCTCAGATACACGTCAATATGAGAAGAATACACAGGCAGTTAGCTGGCAGACTTGGAGTCAGATATATCCATATCGCGCGCGCGTAACGGAGGATGAAAATAAATTCTTTGCGAATGTATTTGACCGCTCTTTTGTGAAATTAAGACGTCTGTCTGTAGGATATGATATCAATAAATTTATCAAAACAGACAAGGTCAAAGCAATCAATGCATCGGTATTTGGTTATAATTTATTGATGTGGCAAAACATCCCTTTCCTAGATCCTGACTTTGGTGATGACAACAACTTACAAGATCCTTCATCCCGTTACATCGGTGTATCCTTAAACTTTAAATTCTAAACAATGAAAATCAATTCATATATTCTATTGGCGCTTGCTTTGATTTTAGCCTTTACGAATAGCTCATGTCGTAAACTGTCGGAGATCAATGATAATCCCAACGAATCCAAAACAACCCACCCACAGTTTTTATTAACAAAGATTGAATGGGATGCCTTCAACACATTTAAAGGTACTGGTCCTTTATATGCCTTAAAAATGATTGTACAAACGGACGGCGAAAACTCGAATCAGATCTATGCATGGCAACGTAGCGACTTTGGCGCATATACCAATTTAAGAAATGTAACGAAGATGATCGAAGAGGGCGAGCGTATGGCTCTTCCTGAATATGTTGCTATCGGTAAATTCATTCGTGCCTATTACTTTTACAATCTGACCTTAAATTTTGGAGACATCCCTTACAGTGAAGCGTTAAAAGGTGAAAGCGCTGGACTGCTAACGCCTAAGTATGATAGCCAAAAAGACGTTTTCTTAGGCATTTTAAAAGAATTGGAAGAAGCGAACACCTTATTATCGAAAGTGGAGGCGAAGATCAATGGAGATATTATCTATAATGGGTCGGCATCACAATGGAGAAAGATGGTAAATGCATACCGCTTGAAAGTGTTGATGACGCTATCATTGAAGGAAGCTGATGCGAGTATCGCGCCTAAGCAAGCCTTCGCAAATATTGTGAGCTCGCAACCCCTGTTTACCGGATCTGCCGACGATGGAAAGTTAATGTATTTAGATCAGGCGGGTAACCGATATCCAGAGTTCAACTCTAGTAGTTATGGTTCGGGGATGTATGTAGATTCTACATACGTCAAAAGACTTCAGGACTTAAAGGATGCTCGTTTATTTGTGCTATTTACGAGAACTCCGCAGGCAGCGAAAGCAGGTAAACCGGTAAATGATTTCACGGCTTATGAAGGTGGCGACCCGGTACAACCTTATGGGAAGGTGAATGAGAAAGCGACTAACGGTTTAGTATCTAAAGTTGCAGACCGTTTCACGAAAGATGCGACGAACGAGCCTTCAATTTTGATAGGATATGCAGAACAGCAGTTCCTATTAGCGGAAGCTGTAATTAGAGGATGGGTAAGCGGCGATGCCAATGCTTACTATGAAGCGGGAATCAAATCGGGCTTTAAGTTCTACGAAAACTACGCTAAGAATATGGCGAGCTATGTCAATGAGTCTGTAGCCAACGCCTATATTGAGCAGCCTACCGTTAAATTAAGTTTGGCAGCAACAAAAGAAGCCAAGCTTGAGCGCATCATGATGCAAAAGTATCTACGTTCGTTCCATCAGGGAGGCTGGTCAGCATATTTTGATCACTTAAGAACTGGATATCCTGAATTTGCAAAATCAAATAAAAACCATGTTGCTTACCGTTGGATGTACCCTTCGGGCGAGTACAATAACAACTCAGCAAATGTGTCTGCAGCAATTGCTAGTCAGTTCTCCGGATCCGATGTCACCACGGTGAAAACTTGGTGGTTAAAGTAAGAAAAAGTAATATCAATTCATGTAAATATAAAGGGCCGTCCAAGTTGGACAGGCCCTTTGTTATTTAAGATTGGTTGGTATCTTTTGCATGTGCTCTAAACGCTTTCCAAGCAAAGTCTTCTCCCCTACTACCTCAAAGCCTAAACGTTCATAAAGCTTCTTCGCATTGGGATTGATTTCATCGACTAAGAGTCCCAGTGTAATTCCTCGTTTCTCTATATATTCCTCGATCAGGAAATTCAGTATTTTCGTACCGATCCCCTTTCCTTGTTGGCTTGGGTTCACACCTATGCAATCTATGTAATATTCGCCAGCCTGAGTCTCTGCTTCGGGGTTAAAATCCAGGTCGTAAGCTTCATGCAGCAAATTAGCAACAGGTGTCCGGAGCTGTTCCAGATGGGCACCATCGTAAACCAATGCCGTTGCAACGATCTGACCGTCCTGTTCTACTACCCAATTATGATGGTAGGAATACTGATTGCCTTCGTGTTCGGCGAGCGTGGAAATAAAACGGAAAGCTTCATCATAATTTCTTTCTCCAATGAATAGATAAACGATATCTTCCATTGCCAACAACAAATGTTCGGCGATAGCGGCCGCGTCTTTCTTCTCTCCTTTTCGTATCTGTATCATAAAATTTATTATCTATTATCCTGCTTTGCGCTATTTAAAAGCTAACCATAATCAATTTAAATCCTTCGTCCGTCCGAAGGAAATGCATGTGCGTTTGAGGTCGCACACTCCCTTCTGAATTGTCCAAAACGAGGTTAACTGTCGGATATTTCCAGTCGTTGGAGAAGCCACAGTTATCAAAGTATTTCGAATATAGTGCCGTTTCGAAGATAAAAGGATTCAATCCATCGAGGCTAAAAAAGAAACTACTCGATTTCCTATTTAGCTTTTCTAAATTTTCTTTTATCGGAAGGTAAAACTGCTTTACGAATTCTTTCTTGGGGAGCGGAAGCCAACCGGCATCCTTATCCCAATAGATTACTTCCTCAAAACAAAGCTCCTCAAGCCCTTCAGGTGTCACAGCATCTTTCAAATACCTGCGGATAACCTGCTCCGCTTCCTTCTCATAATTAATGAAGCTATAGAATTTTCCATTGACTCCTTTAAAGGACTCTCGAATACTGTCTATGCTAGGCTTGTCGGCGATTTCAAGGCTATAATAGTTCAGTTTATCATTATATGGAAAGTTTTCAATAATCAGATTATTGAGGGTATCGATCAAAACCTCCTTTCCGTTCTCCCAACGATAATGTTCATCTATCGTATTCCCTTCCGCGTCTTTAAAGTAGACTTTGTTCGCTCCCTTGAGTCCGACGATTAGACCGTTGCGTACTTTGCTGAGCCCATTATATTCAGCTGGAACTGAAATATCACCATTGGCATTGAATACGCCTATCTTTTCTGTGCTATTATCTTTAAAACGAATGAAACCTTCATTTTCGCAATCCGGTGTATTATCGAAAAAATAGAGACTATCCCTTCCCACCACACGGCCTTGCTTTGTCAGGTAATAAGTTATCCATCGATCGTCTTTCTCTTCTACCGCAGCGATAATTTTATCGAATTCGTCTGCAATAGTCATTGCAGGTAGATAATTGGTATCAACCATCAGCTTTCCACTCTTCGATTTGAACCCGACGAGCGTACTATCCGCATTATAACAACGCAGCCAAGTCTCAGCGCTGCCCTGTGCATAAGCAGTTTGTGCAAGAATAAACAGCGCAAAAAGAAGGAAATAAAACTTTTTCATAACATGCTCCTCCGAATATAAGGAAAACAATTTAATCGATAATAAAACGCGCAGATTTCGATTCATCGTGTAGCAGTAGAAAAAAAACGCGATACATCCGTTTAAAATGGTCAATTACAGAAAAAAGCCAAATCAAATGGTTTGATTTGGCTTTTCTAATCTTTCCGAAACGGCTTTATAATTACTTTTTCTTTTTAGACTTTTTCTTCTCGAGGGATTCTATCCTGTTTGTAAGCGCGTTGATTGTTATTTCCTGCGATTGTATAGTTGTTTGTTGAGCAGAAATAACCTTTTCTAAGGCTTCGATCACCGCATTTGTTTGATCGACATCGTCTATTTTGGAAGGTAATGTCAGCGCCTGATGATCAGATCCGTTGATATTTCCTCTAAACATTCCACCAGCGCCATTCAGCAACCATTCCGGATCGATATCCGAATGGGAAGCTAAAATAGTAGCCACAGCATCTGACCCTAAGGCTGAAGTTTTCTGCACGCCTTTAAAATTTGCATAAGATAAACCCAGGTCTTTAAAGAAATCGATTTTAGAAATACCTTTTACCTCTGCAATGTGCAGTACACGTTCTTTGATATTGGTCATTATGTTGCGCATTTAGTCTGTAGGATAAAATTAAGACTTATTATTGAATTTAAATACAAGTTTTATACTTCTAACAAAAACTTAATATAAAATAACAAAATAATTGGGTAGGGAAAGGCATCTATTCGCTATGCTTTCGTTAATATCATCATCAAAAACTGATTAATGACGGTGTTTTATTATTAAATCTATAGCCAATTCCTAACATGAGATAGTTAGGGTCTCTGAAATCTTTTACATTGTAGCCAATATGCAGGAAGGCACTCCTGCTCATTTTCGTTTTTAAGGCTAGGCTTTGATAGGTACCCGAAAAATCCCCGCCTTTGTGTAAGAAATGGGTTCCAATTCCCATGCTGATCGTAAAGATGGGCATTGTAAAATCAGCACGAGCAGAAAGTCCTAAGGCCAACTGTTGATCCCAGTTCGGTTTGATAAAAGGTTGGTCTGTCCCTATGATATGGTCTTTTGTGTAGACATTACCGCTGCCATCGTAAAGCCCATCCAGCGATACGCCCGTTCGGAATCTGTAGTTCAGGTTATACATAGGTGCGAAATAGGCGCCCAGCACCGGATATTTATCGGGAGAGGCGACCTGTGTATTTCCAAATTCGATTCCTTTTCTTCGCCAAGACCCGAAAAGCACAAGATCATAGCTAAGGTGCCTTTTTAAGGCGGGAATATTCACCACTTGCTCTGCTTCGGATTTTTCTTGTTTATCATTGGCGAGGTTGTACAGCAGTCCGAGTTTCGCGCCGACCATGTTCAACCCTGCATTTGGATATTCAGTATTACCATTAGAAAAATGAGTAAGTTCTGCTCCGGTGGTTAACCAGTAGCGATCAGCGATTTCCCACTTTAAGAAAAGCCCCAGATTGATATAGGCATTGAGTTTCGATCCAATGATCATGTTACCAGGGTTGTTTACAGGATCATAGGGTCGCCATCCGGTTGATAAGCCAAAGTTCCACTCGTAGTTGAGGGAAGCGACTTCGCTGAGTTTCGAGAGCTGCGCCGTTTGGAAGAGATAACTTGCAATGGGCGTTCCTAATTCTTTATGATTACCAAAATCGAAGACAGCTATACCTATTCCTTGTTGTGTTTTCGAAAAGACCTGCTTGCCAAGACTTCCCTTTGGCAAGGAAAATGAATATTTAATATGTCCGGAAACTGCTCTTTTGCTAAGCTGCTCATTGGCGACTTCGGTTTTGTAGAATGGCGAAGTGGGAAACACATAGGATGGTCTAATTTCTGCAGCGATATGGTGCGAGAAATTCGATATAAAGACTTTAGCAGTATCAACTCGACTATTATCAGTTTTTTGTTGAGCATTCAGCAGAAAACCATAAAAAAAATAGAGACTAAGTAACAGAAAGCGAATGCTATTTTGAGTCGTATAGATTAAGTATTGGTCGGAACTACGCATTAAAATATTCAAGAAAGTTTGCCATCCCCCGATAAACAATAAAATTAATAAAAACATGGAGGATTCTCAAATTAGAATAAAAGGAAATTGATAGGAGGCTGCTTTTAGTCAATCACAAACTAAAGCCCTTATTAACCCAATACAAACCCCTTTGGAAAGGGGTTTGTATTGGGTTATCATTGGGTTTGTATTGGGTTAATAAGGGGAGATACTAGTAGTTAGTAGTTAGTACTCTCGAAGAGACTTAACAGTATACATAACAAGTTTATTTTGTAGGCTATCGGTTAGCTTTTCATTCTTCAATTTGTTGAGGGCAACTTCATATACGTAGCCTTTTTCCAGAGGTTCAAGTTGTAGCTGTAATTGCTTTCTGCCTCTTGTCCAGTCTGCTTTGTTTATTTTAATGTTTTTGACATCTATTTGTTCAGAGCCGTACTTTTTATGGTAATGGTATCGATATCGGCGAACATGAACGAGGCTATCGATGGGTTCATTTTCTGTGTTGGCCACCTCGTCGGTAAAGTTCAGTTCGAATCCTCTCTTCGTGATTTTCATATCCTTGACATCGAAGGGAGTTTTTCCAGTGAAACGGATTCGTTGTATTCCGCGATCGCCGAGCCATCCATGGTCGGCTTGTCCGACCCATAGGTCGCCGTTAGGTGAAAATACTAGCCTGTTGTTTCCTTTGCGGAGGCCTTGCCCTTGAATGAATACCGTTGCAGCGCCCTGCATGACGCCATTTACCTCTTCGAGCATCACGCGCACAAGACGCTCGCTACTCATTTCGCCGATGATAAACTGTCCGTCAAATGCTTTCAGTTTTTTGTTGTCTTTGATCAGAATCGGCTGGGTTGGCGAATTAGCTAGCAGATCGTGTGGGAAGATCACAGTTGGTTTTTCGCGCATCTTATCTAAGGTCTCAACCGGCAAGTCGAACGGATTTCCTTTATTCCAACCTTTCGTCCATACGATACTGGCAGGATGTCCGTAGTGTTTTCCTTCCTCGACATGGTATAGGGGGCTGGTTCCGACCCAGTCACCTTGATTTTCGGTTACATAGAGTCGATCTTTTGCATCTAAGGCAATGCCATTGGGCGAACGGAAACCAGAAGCGAAGGGCGTTACTTTAAAGTTTTTATCGATTTTCATGACCCAACCTCGATAAGGCACCACGGAGAACATGGCATTTCCGTCTCTCATTTTGCCTATCATGAGCGTATCGCCCCTTAGTTCATCAGACATTCCTCCACCTGAGGATGAGGAATTGAGGGCGATATATAGGTTCCCATTTTTATCTTGTACCGGCCCGTAGGTGAATTCATGATAATTCCCCGTCATTCCGAAACCATCATATATGGTTTCAAAAAGGTCGGCTTCGCCATCGTTATCGGTATCTGTAATTCGTGTCAGCTCGGGCAATTGCATGACAAGCATTTCTTTATCAGATATTGCTTTTATTCCGAGGGGTTCGTGCAGTCCGCTGGCAAAAAGCTTCCATTCCTTGGTTTCCGGATTGTAGATCATGACCTCCCCTCGCATAAAGGTCGCAACTATACGCCCATCGGGCAAGGCGTCTAATGCGGCAACTTCTGCCGTCAATCCCTCTGGAGTCGCAATAGAATCGATATAGAAAGCATGTTTCTCATCGGACTGATGATCGGAACATGCAAGTAATGTAGCTGTGCAGGCTAAAAGTATATAGAACAATGATTTCATTTACTTATCTATTTTGTATTCCAAGGTAAATTCTTTGGCCTCCGCAGGGCTCAGTTTTATGGTTGGGTTTGTGAGCTCAGCGCCTTTATACCATGTTTTCATTCCGGGTGTATGCGTATGTTGGAACCTAAGGTCGGTATTCAGTTTTGACATCTTAAACGTGCGCATGATCCCCTTTCTATCCTCCGTTTCTTTAATCGTTTCGTAGACATCCATCTTGTCGATTTGATAGTGAAACTCCAGATATTTGTCTTTCAATATTTTATAGCCTTTGAACTGCTTTTTGTTTGGGCTATTTGCCGATGTTATCGCGATGGATGGGAGAATTGCTTGTTTGTAGAAGATATCGCCCAATACTTTAGCTTTCGCATCTTTATGTCCTTTCCAAATAGCGGTATTGTCGAGGAATTCACCTTGCCAGATATAGCGCAGATCGCATACGGCCGCATCCCAGCAATAGGATATTTGGCCCGGCAGATTTACCGCGAAGGCAGCAGGGCTAGCGCCCTCCATATAAATCCTGTAATAATATGGCGGCTGAGGTTCGTAGGGATGGTTCTTTTGGTGATGGTGTTGATGTTCGGACTGCTTACTTAATGCTGGCAAATGAGGATCCTGCGCTAGCTCGGGCATCTTTCCAGATTTGTTGACATATATTGCTCCATACATCACATGTCCGTGTCCGGGGAAGGTGCAGACATAGGGGTAAATGCCTTCAGCCGTCGGAGCAGTGAAACTGAGGTTCTCTTTTTGTCCGGCATGCAGAATCTTGGTATGCCAAAGAATGTCTTTGCTTTCGGGGATATAAGATTTTGCCATTCCCTGCGCCCCTAGTTTGCTCGCTAGGTTGACGATTTTTTCTCTTGTACCCGGCTTTATTATCAGCAGGTTATGGTCCATGTCGTCGGTATTTTCGAATTCAATGATTACTTTCTCTCCGGGTTGCACATGGAACCTTGGGACATCAAAGCGTAGTCCCGGCAGCACCGACATTTTCAGCTTTTTGACTGGTGGATCCAGGTCTACGAGCGCGGTATTACTCGTTAAAAAGAGAAGCAGAACGCTTAGTAAACTTAATAAAACAGGTTTTTTATTCATGGCTTGGGTGGCGCTAGTAGATCTTAATTGCTAAATGATTTGCAACAGCTTTTGATAGTGCGGCGAAGTCGTTAGGATTCCTCCCATTTTTTCAAAGAAATCATCATTTAAATGGAACGTTCCGTTCTGTACTTTTGTCCAGCTGGCATTTGGAAATGGATGTCGTAGCTTCATTTCTTGCCATTTTACGTAGTTCATATCGCCGTTTGTTTCCATTAAGCCCATGTTAACCACCGGGAAAGGTGAAAGGCTTGCGGCAATAATCTTGTTCCATTCCATCAACACCGGATTTACGGTCAAATCCGAACACAGGCAAGGAATGTTATTTTCATGGGCTATTTTCGCAATTTTTATGGTTAGACTAAGGGTTTTGGCGATTCCTTTCAAAATAAAAGCCTTATACCCGAGTTCTATTTTTTTATAGGCGTCTGCCTCGCTGTGAATGCTTTCATCTGCGCCGATCAGCACAGGTAGATCGTCTACTCTCTCTTGATTTGCTTCTACAAAGGGTTCCTCGTAGAGCAGGATGCGTTCGAAGGCCCCTATTTTTTTCGCGTAATCTAAGTAGTTTTGCAAATCTGCTTTTCGCTCGTACCGACCATTTGCATCCATGGTGTAGTAGATGGATTGATCGATGCCTCGTGCAGTTAATCGCTCGTTTATACAGTCATGAATTTCTTTCAACCGATCCTTGTCCTGTTGCAACATGGTTTGTTGATCGCCCGGGCTGCCCGTTTTAATCTTAAAGACAAAATATCCTTGATCTACCGCTGCAGCAATATCTTCTAGCGGCATACTATACGATATTTGGAACATGACGGCAACCTGTTTGTTTTTGTTTTGAAACGCCGGTCGGTAGGCCTCGGGGATCATCTGCTGGAAGCTTTCTACCTTATTCGTCTTACCGTATAGCATCCATAAAGCATTATCCACGGCTACCAGTGCGTTGTAAATGAAATTGACATGCAGGTTGTCTCGCTTTGTTATTTTTTTGCCTTCCTCTAGCAGGTAGGGCACGAGCTGTTCAGTCGCCTCCAATGGACAGGGAAACGACTTATTCTCGAGCCATTGCAATGCAGCCTTACTGACGTCGAGCATCCATGAATTGCCGGTGGATTCATCAGTTGCTGCAAAAGTATCCGCATCGCCATATAATACGCTCTGAGTACCCAAGCCAATACCATAGTTGCCCGAAGGGCCCTTAACATAGGCTATGGCTTGCCATAACTCGGTTAGGAATGCCCCTTTAAATCCGAATGGGAATCGAAGCTTTTCTTTTTCTACGGCGGCGCGAGTATGGATAACCTTTAATTGATTCATCATGGTTTTCTTCAGATTATTTGATGCCTTTAGGCTGTTTGCTTGGGTTGCTGCTAACAGCAAGCTACAATTCCCAATAAACTGTCTTCTGTTCATAAAGTATTCGCTTTTCGTGTTCCGTTTACGTTCACGGTAACAGTTTGTACTTGAAGAAGCTTATTTAAATAAAAATTGTAAGTCTTCAGGTTTGCTGATGGTTAATTGAATACTAAGCTAAATGTATAAATTGTAAAAACCAAGAATAAGGAGGCAAAAGGATTAAAATTTTGGGGGGAGGTATAAAAAACCGAGGGAAAAATTGTATATTTGCGTGTGGAAAGGAGTAAAATTACAATCATGAAAGCAAAAACAACATTTCCCGTCAGTAGAGGAGCGAAAGTTGTTAGCCGCTCCAGGTTAGAACAAACCGAATTTTCACCATCATGGGTGGTGCAACACGTCAATGATGCGCCCGGATATAAGCTAGAACTAATTGACCGCATCCGTATCGGCGTCACCAAATTAGAGTGGAAAGAATTGATCAGCAGCATCGGCGAGAACGAGAAAGAATTTGAGCATGTATTACCAAGCTCGATAAGCAGTATGCAGAAGAAGCCTCGGTATGATAAAGAGACTTCGGAGCGCATTTACGAAATTTCCAGGCTTTTTGGCCTGGGTTATCAAGTCTTTGACAGCCCTGATTTGTTCAGAGAATGGCTCTGGACGCCATCTAAAGCCTTAGGCGGCAAAAAGCCATTCGACTTATTAGATAGCAGTTTTGGTTTTGAGTTGGTCGAGAATGAGATCATCAGGATTCAGCACAACGTATATAGCTAATGGTTGTTTTTCGGGTTGCCAATTTAAAGTTCAAAGATTCTACATTGAGTGGTATTGGTGCTGAAAAAGTTGGAGGTCGTTGGAATCAGGTCGGAACGCGGGCAGTCTACTGCTCAGAGAATATTTCGTTAGCCATATTGGAATACTATGTGCATTCGGAGAACATCGCATTACTCCCCAAACAAATATTAGTAGCGAAGATCGAATTCCCTGATGATTTTATCGTTGAAGAACTATCGGAGTTGCCGGCGCGTTGGAATCAATATCCGTATTCATCCAAGACTGCCGGGGTGTTCACGAAGTTGGCAAATAACAGGGATTTCTTTGCGTTGAAGGTCCCCTCGACTGTTGTTCCGATGGAATATAATTATATTCTAAATCCGCTTTATAAGGAGTTTGGCAAGGTTGAGATCGTCGAATTCATCAATCTGGATGTTGATAGCCGGCTGAAAGAAGATAAAAGATAATTTCTATTCCGGGAAATGATTATCACATTCATATTCCCGGAATAGAAATATTTATTTACTGATACTTTGTGTGCCTAGATACTTTACGTCTACCCGACGATTTTTGGCTCTGCCTTCTGGATTATCCTGTCCGTTCGCTAGGGTGTTTTCCGCAATAGGATCCTTCTCTCCTCTTCCGAGTGCTATAATATCATTTTCGATACCATTATTTTTAAGCCAATCCTTAACTGCATTAGCTCTATCTAGAGAAAGTTTTTCGTTGTATGCGTCGTTGCCTTTCGAATCGGTATGACCTGTAATCTGCACTTTCTCATTTCCACTTTTTCTAATTTGGTCTGCCAATTTCGATAGTTCTGCATCTGCTTCTGGTTTAAGCGTAGCCTTATCAAATTCGAAGATCTTATCTGCAGACAGCTGTATATCAATATTTAAATTACTTTGATTAGCGGTCAAACTGCTGCCGGTACTTTCGAGCGGCGCATTTGCAGTAGCTACCTCTTGTCTGGTCGCCGTGAATGTGTCGACTTCGGGAGTTAATCCATCAGTCGAATTTTTAGTACTACTCGACGTCTTATCAGCATGACTCTTCTCGTTGGTTCCCGTGGAATTACAAGCAAGCATCTTTTGACAAACACTTCAGTCTAACACTCAACATGTTAAGACTAAAACTGTTATAAAAATTTTTGGGGTAGTACAACCAAATTTCCTTTGAAGTGTTCATCTGCTACACAATAGGTATTTACGAATAATGTATTGACATGTTTAGAGACGGAGCACGCAAGAGTTTATGGCAATCGGAAGTAAAAAAGTATGAAGGATTCTTAGCAAGAGGTCACAGATACGACGTGGTAATCGTCGGCGCTGGAATAACAGGTATTTCAACGGCTTACCGGCTTCAAAATCAAGGGTTAAAATGCGTCATTTTGGAAGCGAGTAATATTGGTTTTGGTACTACCGGGGGCACCACGGCTCACCTAAATGACTTTTTCGACACGACTTTTGAGGAAACAATAAACAAGTTTGGATTAGAGAATGCACGGCTACTTGCTGAGGCGGGAAAAGAAGCTATGCAAATTTTTACGTCGAACGTCATGAAGAATACCATTGACTGTGATTTTGAGCATAAAGATGCAGTGCTGTTTGCAACAAGTGAAGAACAGGTTGAGGAATTAGAGAAAATCTTCGAAGGCGCTCAAAAGGTTGGTTATCAAATGGCATATACAGATAGTATCGAATACCCCATGGGGTTCCAAAAGGCATTGTTGATTCCTCGACAAGCACAATTTCATCCACTTAAATATATCAAAGCCTTAGCCGAGGCTTTTACAAATGCCGGGGGAACCATTATTGATAACTGTATCTACGAATCCCATGACGAGAGCGACCAGGAAGTTCTCGTTCATACGAGTCAGGGGACCGTTCGCGGTGGACATGCTGTGTTTGCAACCCATACTCCCCCTGGAGTTAACCTTTTACACTTTACCACTGCACCATATCGCAGCTATGCAATTGCCTTTACTCTAAACAGTGAAGACTATCCGAACACCTTAGGCTATGACCTTTGCAATCCCTATCATTATTATAGGACTCATATTATCCAGGGAAAGAAAATGATTATTGCGGGAGGAGAGGACCACAAAACAGGACATAGCGAAGATGAGGGTGCATGCTTTGCGCGCTTGGAGAATCACTGTCGAAACTACTTCGATATTAATCAAATTCAGTACGCGTGGTCGAGTCAGTACTTCGAGCCTGCAGATGGACTCCCCTCGATTGGCGTTTTACCATCGAGCCAGGGTCGTCTTTTCGTGGCCACAGGTTTCAGAGGCAACGGGATGACGTTTGGAACCTTGTCTTCGACCATCCTTACCGATTTGATTTTGCAACGCCCTAATCGTTTTGCTAAACTTTTCGATCCGAAGCGATTTAAACCGACTGCCGGCTTCAAGAGTTTCTTGAAGGAAAATGCTACTGTGCTGAAGGATATGATCGGTGATAAGATTAATATGGAGAGAATTAATTCGCTATTGGATATAGAACCCGGAAAGGCGAAAGTTGTTCGATACGGAGGACAGGCTTACGCTGTTTATTCGGAAAGCAATGGCCAACGGCACGTTTTAAAAAGCACATGTCCACACGCCAAGTGTGAAGTACGATGGAATAACGCAGAATTATCTTGGGATTGTCCCTGTCACGGCTCTCGGTTTAACGTGAATGGCAAAATGCTAAATGGTCCTTCAACCCAAGGACTGGAGCGCTTAGAATAGCGAAGGGTACAACTGCAGTGCGACCTTTAGTGCTGGCTAAGCGTCTTGGTCATCAAAGCTTGCAAACATGGGGGAAGGATATCAGTTCCGGTGAGACTGCTTCCTCAATAACGAAACCCTCTGCAACTTGGAGATAGGAGATTGGTTTGGTTTCTTCGTTATCGGCTATACGAGCGCAGCTTGACAGGGATAGGAAGCAGAAAACGAAGAGACAGGGTATCATTAATCGCACTCTCGATTTGAAAGCGGCAAACAATTGTGCATCAGCACATTCACTGACTAAGGTCATTATGAAAAGTTTAAGTTCTTTCTATATCTTGTCTACACAAGACAATCAAATATGGCAAAACTATCCTTATAAACAAGAAGCTAACAGGACATTAAAAATCTAGCGGTCAGATGCTAGAGAATTAGAGGTGGGGAATAGCATGAGTCGGGAAACTGGAAACGTTTTCCAATTTTGTTGAGGGAGTGATTGGTTTAAGAAGAAAGAAAATGCTGGTTGAGTTACGGCGAAACATACTGTTTCCGCGTAACTAAACCAGCATACCGATATTTTATTGTACTCGCATATTTAACTTATTGATCATATTTGCCATCCACACATCTTGAGCCTTGAAGGTCGACAGCTCATCATTATCTCCTGCTTCATCGAGACTTTCGATAATTTCTTCCGCATATTTGAGGTGCAACAACTCAGCGAGATGCATGATGCTGTCCTCATCGAATTCTAATTCATACCAGAAAACTACCTCTTCCAGAAATACGCCATCCCAATTTAAAACAATTGGATCTTCGATTTCCTCTTCCAATCCATAGGCAATAAAAACCCTTCCGCTCGGTATCATACGCGATAATATCAGAACTTCTTAGCTTGAGGATCGGCTTAAAGCGATCAACACGATACGTCTTCTGCTCCTCCGCAGATAAGTCTAAAATCCTTAATGGCTTCGAATATTCGTAACCTAATGCTTCCTCAAATACATCATCAGAAACATTCTCGTCATAGATATCTGTCACAATCTTAGGAAGCCCCAATTTATGAATCAGTTCCCTTAATTCTACTTCAGTTAGTTGATAAGCAGCTATATTTTTTGTTTTATGGATTTATGTTAATAACGACTAATACCTTGAAGTCGTATAACGTAAAAGTACTTTTGAACATACTTTTATCTTTGGCTTCAAATTAACGAATAAACAATTTGTGGCTAAATATTTTACCAAGTGGAATTATATAATTAAACAAGTGGAGCGTTGAAATAGCGGTAACTTCTAATACCATGCTACTTTCACAAGTCCAATTGGATTTGTGAAATGAATTTTACATAACTTTACCGTTTTAATCAGCACCATGATCTACTTCCATATTCCTTTTTGCAAGCAAGCGTGTTACTACTGCGATTTCCACTTTAGCACTTCTATGCAATACAAAGACGAAATGCTGCAGGCTATGCACAAGGAATTGAGCATGCGTTCTAACTATCTCGAAAACAAAACCATCCATTCCATTTACTTCGGCGGAGGCACCCCTTCCACACTTACGGCCGAGGAAATCGACCGCCTGATTGGAAAAGTTGCCGAGCATTACGAAATAGCACCCGATGCGGAAATCACCTTGGAAGCAAATCCTGACGACCTGGATAAAAACAAAGTCAATGCCTTAAGACAAACCGCCGTTAATCGCTTCTCGATCGGAATCCAATCCTTTTATGAGGAAGATTTGCGATGGATGAATAGGGCGCATAATGCTGAAGAGGCGAAATCTGCAATTATGCGCGTGCAAGACGCGGGCTTTGAAAATATAACCTGTGACCTGATCTATGGATACCCCCTATTGACCGATCTGAAGTGGAAAGCTAACATGCAGCAGCTCATTGATTTTCAGATACCGCACATCTCCTCTTATGCGATGACCGTAGAAAAGAAAACAGCGCTGGATCATTTGATAAAGAAAGGGAAAACTGCCCCAATCAACGAAGGTCAAAGTGCGGAGCAGATGCTTATGCTGATTTCCCACTTAACCGACAACGGTTATGAGCAGTATGAAATATCCAATTTCGCAAAGCCCGGAAAACATGCTATCCACAACAGTAATTATTGGAGGGGAAAACACTATTTAGGCATCGGCCCCTCTGCGCACTCCTTTAACGGCGTATCGCGCTCGTGGAATATCGCCAATAATGCACTGTACACCAAACAGCTTTTCCAAAACGAATTGGCATTAGAAACCGAAGAACTAAGCCTAGACGATCAGTTTAACGAGTATGTCATGACATCCCTCCGAACAAAATGGGGAGTAGACTACGAATACCTCAAAAGCAACTTTGATAGCGACTACCTATCCTACCTGAAAAAAGAAGCCGACATCTATCTGAAACAGGAAGATTTACTGCTGAAAGACGATCAATATCTTGTGTTAACCGCCTCAGGAAAGCTAATTGCAGATCAAATCGCCTCTGATTTGTTCATCGTTTCTTAACGTTGCAATTTAATATTTTGCTTTATGTCAACAATAACACGAATTCATTAGCAAATAAAATCCATTAACTAGCATTTGTTAGCAAATCCCTAATTTTTAAAAACCCGCCTGATTACCAGCATTATAATTCATATTTTTGCGCCAAAATAATCTATTATAATCGATATGGTACAATCTTCTACTTTTGAGAACCAAATCAAAAGTTACAAAGTCAAGCAGAACGCTTGCGTAAAGCTTATTCAAGTAGTAAGCGACCTATGGTTCAATCAATCCATTGAACTGGTTCTATTCCGCAATCAACTGATTGATCGTCGCGTAAGTTTCATCCTTAATTTACATCAAAGGACGAAAGAGTTAGCAGAGAAAGAAATTAGTATTGAGGAAACTCTTCAAATTGCTGAGATTATCCAAACGCTAGAATTAACTCCTTCACGCATTGACATTGGTAAATTAGCGTTGGAAGTACGCAAGCAGAACGTTCAACTCGAAGATTTAGAAGCTTTCCTTTCCAAGGAACTCGCGCCTGCACATCAGCATCAAACCTTCGAACCAAGGGACGTTGTTCTCTATGGATTTGGTCGAATTGGTCGCTTATTAGCAAGAGAATTGATCAGCAAAGCAGCTGCAGGTCGTCAATTACGTTTACGAGCAATTGTGACCAGAGATCAGTTGGATGAAAAAACACTCGAAAAAAGAGCGAGCTTATTACGTCAAGATTCTATCCACGGTGACTTCGAAGGCGAAGTAGATATCGATGTAGAAAAAGGTGCATTGATTATCAATGGCGTACCTGTTTACATCATCTCTGCCAAGAATCCTGAAGACATCGATTATACACAGTACGACATCAATAACGCCTTAGTAATCGATAATACAGGGGCTTTTAGAGATCAACAAGAGCTTAGTCGCCATTTAACTTCTAAGGGTGCAACACAAGTCTTATTGACTGCGCCGGGCAAAGGTGTTCCAAATATCGTTTACGGCGTAAATGAATATGACGCCGACAATAAAAAGGATAATACATTCTCTGCTGCTTCTTGTACCACCAATGCTATTTCACCAGTTTTAGCGGTATTAGAGAAACGTATCGGAATTGTGAAAGGCCATATCGAAACCATCCACTCCTACACCAACGACCAAAACTTAGTTGATAACTTCCATAAGAAGTCTAGAAGAGGACGTGCAGCGGCATTAAACATGGTAATCACGGAGACTGGCGCAGGAAGCGCAGTCGCGAAAGTATTACCTGTATTGGCTGGAAAGCTAACCTCCAATGCGATTCGCGTGCCTGTTCCTAATGGTTCCCTAGCGATCTTAAATCTAGAACTGAAGTCCATCACTACGGTTGAAGAGGTGAACGGCCTTTTAAAGAAAGCAGCGTTAGAAGGTGATCTAGTCGAACAAATTCAATACGCAAACAACGCAGAACTTGTATCATCTGATATCGTGGGCACTACGGCCGCTTCTGTGGTTGATGCTCCTGCAACAATCGTATCAGCAGATGGCAAAAACGTCGTAATTTACGTATGGTATGATAATGAATACGGCTATACACATCAAGTAATGCGCCTAGCCAGACATATCGCTGGAGTAAGAAGATATACTTATTATTAAGATTCTCTTGTACGGTCGCAAAAGTGCATTGTCTAGGAATCGAGCAAGTCATCTGACTCAAGAAAACAGCGAGCAACTCGCCGAGAAGCTTAAAAGTATATTTGGCACAAACTAAAAACCCATAGCGATTGCTATATAAATCGATGAATCGAACAATGGGGCTGTAGCAATACGGCTCCATTGATTTTTAGCCTCCTGTGGTAGATATCTTAACCAATCAGCCGCTCCGTTTCCAAATATTTCATAATGATCTGCGTAGCCCCAGCACGCGTATGCACATAATTCTTAGCTGATTCTCCCGCCATGTTCAACTTTGCAGGATCCTTCAAAGCCGCAAATATGTTGGAAAGCTCCTCCTTGCTGCTGACCGGAAAACCAGCACCCAGTTCCAGCAAATCCATCGCTTCCTTAAACTTCTCATACTTCGGACCGAATATCACCGGAATACCGTAAGTAGCAGCCTCCAACGTATTATGTATTCCCGCTCCAAAACCACCACCAATATAGGCGATATCGCCATAATAATAAAGCGATGACAGCATACCAATATTGTCAATAATCAATACCTGCTCTCGAGCAATTTCTTCAGCAGAATAACGCCCGAATTGCGAGAAACGTAAGGCCGAAGGAAAGAGCTTTAAAAGCTGTTCAATATGTTCATCATGAATTTCATGAGGCGCAATAATCGCTTTCCAATCCTGATATTCGGACAACAAGTCTTGGATCAGCGCTTCATCAGCTGGCCAGGTACTTCCCCCGACCAATACCCGCTTATTACCCACAAATTCTTTAACCGGCTCGATTGCCTTGTGCGTCCTCGGAAGCTCTACCACCCGATCAAACCGCGTATCTCCGGCTAGACCCGCTTTGGTGATCCCAATCCACTTCAACATATGCACACTCTCCATATTCTGAGTAAAGAAAAAGGATACCTTTTTCAAAATCTTACGATAAAACCCTCCACGTCGCTTAAAAAACAATTGTTCCTCCCGAAAGATCGCCGAGATCATCAGTAAACGAACTCCACGCTTTTCCAGCACATCGAAGTAGTGATACCAGTATTCGTACTTCGTGAAGATCGCTAATTTCGGTCGGATCGCGTCCAGAAACTTGCGCGCATTACCCGCTGTATCCTCCGGCAAATAGAACACATAATCGGCCAAGGCCGTGTTCTTCCGGATTTCGTAGCCCGATGGCGAAAAAAATGTTACAATTATTTTTTCAGTAGGATAACGTTGCTTAATCTGCTCCATAACAGATCGCCCCTGCTCAAATTCGCCCAGGGAAGCAAAGTGAAACCAGATGTGTTCCTGACTGGAATCAACCGTTTGACTGATCTGCTTCAACAAGCCCTTACGACCCGCAACCCATAGCTTCGCTTTTGCATAAAAAGGCGCAATCAGACGAAGTAATGTGCCGTAGAGGAATATGCCCAGATCGTAAAGTAAACGCATAATATTAAAAGTAATGTTTATCTTCGTCAAAGATATTAAACCTTTTCAAATTCACTATTGTGCAAAAGGAGAAGCCCAAACGAATATTGATTACTGGAGCGGCGGGATTCCTAGGCTCTCACCTCTGTGACCACTTTATCAAAGAGGAATTCCACGTAATTGGTATGGATAATTTGATAACCGGGGATATCAAAAACATCGAACATCTATTCCACCTCCCCAACTTTGAATTCTATCATCACGATGTAAGCAAATTCGTGCACGTACCGGGCGAGCTGCACTACATCTTACACTTTGCATCACCAGCAAGTCCCATCGACTACCTGAAGATACCCATACAAACCCTCAAAGTAGGATCCCTAGGTACGCACAACCTGCTGGGACTGGCAAAGAGCAAGAAAGCACGCATATTAGTCGCCTCCACATCGGAGGTATATGGCGACCCTTCGGTATCTCCGCAATCGGAAGAATACTGGGGAAATGTAAACCCCGTCGGACCCCGAGGGGTCTACGATGAAGCAAAACGCTTTCAGGAAGCCATGACCATGGCTTATCACAATGCGCACTCCTTAGAAACAAGAATAGCAAGGATATTCAACACCTTCGGACCACGCATGCGTCTCCACGACGGTAGAGCATTGCCAACCTTCATTTCGCAAGCTTTGCAAGGCAAAGATTTGACCGTCTTTGGAAACGGCATGCAAACGCGTTCTTTTTGCTACGTCACAGATCAAATTGAGGGCATCTGCAAGCTCCTCCTTAGCGATTACCCGCTACCGGTAAACATTGGAAATCCAGATGAGATGACACTCTTGGACATGGCCAAGGAGATCATCGACCTCACAAATAGCTCTTCAAAGATTGTTTTTGAAGAACTACCGATCGACGATCCTAAGCAGCGGAGACCCGACATTCGAAAAGCCAAAGAATTGCTCAACTGGGAACCCAAAGTGGGCAGACGAGAAGGGCTGGAGAAAACAATAGCCTATTACAAGACATTATTTAACGATCAACAGTATAAACTTAGCACATAATAAAGCATATGAGTAAAATATTAGTAACCGGAGGAACGGGATTCATTGGATCGCACACCGTAGTAGAATTGCACAACGCAGGCTATACCCCTGTTTTAATCGACAATCTGTCCAATTCGAATATCAGGATCTTAGATCAGATCGAGAAAATTATTGGCGTGAAACCCGAGTTTCACCAATTTGACCTATGCGATACGGCTAAAGTAAACGAATTTGTCGCTTCAAATCCGGATATCAAAGGTATCATTCATTTTGCCGCATCTAAAGCGGTAGGCGAGTCGGTACAAGATCCGTTGAAGTATTATCATAACAACTTCTACTCATTAATCAACTTGTTAGAAGCTTATCGTCAAAAACCGATCAACTTCGTATTTTCATCCAGCTGTACCGTCTATGGCGAGCCGGATGTATTACCGGTAAACGAAGCTGCACCGGTGAAACGCGCAACCTCTCCGTACGGAAACACCAAACAAATCGCCGAAGAAATTCTACAAGAGTCTGCAAGCGCATATGACAATTACCAAGTAATCGCTCTTCGCTACTTCAACCCGGTTGGAGCACATGAATCAGCACTGATCGGCGAATTGCCAATCGGAGTTCCACAGAACTTATTGCCGTTCATTACGCAGACAGCCATCGGAAAACGCGAAAAACTAACCGTATTTGGTGATGACTATGAAACGCCGGACGGTTCTGCAGTACGCGATTATATCCACGTGGTCGACCTAGCAAAAGCACACGTAGCAGCCATCAAATTATTGGAAAAAGGAAATCCAAACGGCAACTACGATGTATTTAATGTGGGTACAGGAAATGGCTATTCGGTATTAGAAGCTATCGCAGCTTTCGAAAAAGCCTCAGGCCAAAAACTAAACTACGTAATCGGTCCGCGTCGTGAAGGTGATATCATCAAAGTATGGGGCGATGTAACCAAATCAACCAATGAATTAGGCTGGAAAGCGGAGTTGGGAATCGAAGAAATGATGGCCTCAGCATGGGCATGGGAGAAATATCTATCGGAAAACACATTGTAGTAGTTAGTGCTTAGTAGTTAGTAATTAGTACTTAGTAGTTAGACCTATAGCGGGTTACATAAGGATATAAAAAAGGCTAGAACATTCGTTCTAGCCTTTTTGTTTACTCTTTTCTGGGCAATGGCAATTTCGATTTTTCATGGGGACTGCTTCGGCATAAACCCCTTGTAAAGCCCTTTCAAACCCAATGCATAACCCTTTTAAACCCGCCTGGAAAGGGCTATGTATTGGGTTTGATCTGGGTTAGAAAATTGATTGACTGCTTGGAGCTAGGATGTTCTCCATGCAAAGGGGCTTCCTATACGGAGAGCCCCTTTAAAAAATCTACTAATTAAGCTTATTACTTCTGATCGAAGTTTTTAACTTCTTGATATATTTTGGGGTTGAATTTGAATTGTGGAGTCATCCAATACAACAAGATAATCCTTGAATAGCGGTTGTTGAACGGCGCAAAAATCAGGGTTGCCGCCAATGCCACAATAACATATAACCAAGGACTCTCCATATTTCCTGTAATGAGGTATGTTGCTACGCAGGATGCGACCAGCTCGGCTACGCTCATGGCATAGCTAATGTACATCGCTACATAGAAATAGCCCGGCTCCTTTTCAAATTTCAAGTCGCAGGCAGGGCATTTCACATTCATTTTCGCCGATTTAAAGCTCAATAAGGAACCCTTAAACATATTACCGGTTCTGCATCGTGGGCATTTGCCGTCGATTGCACTTTTTATTTCTGAGGGGATTTGATAGTTAGTCTCCATTTTTGCATTTACTTCCATTGTGATTTCCTAAATTCTTCGGGGGTCATCCCAGCTACCTTCTTAAAAAATTTGGTGAAATAGGAGTTGTCGCTAAACTGTAACTCATAAGCCACCTGTGATATCGTCCAGTCAGGCAAAATTAGTAAGCGTTTTGCCTCTAAATGTATTCTATTGCGAATGACCTCGCCAGCTTGCAAGCCTAAATATTCTTTGCAGACACCGTTGAGGTGATTGGGTGTGACAAATAATAACTCAGCGTATTCCTTCGGCAGGTGCAAGTCCTTATAGCGCATATCGACCAGCGCAATAAAGTTCTTGATCAGCACCATTTGATAGTCCATCGTTTTCGTCGGAAAACTCGGCATGTAATCCTGCTCCAATTTCAATAAAATATAGAGCAATAAAGACTTCTTTAGATCGTCTTCTGCAGGTCCATTCTTCAAACCGACCAGCTGTTCAAATAAAGGTACAACCTGCCTTAAAGTTTCCTCCGTTAATGAAAAAACCGAGTTGTTCAGCGTCGAGAATATCGACAAGTTTTCGATATAGTCGGGACGAAGCAACAGCGATTTAAAATAGTCTATATCGAAGTTGATGATATAGCCCTGCATATTGCCGTCGAACATCCAGGAATGTACCTGCCCCGGTCCCATGCAATAGACCTGTCCTATAGAAACGGGATACGTTTTAAAGTCAATTTCATGCGAACCCGATCCTTCCAGGAAAAGTACCAGATGGTAAAAATTATGCCTATGTGGAAATACGAGGTTCCTATTGTTCAGCAAATATACGTCTAAGCGATCCGCAAGAAGGTGTTTATCCTCCTTGTAGGAAACCGTACATTGCTCTATAACAGGTATCTTTGCCATACGACACAAAGTTAGGCAATTACTACCATCAAGTGTGGTAATAAAACATTTCTTAATGGTGTTTTTTACTTATTCGATAAAATTGTCTAGCAAATAATACCATAAAAATCCCGATAGCTAATTGATACCGACCACTCATTAGCTAAGAAATGTCTATCATATTCGCGTAATAATAAACCGTCTATTACGGCTTTGAGTTATATTATTTTACTTTCGCGTTCAAATAGTCAGTAAGATGAGAATAAGACATTCCGTTTGGTTTCTCCTGTTAGGAGCCATACTAATCAGTGGTTGTGAGATGTTCGATGTGCACCCTTATGACGGCGATATCAAAGGCAAACGCGACATCAACCCCCGCAATATACAACGCATTGAAGAAGAGACGCAGGATAAAGATACCATTCGCTACGCGTTAATCAGCGATTCTCAACGTTGGTATGATGAGCTTGATGATTTTGTAGATTTTGCGAACAAGCGGAATGATTTAGATTTTATAATCCATGCGGGCGATCTAACTGACTTTGGCGTTACTAAGGAGTTTTTATTGCAGCGGGATATTCTTGAGGGTCTGCATAGACCCTATGTGGCGCTGATTGGTAATCACGATGTTCTTGCCAATGGTGATGATATCTTTCGTATTGTTTTCGGCCCCTTGAACTTCAGCTTTATCACTGGGCGAACGAAGTTCGTATGTTTAAATACAAACGCCCTAGAGTCTGATTACTCCAATCCGATCCCTGATTTTTCATTTATCCAAGCCGAACGCGATGCTGATCGGGACAAATTTGACAAAACCGTTTTTGTCATGCATGCGAAGCCTACTTCCGAGCAGTTTAACAACAATGTAAAGGATGTTTTCCAATACAGCATCAAGCTATACCCAAACCTGCTTTATGCAAATCATGGGCATGACCACCGTTATCAGAATGAGGACATCTTTCATGACGGCATCACTTATTATGGAACGCCGAATATAGGAAAACGCCAATTCTTACTTTTCACGATTACCAAGAACAGCTACAGCCATGAAATCATCTCTTTTTAACGGTAAATTCTTCGCTCCGATTTTCATTTTACTGTTCTGGTCAAGTTTCGCATCAGCCTCAGTAAAAGATACCGTTATCCACGACTCAACAGGTCGAGCCATTAAGAAAACACGTCAATTAAAAAAAACAGCCTTTACTTTGGTTCCTTCGACTTATATCACGCAGTTTGCTGGGTCAATTGGTTTGATATCTGTCGGTGCCGGCTGGGATTACGGACGTAGAGATCAATGGGCTACCGAGTTTATGGCAGGTATTGTTCCTCGTTATGATACTGATCGCGCAAAAGTTACTCTTACCCTTCGACAAACCTATACGCCTTGGAGCATCCCGATTAACAAGCATTTCAACTACCAGCCTTTACGTACCGGCCTGTACATCAACACCATGATCGGGAACCAATTCTGGTTCAATGCACCCGATCGTTACCCCGGCGACTATTACACCTTCTCGACAAAATTGCGCTTCAACGCATTTATAGGGCAGGAAATTACCTATAAGATCCCGTCGGACAACTTCTACTTTGAAGGCATCAAATTCTATTACGACCTGCATACCAATGATCTGATGCTGATCAGCAGGATACAAAATCGATATTTAAAAGGGCAGGACTACCTGGGTTTAGCACTCGGATTAAAACTTCAGATTAGAAGGCGTTAAAAATATTCTGTATTTTTAAAAATGTCATTATACAAAGATCAAACCCTGAAGGAAGCTGTCCTTAATCTTCCGCAGAAAGAGAAGGACAAATTGTTGATCCGACTGATCAACAAGGACAAGATGCTGGTCAAACAGCTTCATTATGAACTTTTGGAGGATGAGATGGATCTGGAAGACCGCATCAATGATCTGAAAAATCGGCTAGATCGACATTTTGAGCTAGCGCAAGCGTCTATCAAGAACCTGCCGATGTATAGTAATTACAAACAACTGCACGCTTATTTACGTCAAGCCTCGGGTCTGGTGAATGAGCATGAGAAAATTACAAAGGATAAATTTAGTGTGGTCGAGTGCAGGCTGATTATCCTGGAAGATGCGTTCGACCTTTTCCCCCGCCTCTTCGAACCCTCGGCATTAGCGCCCGCAATGAAGTTACATAAATACATACAGGGACGTATCAAAAATGCGATGACTTCCTTTGACAAACTGCATGAGGATCTGCAATTTGACCTACAAGATCAAATGACCCGCGTAATAGACTTTGCCCAGGAGCACCGCCTATAGCGTCGGTAGCAAAACATAAATTTTTGTAACTTTGCAAAAATATTCTCACACGTGAACATCCAAGACCTCTTAGAAAAATACAGTCAATCCGAACAAGTTCATTCCATCAAGGAAAATTTACAAGCTCGAAATCCTAAGATTCAGCTAAAAGGGCTTATCGGTTCTTCCGATGCCATGCTTGCTGCAGCCTTATATGCGGAAGAAAAAAGGATGAACGTCTTTGTTCTCCCCAATCATGAGGATGCTTCCTTCTTTTTGAGCGACCTGGAAAGTCTGTTTGATAAGCAGATCTTGTTTTTCCCCGCTTCCTACAAGAAAGCTTTCGATATCAGCATTATCGATAGTGCGCATGTTTTGCAACGTGCCGAGACGCTAAGCTCCTTGAACCATAACTCGGAATTACCGCGAATTGTGGTTACTTATCCGGAAGCGATTTCAGAGAAAGTGATCAACAGGCAGGACTTGGAAAAGAACACGCTGGAGATTACGCAGAATATAAAACTCAGCATTGATTTCATCAATGAGTTCCTTTATGAATACGATTTCGAACGAGTAGATTTCGTTTATGAACCTGGGCAGTTTGCCATTCGCGGTGGAATCGTGGATATCTTCTCCTTCTCCAATGACCTCCCCTATCGTATCGAGTTCTTTGGTGATGAGATTGAAAGTATCCGGACCTTTGATATCGAATCTCAACTTTCGGTCAGCAAAATACATACGGTTACTATCGTCCCGAATGTTCAGGCTAAGTTTCTCTCGGCCAACCATATTTCGTTGTTGGAATACATAGACAAGAACGCCATCCTATGGGTCAAGGATGTGCAGTATAGCTTAGACATCATTAAAGAAGGCTATCATGGTGCTTCCAAATTCTGGAAGGCGCTTTCAGAACAGGATATACAACGCAATCCTGACTGGATAGATCCACGTTTTACCTTTACCGATGAGAAGAATTTTGCAGCCATGCTGTTCGAATTTCCGATCATCGAATTCGGGAAGCAATTTTACTATAAAGCCGATCATACGATCAGCTTCGACATACATCCGCAGCCATCTTTCAATAAAGATTTCAATTTATTGATTCATAATTTTCATGAAAATGAGAAGAATGCGATCAAGAACCTGATCTTCTCCGATTCGACCAAGCAAATCGAACGTATCTATGCCATCCTGGACGATTTGGACAAGACCATTAGCTTTACGCCGGTTTACAAAGCTTTGCGCGAAGGATTCCGTGATGATGAGCAAAAGTTGGCATGTTATACTGATCATCAAATCTTTGATCGCTATTATAAATATAAACGCCGCAAAGGTTATGAGCGTTCGCAAGCGATTACCTTAAAAGAGCTGAGCGAACTGAAACCAGGCGATTACATTACCCATATTGACCATGGAGTCGGCAAATATGCAGGTTTGGAGAAGATTGATGTGAACGGCAAGACGCAAGAGATGATTCGCTTGATCTATGCAGACAATGACTTGCTTTATGTCAATATCAACTCCCTAAACCGCATTTCCAAGTACTCCGGAAAAGAGGGCACCGTTCCGAAGATGAATAAGCTAGGGACAGATGCTTGGGAAAAACTGAAGAAAACAACGAAGAGGAAGGTTAAGGACATTGCCCGCGACCTGATTCAATTATACGCCAAGCGTAAGGCCCAAACCGGGAATGCGTTTAGCCCCGACACCTACTTGCAGCGCGAGCTGGAGGCTTCCTTTATTTATGAAGACACTCCTGACCAGGAAAAGGCTACCAACGATGTGAAGAAGGATATGGAGTCTCCACATCCGATGGATAGATTGGTCTGTGGGGATGTTGGTTTCGGAAAGACGGAGGTGGCAATACGCGCCGCGTTTAAAGCGGTTGCCGATAGTAAGCAGGTTGCTGTATTGGTTCCGACGACCATTCTTGCCCTGCAACATTACAGGACCTTCTCTGAGCGCTTGAAAGGATTGCCGGCTAACATTGACTACATCAACCGTTTTAAGTCTTCAAAACAGATTAAAGACAGCTTAAAACGCCTGGAAGAAGGTAAGATCGATATCATCATCGGTACGCATCGATTGGTAAGCAAAGATGTGAAGTTTAAGGACTTGGGACTGATGATTATTGATGAGGAGCAGAAATTCGGCGTTTCGGTGAAAGAGAAGCTGAAGGTGATGCGCGCCAATGTGGATTCATTGACATTGACGGCTACTCCCATTCCTCGAACCTTGCACTTCTCACTGATGGGTGCTCGCGATTTGAGCATTATCTCCACGCCACCACCAAACAGGCAGCCCGTGCAAACGGAACTGCATGTTTTTAACGATGCTTTGATCAAGGAGGCTGTAAGTTATGAGTTAGATCGTGGCGGACAGGTCTTCTTTATCCACAACCGTGTTGCTGACCTTCCGCAACTAGGTATGCTTATTCGTAAGCTGGTACCCGGAGCAAGAGTAGGTATAGCACATGGACAGCTTGAAGGCGATGAACTGGAGGATGTAATGTTGAAATTCATCAACCATGACTACGATGTGCTGATTGCAACGACCATTATCGAAGCAGGCCTGGACATCCCGAATGCGAATACGATTATCATCAACCAGGCGCATATGTTCGGCTTGAGCGATCTGCACCAGATGCGCGGACGAGTGGGACGCTCCAACAAAAAGGCATTCTGTTATTTATTGAGCCCACCATTATCGACATTAACGAACGAGGCCTACAAACGCCTTTCGGCAATTGAAGAGTTTTCGGAACTGGGATCGGGCTTTAATGTGGCGATGCGCGACTTGGATATCCGTGGTTCCGGTAACCTATTGGGTGCGGAGCAGTCTGGATTTATTGCAGAGATCGGGTTCGAGATGTATAATAAGATATTGGACGAAGCCGTACAGGAGCTGAAAGACGATGAGTTCGGCGACCTCTTTGCAGACGATAAGGATAGAAAGTATGTGACTTTTACACAGATAGATACCGATTTGGAAGTACTGATCCCGGATGAGTATGTGACGAATATCTCCGAACGCTATAATCTATATAATGATATCGCCAAGTTAAAGAATGAGACTGAATTGCAGGCATTTGAACAGGAACTGGTTGATCGTTTCGGACCTATCCCGGCCCCTGTTTTTGAGCTTTTCAATACGTTGCGCTTGCAGTGGCTAGGTAAAGAGATCGGCTTAGAAAAGATTTCTTACAAGAAAGAAACATTGAAAGGATTCTTTGTGAGCAATACCAAGTCCAGCTATTATCAATCTGAGCAGTTTGGAAAGGTATTGGCCTTTGTTCAACGACATGCTAGCATCAGCAACCTCAAAGAGGTTAAAGGGCAGCTCCGCATTGCGATCAGCAATGTGAACAGCATAGAATATGCGATCAGCTTGTTGTCTGAAATGAAGTAATAAAAGTTATTTTCAAATACGATGTTCTATTGATTGGCTAATTTTGCGATCAATAGAACATCGTATCAATGCATTAAAAAGCCCCCTTTAGTCTGCAGTAAGAAATACCGCATTCGCCATAATTACTTTTCCATTTTCCCAGAAATTACGGAACAACACATTATCGGTTAAGTAGATAACCGAACCCTGCCCTACTTTCTGCTCGCCGAATACTAGCCCATTCTTTAGTTTCTTTGCGAGATTGTTTCCTACGAAACCGCTCATCTTTGCTCCTTCGTTGATATAGCCCACATTCCAGCCTTTGCCTGCTTCGAAGTATTGATATAGGTTTGCATCCTGTTTCAACGTGAAGTAATCTTTGACGCCGAACATTAATGGATGTGAGCTATCAAAAGTTACTTTATAGATGGCTCCGGCCGTGTATTCTTTTAGCGATTCGCGCTCGCGATCGCTATATTTCAGCAATGGACTCGCTTTGCTTTTAGCCACAGAGTCCTGCTTCAATGGCTTCAACGCACTCCACTCCTGCGATGCTAACTGTCCTACTGCTGATTCTAGCGCGATTACTTTTCCTCCCGCACTTAACCAGGAAGCGAACCTTGCTGCTTGCTCTTTATCCTTGAGAAAGGGATGTGTACCGTTCGCTAACACGACGACGTCGATTTCGTCCCATTTAACACGTGAAAAATCCAAGGGATTGACAAGGGCAATCGGATAATCTAATTGCTCATCAAAATAATGCCATACCTCGCCAACATTGGTCGCACGAAGCCCATCGCCCGCAAACATCATGATCTTCGGTGCTTTCACAGTTTTCACATCCGAGCTTCCTAAATCCTTGCCTCCTTCTACGATTCCTGAACTTAGGTTATGGACTTTCACTTGCAAACGGTCAGCATTTTCTTTCAGTAGTTGATCCAGCTTCACCGTCTGATTGGCATTCTTCATAATCAGGATAGAGCCTTTCGGAAACTCTTCATTGCCAATCTTGAAAGATTGTTCGGAGGATTTTAAACTGACTCTGTTCTTCAACAAGGCCGCGGTTAGCTGTGCTGCCGAGAAACCATCCCATTTTATGGCGTATCCAAATCCAGTGCTGCTCTCATTGCTGATCTTGGCAAGCTGATAGGGTTTTAAATTGCTAGCTTTCGTATGAGATGCAATCGCCGGGATGCCATAGACGTAAGGCAAGGACCAAGCGGTAATATCATAAGTAACAGAGTCTGTTAATTTAGCTTCCGGTTCAAATAGAACCCGTATCAAGGCAGCCTTCGCTTGATTGCCCGGGATTACGACGTCATTGACAGTTAAGCTATGCGACTGCTCTTTCTTACTGAAGTAATCCAAGCCCTTAACAGATCCTGTTGAACTGTAGTAGTTGATTTTATTCTTATCCAGCAGGTTCAACAAGGCTCTGATTCTTCCATCCCTAGCCTGATCATATTTGAGCACATAGGTATGATAAGAAGACAGTTTTCCAGCAACAGCATCATCACCAAACTTCTTGAATTCCTGAACTACCTTTTCCGCATGTGTCGATACGACGTCCACAACATTGAGTCCGGAGGCATGATGTTGAATGGCACGATCAACTAAAGTTAAAGTATCGCGATCGTCCATATAAACTCCTAAACCTGCGGAACCATTTCCCGCCTTCTCATAGGTCATACCAATAGAACCGGAATACAGGGGATAGGTATCTCCATAGGATGGATAGAACAAATCGAAGCGCTCTTTAGTGAAATAAAGCCATCCTTTTGAATCGAAGTAATTTGCATTATGCTTCCCAATGGTCGTTTGAAACTCACGTTGCCACGGCGTAATTACTTCATGGAAAGGCTCTGCAGCCGGTGGAAAATAATAAGGCGCATTAATTCCTTGTTCATGGAAATCCACGTGGATATGGGGAAGCCATTTGTTGTAAATAACGGCGCGCTGCGTGCTTTCCGCCTGTGTTTGCCATGCCCAATCTCTATTCAAATCAAAGTAATAATGGTTGTATCGACCACCTGGCCAGGGCTCGCGGTGCTCACGAGCATATAAATCAGGATTGTAGTTCTTGCCGACCACGCCATTATGAAAGTTCGCATATCGCTCGGTTCCATCCGGATTTAAACAGGGGTCGATAATGATTAAGGACTTATCCAACCAGGCTTTAGCTTTCGTATTTGCTGGGTTCACTAATTCGTACAGCGTCATCATAGATGCTTCAGCCGACGATGTTTCATTGCCATGCACATTGTTGCTCATCCAGATAATAGCGGGAATATTAGTTTGCCCTGTCCCTTCGACCGCATGTGCCAATCGAAGATTATTGTTTCGGATGTCTTCGAGCTTACTGATGTTGCTCGGGGATGATACGTAATATACACGCATCGGACGCCCTTCTACGGAAGTGCCATATGCTTCTGATTTTACCTGGTTAGGAACCTGCTCAGCAATATGATCGTAATAAGCCAATATTTTCCAATGGGGAGTCACCCGGGTCCCGACTTGATAGCCAAGAAAATCCGCCGGTGATTTTATTTGCGCATAGCTCAAAAAACTGCAAGCACATAGCAAGCAAAGTAAGAGATTTTTCATTCAAATAGGTTAATAAGCAATATTCAGTGAATATTTAGGACTTTAAATTAACGATTTGCGTGCAATTTTTGCTAATTTCCATCTCATTTATTTCAATCTACCGTTCATGGCACATTTAGAAACTGACCTTATACATCAAGGATGTGGCTTCAACGACAGTAAGGCTGTTGTCACGCCCATATATCAAACTTCCACTTACTATGCTGACGAAGACTTGCAGCAGTATATCGTCGCGGCGACAGAAACTAAACACCCGACGTTCTACCATCGTCATGGCAACCCCACAAATTCGCAGGCTGCTGCGATCTTGGCAAGTCTGGAGAAAACAGAAGATGCTTTGCTTTTGGCAACGGGAATGGCTGCGATCAGCACCGCGATCCTTGCAGTAGTAAAAGAAGGAGATCATATCGTTACACAAAACTCGCTTTATTCGGGCGCGATGTTATTCTTTAAAGAATTTCTGAACGACTACGGCATATCCGTTACGCATGTAGATCAAAAGGATAACACTGCGTTTGAGCGAGCGATTCAGCAGAACACCAAGTTGATTTATGTGGAAACACCTTCCAATCCGAATCTGGATGTGACCGACTTGGAATACATCGGACAGTTGGGTAAGAAACATGGAATCACCGCGATGGTAGACAATACTTTCGCTTCGCCCATCAATCAAACGCCTGCAGAGTTTGGCATTGACATCGTTGTGCACAGTGCAACGAAATATCTTGGCGGCCATAGTGATTTAACGGCAGGCGCAATATGCGGAAGCAAGGAATTTATACATAAGGCATGGCGCAGGTCGCTGGTTCTAGGTGCATCGCTTAGTCCATTTGACTCCTGGCTTCTGCTTCGTGGCATGAAGACCCTTGCTATGCGCGTAAAACAGATCAATAGCAATGCGCTTGCAATCGCGGAATGGTTTGAAAAACATCCTGCGATTAAGCATGTGGCTTATATTGGCTTGCAATCGCATCCTCAATATGAATTGGCGGCAAAGCAGATGCGTGGAGGAACAGGCATGCTGTGTATCGAAATTGTCGGCGATGAGGATCAGGCCTATCAACATGCTCAACAGGTACTTAATAAGTTACAAATCTTTGCCAATGCGGCAAGCTTGGGCGGTGTGGAATCTTTAGTAGTCCATCCTGCAAGCATGTGGGGCAGCCACCATGATAAATCGCAAAAGAAGACATCGGGAATTACGCCAGGAATGTTGCGGATATCGGTAGGGATTGAACATATCGATGACCTAATTGGCGATTTTGAAGCAGCGCTGGAAGGGATAAAATAAGTTGAAAAAAGATATTTAAGGGAGTTGGTTTCTACAGCCAACTCCTTTTGTGTTTTCTGAAAGGAATAATATTCTTTGCATTTTATTAAACTTGAATTAACAATTCATTTATCTTTAAAATGTTTCTTTGACCAAGAATTGCCTAGCCAAGAATGAAAGCACATGATTTAGATCTTACTGACTATCAGTTTCAACTTTTTCAAGATGGAGATGAAATCGTATTCAAGTTGGTTTTCGATCGATATCACAAAATTCTATTCCGTTACACCTATGCTACGCTAAACGACGTTTATAAAAGCGAGGAGATTGTCCAAACAGCCTTTATTCAATTGTTTAAGAACAAATCACGGATCAGTAGTCCTGATGCCCTATATCCCTATATTTTTGTTATCACCAAACGATTAGTAGCCAAAGCCTTCAAAGCACAAATCCTCAACCTTACTGATCAATTGGAACAAAACAATGCATTGGAAGTCCCTTGTGAAGAGACGGAACAAGAATTGAAGTCAAGAGATCTTAAGGGCATACTAAATAAATTGATCGATCAATTACCGCAGAAGCAAAGCGAAATCTACCGCTTGAGTAAACTCCAAGGCTATTCTTATGACGAGATTTCTTTGATCACCGGGAGTTCTCGGAACACCGTGAAGAATCAGCTCATTACAGCATCGAAAAAAATAAAAAGCAATCTCGAAAAGCTATATCTGCTTATTTTTTACTTTTTTTTCATGTAGACTAGTCCTCTTTCTTTTCGATTGCCTTTATAGTGTAAAAGCAAGACCAATTGAAAAAAGAGGAACTAAAAGACTTAATCCAAAAACACAAGGACCATCAATTAACTGCAGCTGAGTTGCAGCGGCTTAAGGAATTTTTCCATTCGGAAGAGTTTGACGCTGTTTTTGAACAGGCCAGCGAGGATCTATTTCTTGAAAATAGCAATTCTGTTGTGGACATGGAATCTGAGAAGATTTATCGTCGTATAGCGGAGGAAATCCTTCCTCAAGAAAAGCGCAGCATTAAATCAAGGAACTGGCTTTACATCACTACAGCATCTGTCGCCGCTGCCTTGCTACTATTCTTTTACTTGACTCCATCGATTCTTCCAAACTCAACAGATGATGTTGTCTCAGCGGAAAGAGAACAGATTGACATCCTTCCTGGAGGAGCAAAAGCAAAGCTGGTACTGGAAGATGGGAAGATAGTTGATCTTGCGAATTTACGCTCCGACACGACTTTACAACTTGCGGGCTATAAGATATACAAGAATGCTAAAGGTGAGCTCACTTATACTTTGACGGATGAAAATATCAGTTCTGCGGGTCTTTACAATACGATAGTCACGCCAAAGGGTGGCGAATATAACTTGCAGCTTCCCGACGGCAGCAAGATATTCGTGAATGCCTCCTCGACCATTCGTTACCCACTTCAATTCGATAAAGCCAAAAGAGAAGTCGAGCTTGATGGAGAAGCTTATTTTGAAGTAAGGCAAATGGTTCAAAACAATAATAAGATTCCCTTCATCGTAAAAACCCGGGAACAGACATTGAAGGTCCTCGGAACTTCATTCAACATCAACTCTTACAGCGACCGAATCGAAACGACCTTGGTAGAAGGAAAGGTTCAGTTAAGCTATCCAAACAAAAAAGGTGGCTTGCTAGCTCCTAACCAACAAAGCAGCTATCATTCCAAGCATCAGTCTTTTCACATTAAAGATGTTGATCCGTTTTATACGATCGCCTGGAAAGATGGGAATTTCGCATTCGAAAATACTTCGCTAAGCACGGTTATGAAAGATCTGGAGCGCTGGTATGATGTGGAAGTTGAGTATCGCTGTAATTTTTCGAAAATTAAATTTTCAGGAACAATTTCAAAATACGAGAAAATAGATAAAGTTTTAAAAGCCATAGAGCTGACAGGAAGTGTGAAGTTTAAGATTGAAGAAAGGAGGATAATCGTAATGAGTTAAACTTACTTTTTCACATTTATCGAAAAAACAGGAGCGTTAGGACCGCCCCTGAAAAATTGATAAATAGTTCGACTGATAGTACGCTAATTATTAACTAATCAACCGATTTACAAATGTATAAAAAAAACAAAATTATCTCCTCCATGGGAGATATTGTGCATCGAAAACCTAAATATCTATCGATGAAACTAGCTATTGCCCTTATGTTTGCCTCTGTGTTTCAAGCTAGCGCTTTCACATTCGGCCAAACGGTCACCCTAAAGAAGAAGAACGTTAGGATAACTAATGTTCTTAAAGACATTCAAAAGCAAAGTGGCTACAACATTTTCTACGACAGTTCTTTTTTCCCAAGCAACTTGTTAGTCAGTGTAGATTTTGATAAAAAGCCCTTTGACAAAGCGCTAGAAAGCCTATTAAAGGATTATGCAATTGATTATAATATCGTTGATAAGAATGTGATCTTACGTCGGAAGCCTACCGCTGCAAGAATGGTCAATAATATTTCAAAAGAGGCGGCTTCAGTACAGCAATCACAGATCCGAGGAACGGTTAAGAATGCGGAAGGCGAACCGCTTTCCAATGTTTCTATAACAGAGAAAGGCGGTACTGCTAGCACCATGACGAATGAGCAGGGGAATTTTGAGATTACCGTTTCGAAATCCGATGCCGTCCTTGTGATCAGCAATATTGGCTTCGAAAAACAAGAAATTGCTCTGGCAAATCGCAGTTCGGTACAAGTGACGCTTCAACCTGCTATGACAGAAGTTGACGAGGTCGTGGTTGTAGGCTATGGTGAACAAAAGAAAGTGAACTTGACGGGCGCCGTGAGTCAGATTTCTGGAGAAGAGTTTGAAGATCGGCCAGTGACACAGCTTACCCAAGCACTACAAGGGAATATTCCGAACCTGAATATAGTATTCGGATCCGGACAACCAGGAACTAGTGGCTCTGTAAATATCAGAGGAAATACATCCATCAATGGTGGTGACCCTTTAATCCTAATTGACGGAATCCTAGGAACATTGGATCGTGTCAATGTAAATGACGTAGAGTCTGTCACTGTCCTTAAAGATGCTTCAGCGGCGGCCGTATATGGCGCGAGAGGAGCATTTGGGGTAATCCTAGTCACTACGAAAACAGGAAAAGTAGACGGCAAAGCATCGATTGATTATTCTGCCAATTTTGGATTTACGACTCATGCAACAAATACAGATTTTATCACATCGGGATATTGGAACGCAAAGATCAATGATGATGCAATGTACAATGCCTTAGGTTATAGAACGACCCGTTATACCGATGAAGACTACGAAGAGCTTTTGGCCCGCGTGAATGATAAGACGGAAGATCCTTCAAGACCTTGGGTAGTCGTGAAGAAAGATGCCAGTGGAAATGACATCTATCGTTATTATGCAAATTTTGATTGGTTCAATTACCTTTACGATAATAACCGTCCGAAATCTGATCACAACCTATCGTTAAGCGGGAAGTCTGGAAAAACCAATTATGCACTATCTGGCGCTATCTCCAACGAGCAAGGTATTTTTAATATTCAACCGGATAAATTTAAGCGCTATAACTTAAGAGCGAACCTTTCAACAGAAATCAAACCTTGGTTAACTGTAAGCAATGGCACCCATTTCTTTAAATCATCGTACGATTGGGCCGGGCTTTCAACAAACTTCAATAAGGTTGCAAACAACGTGAGTAACAGTGCGACGTACCATTATCACGCGATGTATGTACCTAGAAACCCTGACGGGACATTGACTGGTTATTCAGGAATCAATAGTTATCCAATCGGTTATGGATTACACAACGCTTTAGAAAGCGGAACGATGAAGGGTTATGATAATGGCACCGAATTTACGAACAAGACCGAAGCCATTATTAATTTTGGAAAAGGCCTGACCCTAACAGGTAACTATTCATACCGCGAATTCAGAGGTGAAAACAGTTATCGCCAGACCAAGCAGTATTACTCGAAATACCCTGGTGTAATGGAATTGTCTTCGTTAGGAGCTTTAAATCAGGATAGATTGACCGAAGCTATGACGAAATATTCATGGCATTTTATCAACGTCTTTGCAAATTATCAAAAGAGCTTCGGCGATCATAACGTCGTTGCAATGGCAGGTTTCAACCAAGAAGACCGCAAGTATAAACGAATTGGTGGAGTGGGACAAGACCTGTTATCCGAGACTTTAAATGATTTGGATCTTGTTATCGGTGAAAAACAATTCAATGCGGGAGCTGATGAATGGGCAGTTCGCGGTGGATTCTATCGTTTGAACTACGATTATAAAGGCAAATATTTATTCGAAACCAGTGGTCGTTATGATGGCACCTCTCGTTTCCCTAAATCAAGTCGCTTTGGATTTTTCCCATCCTTCTCTGCTGGGTGGAGAGTTAGTGAAGAAGCATTCTTCCAGCCGATCAAGAATTCCATCAACAACTTGAAAGTTCGCTATTCATACGGTTCGCTAGGAAACCAGGAAGTCGACACCTACGCATATATCGCTTCTATGGGAACAGCGCAGATCAACTATTTAGTGGATGGTCAAAAATTAAACGTGACTTACAATCCTGCGCCAGTTGCACCAACCTTAACTTGGGAAAAAATCAGCACGAGCAATATAGGATTAGATTTCTCACTACTAAACAACCGCTTAAGCGTGGAATCGGACTATTATGTTCGTAATACGATAGGCATGTTAAGTATCGGAGAAACACTTCCTGAAGTATTTGGGGCTGGCGAACCAAAGGTTAATGCGGCCGATTTAAAAACAAAAGGCTTTGACCTCTCGCTAATGTGGCGCGATCAGTTGAACTTAGGCAGCAAGCCCTTCAATTACTCGGTTAGAGCAATTCTATCAGATTATACATCCGAAATCACCAAGTTTAGTAATCCAGCCGGCTTATTGAATACGTACTACGAGGGTCAGCAATTAGGTGAAATATGGGGTTATCGCTACGATGGATTCTTCAAAACAACCGAAGAGGCACAAGAATATGCGAAAATTGTTAACCAAGACCAGATCAACAGACGAAGAGTACAGGCACCTACCGAGGATTTACGGAGGTTACAAGCTGGTGATATCAAGATCAAAGATCTAAATGGCGATGGAATTATCAATGCCGGGAAAAGTACGCTTGCTGATCCGGGAGATAGAGAAATAATCGGTAATAGCCAACCGCGCTATTCTTATGGATTAACGCTTAGTGCAAACTGGAATGGGATCGATGCTTCTATATTTTTCCAAGGAATCGGTAAAAGACACTGGTATCCAAACTTGGAAGCACAAGCGTTCTGGTCGGTATATGCAAGACCATATGATTCGTTTATTCCTAGCGACTTCCCGGACAAAATCTGGTCGCCAGAAAACCCGAATGCGTACTTCCCATTCCTCCGTGGATACACGGCACAAAACTCCGAACTATCGGTTAATAACGACATGTATCTACAAGATCTATCCTACTTAAAGATTAGAAACTTAACCGTCGGATACACTTTCCCAACAAGTCTAACAAATAGGATTCACGTCAATAAATTCAGACTGTTCATGAGCGGTGAAAACTTGGTTACCTGGACGAAGTTAAAAACGGACTATATCGATCCTGAGCAAGTGATGACAGATAATACAGGTAGAAGCTATCCGATGGGTAAAGTTGTGTCTTTCGGTGCCCAATTATCCTTTTAACTATTAATAGATTTTGACCAGTATGAAAACCAGAAAAATATTACCTATTATAACATTATTCGGATTGCTGACGGCATGTAATGATGATTACTTAGAGCGTTATCCGTTATCCGAATTAGCACCTGAGAACTATTTCTTAACCGCTGCGGAGCTGCAGAACTATACCAATGCTTTCTACTCGGAACTTCCAGATGCGTTAGCCATTCACTATAACAATCCGACGCAAGCGGATGATGAAGCGCGCAATACGTTAGCCGCTGAGATACAAGGAACACGAGAAACCCCATCGAGCGGTGCGGGCTGGGATTGGGCGGAACTACGTCAGATCAACTTCTTCCTCGAAAATTCGCATAAATGTACCGACGAAGCTGCGCGTCTGAAATACGAAGGCGTAGCACGTTTCTTCCGTGCCTATTTTTACTATGAAAAAGTCGTTCGCTTTGGCGATGTGCCTTGGTATGATAGCGTACTTGAGTTAGACGATGAGGGACTTTTTAAGGCGAGAGATTCTAGAAAAGTAATCTTCGAAAAAATGTTAGAAGACATCGACTTTGCGATCGCACACTGTCAAACTGAAAAAAGCACCACATTAATCACCAAATGGACAGCCTTGGCTTTTAAATCGAGAATTTGTCTTTTTGAAGGAACATTCCGTAAATACCATGGATTAGGCGATTCAGACGCGATATTGGCAGCAGCAGCAGCAGCAGCAGAGGAACTCATGAACACAGGACCTTATACCATCTACAAAAGCACAACAGATAAAGCATATCATGAACTGTTTATAGCTGAGAATGCTATTCCTAGTGAGATGATTCTTGCAAGACAGTATGATGCATCCGTACCATTTGTACATTCTGCGAACTTCTATATTCTTTCAGCCTCTTACGGAAGACCTGGCATGCAAAAGTCTCTTGTCAACAGCTACTTAATGAAAGACGGCTCGCGCTTCACCGATCAAGCGAACTATCAAACGATGCAGTTCTATGATGAAATGCAGAACAGAGATCCTCGTTTAGCACAGACCATTCGCACACCTGGCTACAAAAGAATTGGAAGCAATAGCAGCACTGTTCCCGACTTTGCGACCTCGGTTACAGGATATCAGTACAGTAAGTATATATTGGCGCCTGCTTTCGATGCTGGACAATCAACCAACGATATGCCGATCTTTCGCTATGCGGAAGTGCTCTTAAATTTTGCAGAAGCCAAGGCGGAATTAGGGACTTTGACGCAAGCAGATATCGATAAGAGTATCAGGTTATTGCGCGATCGCGTGGGCATGCCGAATTTAAACCTTCAAGCTGCCAACGCTAATCCTGACCCTTATCTATTATCGGAGTATCCCAATGTTACGAAAAGCAGTTTCACTGGCGCAATCCTTGAGGTTCGCCGCGAAAGACGTATCGAACTCGTAAAAGAAGGTCAACGATATAATGACTTAATGCGCTGGAAAGAAGGCGCTCGTTTATCGAAGCGTTTTTATGGACAATACTTTCCAGGGGCAGGTGAGTATGATTTAGATAAGAATGGAACAATAGATTTAGTGATTTACGAAGGTACTGCACCAACGAGAAAACCAGGCGTTCAATACCAAAAACTGGGTGAATTAGTGCTTGAGAACGGCAATAAAGGTGGACGTATCGTCAATCTCCCAGATATTGTTAAGAAATGGGATGAAGGAAAAGATTATCTATATCCTATTCCAACGCAAGAACTCGAGTTAAACCCACAATTAAAACAAAACCCAGGATGGGCGTCATCAGGAACTTAATTCTAACACTATGAAAAACATCGTAAAATATTTAGCGATTATGGCTATTGCTTGTGTTTCCACACAAGCAATAGCACAAAAAAAGATCAAGATCTTATCTTATAATGTGCTATACGGATTACAAAAAGACTCTACAGCCAACATCGATCGCTACGTCGAACTAGTGAAAGAGCTAGACCCGGATATCGTTGCTACGCAAGAGATGAATGGTTGGAAACAAAAAACATTGGAAGAGTTAGCAAAACGCTACAACCATCCCTATGCTTTACAATCAAAAGAAGAGGGATTTCCGACTGCGCTGACATCAAAAAAGCCGATGGTGAACTTCAAAAAAGTGACCGAGAATATGTGGCACAGCTATATCTACGCAAAGATAGAAGGTATACATATCTTCGTCATTCACTTCTCGCCGTTTAGCTATAAGAAGCGCTTGGAAGAGGTGGAGAACATTATTGCACAAACCAAAGAGCTCAATCCAAAAGAACCTATTCTAATTACGGGTGATTTCAACTCTCTATCTGGATCGGATAGCAAGAACTATGACGCGTCGGTACTAGCATCTATGAAAGAACAGGAAATAAAGCGCGAACAAGTTCGCAACCTGAATAATGGAGCGATCGATTATTCCGTTCTTAAGAAGTTAGAAGATGCTGGATTCTATGATTCCTACAAAGTATTGAACAAAACTTTTGAAAGCTCCGTTCCTACCTTCAAAAGTGGCGAAGCACAGATCAAGAAATCTAACCCAGGAATTGGAAAGCGAATAGACTTTCTGTGGGCCAATGAGACAGCAAAAAAAATGCTAACGAAGAGTATTGTGCTCAAAAACGAGAAAACTCATATCATCTCCGACCATTACCCTGTATACGTCGAACTTGAGCTTCCTTAAAAGACAAATATCAATAAGCTCCCTTGGAATAAAACATTGCAAAGGGAGCTTATTCAAAATCTCCTTTCAGAGACTATTCTCGTCAATTAAAAGCAGTCCTTTTCACTACTGCTATACAAAATGACCAAAACTTTCTTGCACCAACTTCGCCAATTCCTCGACCGGAATTGAAGGCTGATATTCACCGCTCACAGACCAAGACCTTTCTGCTGGATTAAACCTAAGTTCATAGGAAATTTGATTATCCTCTGTAATATTAAAGCCGTGGCTCTGGAGGTCATATGTTGCCTGGAAAGTGATCGTCCGATCAGAAAGCTGCTTTTCAAATACTCTAGTTAAATCCATCTATGGTTTTATTTATATTAAACTTCTTATACAGTAAATTATCGACTCTATCCATATCATTTACAAACAATATGCCTTACTGCTACAAGCAACGCCATAAAGTTGAAATTGTATAAAACGACCGCACCTACAAATCCCCATTTACCAAAATATCGTATACAGAGCCGCCGTAATCCCCAAGACCAGCAGAGCGCCTACCGCAAAACCAGTCTTTGTCTTGAACATCGTTGTATCAACTTCCAATCCATTCGGAACCACACCGCGCTTATTCTCATAAATACTGATAAAGTACATCCCTATTACACAGAATAAGAACACAAAACCAACGCGATCAATAAACGGTATCTCATAAACACCATTCACCGGAACGGCGAAACCCGAAGATCCCAAGAAAGAAAGATCCATAAACTGAGGCAGGAACTTCAATACGATCGACATTAAGAACCCACCGATTGTCGCGAACAGCGCAGCATTGGATGTTGTTTTCTTCCAAAAGAATCCGAGTAAGAACATCGCAAATATACCCGGCGAAACAAAGCCCGTATATTCCTGAATATATTGGAATCCGCCTTTCTTATCAATTCCCAAATGCGGAGCGATAATAATTGCCAAGATCATGGAAACGATGATAGTGATCTTCCCAACATTCACCAACCTCCGCTCCGAGGCATTCTTATCAAATATCTTTTGGTAGATATCTAGGGAGAAAATTGTGGCAACGGAGTTTGCTTTGCCGGCAAGCGATGCCACCACTGCTGCCGTTAAAGCGGCAAACGACAAGCCTTTAAGACCCGTAGGCAATAAACTCAACAAGACCGGATAGGCTCTATCCGGATTTAACTCCCCACTCGCCATCATTTCCTGTTGGAACAAACCATCATTGTACAGCACAAATGCTGCAATTCCGGGTAATACCACAATAATCGGCATCAATAATTTCAACACGGCTGCAAATAGAAGTCCGTTCCTTGCCGTGCCTAGATCAGCCCCTAAGGCACGCTGCGTGATGTATTGGTTACAGCCCCAATAGCTTAGGTTGATAACCCACATACCACCAATCAGCACGCTTAAACCCGGAAGATCAATGTAATTCGGATTATCAGGTTTTAGGATCATATGAAAGTGATCGGAAGCCTTTTCATGCACGATATTGAATCCTTGCAAAATCCCTTCGCCACCAAAGTGGTCCGACACGAGATTTAACGCAAGGTAAGTCGTTGCAAGCCCACCCAGGATAAGGAAAAACACTTGTATAACATCTGTATACCCGATTACCTTCATCCCTCCCAGCGTGATAACGATCGCAAAAACCGCCAACCCGATCATACAGAGTTGAAAATCTAATCCCGATATACTCGATACCGCCAATGCACCTAGAAAGAGGATGGAAGTAAGATTGACGACAATATATAGCAATAACCAAAATACCGCCATAATCATGGAGACCGTACCGTTATACCGCACGTTCAGGAACTGCGGCATCGTAAAGATCTTGTTCTTGAGGTAGACCGGCAAGAAGAATACCGCAACGACAATTAAGGTCGCTGCCGCCATCCACTCATAAGTCGCAATCGCCAATCCGATCTTAAAACCCGAACCACTCATACCAATAAATTGCTCCGCCGATATATTGGAGGCAATGAGCGAGGCTCCGATTGCCCACCAGGTCAATGAGCCCTCGGCAAGGAAATAATCCTTAGAGTCGCCAGACGCAGATTTCTTCTTATAATAAATGTAGAGTCCATAGCCCGCAACAATGGCGAAATAGCACAGGAATACGATATAATCTTTAGTTTCCATGGATTATTGAACTGAGAATTTATAAACAGACTTGGTCGAATAGGTATCACCCGGATTAAGAATGGTCGACGGGAAATTAGGTTGGTTTGGTGAATCTGGGAAGTGCTGCGGCTCTAAGCAGAAGCCCGTTCTGAAACTGTCTTTATTGCCGTTCTTCAGCGTTACTTTTTCTGCCATGAAGTTGCCAGAATAAAACTGAATACCTGGTTCTTCCGTATAAATATCCATTACAATTCCAGACTGATCTCCAACAACCTTGGCCGCATGGTTGAGGCCTGCAACTTTTGTCCCATTCAACACGAAATTATGGTCATAGCCTTTGCCAAAGGTCAGTTGCTCATTGGCAACTTCAATGTCTTTGCCCATGCTTTTCGCAGTCGTAAAATCAAATGGCGTTCCTTTAACCGAACTCATTGCTCCCGTTGGAATCAGGGTGCTGTCCACTGGCGTAATCTGATCAGCAAATAGCGTCAGTTGATGATTCAAGATGGAACCACTACCCTCTCCATTTAAATTAAAATAAGCATGGTTAGTCAGGTTGATGACGGTCTTTTTATCCGTTGTCGCTTGGTAAGCAATCGTCAGTTCATCATCGTCCGAAAGACTGTAAGTCACTTCAATTTTGATGTTTCCGGGGAAGCCCTCATAACGATCGGGCAAGGTATAACTAAAAACCACGCTTTTGTCGTCGGTTTGTTTCGCATCCCAATTCGCAAAATGCAAGCCCTTAAACCCGCCGTGCAGGGTATTCTTGCCATTGTTCGCAGGCGTGGTATATTCTTCTCCGTCTATGCTGAACTTTCCGTTTGCAATTCGGTTGCCGAAAGGTCCAACGATTGGTCCGAAGTAAGGTTCCTCAGCATTGTTATAGAGCGACGCCTTGCTGAAACCCAGCACGACATCCGTCATTGCGCCATCTTTATTCGGAACTAAAAGTCCCACGAGGCGCGCGCCAAAATTTGTCAAATAAGCTGTAGCTCCCTTAGCATTCTTTAAAATAAATAATTTTGCCGCTTTGCCGTCTATATCTTCGTTAAACTGCGCGGAGTCGACTAGCTCTCTACTTGCCGTGGGTGATGGGCTGCTTTTATCTTGTTTTGTACCCTGCTGGCAAGATAATAGTACCAACAAAGCACAACCCAGGAATAGGTTGATTAGTTTCTTATTCATAATGTTGTTTATAATCGTGTATCTAATATACAACTTCCGTCCCATTATCGATGGCAACGAAAATAGCCGTTAGTTCCAAATCAAATCTCGAGCGGTACCCTTTGGAAAGGGCATCAACTAGTTGATTACCAAACCCCTTTTCTACGATGTTGATGGTGCAACCACCAAATCCGCCACCCATCATTCTTGCTCCTTTCACCTGTTCAAACTGCTTCGCCTGCTCAACAAGGTAGTCTAGCTCTGCGCAGCTCACCTCATAATCCTTGCTCAACCCTTCATGGGCCAGGAATAGCTGCTCACCAAGCGCAGTAATATCGCCAGTCTGCAAGGCTTCGCATGCTTTATTTAAGCGTTCATTTTCTTCCAAGACAAATCTAGCCTTCAAGTAAGCTGCCGGACTAACAGGCTTTACCAGCTCATCCAACTGCGACAAATTCACATCGCGCAGGCTCTTTACCTCCGGGTATTTCGCCTGCACCAGGCTTACCGCATGCTCGCAAGCATGGCGGCGGTCGTTGTATGCGGACGATGCCAAGGCATGCTTTACATTGGTATTGAGGAGCACAAGTTCATGATCCCCCAAGTCCAGGGGCACATAAGTATAGCTGAGGTCGCGACAGTCTAAACGGATCACATGGCCAGCCTTACTCAATACGGAAGCAAATTGATCCATTATGCCACACATAACGCCAGCATAGGTATGCTCTGCCAATTGCCCCATTTTAGCAATTTCCACGCGATGAAGACTCAGCCCATACAATTCGTTCAACGCATAGCCCGTTGCACATTCTACCGCCGCAGAGGATGATAGACCAGCCCCTACAGGAATGTCCCCGTCGATGTATAAGTCAAAACCAGATAGGCTAAGCTCCTTATCCTTTATTTGCTGCACTACACCCAAAATATAGTTGGGCCAACTTAGCTCCGTCGGCGCAATGCCTTTCAACGCTATCGCATAATGCGCTTTAAAATCTTCCGCATAGAGGTTGATGAGATTATCCTCGCGTTTCCCTACCGCAACATATATAGCTTTATCGATGGCAGCTGGCAATACAAATCCTTCATTATAATCCGTATGCTCACCAATAATATTGATTCGCCCGGGCGATTTCACAATAAGGTCAGGATTCTTTCCAAAAACTTCCTTAAAACGCGTTTCGAGTATATTCCTAGCGATCATCTATTGAGCCTTATAATGAGTAGTACTTTGTTCTTTAATGATTTCTGCAGCACGTTCTGCCGTTATATCTCGCTGCGGATTGGCCAACATCTCATAGCCAACCATAAACTTTTTAACCGATGCAGAACGCAATAAAGGCGGATAAAAGTGCATATGCCAATGCCAATGCTGCTGATCCTCGCTATTGACGGGAGCTTGATGCATCCCCGCAGAATATGGGAATGAGGTTTTAAAAATATTGTCATAACGAACAGTGAGTTCTTTTATCGTTTTGGCTAGGTCTTCCTTCTCTTGGTCAGTAAACTGACTAATATCTTGTACATGTCTTCTCGAAACAATCATCGTTTCGAAAGGCCATGATCCCCAATAGGGAACCAATGCCACAAAGTGCTCATTATCGATGATCAGGCGCTCATCTTTTCGCTCTTCTAGATCTATATAATCGGCAAGTAAACTCCTTTGATGATCTTCAAAGTATGCACGTAGCTGTATATCTTCTTTTATAATTTCTACAGGAAGGCTACTCTGTGCCCAGATCTGACCATGCGGATGCGGATTGCTGCAGCCCATGATCGCCCCTTTATTTTCGAAAATCTGTATGTACTTGATCCAATCATTGCGACGCAATTCCACAAACTCCTGCTGCCATAAATCCACGACCTTCTTAATATCCAGAACTTCCATTTCTGGCAAAGTAAGATCATGTCGAGGACTAAAAGCAATAACTTTACAGATTCCCCGCTCGGTCTCTGCAATCAATAGACCATCCTCATCGATGAATGTGCTTTCCGTATCGGGAAGCAAGGCAGAAAAATCATTTACAAAAACAAAACTATCCTTATAATCCGGATTTAAGGTACCATCAGCGCGTTGATTCCCAGGACATAAGTAACAGGTAGAATCATATTCAGGGCGCTGATCTGCAGAGGTTTCCTCCACTTGCCCTTGCCAAGGCCGTTTACTTCGATGCGGCGATACGAGGACAAATTCACCGGTAAGTAAGTTTAATCGTTTGTGTGGATTTTCGTTTATTGTTGGTTCAGGCATGGGTTTTTGCTCTTCTTTTATCTAAAATACAAAATACAATGATAAGTCGAAGAACTAAGTGTTTATTTTACACTTTAGTAGTAGTTAGAATTTACACAGCATATAACGCAGATGCTTTTGTATGGAACGCTGCACCCTGTTTTTAGGCGTATCATCAAAACAAATACTTCTTCGAAGGGAGAGCCAAATCTTTGCTTCAGCAAGAGGAATTTCTTGACAAATTATACGATAAACTTGAAACCCCTATTTTGGATCTCAAATAATTTGACTACGCGATGAATTGTTATGCATTTACGCAACATGAGTCACCTGAATTACAAGCATCACTAACTTGGAAAGGCAATCCCCAAGATTGGGTGAGTTTGTTATTGGTAAAATCTCGACGCGATTTTCAAGGGGGAGATGCTGGAGATTTGTTTTTGTAATCCACAAAAGCGATTTGGCTAAAGAAGACTTCAGCAAACATTTGTCACAATGGAAAGTAGTTAGCAACTAAATAACTTGTGGGGAACAACTAAAAAGCAACTACAGTCATGGTTTTCAATCGTTTCTGTTGAATGATTCAACGCTTTAATTGTTGAAGCGATGTTCCCGAGATAAACAATCCGATAAACTCTTTTCAGTTGGCATTTGCAAGTTCGTACACATCTTTTAGAACCTTGCCTAGAAGAAATCTGTGCTTTATTCCGCTATCATAATCATGAATTAAACCCAACTACCCCCCTACTACCTTATTGACTTTAGAGAATATTTTCCTATATTCAACTCAACTAAAAAGTGTTAGCAAAATAACAGCTAACGCTGCTAAACCTTAATTATCATATCATTCTTTATCTAATGAGTGCTTTTCAAATAAAAGAAAACCCAGAAGTTTATGATGCTATTGTTGTCGGCTCGGGTGCTGGTGGTGGCATGGCGGGCTATATTCTAGCGAATGCTGGTTTGAAGGTATTGATGCTGGAAGCCGGTCCTTTCTTTGACCCAGCCAAAGATGCCTTACAGATGCGCTGGCCTTGGGAGTCTCCACGTCGCGGCGCAGCGACTACTCGTCCCTTTGGCGACTTTGATGCTGCCTATGGCGGATGGCAACTCGATGGTGAACCCTATAGCACCGTCGCTGGAACCGAATTCGAATGGTTCAGAGCGCGGATGCTCGGCGGAAGAACAAACCATTGGGGCCGTATTTCCTTACGTATGGGTCCTGACGATTTCCAACCCACGGACGGCATCACCGATCCCTGGCCCATCAGCTATGAGGAAGTGAAACCATTTTACGACCGAGTAGACCGTATGATCGGCATCTATGGAACTGTTGAAGGCATTCATAACGAACCGGACGGAATCTTTATGAAACCGCCAAAACCGCGTTTAAATGAACTTTACATTGCGCGCGGAGCTCGCAAAGCAGGAGTTCCTGTTATTCCTGGCCGGGGCGCTGTCCTTACCGAAGCCTCCTCCGAGATCAAAGGCCGAGGAACCTGTTTCTACTGCGGACAATGCGGAAGGGCCTGTAAAGTCTATGGCGACTTCTCCTCATCCTCCTGTCTTGTTATACCGGCTATGAAAACCGGCAATCTAAAAGTCATCGACAATGCGATGGTTCGTGAGGTGTTGACCAATGATGAAGGACTAGCAACCGGAGTTTCCTATATGAATACCAAGGACTTACAAGAATATACAGCAAAGGGCAAAACAGTTATTTTAGGAGCCAGTGCCTGCGAAAGTGCGAGACTGATGCTCAACTCAAAGTCCGCAGCACATCCGGCCGGTGTTGGAAATAGTAGCGGACTGGTCGGCAAGTACTTGCACGATTCCACCGGAGCCAGCTTATCCGGCTTTCTACCACAGTTATTGGATAGAAAGCGCTATAACGAAGATGGCACGGGCAGTGTACATATTTACTCGCCATGGTGGGGTGACCATAGCAAACTCAACTTTCCGCGAGGCTATCATATCGAATATGGTGGCGGTATGCGCATGCCATCGTATGGCTCTTTCAACGGTGTACCGAGCATCAACGGAAAAGTGCCTGACAAAAATGGAGAACCAAAAGATGGCGGAGGTTATGGTGCTTCATTGAAGCAAGACTATCGCCGATTCTATGGTGCAAACGTGGGGATGGCAGGGCGTGGCACGGCTCTAGCCCGCAAGGATAACTATTGCGAGATTGATCCCAGCCGCGTCGATAAGTTTGGAATCCCGGTACTGCGCTTCCACTATAAATGGGCAAACGAAGAAATAGTGCAGGCGAAACATATGCAGGAGACTTTTCAGGCGATCATGCATGAAATGGGCGCTATCATCACCTCATCTATCCCTGGTGCAGATACCCTATATGGCTTAGAAGCTCCCGGAAAGATTATCCATGAAGGCGGCACGACCCGGATGGGGAATGACCCGAAAACATCGGTCTTGAATAAATGGGGCCAGGCACATGATTGCAACAATCTCTATGTAGTTGATGCGGGTCCTTTCGTGCAACAAGGCGATAAGAACCTGACCTGGACGATCCTAGCCTTATCCATGCGTACGGCAGAATACATCTTAGAACAAAAAAACAAATTAAACAGCTAATCGAGCGATGAACAGAAGAGATTCATTAAAAGCCTTAGGGCTTATTGCTGCAGGCTCTAGCGTAATGGCAGGAGCATGTAAAGACGATAAAACAAATGCGAAGAATGCTACGGTAAATGCAGGCGATAAACTTCCGGGTGTGCAAGACTTCGAACATGAGCGCACGCAGGAACTCTTGGACGAAACCTTCTTTACTCAACATGAAATGGCGACCATCACCGTGCTTGCCGATATTATCATTCCAAAGGATGAAATCTCCGGATCTGCCTCTGAGGCCGGTGTACCGGCTTTCATCGAATTTATGGTCAAAGATATTCCAAGCAATCAGGTACCGATGCGTGGCGGATTACGTTGGTTGGATATACAGTCGCAGAAGCGTTTTTCCAACCCATTTATCAAATGCAAAAAAGAAGAACAACTGGCCTTAGTCGATGATATCGCCTATCCGGAAAAAGCAAAACCGGAGATGATGCAGGGCGTGGCGTTTTTCACTTTGATGCGCAATTTCACATCCTCAGGCTTTTTCACCAGCGAAATGGGAATTAAGGACTTGGGTTATGTCGGGAATAAGCCCAACCTGTGGAACGGTGTACCGGACGATATCATGATCGCTCATGGTTTCGACCCTACAAAATTTCTGGGCTAGTCGTACAGTTTGCAAGAACGAACAGGGATACCCTGTTGGTTCTATTTTTCATGTTAACTATTTGATTCCTCCTGCTCGATTTATTATCTGAGGAGATTATTCAATTTAAATTTTGCTCCTCCTATGTTTGTATAATATAATCTAAGTGAAGAAGAGCGAGAGCAGATTTTGCTTTAAATAGCCTTATGGTATATTCAAGAAAAGAGACTGCCTCCTCTTCTTTAACCTTTTAGAATCTGAACAGAATGTAAGGAATTTGCTCATTATTATGAGTCTTATAGCCAGTATATCCAGTCTGGAGAAAAGATGAAGAAAGGTTATCACTAACCTAAACCATGTAAGATGAAGGTATTATTAAATCAGACAGTAGGAATTGATGTTGCACAAAATGAATTAGTTGTATCGCTTGGTAGAATGGATGAACAGATCAGCATAGAAGTCTATGCCTACAAAGTATTTCCCAATACTAAAAAAGGGTTTTCAAGTCTTGTCGCCTGGGTAAATAAACAGACATCAACTAGAACAGAAGTACGGTATGTAATGGAAGCAACAGGAGTTTACCATGAATCCTTAGCCTACTATCTTTACAGTATTCGAAAACAAGTCAGCATCGTTTTGCCAAACAAGATCAGTAATTATGCAAAAACACTTGACATAAAAACCATTATTGATAAGAGCGCTTCACAAGCGATTGCTAGATTTGGTTTAGAAAGGCAATTGGAAGTGTGGCAACCTCCTTTAAAAATATTTAATGATTTGAGACAGCTTTGTCGGGAACGTGAGCAGCTTGTACATGAGCGTACAATGTTGAAAAATCAACTGCACGCAGAACGTACTTCTGCAACTTCAAGTGAAAGCTCAGTTAATCGAACTAAAAAAGAATAGCTCTTATTGATTTGCAGGAAAAGGAGATTAGAGGCGAAATTGCTATCCTCATCAAAGGAGATAAAACTCTAGTAGAAAAGATGAAAATAGTATATTCAATTCCGGGAATAGGAAATCTGACTGCTGTAACAATTATCGCCGAAACTAACGGATTCGAGTTAATAAAGAATAAAAGACAGTTGGTTAGTTATGCAGGATTAGATGTAAGAGAAAAGATATCTGGAACTTCAGTGAAATCCAAACCCCGAATATCCAAGCGTGGTAATCGGAAGTTAAGGAAAGTAATGCACTTTCCTGCACTGGCTGCAATAAGAACCGATGAAAGGTTTAGAGATATTTTCTTAAGAATAGTTTCAAGGCATGGAATTAAAATGAAAGCTATAGTTGCCATCCAAAGAAAACTGCTGAAACTGACTTTTATCTTATGGAAAAATAATTCCTATTATAATTCAGAGCACGAGTATCAAATTATTCCATTTCAGGAAGTATCATTATAAAAAAGGGGAAGTTTATAAGTCACTCCCCCTATAATGTGTTTAAGAGGTTTAGCTTTTAGCTCAAGCCCTCAACTCTTTTTACATTTTATTTATTTGTAATATTTCTTTTTAAGCCACAAGCTTATCTTTACTAATAATATCAGAACGGGAACTTCTACCAATGGCCCAATTACGCCTACAAATGCCTGAGGTGACTGGATTCCGAATACAGCTATGGACACTGCAATAGCTAGTTCAAAATTGTTTCCTGTGGCTGTAAATGCAATTGCTGCATTTTTGTCGTACGGAACATTCAAAGATTTATTGATAAAGAAGCTTACGAAAAACATTAGTACAAAATAGATGACTAACGGTATAGCGACCGTAATGACATCCATTGGCAACTCTATTATTTTATCACCTTTAAGACTGAACATTAATACTATGGTAAACAATAATGCGTATAATGTAATCGGCGATATTTTGGGCACAAATTTACGGTTATACCATTCAATGCCTTTGGATTTAACAAGTAAGTAACGGCTAAGAAAACCAGTCAAGAAAGGGATCCCTAAATAAATCATTACACTTTCAGTCACGTCTTTTATAGATACGCTTACATTGAAACTTGCCAAGCCTAATCTGTTTGGCAGTACATGGATAAACAGCCAAACTAAGAAACTATAAGAAAATACCTGAAAGATGCTGTTTAATGCAATTAATAAGGCTGCATATTCTCTGTTACCTTTTGCAAGGTCATTCCATACTATGACCATTGCAATACATCTTGCCAAGCCTATCAATATCAAGCCAATCATATAATCAGGCTCATTTCTTAGAAAAAGAATGGCTAATCCGAACATTAAAATAGGCCCGATAATCCAGTTCAATAATAAAGAAATACTAACAACTTTTGTATCCTTCAATACTATAGGCAGTAACGAATAATCCACCTTTGCCAGTGGCGGGTACATCATCAATATCAAACCTATTGCCAACGGAATATTTGTAGTGCCGACAGATAGTGTATTTGTAATATTTGAAATACCCGGAAAGAAATATCCTAAGCCTAGGCCAAGAGCCATAGCTAGAAATATCCATAAAGTTAGATATCTGTCTAAGAATTTTAGTTTTGGTTGCATCGGCTATGTAGTAATTTTTGAAAAAACATAAAACATTTCCGATGCTATCTGTAAGCTTCTTTTTGAATATATCTTTGTCTGTTCGGAAGTGTTATCTGAAATTTTAGGATCTTCAAATGTGATGGGAATTCTTTTTTCCGCCCCAGCGATAAATGGACATCCACCATCTGCTTGTGAACAGGTCATTATAGCTACAAAAGCAGAGACTGGATTAAAAGGATTGTCATACTTTTTAGAAAATCCAATTATCGGTTGGGAATTATCACTATATTTTATAGCATAAACAGGATTGGAGCCATCATTTATTTTGAAAATATTAAATCCCTGATCGGATAATGTTTCTGCTACTTTTGGAAATAATGCGGTTTCTTCAGTACCTCCTGAATAGCAAATCACATTCTCAATACCGAAATGAGAGGCTGCTACTTGTGCCCAAACCTGTGATAAATGACTCCTTCGCGAATTATGGGTACAAATGAAATTTATATTTATTTGCTGCTTGCTATTTATTTTTAATTGAATAAAATCAATCAACGGCTGCAAGGTACTTTTACGCTCATCGTTATTGATTTTCTCCCATTCTAACTGTTGAATTGTCTCTGATAATGTTGGATACATAGATATTCGATTTAGGGTTTAACAGCATCCTGAATTTGGAGTGCATGAATTTGATTGATTTGCTGTTAATTCGGAAAGGCTTTTGTTTTGTTTTTCAGAAGGAATTCCGCAAGCATCCTGAGCCAAGCAGGCAGTCGCTTTGTTTTTCAGTACAAATGTATTTCCATTGAAATCCAAATCGTATTTACCAATAGTATCGCTTTGATATTCCACTTCTATCTCCGCATCTTCAATTTCTAATTTATCTTCTGAAAGTTTAATTATACTTAATAGCTTTCCAGGTTTCAACCTATGCTCATAATCATCAGCATTCCACAATTGAAAGTTGACTACTTTTTCCTTACGGATTACGCCGCCACAATCAATAAAATTTTTGATTATTTGCCCCACTTCAGTAACGTGAAAGTGTTCAGGAACAAATGTTCCATTTTCTAATTGAAATTCAACATTTTCTAATGCTGGTAAAATTTCTTTGATTTCCGATAATTTCATAATACTAACTTTTAAAATGATAATTAAATAACGATATATAGCAATATAACGATGTTAAAGTGTAAAAAAATGCCTTAGCAGCACTGCTTTACGTTTACATCCTGATTGAAAAAGCCATTAAATTCCTCTTGAAATTGTTTCCATACCAGTTCGTCGATACAATAACATACAGATTTACCTTCAATTGAACCTTGGATAATTCCTATGGTTTTTAATTCTTTTAAATGTTGTGAAATAGTTGCCTGTGCTAAACCTAATTCCTCAACCAGATCATTACAAATACATGCTTTTTGGTTGATAATATATTGCAGGATTGCTATTCTGGCTGGATGCCCTAAAACTTTAAGAAGCGATGCAAGTTTATTTTGCTCGTCTTTATATATTTCTGTTTTTGTTAATCCCATTTCTAAATTTATTTACATCGCAATATTACGATATTAAATTTAAATACAAAAGATTTTTATTTTTTTTGAAAGCTCACTATTATTCCCTTTACAAAAACTTGGATCATAACACAGAATCTTTTCTTATAACTGATGAGCTTATAGAGAACGGTAGCTTGAAGAGTGCATAAATTTGAAAAAAAATATTTTTGCAAAATCAGCGTCAGTTTTCTAAATTCGGACCTGCAGACTCTGTATTTAACAGCCTTTGTCGCAAAATTTGAAACTATCATTGTGATCGCCATATATTTTAGTTCTGAATTCTGTTATGAAAACTATTATTTACAAAACCAAAAACCAAAAAAATCAATTTATTGTTGCTGTTTTCCTTTTCATAGCTTTTTGCACCGGCGTAATGCCTGCCGTCGCACAAAAAGGGAGCTTATCAGCGAATCTAATCAACTTAGAAGCAAGTGCTGCGGAAGTGTTCCGCTATCAATTGGAGCTCCGACAGGCGTATGAAAACCCGACGACTTATGAACTGAGCGCAGTCCTGCCGGATGGCTGGCAGGCAAATTTTACGGCGCAAGGAAGTGCGGTCCGCGCTATCCAAGTTAATAATAAGGATCCTTATCCAATTAGCGTGGAGATCTACCCCTCGCATTCCGTCAAAGCAGGCACCTATCCTATTCGGATCATTGCAAGGGCAGCTGCAGACACACTCTCGGTGGAACTCCAGGCAGTGATCAAGGGCAATTATAAGGTCTCCCTCAGCACGCCAGATTCGCGCCTTAATGAGACTGTGGTCGCCGGAGGCACGAAAACCATCAAACTCCTGTTAAAAAATGAAGGATCGTTGGATCTTAAAGACATCGATCTGAGTTCTAAAGTTCCTTCCAACTGGGAAGCACAGATTAATCCTGCCAAAGTCGAAACGCTTGTGTCTGGAGCCATGCAGGAAGTCACGGTGAGTCTCAAAACGCCGGAGAGAACGATTGTCGGCGACTATATAGTGACTGTCGAGGCAAAGAACACGCACGGCAATGACTATAAGGATATTCGAATAACTGTCAAGGCTTCCCTTTTATCGGGATGGTTGGGGATATTGGCCATTCTGATTGCCGTGAGCTTAGTCTATCTGCTGATTAAAAAGTATGGTCGCCGCTAACGATGGTTGATCTGGGACTCTGTTAAACCTTAAACATCAGAAATGCAAGAGACGATCATTGAATTCCAATCCGTGAGCAAACGTTACGGCAATCACCACGCAGTGCAAGACTTGAATCTGCAGATTACCAAAGGTGAAATTTTTGGTCTACTTGGACCCAACGGAGCAGGTAAAACGACGACCATGTTCATGATCCTAGGACTGATAGAACCTACCCAAGGCCAAATCAATGTGATGGGCCGTTCTCCTTATCGCTCTGCCATCCATGTCAAGCGCGAGATCGGTTATCTGGCCGATACTATAGGATTTTATGAGCAAATGAGCGCAAAGGACAACCTTTCTTTCATTGCTAGGCTCAATCAGGTTCCTAGCCAACATTTGGCCAGACGTGTGGACGATCTGTTGGATTTAGTGGGGCTATCAAATGTTGCAAATAATAAAACTGGCACATATTCCAGGGGAATGAAACAACGTTTAGGAATTGCGCAAGCACTAATCAAGCGTCCCCAAATTTTGATTCTGGACGAACCTACATTGGGCTTGGATCCGCGGGGAGTTGAAGAGTTGCTAAATCTAGTGCAGCAATTGAACCGACAGTATGGTATGACAGTAATCATTTCCTCGCACCAACTTGATCAAGTGCAAAAAATCTGTCATCGAGTTGGCATTTTTATGCATGGAAAACTCCAGGCCATTGGAAGTATCAAAGAGCTTTCTGAGCAGCTCTCACTACAACTGGGGCATAACTGCATTATCAAGTGGCATAAAGAAGCGACAGTGGACACCAAAGCGCTTGATGGTTTGCTCAGATCGCGTTTTACATGTTCGCAGATAAGTTGGGAACAGAACAGCCTAAGCATTACCACAACCGAATATTTGACTCCACAGTTGGTAGCCTGGTGTTCAAGTCAAGGCTTACCTATCATGCAAGTACAAAGTAATGAATTGACATTACAAGAAATCTACGGCAAGTATTTTGAAAATGAAAAAAGCAGAACAAAAAGCACCGCTATTTGATGTCGGCACGTTATTTATGACGCGTAACATCTGGCGCGGTTCAGATTCAGATCCACGTACAAAAGCGCCTATCTTTACTCTAGTGAGCAAAGAAATCCGCACGGCCATCCGGAGCTGGAAGTTTATTATATTAGTCGCACTGATCACACTGATTTTTATAGGTTCAACCTATGTATCGCTGTTAGCGATCGCAAAATTTAGGGAGGCGACAAGCAACGAAAACTTCCACCTATATCTTAAGCTATTCACCGCCAGCGAACAGTCGATCCCCCCTTTTTATGTATTTCTTAATTTCTTAGCACCACTGCTTGGCATTGCTTTAGGTTTCGATGCAATCAATGCAGAGCGCAACAACGGAACCTTGATACCTTTACTCTCTCAACCGATCTATCGTGACAATGTACTACTGAGCAAATTTGGACCGTTAAGCGTAATTACTGTGCTATTCCTTTCGATTACCTTATTGATGTTAGGGACCGTGATGCTACTGACCGGTGTTGCGGTCAGCCCTGCGGAATTCATTCGTATCCTACTCTTCGTGTTGGTAAGTATAGTGTATGTTGGGTTTTGGTTAAGCCTGTCCATCTTATGCTCCATTATTTTTTCCCAACCATCTACCTCAGCAATGGCAGGGATTGGATTTTGGTTGTTTTTTTCGGTATTCTACCCGATGCTGGTCAGTTTGCTGATGAGCTTTCTAGTTGGCAATCCGGCTAATTTTTCCGAGCAGCAGTATTTCCATTATGCAGATATCGCATTAAACTTATCGAGGATCTCTCCGAGTCAGCTCTATAATGATGCTACAGCAGCCCTGTTAACTCCCTCCATCAGAAGTCTAGGGCCAATGAGCCTACAGCAAAGTTTCGGCGCCTTGCCCACGGATCTCACAATCGGCAATTCGCTAGCGGTCATCTTTCCACAGCTCAGCGGGCTAATGGCGAGCACAGTCGTCTTATTCGCAGGATGCTACTTCTTATTTATGCGCAAAGAGGTCCGAGTTTAGCCTTGCGGCATAAGATTTGTCGCTAAGAGAAATCAGAAAGGTAGCCAAAAGTTGGCTACCTTTCTGATCGCATACAACCAATGATTTCTCGACAGTTCACTCCAGATTCACTCATAAGGATCACCTAATTAACTTAATGAGTTTTTTTAAATCTGTAGGATATTCCTTTAGCGTCTCTAGAATGAAGTCTTCTGCTTTTTCTTGAGAGTAGTTCTCTTTTAGGTATTGCGCATGTTTCAGAATAAACGCGTTCAAGTTTAATTTCTTTGAGTGGTGCATGTGAATTTTAAAGAAAAACAATTCAAAACGTTAATCGTGCATTTTCTTTGAAAATCTAGTAGTTATACGTTCAGGCCCGAATTAATCTCAAGCGTTCAAGTAGAACTCCATGGAAAATATGCTTAAGGTATCGTACCGTTAAAGTAGTGAACAAGTTTTAATGAACCTTCTCAACACCTCTAATGCTGAAATGTGATTGAGGAGAAACTATTTAACTCTTCCATTCGCTTTTGGAGCATGTGCAAATTGTCTTTTGTCTATCGACTAAAAGCGAAAATAAACTTCTCCATTTGCACACTCTTATTAAGTTTAACTTAAGAACCTAACGTTCAGGAATCGCGTTTTAGCCGCCATGCATATTCCCTATCTTTAGCTTAATTTGATCAATAACCCTAGATTCCAAAACAATTGCAAAAACCATTGTTATTCGAATTCATCCCCATATCCATATTTCCCTTGGGAAGTTTGAAATGTAATATTTCAATTTACATCAACAATCAAATATGATTTAAAAACATTGTACTAATTCGACAAAGAACCCGCTACCAACGGCGGAATAGATCCGTTCAATGCAGTGTGCGATAATCAGTAGAAAAAAAACTTCAATTCGCTCAATTATGTGCAATTACACTGTTCAGTACACCCATGTATGGTTGAACGAAAAAAAAGGGATATGAAGAATAATAATTAGGCGACAGTTTTCCCAACCTGTCGTCGTTTTGTTTTCATAGTTTGCACCAAACTACTTTTTCTGCCTTAGCTTAATTAAGTAGTTCGTGAATGTAATCTAATCGCCTAGCAACCCAAATGCAGTACAAATTATGAAAAACGTGTTCATATTTCAACTATACTAATTATTTTGGGATTTATATTCAACAGGTTATGAATCGAACAAACAAAGCCGCTTTAAAACTTCTTGGGAAAGCAAAAGAAGATTTTCATAAATGGGCAATCGAAGAGTTCGGCAATGATCTGTATGATTTAGATTATTGGCACTATAGTGATAAGTTAAAGTACTATTCCAAGTTTTTTAAAACGCCAATTGATAATTTTAAGGACCTACATACGGAACTAAAAAAATACAATGCAAAAGAAAGTAGTCTATAAAATTACTTACCCCAATGGGAAAATTTATATAGGTAAAGACCTCACCAATACATTGAATTACTTCGGAGGTGCCAACAGCCGATTGATTGCTGCTGATTTCACCCAAGAGCAAATGGTGGACTTCACTATACGCAAACAGATTCTTTGGGAATCCTTTACAGCGGATATAAAGGAGGTAAATAATGTAGAGGTTGAATTGATTAGGAAACACCAATCGAATAATCCGGAGATCGGATCTAACATTTGGTCTAAATTTAGTCTAAGCACACCGATTAGTCTTTACTCTACAACCGCCAACAAGCCACCGAGAAAGCTATTGAAAGCACTCTTGAGTTGTTTAATGGAAAATAGTATATTTGAGTAAATCACTAAAACAAATAATTATGACGAGAATGGCTCTTATTCATTATTTTAAGCAAGACGAATTTAGTGAACAACCTTTTGATGAAATCGCAGAGGAACTAGCTGGTGTTTTTAGGAATACCGATGGAATTAATACTTATCGTTATTTAGGAATTGACCCCCATCCACAATCAGACGGAACCGTTAGAGTGTATTTTGAATACGAAATTGAAATTACAGACCAAGCCTAACCCACGAGTTAGGCTTTCTTAATCCTATCCAGCTCCCCATCACTCCAAGTCAACAAGTCCGACGGCACTAGTACTCCCGAATCGTCGTCTAAATTATTAAGGTATTCCCACAGATCGCCTTTCACCACGGCAGGCACTCCCCTACGGATGATATGATACCCTTCGTCAATAAGCCGTTGTATTTCTTCTTTTTTCATATCAAGTAAACCGCGCTATTGAAAAATAGTTTGCAGCCGGCACGCGGAATGTTACTAATATTTTTAGTAAATCAACAAAGATGAAACCATTAGAGATCCATTGTCGAAATAGAGTGATGGAGTCAAAATATCGTGCGCGTTAGATAAAAGGATCACGGTGCTCAAATGAGGATTGTAATTGTTCGGGTTCAATGCCTAACCACCAAAGGAAAAATGGAACATCAAAATTTAAAATACTTTCTAACTTATGGTATTAAAAAAAACGACATCTGATAGTTCGCATAAATCCTTAACTATAGAAAATTAACAAAACCTTCTGGCAAATTTTCGTAAAGAAATATCTACAATAAATATTAATCATATGACTATTTTTTTTAACCAATAAATATGATGGTATTTTTGCACTAAATCACAACTATTTATTAACGCATTAGCGTACTATTGAACATGATAAAAAAGAAATATACCCGTCCTACAATCAGCAAATTAATAATTGAACTTGAATCTGGCATTTGTGCTGGATCTGCAATAGTTCGTCCTCAAAATTCCAACCAACAAATATTGGAGGAGTGGGATGAAATTGACGAGCCCGTAAAAAACATTGATTGGTAATATAATTTTAGAAAAATGAATAATTTCAACTCTATTAATATAATCATATTTTTATTGACAAGCTTTGTTTTATTGTCTTGTAATAAAGAAATAGTGAATGAAAATTCAAATGGGAATGCTATGATTGCAATTAGCATATCGTCGTCGGAAGATGTGGATGACGAATCTAGTTCATCGAAAGTGGATCAGAAAGCTTCGTCCCTTATCTCCAGTAATATTAACGGGAACTTGCCGTTCTCTGATTACACACAAATAGAATATTCTTTTAAAGAAGATAGTAAGCAATTGCGTTCTAAAGTCCACGACATAAGTGGCGAATCAAAGGCGGTTATTAACAGAAAACCTTTAGGAGGCAATATATTATATAAGGTTTTGGTCTATGACCAAAACGGAGATTTTGTTACAGAACGAAACTACAATTACGGATCGGAATCTACTGTAAGTCCGTTATTATTAGATAGTGATAAAACATATACATTCTTATCATTCTCTTCGAATTCTAGTTCTATTCTTCCCAATATATTAGAGAAAGAAAAGTTATCTACCGTAAAGTTGTCAAATGTATCAGAAGATTTGATGACATTTAGCAAGACTATGAAGCTAACATTTGGGACTAATTTATTAAGTATCGTATTAAAACATAGATATAATAGAATTATTACTCAATTGACCGCTGATCCAAGCACCGTCGGAACTTTTAATAACATTTCAAACGCGTCTATTAGGCCTGCCTTTGATAATGCTACGTATAGCTTTGCTAACGATACATTTCAATATGGAACTCAAAAACAAAATGGATGCCCAGTAATTTTCGCTACCGATCAGCTTGGAACTAGAAACGTTATTAGTAACCCTACATTGGTGATTTCTCCACTCAATCTTAATGGATCAATAAATTTCGGAACGATTTCAATCGATGATGAAACAAAAACAAATTTTTCCATTCCGAACGTTAAATTAACTCCTGGAGTGAGTTACACATTAAAATTGAATTTTAGGACGTGTACAGAAAATGTTGGAAGCGTCCAGGGTATGAACTGGAATTATCAAGAAGCTTCAAATTGGGGAATAAAAGGTATTTGGAAAGATGGAATTTTTTATCGTAATGGAGAGACAATTTCAAAATCGATAATCGCACCTGGAGCAGATTACGGGTTCGTTTTTGATATAACAGATCTTGACAATGGATTCAATATGGAGCTTAATGGGGTAAGACTAGCAGCAAAAGAGATTCAATTTCAAAGGGTTGGTGGGTCATCTGCTCAAAATATTCGGTTTAAAGACAAATCACTTTATGAAGGCATCAATAGTGAAGGTGGAAATAATATTGCAGAAGTATATAATATGAAAGGGACTGTTGCCAACCCTTTGGTCAAAGTTGTGATTGGAAAAAATGGTGAAGTAACGTTGTATGGTAGTAAGATATCTGGCGGACCCTTATACGAACTGGAACTTTTCAATGGCAACTATTTCAACACTTTTAAATGGAATACAGCTTCTCAAGGGAATAATGTGATTAAGGTCACTCAATTGGTAGACGGTCGAACCATATTAATCGGAAACGGAAGCGGGAAAAAGAAAATTGCCTGTAGTTAAATAAAGCTTGACCCAATTATTGAATGGTGACAATATGCTGGATTTATAAAATCATGTAGGGTTATGATCGATTTCAATATTTTGAATACCTATAATTTGAAGGTGTGAGAACCTTATTGATTTGTAATTGTATAGTTTATAACATTCAACCCTCCCAAGGTTGATTCATAAATAGTGTGTATTGGATGATGCAATCTGCATCATCCATTTTTTATGAATACCTTAAAATTTTAATCATAGCATTCTATTTTAATAGTTAAAAAGAAAGCCCCAATAAAGGGGCTTTTTCGTTAATCATGTCCTTCTGTCTTTACAATCTTGTTGTAAATACCTAGAAGTAAAAACGGTGCTGCCCATTGCCCGATAAAAAGCGCATCTTTATCGTCTTTCCATCTGCTACATTTCAGAGCTGCTGATACGCCCATAGATAAAAGCGCAGCTCCTAAAAATACCACCGAAGGTATTTTCGCTGTCTGACTTTCTATAGCCTTGCTTACTTGGTCTTCGTTTGCTGTGTTTAGTGCCATAAGTTTATAATTTAATTGTGATTTTATTTTACAACAAGCTGGACGTTAATCAGTTTTAAAAAATGTCAAATTATATTTTATCAACTTCCAAACCTTTATATAATCGGTTTGTAGTACTTATTATTACAACCATCCTCAAAACATTGATGCTCGTAACATACAATGCTTATAGCTCCGCAATCGTGGGGCTTTTTTATGCAGTTCACTAAGCAACGTAGTTCATATAACAGAAAGCCCCTTTGTTGGGGTTTGTACTATCCAGTATAGTGATGATTGGTATAACCTAGCTTAATGTCCTGCTCTATATTAATTATTACTTGGACAATCTCTACTTTATCGGTTATGCTATTTATTTCGAGTATTTTATCTATTCTGTCAAAAATATCTGTGGTTTTCTGTCCTCTAAAATAGTTTACAAGATCCATTCTTAATTGAGTGAGTATATCATGCCGTGTGTTGCCTCCGAATACCACTTTACCAGTAGTTATTACTCTTACCTTTGACCTCCCCTTGAAATAATCTGCGTAATTATTTAATTTCTCCAAAATATCAACATCTGAACTAATATCCAATCTTTTTAAAAACCTCTCTGAGCTTATAATCATAATATTTCCGTTTGATTTACACAAAGTTACCCGCTTTGAACCAGATACACAAGGCACCTAAAATTGTGCGATTTAGTATAATTTTATTGCTCAAAATACTCTGTAAACGCTCGTGTCCTTTCTAATGTGAAATTTATTTTACAAAAAATATTTGAGATTATTAACATTTAGTAATATGCTTGTAATGCAAATTATTTTAAGAAAACATTTCGATTCCTAAAAAATCAAATCAAGTGAACGGGAAAAGATGTGGAAAAAATTGCCTCGACACCTCGAGAGACGGTCGGGGCTTTTTTATAGGTCATACCCTCGAGTAATCCCCTCCTTATGGGAGAAACAAGTAGGGAGTGAGCCTGCCAAAGGGCGGCCTGACAAAAAATAATTTCGAAATGTCGAAAAAAACAATTTGCAACCAAAAGACGACGAGATGGTTATTTTTAGAATGACGATTACATTACCAGATGGACGCGTTATTCGTAGTAGAAGTGGGAGACCATTACCTATTACCGTTAAAAAATCGTAACATTTAGTTACTGTTTATAGAAGCCAAAAGTTATGACCTTAAATGAGTAGGCTTCTTTTTTATAGCTTCTCTATTACTTTAATGTAGAATCCGTCGTTAATTTCAAATGTAGTATCTAGCCACACAAATAAATCAATCATCTTCCGATTAAACCAAGTAGTTCAAGTAACTTCACCCGTTTCGTCATTGTACCAACAACGAAAACCGTAGCTTTCTGCTAAGTGGGTATATCCTTCCATTTGTGCAAACTTAGTAAGGATTAAACAAATTACACACCAAAAGGTTTAAATAGGATTTTCGTATTACTCGCGAAATAACTGTTTTCCGCTTCTTACCGGCCTCTCGCCCCCTTAAAAAACCACCATAAAACACCAACAACCACTATAAGGAAAGCAATACCCCAGTCAATCTTGCAGAAGAATACTGCCTACACATTGGGTTTGCTTTCGCTGCTGTTAGATGACGGGGCCTGACTTCGGTGCTGTTCCTCAACAGGCGCAACTTGCTTATCGGTCGAATCCTGGTTTTCCTCCTGTCGTTCCTTTGTAGCATCCTTTCGTTCGGTGATCTTTTCCTTTTCTACCTTTTCCACTCAATCCGGTTTAGTTTCTATTTCGATTGTCAGCGTTTTATTAAGTGTATCGAGAATAGCTTTTACTTGCTGACCTGCAGAATCTCTAAGGAAGTTTTCCCCAGGTTTTAAATCCTCCTTTTGGGCGGTAACCCGGATCCTACTACCCTCTCGAATTGTCGTGGTAGTCGTTTCCCTTTCCGTTACGACAGTTCCTTTGTCGACTTCCTTTTCCGTGATCTCGGTTTTCGCGCCGGTGGATTCGGTTAAAGTCTGCTCAACCTTTGCCCCCTCAACAATCTTCAAAGAGGACGATTTCTTTTGTTTGTTGCGAAGCGTACCACATGATGCAGCGGCCATCACCCTGGCAGCGATTGCTAATAATTTAACCCCTTTCATCTATCGCTATTTTTAGCCTGTCTAATGAATTATTTAAACTGTCTAATGACTTTATAAGTGTTGGTTGCTTACGTTGCTCTATCGGCTTGCTTTGCCTAGATGAGGTAATGATACCCCACCATATCAACATCAGTAATATTAATGTCTTTCTCATTACTTACCTCGAATCTTTTGAACGATGGTATCGACTCTGTTTAATGCTTTGTCCACTCCTTCGCGGACTCCTTCCTGCTTATTTTCTACGACCGCAGGAACGCTTTCCTCAACTACCCTAGGAACTTGCCTGCGTACTTCTTCTACGATCTTCGCAACTAGGTCCTCATTCATGGTTATGGATCTTATACATCAAGTAGATATTGAGCAATATGGATAATGTTGCAACCAGAGCTACGACATCCTTATACGTTAGTCCAAATATCTTTACAACCCCGTCGACCTTTCTGTCGATCATATCTTGCTTAACCTCGCTCATTCTCTTACTTACTGAAATATAAATCTGCTTCCGCTTTTGTTCTTCTTCGCAATCCAGCGAAACCTTTTCCCCCTGCCTTGTTCTACTTCGCAAATTCTTCACGTGTGTTCGGATCGCTTGGGTTGATGTTGAACTTCTTCAATAGCCTCGATTTGCTGAGATTTGCCCCGCCCAAATTAAATATGAAACTTACTAGAGCATCAAATTGGTTTTGTGTCAGCTTGAACTTAACCAACCGCAATAAATCCCCCTCATAACCTTTCAAAATCTCCTTCAGCATACAAGCAGCCTGATGTTCTGCCTACGATCGGTCCTGCATCGTTACCTTTCGCCTGTTAGGCAGGCAATACGTAAACCCGTATCCGATCGTCGAGATATCAATCGGGTCTTTGTATGGTTTACCGTAGAACCCCTCAAAGCTCTTAATGAGCGCTAATCCCTTTTCCCCCGTTTTCATTTCTCTTTCTCCTTTATGATATTTCAACTTTTACTTATATTGTACCTTTATCATTAGTTTAGTGTGAAGAGTCCAAGAGCCTCCCAGCTCATTGGGCTTATTTTAACCTAGCGGAATAGTGGCCGCTAGGCTTTTTTTTATTATCTTTGAAATAACATTTCAATGATAAGTTAATTAGTGAGCCTAGCGGAGCCAGAAACCGCTGGGCTTATTTTTTTAAAAGATTTTCCAGTACATTTATATAGACATTGTTTTCGAAGAGCAATGTTTCCATTGAGCCTGACGTTTCACAATTCGTCGGGCTCTACCTTTTTGACCCTCTCTTCAAAAGCGAATCTTTTTAAAATTGGCCCGGTGTTTGTCAAATACTAATCGCTGTGTAACCCTCCCGAAAAGTCGGACTGTTTGAAATGCGAAAATTCGTAACTTAGAACAGTACAATGAAAAAGACAAGAATCAGCGAGAGCCAGATCGTTTCGGCGATCAAGCAACATGAATCAGGTAAATCCACTTCTGATATCTGCCGGGAGTTGGGTGTCCACCAAGCCACATTTTACAACTGGAAGAAGAAGTATTCCGGGATGGACAGCCAAGAGCTGCGACGTATGAAGGAACTTGAGGAAGAGAACCGCCGTCTCAAACAGATGTATGCGGACCTTGCCCTAGATCATAAGATCCTCAAGGACGTACTATCAAAAAAGTTCTGAGGCCCTGCCAGCGCAAGGATATGGCTGCTTATGTGATTTCGACGCACCGGATCAGCATCAGCAGGGCCTGCAAGATTGTCAATCTTCCCAAGTCAATGTATTATTACAGGAACAAGAAGGATGACAGCGAAACGATAGCGAAGCTCCGAGAGCTGGCCGATCGGTATCCAACCGAAGGACAGGACCTTTACTATTCACGGATCCGACACGAAGGACTGAAGTGGAATTACAAACGAATACGCAGGGTGTATCAACTCTTGGGGATGAACCGTCGCAGAAAGACCAGAAGACGACTTCCGGCCCGGGTAAAGCAACCATTGTCGATTCCAGAAAAGCCGCTTAGAACATGGTCTTTGGACTTCATGAGCGATGTACTGACCAATAAGCGCAAGTTCAGGACACTGAACATCATTGATGACTTTAACAGGCGGGCAATAGCTATTGAGGTTGCACATAGTATGCCAGCAAGCAAAGTAACCTATCTATTGGAGCGCATCATAAAAGAGCAGGGAAAACCTTCATGTTTCCGTACGGATAATGGTCCAGAATTTATCAGCAGGGAATTTCGAGATTGGTGTGCTGGCAAAGAAATAGAGATACAGTATATCCAACCAGGCAGGCCTATGCAAAACGCTTACATTGAACGTTTCAACCGCACATTTCGGGAAAGTATCCTCGATGCCTACCTCTTTGAAGACACTCTACAAGTACAGATACTTGCAGAAGAATGGATACAAGATTACAACTACAAAAGACCACACGAGTCATTGGGAGGGAAAACCCCAATGGAATACGATGCCCTGCCGGCGGCATGTTATCAATAGGTCAACTTTAAAAAAGATTGACCTATTGATAACAACTATATTTAAATTTGAAAACTCGCCTGGATGCCAGTCCGAAAATAGGGAGGGTTACAGCTGCACGTTCTAAATATTTATTTTAAAGCCTTAGAATTTTCACTAACTTTAAATATCCGTTTCCATTATTGGAAGTATATTTTATATTAGAGAGCCTAACAATAAGCAGCTGTTAGGCTTTCTTTTTTGGCGAACCATTTTTTTCAGTATATTTGAAATAGGATTTATATTCATATGTTTATTTATTAGCCTAGCGTTACATTCATGCTAGGCTTTTTTGATTAGAAATATTTTTCTACATTTACGCTCACACTAGTTTCATAGGGTTAGTGTAAATATTGCAAAGCGTGGGGCTTGTGCGTGGCTACAAACAAGCTCCCTTTTTTTAACCTTCAGTAAAGCCGTATTAAAGATTCCTTCTAAATTTCCATCGGTTTAGCTTTTTTCCTTAATTTATTTCACTACATTTATATATTAAAATTTTGTTAATAGGGCAAATGTTTTGGTTTTATTAGCCTAGCGCTGTCGTTTGCGCTAGGTTTTTTGTTTTAAAATTTTATACCTTTGTTTTACCGATTTACATAAACGATGTTAATTGGTATGTTTTACAGCCCTGACGTCTCGCAGATCGTCAGGCTTAATTATATAAATATTTTCTTATATTTATATATTGACATTGCTTAACATAAGGCAACGTTAATGCTAAGTGTAAGCCTGACGTGGGGAAGACGTCGGGCATTTTTATTAAACCCCTACCGAGATAGGGGCTGATTGATTTAGCCAATAATTAACTCTACAAACCCATTCGATTGTGACGAAGGGGGAAACAATTATACCGATCTCTGATGTAGTTACTTCCCCTGCTACCTTAACGTTGTTCGATTTGTTATATACCGCAATAGGCCTATCATTCCATTTGCTATCCAACTTAAGTGTATCTACCCCTGCGGATGCGTAGTCGATAAATACATATAGTTTCTCTCCAACTTCGTATTGAAAATAAACGGACCTAATCCCTGATGGTTGTGTAAATCCTCGGTAATTCACCCCTTAAATTCCATCCCCTACAGGATAAGTTCGCTTAGCCTTATCGTCCATAACGATAGGGTATGTTTTGCGTGTTGAAGCTAGATAAAAAGCCCTGCCAACATCTTCATTTCGATCCCTAGATGCGCCATTCGTCGGAACTATAGCTATATTAAATCACAGGTCGAGTGTAGTTCCATTAGAAAGTCCATCTACATTTCTAACAGGCGCAACAGCGTTCTCCCAGTGTGCAGATCTCAAGTCCATGTTAGTCGCATAGTTGGCTGCTGCGATATTTAAAGGTATTCTGAAATCGTACACGGTAGTTCCATCGCTAATACGCAATGATTCCGGAATCATTCTGTTGTATGTTGGTGACCACGCTGGCCTAACATAGGTGTTTTGAGTACCGTAATCATGGGACAGTTCAAGAGTTTTTCTAGCAATGTGACACCACGAAAGAAGTATATTATTCTTATCCCCTCTTTCATATCTATTTTTTACGGTTAAAATAGCGTCACCCTGACCGAAAGAAGGTCGTGCTGTATATCCACTACAGGTCTATTTTCAACGATGAACGCTACCATCGTAGTTACGTCAATAATATCGTAGCTTTCATTGATAGTAATCTTATCCGAAGCATAGTAAATGCCGTCGCTAACTTTTTGACAACATTCAAGTCGTCAGCCTTAATTTCCTGTATAAGGTTTTTATACAAGGAATAGCTGAACTGCACTAGCTGATCCAACAGCAAAGTTTGTCGTATTCGATGCGCCTGATACATATATTAAAGACTTGCGCGAAGGAGAAACGAAAAGCCATCCATTATCAGTAGCGGTATTTTGCGAGATAAGAGTTAGTGTATTTGCATCCGGTACCTGTAAAAGATAGAATTTCAAACCGCTACCATCTCGCCAAACACTACCAACATCGGAAACAGTCTTGCCGTGCCCTGTCACTGTAGCGTTAACTACGCCAAAATAACCGTGATTGCTCCCTAAATGCCCTCCATTGAAGTTAATAGGTGATGCCTCGTCAGAGCTTCCTCCATTCAGCCCAAATACTGCCGTAGCTTCTACATCATCCCCTTTGTTGATCAATTTGTTAGATGCAATATTGATAACGTTATTTGCTGATGATCGAAATCTTAATCCTGTAACGATGTCGTATTCACATGAAATTACAGTTCCTATATACAGGTAGTCCCCGATAGAATGACTTCTATACTTCTTTTCGATAGTAGCTACCATTGGGAGATATTCAGGTCTTACCTGCCCGCTCTTGTTATAAGATTGATATATTGAATTTAACGGAGCTTTACCCAGCGCCATTACGCCATTTCCGTCACCTGTGTGATTGAATCTGATATTCATTTCCAACGATACCGCTCCTGTTGGAACTGTGAAAGTATCGTTTATTTGTTTCCCATTTTATGTGGGTGAGTAATCTATAAATTCGCTACCATCGTCATTTACAGTTTAAGCAAGCCGCCTACAGAATTTAGAAAACGTAAGTTACCGTTGGTCGCGTTCCTTCCTATAATCGTGATAACGTCATATCCTATAACGGATAATGGCTGAGAATACGATGAGTTCGCATCATTTTTAAGTACGCCGGTGTATAAAAGTGCACAGACTACCAATCAATTAAGAATCAGGCCACTTAACACGAAAAAAACTACTGTAGGGACAATAGTTTAAAAAATTTAAGGGATACATCAAATGGTTACTTTGCGAAATTCAATGCTGTCTCATTCATATCGTTGTTGATATAGTCATTTATCAATTAACAGATCTGATCGATACACTTAAGAAGAAATATTACATGAACCTTTATATTTAAGTTTTTATCATCAACAAAACCTACATGGACATTGTATATCAGATTAAAGCAGATAAAATATCACCGATACACTAAAAAGCCGCCAACTCAAAGACGGTAATCTCTGGTGCAATACCTACGCGGCCTGGGTATCCTAAGAACCCATAGCCCGTATTGACGTACAACTGGCTGTTTCCTTCTTTGTAAAGACCTGCCCATTCTTTGTAGATATACTTTGCCGGCGACCATTGGAAGTTCTCGCCACGTACACCAAACTGCATACCATGCGTATGGCCGGCAAACATAGCATCAACATCGATGTTCAACACTTCCGCACGCCAATGAGAAGGGTCATGCGATAGCAATAGTTTAACGGGTTTTTCGTCCGTTCCCATCAATGCTTTCTTCAGATCGCCCTTTTTAGGGAATCGACCGGTACCCCAGTTTTGTACGCCTACGATTGATAACTCGTCGGACCCCATCTTGATGGTCCTATTTTCGTCCATCAATAAATCCCAGCCCATCACTTTATGCGTATCAATAACGTCTTGAAGGTTCTTGCGCTTTGCCGGAGAATCCTCCTTGCCATAGTAATAATCGCCATAATCGTGATTTCCTAAAGTGGAGAACACTCCCAGATCGGCGTGCAGCTTAGAGAAGATATCCTGGTAGTCTCTCATTTCGGAAGCCACATTGTTCACTAAGTCTCCAGTAAAGAAAATCATATCTGGCTTTTCGCCTAACAACATCTCAACACCACCTAGCACGGCTTTCTTATTATAAAATGAACCCGAATGCACGTCAGATATCTGTGCAATCTTAAGTCCATGGAATGCTTTCGGAAGATTAGGCAATACTAATTTCTGACGACGGATTCTATAGTCATATGCCGTTGAAATTACGCCCCATGCCAAGGGAAGCATCGGAAGTGCCGCGACTAATATCCCGGACTTCATAAGAAACTCCGATCGAGAGATTCCGTTTTTAGGAACTTCCGGCAGCGGCTTTTCAAGTTCTTCGATATTTTCTTCTAGATGGGTTACCTTTTTAGGGCTGAATAATCGAGACAGCCATATCCCACCACGCCTGATATCATCGATGATCAATACCGCCGCAAAGATAAACTTGCTAACTGCCGTCATAAAGAAAGCAACAAGAATGATCGAGCGATACATCAGTGGAATACTGTATTGAAAAGAAATAAACAGTCCTATCAGCAAGGATATCGAATAACCCCACCACAAATAGCTGAACCACCTTGTCTTTACGAACTCAATATTGGTCGCGCGAAGGGCGAAAAATATGTAAAAGTCCAGTATGAATAATAGAACTGTATTTAATTGTAACATCTTTAATTATTATTTGCTAACACCAACCTGCGCAGCGTTTCAATCCATTTCGGATTTCTGTTCAAGCTTTCTACCATATGCACTTCTTCTCCACCCAATGCTTTAAACTCGTTAGCATATTCAACCTGAATCTCGTCGATCGTCTCAATACAATCAGCCACGAATGCAGGACTGAATACTAAAATACGTTTTGCCCCGCTCTCCGCTAATTTGTGAAGGGTATCAGACGTGTATGGTTGAATCCAAGGTGTCTTACCCAAGCGAGATTGGAAGCAAACAGTGAACTTATCTTTTGGTAGGTTTAATTTCTCTGTAATAGCCCTCGTTGTTGCATAACAGTGCGACAAGTAGCAATATGGATTTGCCTCTGTCTTACAATGATCACAACCAAAGTCTGGACATTTCACATCGCCGCCTGCATGCACCTTTCCCAATTGACGAACTGGAAGACCATGATAACTAAATAAAAAATGGTCAAAGGATGCCAAATCATGCTTTAAAGCATGCTCTGCAATTACCTCAATCATCAAAGGATCATCGTAATAGCTGCTGACGAAGTTTATCTTTGGAATAAATTGCCAACTGCGCATAATCTCCATTACTTTATCAATAACAGAGCCGGTTGTTGCTGAGGCATACTGTGGAAATAATGGAATAACAGTTATTGACTCAAGCAGCATGGCCTCCATTTTCACTAACGCATCGTCTATCGAAGGATTCTGATACCGCATTGCCAATTCGACATGATATTCATCGCCTAATACTTCCTGTAGTTTCTTTTGCTGGTATAGGCTGTACGTCATTAAGGGTGAACCTGCTTCATTATCCCAAATACTTGAATAGGTCGCAGCAGAATCGCTGGATCGTTTCGGAACAATAATACCTTTCACCAACAGTGTTCTGGAGATATAGGGAATATCCATAACACGCGGATCCATTAAAAACTGTGTTAAATAACGTTTAACATCACTTTTGGCAGGTGAGTCAGGCGTCCCCAATTGCACTAACAGTACCCCCTTTTTAGCTTTATTCCTCATATGGAGAGTAAAAATAATTATTAATTATAGCAAAAGAGGCTCTGCTATAGAATTTTAAAATAAGATGACGATTAATAAGACTCAATAGTCTCTTTCACTTTCTTCATCAACCACATCGGAGTCGATGTAGCTCCACAGATACCTACGGTATCATTCTCAGCAAATAAACTGCTTTCCAGTTCTGCCGGATCGGAAATAAAGTGGGTTTCCGGATTGACTTGTTTACAAACTTCAAACAAGACTTTACCGTTAGATGATTTTTTACCGGATACAAAGATGATCTTGTCGTATTGTCCAGCAAAATTTCCAAGATCCTCATAACGATTGGAAACCTGGCGACAGATGGTATCATTTGCTTTCACCTCATAGCCGCGACGCAACAGCTCATCTTTGATCTGATAAAAGCGATCAACCGACTTGGTTGTCTGGCTATATAAGGTGAATTTAGCCGGTAATTCCACATTATCGAGCTCGTCGATATCCTGAAATACAATAGCCTCATTGTTCGTCTGCCCTTGCAAGCCGATCACTTCAGCATGGCCGTGCTTTCCGAAGATCAGGATTTTCTCCTCGTCATCATGCGATGTTTTGATACGGTTTTGAAGTTTCAACACCACCGGGCATGAAGCATCAATCAGCGTAATATTGTTTTCAAGGGCGATTCGATAGGTTTCAGGCGCCTCTCCGTGAGCACGGATCAGCACCTTTTCATTTTGAAGGGTCTGCAAGTCATCATGCGAAATAATGCGAAGTCCCTTGGCTTTTAGCCTAGCGACTTCCTCATCATTGTGCACAATATCTCCCAAACAATAAAGATAGCCATCTTCATCAAGAATCTCTTCAGCCATATCAATGGCATACACAACTCCGAAACAAAAGCCGGAATCTTTATCTATGGTCACTTGCAGGTTCTTCGACATACTACAAAGTTACGGTTTAGCGTCTACTAAACAATATCCCGAACTATAATTCTGTTGTCTACTTCAGCACAAACTTGAATCCTAATGAAAATCTTCCTGGTTCAAAATGTGAACTATGCGATAGATTCCACCAAGGTTTCCAGTCAAAATGCATGGCTAATGGTGTTGAAGGAATTCTGAATTCCAAACCTACTGCCGGGCGGATCGCCACGTCTACGTGATTGTCTTCATCCCAACGATCATCATCGTCAAACCAATCATCATCCCATTTTCCATGATCGATGAACGATAATTGTGGACCAACGCCAATATACCATGATAGGCCCCTAGCACCCGATATACGCTGATTGTAAGAATAATCAACGCCCAAAACCGTGATATGATCACCGAACAATAGTTGTGCATTACCGGCATTATAACCTCCAAAACTGTGTTTGATTTGCGGACCAAACAACGTTTGTCCATCTCCAGCGTCAATACCTAAGCCTAGTGCCGTACGATAAGGCGTTTGTGCCTGTACCCCGGTAAAAGCAAAAAGGAATCCCAATGACATTAAAATAGGTAAAATGATTTTCTTCATATCCAATTAAAGTGTTTGTGATTTATAAACTTTGTGCATCAAAGTTTCCGCTGTTTAAACAAATAACTTGCCAAAATACGTTAAAACCGAGTTTTAGACCGGTAAAAAGCAGCAAATCAGTCTTTGAATATTTAGATTCCTACTTAGGGTTGAGGATATGCCTCTCTCTTCATCCATAGCAATCCGCTTTAAAAACAGACACTTTCAGAAAACTTTCATCTTCCATTGGCACCATCAACAAGGATGAATTTCTTGATGACCATTGAAAACAAGCACGTTCAGAAAAAAAAAGCGGGACATTTAACTGCATTCCTGTTTATTTATTGTAGGGAAAGCGTAACTTTGCAAAAAATTTTTAGAGTAAAATGGCTACAAACAGAACATTCACAATGATTAAACCAGATGCAGTTGCAAATGGTCACATTGGTGCTATCTTAAATGACATTATTGCTGGCGGTTTCAAAATCGTAGCAATGAAATACATTCACTTGACAGAAACTTCTGCGGGTAACTTCTACGCAGTTCACAAAGAGCGTCCTTTTTACGGCGATTTAGTAAGCTTCATGACTTCAGGTCCTATCGTAGCTGCTATCTTAGAAAAAGAAAACGCTGTTGAAGATTTCCGTACATTAATCGGTGCTACCGATCCAGCAAAAGCTGCTGAAGGTACCATCCGTAATAAATATGCGAAATCTATCGATGCGAATGCGGTTCACGGTTCAGACTCTGACGAAAACGCAGAAATCGAAGGAAACTTCTTCTTCAACCAATTCGAGAAGTTTTAACCTGCATTAAAATATTATAGTAAAAGGGAGCTTTGCTCCCTTTTTTATTTATATACACCTGTTTTTAAGCAACATACAACTCTTTCAACCCTACCCCTGTTACCATAGCGTCACCAAGGTTTCTCTACCTACAAATTAGAAAAACTGTTAAACCATATATTATATCAAGGATTCGCAAACGCGCGAAGCAGTTTCATTTTAAAAAAATGAATATATTTGGTATTAACTACGACCAAACGGAAAACCGCACACAAAATGAAAACAAAACAATTATCTGCACTGCCCTCATTATTCGTTCTTCTGATCTTTCTACCGATTGCCAGTCATGCGCAATTTGGAGGTCTATTGGACAAAGCTGCGAAAGCAACGGGTGCCAAGGGAGCAAAGGTGCTTGGACTCGATAAAATGTTTAAAGCACCGGAAGCAATCAGCACGAATTTCGAGGATGTCAACCGTCAAGGCCAAGAGATGCCTGACTTTCAAAATGATGCGACTTATAAAGCATTAACCTCCCTTCCGAAAAAAAGTGAGTCTGGCTATGTGTTAGCTGCGGGACATTATGAGATCACCAACAAGAGTTATTGTCTAAAGGCGGGCACCTATGCCCCATCTTCGGGTGATGGCTATATGTATGCACCAACTTTGGGCAAGAAAGAGGAGCTTGTGATCGCTATCTTAAAGAGCGCAGAAAAGCACCCTGAAGTGAAACAAAGCGATATACAGATGCTATTATGGACCATCATCGCTCGCACAAAGTTCAGTGATTATTCTGGCCCGGTAAAGGTGACGGCTTTAAAATTATTGAGCCCGAAGCAGCTGTTGCAATTGGAAGGCGGAGCCCTAGGTATCCTTCCGTTTGATGTTGTTCAAGAAGCAAAGAATAAATTACCAAAAGAACTGCAGGCGGTATTTGAGGCGGAGAACCAGATTAGAAACCTAGTTTTATCCGGAAACTATTCTTATGCAGAGTTTGAGCAATATGCAATTCTAGCGGGCATGGCTCCGGTAAGAGAAGATACGCCGAGCGGCATTTGGACCTACCACCCAGATGGTTATTACATCCGTTATTTCCCAAGCGGATACAGCCGTACGAAAACACAAATTTATGTGCCGGCGGAGACCATTGAAAGAAATGCGGCAAAAGAATTGATTTATGATGCCACAGACGATATTGCCTGCCCTGCGAACGTAGGATCGCAACGCCTAGCACAAACCAACGAAGTGGTTGAAGATTAAGCACTGATATTGGGTTATCATTCAGGATGGAGACCTACTATGGTCGTAACTCCTTTGACTCAAATCCCTTGTAAAGCCCTTTCAAACCCAATACAAACCCCAATCATAACCCTTTCCAGACGGTTATGTTTGGGGTTTGTATTGGCATTATATCGGAGATAATACATCTTTGTTCTGTCTTTGTTATCAGGATGCAATGGTTTACTTCACGTTAATCACATGGTGAAGGGAAAGTTGCATCTGAAAGGTCCCTTTATTTGAGCCCACATGCTGCAACATACTTCCCAGCTGAATTCCTAAATTATGTTTCACCTTATAGCCTACTGCGGCGTAAATACGATTCCTGTCGAACGTTCTTAAAGGTTCGGGCTGGAGGGCGTTGATAAATACCTCTTGGTATAATGCTAAATAGGTACCGCCTGCGTTGAACTTCTTTTCACTGAGCGGAATGTCTGCAAATAGACAATAACGAGCTCGTCCATAAAAATCGCGATCTTCTATAAAGCGTTCTTCTAGGCGCAGGCGATGGCGGATTCGGGTGGATTTTACGGCATGAGTGAACACGAAATCTTGAAAGATGCGATGTTCGTTGAACGGGGCGTTCGGAGCTCCTTTCAATTCTGAGTAAATAAAACCATAACCTAATACTGCGGTTAGAAAGGGTTTAATTTGGTATTGCCCTCCTACTCGGATTAAAGTCTGATTATGATCTCCACCGAATTGAAAATCTCGAAGTTGCGCCTCATGATAAATTCCAAATCGGCTATTGTCGAACTTTGTTTGACCGTAATATAAGAGGGCCGATTCTAACTGTTGTGCATAAGAAAAGCCTATGCCTGTGATAGCAAGTACTAAAATAAGAAAGGTAGATTTCATTTCAGCAAGATAAATAATACCATTAAAAGCTTAAATATTACCGTAAGTAAAAATCTTGATAGACTTCTCGAAAAAATTAAACAAAGGCCAAATAAAAATCCCCAATTGCGCTCCCGTTTGTTGGTTGCGCAATTGGGGATTGCTAGCTTTAAGCTTTCCGAAAACTTCTGTGCCCTATTTCAGTTTCTGATGGAATATCTCTTCTGCTTGCGCATCATCAAATGCTTTTATTTGCTTCAATAGCTTTTTCTTCATTTTCTTCAAAATGCTTTGATAGGAAGGATCTGCTACCAGGTTCTTTAGCTCCTGCGGATCTGTTTCTAAATCGAAAAGTTCCCATGCCTCTACACGTTTATAGAATCGAATCAGTTTATACCGTCCTGATTTCACCCCGAAGTGCGGCGACACCGCGTGTTCTCCATTTTCAAAGTAATGGTAAAAAATATCCTCACGATGTTTTTTATCCGTCTTTGGGAGCACCACAGCGAATGATTTTCCCTGCATATCTGCAGGTTTGGCAACACCCGCTAGTTCTAAAAGGGTTGGCGCTATATCGGCGTTCACTACATTAGCTTCAATCTTTGAAGTTGCCGGAATAAGCCCCGGCATACGCATAATCATTGGCGTTTTGAAAGACTCTTCATACATGAAACGCTTATCGAACCATCCATGTTCACCCATGTAAAATCCTTGATCGGAAAGATAAATGACAATCGTATTCTCTTCTAATTTGTTCTTCTTCAGATAATCTAAAACACGACCAATATTGCGATCCATAGACTGCGCTGTGTTCAGATAATCGATCATATAGCGTTTATATTTCCACTCTGCGAGCTGCTTACCTTGCAAATTACGGTTTTTGTAATCCTCAAAGATAGGACGATAATACTTGATGTAGGCCTCTCGCTGTGCAGCGTTCATCCTTTTGAAATTACCATCAGCCATCATCTCCTCCAGCGAGTTGAACATCTTGAGATCGTATCCCATGCGCATGTCCTTGTCAATCGACATTTCCTGAACTTCCGCAGCTTTTCGGCTCTGGTAGTTATCATAGAATGTTGAAGGAGTTGGGATATTTTGATTGTCATAAGTCCCGAAATCTTTCGGATCCGGCATCCAGGTTCTATGTGTCGCTTTATGGCCAATGATCAAACAGAACGGATTTTGTTGATCGATCGTATCTAACCAATTCAAAGCTTTATCGGTTACTAAATCAGATACATAGCCTTCCTCTCGTTTTTTTCCTTGTTTTGAAACAAAATCAGGATTGAAATAGTGTCCTTGACCGATGAGTATATCATAATAATCAAAACCTTGAAGCTCCTCACCCAAATGAATTTTCCCAATCCAGGAAGTATGATAGCCAACCTGTTGCAATTCCTTTACAAAGAGGTTTTGTGAGAAATCAAATACAGAGGTTTCATTATCCTTGAACCCATTTTTATGGCTGTATTTCCCGGTCAATAATGTGGCCCTAGAAGGACCACATATCGAGTTATTGACATATGCGTTCGTAAATACCGCACCATCTTTTGCTAGCCTGTCGATTTGAGGCGTTTTCGCGAGCTGTGAACCGTAGGCTCCGATGGTTTGATAGGAATGGTCATCAGAAATGATAATGACTATATTGGGCTTCTTTTGCTGTCCTAAAGCAGCTATTGCACAAGCCATATACATGATAAAGAACACGAACCTCATATTGCCCTATTTTTGTTGTTTAAAAACTAAATTAACGGTTTCTCCGTTGGTTGATTTGATAAGCACCGTTGCTTCGCGCGCCGCTGACGTTGTATTGCTTGCAATTACGACTTGCTGCGTTACTTTTGCAGAACCATATTTGCGATTGATACTGATCCAAGAAGCGTCTGCTCCTGCTTCAATCCACCATCCATTTGTTGTTGCATCGATGGTAAGTGTATAAGAGCCGCCATTTGCGGGAATACTTGCCGGAATTTCATGAGTAACATCAAATGGTCCGGGTTGAGGTTTCACATGCTGATCCTTCTCACAAGAGGAGAAGAAGATGGCAAAAAGGAATACCATCAGAAAATAAGATGTATGTCGAATAAATTGCATTATATTATTTTTCATCGTTTACCAATTAGGGTTCTGTTTCCACTTTCCATTTGTCAACTCCAACATTCTTTGTTGAATTGGCAATAGATAATCTCTATTCACTTTAAATCCATATCCGTTCGGCATCACTTGCTTATACGGGTCTATATATCGCTTAGCGTCATTAGGCTGTCCGCTCAGAAAGAAGTTTACGCTTTTACCGGCTGGAGCTGTATCGAAATAAAGCAAGGCATCATTGTAGAAACCGGTTGCTGTGTTTTGTACAGCTAGATCGCTTCCTACGAAAAGCGCTCCTAAAGGTCTTTTTCCGACCAATAACACATCTGCCGAAGCCCAGCGCATGACATCGTCTAAACGCGTACCTTCAGCTACCATCTCTACTCGACGTTCGCGACGTACAGCCTGCAGGGCTTTCGACAAGTTGCGGAATGCATAATCAGCTTGCGTATTATACTCTAGCTCGATGTTCACGGCCGGCATACCGACACGTGATCTCAACGGAGTCAATGACTGCGTCGCTAAACTAAGGTCGCCGTCTAATTCGATCATCGCTTCCGCATAGTTTAGAAGTACCTCGGCGTAGCGGAAATAAATAACCGGTGCGGCACTCATGCCATCATCAGTTGTTGCAGCGATATTATCGTATTCGATATATTTATACATTGGATAGCCAGTCGTATTTCTACTGAAGCCACTCTGATTGATGGGCGGAAAAGGAGGCACGACGCCACCTGGTCGCAATGGTTGCCCGGAAACACCAGCAGTCTGAAACAATCGAGGATCGCGTAGCGTCGGTTGCAATTCCTGTCCATAGCTCTTTTGTGCCTGCTCGCGAGCAGCTCCTACAAAAGGCTTCCCATCGCGCGTTAAGTAATCATCTACCAAGCTTAGCGTCAAGCCTATATCACCACCACCAGTCGATAAATATTTAGAAACACCATGCCCGATATTCTCTGCCGGATTATATCGGCGGAATAAAAGGACTTCTTTATTTCCTCGCAGATCTGTATTGTTGAACATATTCTTGTAATCTGCTAGCGGGTTTCCTGTCGATGAAATCTGCCAGCGCCCAGCATCAATTACTTTCTTCGCAGCATCGCGTGCTTGCGTTAAATATGCATTAATTTTCTGTGCAGTGACAGCGCTTGAAGCGAATCCAGTTCCTTTTGCTTGATGATATTTTTGCCATGTTCCTTCGTACAAAGCAACACGAGAAGTCATTGCGAAAGCCACATCTCGATGTACACGCATGCTATTGTTGTTGTTTTGAATAGCAAGTAGTTCACTTGCGCGATCAAGATCCTGCAAAATGGAGTCAACGACCACCAAACGGCTATCGCGCTGTAAAAAGGTCGATTCATCCTCGGAATTTAGTAAGGTATTGACCCAACTTACATCGCCATATTTTTTTACTAAGGAAAAATAAAACCAGGCTCTAAAGAAGTAGGCTTCCCCCAAATATTGGTTGATGTCTGCCGCATTCCCCTTAGCTTGTTTGGCTTGATTCAAAAAGAAGTTCAATCCGCGGATCTGATTATACTCGGTCAATGCTGTTGCATTAGAAATGGTCAGCTGTCCATTCAACCTTGGGTTTACGGTGGTAAAGATCATGTTGTCTGTACGCGCATCGTCATAAGCAATGCCCTCACCTCCTGTAAAATTTGGATGGTTTGGAAGTTGCTCATAAAACTGATTCATATACAGTCGTAATTCGTTGACTGTAGCCAAGCTTCCACTCGTGGAAAGTTGATCTTGTGGCAGTCGATTTAAGAAATCCTTACCACAACTTGTCGTAAAGAATACCCATAAAAAATATAGATAATGATGTTTTTTCATGAGAAATAGCCTTAAAATGTGATGTTTACACCAAAAGAATACACCTTGCTCAACGGATATAACTTACCCGTTCCTTGTCCGCCAACCAATGTTTCAGGATCGAACATTCCAGCGAGCTTTGTGAAGGTCAGCAAGTTGTCGCCCGTGCCAAATACAGTCAATCGATTGATCTTCATACGCTGTGTCCATTCTATGTTGAACGTATATTGCAGCGTCAGGTTCTTCAAACGGATGTAAGAAGCATTTTGGATATATCGGCTGGCAGGGGATTGTGTTTTATTGGTATAAGAAGCAATAGCACCGACAGGGGAAGCATAAGGGTTCGGATAGTATGCGTCAGGATTGGTTTCGCTGAAGTAATCTAAATGCTCTTTAAAGACAGTAACCTGTGCCAAGGAACCAGACCCCCAGAAGTAAGCATCTAAGGCAGCAGGTAGGAAGTCTTGTTTTCCAACACCTTGCCATAACATGCTCAGGCTCCAATTTTTCCAATTAACGCCTCCAGAAAGGCTAAAGTTATATCGTGCGCTGCTGTTTCCGATAATGCTGTAATCACCCGAATCTCCTACTCTATTTGCACCGATATCGATCTTGCCATCGCCGTTGATGTCTTCATATTTTACATCGCCAGCCACCCAATCACGTGCAGAAAGATAAGATCTATTCAATGTTGCATTGTAATTAGCGGCTTCTTCGGCAGTTTTCAACAGGCTATTTGCTGTAAATCCCCATATCTCACCTACATTCTTACCTTCGTACCAAGCTCCCGCCGGATTAAACCGCGTAGGGTTTTGGTAGCGAGTTACAACTGAACGGTAGTCGGTCAACATTAAACCTAGATCATAGCTTAAGTCTTCCGAGATATTGTCTTTCCATTTGATGGATAGTTCCCATCCGCGGGTTCTCAAATCTGCATTATTCGACTGTGGAGGTGTCGCACCATACATATCTGCTACGTCGCGAGATGGCCCTAACATATCTTTGGTATTGCGTTGATACCACTCTAATGTTCCCGATAGACGGTTTTCTAACATCGCGTAATCTATTCCGACGTTCGTGCTTTGGACTTTCTCCCAAGTAATCAAAGGGTTGAAAGCACCTGGCGCTTGAATATAGCTTTCGCGCTCGTCGCCAAAATAGTAGCGGCCGCCAGTTCCCAATCCAGGAACAACGATATTCATGTTCTCTAGGTAGGCGTACATGTTTGCACCCGCTTGATTTCCTAGATTACCATAGGATCCGCGTAGCTTTAACTGATTCAGCCAAGGCAAGCTGTTCTTCACAAATTGTTCCTCGCTGATGTTATACGCCGCAGAAACAGATGGGAAAAATCCCCATCGCTGGTCGCTCGCAAAGCGAGAAGACCCGTCGTAACGTCCGTTAAGTTCTAAAAGGAACTTGCTGTTGAAATTATAGTTGATACGCGCGAAGAAACCTCTTGTTGCCCAGTGGTTCCTTACTTCGGAAGAGGCTTTGGTGCCTGTCGCCAGGTCTGTTCCCGGACGGTCGAAACTGATCAACTCCGTCGCTGAAGCGCCAAGCTCTTTGTATTGATTGTATTCTTGTTGGAAACCTGCCGTTAAATCAAATTGATGTTTGTCTACAGCGACTTTATAATTGGTATAGATATTCGGTGTGATGTAGGTTTGCTCATACATGGTACGAGCAAAGCTACCCGCTAGCGGAATATTAAATTCCGAACGGTTCATGGTAATCGGCGTACCATCAACGCCATAAATTGTACCAGGAACTTTAAGGGTCGAGCCTTCAAAATTTCGCTTGCTGAAGTTCAAATCAGCGAATATTTTCCAGTCCTTTGCAGGTGTTATCTCTAAGCCACCAAGGATAACAAGGGCCGCATTATTACTTTTATCTTGTGAGCCGGATTGCAGATAAGGAACGAAGGATTGCTCTGTAAAATTACCATAGAAATCATATGGCGATACGTTTGGACGCATACGGGCAAGGTTGTGAAAGAATAAGCCTTCATAGCCTGCTAACGGCGATTGATTCTGATTGTGCGTGTACTTCACATTGCTTTTTAATTTGATAAAATCTGCTAATTGTGAATTTACAGACACATTTACATTATAGCGTTTGTAGTCTATATCCGCATAACGTAGTGCTCCATCCTCTTGGTAAACACCTCCGGAAACGTAGAATTGCGTTCCATCATTTCCACCACTTAGGTTCATGGTATAATTCTGGCGAAGTGCATACGGTTTGTAATGAAAATTAAACCAATCTGTATTCGCTACCCCATTTGCACTGTTCTCCCAGCTGCCGTAATTGTTGGAATTTACTTCCGGGAATATGGAAACCGAGCCAGGGTTATCGATATATTGCTGCAAAAGGGCAATCTTCTCTTCGGAATATTGCTTCGTGCCCAATGCGTTGAAAGTTGCTGCATTGAAATAATTTGCAAAGTCTACAGAATTGACCATATCCGGTAGATTTACCGGTGAAGTGAAACCTGTATTCGAGCTGAAGTTGATTTGCTTTCTACCTGATGCACCTTTTTTTGTTGTTACTAAGATAACACCGTATGCCGCGCGAGAACCATAGATTGCTGAAGCAGATGCATCTTTGAGTACGGAGATATTTTCTATATCGTTAGGATTGACATCAGCCAGCGACATCTCCATTCCATCTACCAACACATAAGGCTGATCCGAACCGCTTAAGTTCCCTGTACCACGTACGTTCAGTTTGAAAGATTGTCCGGGCTTTGTCGCACCATTAACACTTACATTCAGACCAGGCATGGTTCCCTGCAAACTTTGTGTCGCATTGACCACTGGTCGATTTGCAATCTGGTCGCCAGATATCGTTGCTACGGAACCGGTTAAATTAACACGCTTTTGCGTACCATAACCTACCACAACAACCTCTTCCAACTGGGCAAGATCCTCAGCGAGGGTTACCTGCATCGGTTGTCCGGTAAATGGTATTTCTTGGCTCAAGAAACTAACGTAACTAAAGATCAAGACAGGGTTATTCCCTTCTGTTTCTAACGAGAACTGACCATCGCTATTCGTGCTTGTGGAACGTTCGGTCCCTTTTTGCTTAACAGACACGGCTACGAGCGGGTTTCCATGTTGATCTTTAACATTCCCTGAAGCTATATTGGATTGTTCATTATTCTTTTCAATCAAGACGCGGTTCGTTCCTACTAAGGTCATTTGGAAGTTCTGCGCTTTCAATATTGGACGCAAAAGCTCGCGCCAATCTTTCTTTTCAACGCGGATATCTGCGATACGGATATCGCGAATAGCATTGTCGTTGTAGATGAATGATACTGCGGTCTGCTCTTCGATTGAGTTGAGCAGATTTTTGAGCTTCACATCTTTAAATTGCATGGAAACTTTATTCTGTGCTTTGGATTCGCTAGCCATGCTGTCGGCAGCAAAAGCTAACATAAAAATCAGGATAAATTTGACCATCAAGAGCCACTTTACGTAATTAGGAATGGGCACACGACTTAGTTCATGTGATTTTTTTTTCATAAATTTAGTTTTTTAATTAATCAGATTTGAGCATCCAACTTTCCTAGGGCGAGATGCTCATGGTTAAATCATTTGGGTATTCCTTTTCCAAAGGGATACCCTTTTTTGTGTTTATCTTCTATCTTTTATTTGATAATTATGGTCTCTCCTTTCATCGTATAATTAAGGTTTTTATTAGTTTTTTGAAGTATTGACAAGACTTGCTGACAGGTTGGTTCCTCAAAAACTCCTGTGAAGGCTTGTTCTTTTAATTGATCATTTTCTACGATAATGGTCACGTCGTACCAGCGTTCAAGCCTTTTTACAACTTCCGCTAAGCGATCTGCTTTGAACACCAATTTATTCTCGGTCCAAAGTGCATCTAAGGCTTTGTTGTCTTTTTTCTCGACGTTGCGGAAAGCGACAGTATGCTGAATAGCGGTTGTATCTGCCAGAGCTAAACTCACCTTTCCATTGACTTCCTTACGAGCAATCTCTATCCTATCGCCGGGTTTCATTACGAAGTCCTTGCTGCCTTTGCTTTCGTTCAAGGTTAGTTTTACTTTTCCTTCTATCAAGGAAGTCACAACTTGTCCTTGATCCGGATAGGCCTGTAGGTTGAAAATAGTTCCTACGACATTAACATCGACTTCGCCCACTTTTACTTTCATCGGCAGCGCCGTATTCTTCGCCACCGAGAAGTAACCCTCACCCAACAGCTGTAAGTTGCGATGTTCTTTCCCATAGCCCTGCTTCAACATCAACTTACTATCACTATTGAGCCAAACCTCCGTTCCGTCGACTAACTTAAAGTATTTACGTTCGCCTTTGTGAGTGGTCAATTCCATGCAATCGCCATCGACTGCTGGAGTTTCTTTGGTTTTATATAGATAGAACACTGAAAAAATCAGCAATACCGCAGCGGCCGCCTGCAAGAATTTCTTCCAAGGGGAGATGCGCGCTATTGGTTTTGTTGGATTTGATGCTACGCTACCAGGGATATCATTAGGTCTGGACTTCTCATAAAGTACTTCTAACTCCAATCTGTCCTGCTCCGTCTCTGCTTCCGATAGCAGGTACTCGTATAGTATCACGCGGTCGGGATCTTGCAATAGCAACTCTTGCAACCTGATCTGCTGATCGGCTGACAGTTTGTTAGCGAGTGCTAAATTCAATAAACTAAGAAATTCTTCGTCCGTGTGATTCATACTTTTGGTCTTCACTCACATAGACACATGAGGTCGATAAAATCACCAATCGATTATCGGAAATTCCGAGAAAAGGAGATAAAAGACTGATACTAAGCGATAAAAAATTATCTATTTTTTAGGGATTGCCAGATTTTTGCGAGTGCGATCTGAATATGTCGATCAACGGTATTCTTGGAGATGTTCATTATTTCCGCTGCTTCTTGGTAGCTACGAGACTCTTCTTTAACGAGAAGAAAAGCTTGCTTTGTTTTCTGAGGCAGTGCGTCGATGGCCTGTCGTATTTCTTTAACCCGTTCACTTTCCATCATTAGGCGCTCGGGATCCGGGAACTCTATGTTCATTTCCGCGAAATCGTCAGGAACAAGATAAACAGGTTGATTTAATCGTAATAAATTGAGGCATCTGTTTTTCACCATCCGTAGGAGGTAGCCTTCCACGGAAGAGACATGCATGAGGTCGCTTCCTAAATGCCACATCTTCCACATCACTTCCGAACAGACGTCCTGCGCGAGTGCGTAGTCTTTTAGAAAACCAAAGGCATACCGCTCAAGAACTTTGTAGTTCCTAAGGAAATAAGATTTAAAAACCATCTCATCTCTATATTGCGCAATGCGTTCCTTTTCCAGGGAAGTTAGTGGTTTAAACGGCATTTTTTTCACAGTGACTTCGCAAGATAAGAATTTTAATACAAACAGCATTGGAAAAGCAATGAAGCGGAATCCTTCGCTAGCAGATTGGAATTTGGCTTAATCAGGTTAGTTTTTTACCAGCACAGGCTTTCATGGATTTGAATATCCAGATTGCAACAACTCGCGATTTAAAATCGAATTACATGGATTTACTCCAACATTCCTTAAAAAAAATACCGGCATCGTTTGCGTAGATTTTTAATCTTAGTAACCCTTGATTTTCGTAGATTGTTATAAAAGAGCGAGGCTTATCCTTGCTCGTATAAAATTATAAACTTGTCAATTTTTTCTTGGTCAAACATGGGCTATGATTTGTATCTGTAGCACCGAAGAAATTTTAATTTCGAGAAATTCCGTCGATTGCTTTGCCTTCGAAAAACCAACTAAACCAAAGTAAAATCGCTACTGTGTTTTTACAGCATTTACTAATGAAAAACAATTTATCATGGATAGTATTTCAAGAAAAACATTTTTAAAGACCTTATCGCTATTGAGCATAGGGACGATGGTCAACCTTCCTACTGATGCTTTTGGATTAAATCGAAAACTTCGCGTCGTACTCGTTGGTACCGGGATTCGAGGAATTACATTCTGGGGACGTCGATTGGTTGAGCAGTTTCCTGAAACGCTCGAATTTGTCGGTTTAAGCGACATCAATCCAGGGCGCCTAAAGTATGCGAATGAGTATATGGGGGTATCTTGTCCTACCTTCGTAAATTATGACGAGATGCTACGTAAGACAAAGCCAGATTTAATCATGGTCTGTACGACCGATGCCTCTCATCACGAACTTATTATCAAAGGTTTGGCTTATTGTGATGTTTTAACGGAAAAACCATTAACTATCGATGAAGTAAAGGCACAAGCAATCATTGATGCGGAGAAAAAATATGGGAAGAATGTGATTGTTGGTTTCAATTACCGTTGGAGCCCTTACATGACCAAAATTAAACAGCTTATTTCAGAAGGCGCGATTGGCCAGGTCACTTCTGTGGATTTCAACTGGTACTTGAACACTCATCATGGCGCTTCTTATTTCCGCCGCTGGCACGGATTGATGAATAAAGGTGGCTCCTTATGGATTCACAAAGCAACACACCACTTTGATTTGCTGAATTGGTGGTTATCGGCAGAACCGGAAGAGGTTTTTGCATATGGTGCTTTAGAGCATTATGGTAAAAATGGTCCATTCCGCGGAAAGAACTGTCGCTCGTGTGATCATAAAAAAGACTGCGCTTATTATTGGGACATTACGAAGGATAAACAAGCAATGAATCTATATGTAGCGAACGAGAACTATGATGGCTATCTTCGAGATGGCTGCGTTTATCGAAATGAAATCGACATTTACGATAAGATGTCCGCACAGATCAAATACAAAAATGGCGTAATCGCTAATTACTCTCTAACCACCTATTCTCCATATGAAGGGTGGCGAATTGCATTCAATGGGCAGAAAGGTAGAATTGATGCTTGGCTAGATATTCCTTTTATCAAAGGAGAGAGTTTAAGCCAAGAGGAATTGCACGCTGCTGAGATGCAACAGGCGAACAGTGACACTACGCAATCGCAGCTTATTTTGTTCAGAAACTGGGAAAAATATGAGGTCGTTACAGTTTCTAGCGAGCGTAGTGGCCATGGTGGTGGCGACCGCCGTTTGCAGGAGGATTTGTTTTTAAAGAAGTCGGCTGAAGATCCTTACGACCACAGAGCCAATCTGAGGGATGGCGTTTTGTCGGTGCTGATCGGTGTGGCTGCTAGAAAAAGTATAGAAGCAGGAAAACCGATTCAAATTGGGTCGCTGACAGACTTGGAGCCGGAGATAAAGAAGAGTTAAGGGTTTGAGGGGGGGGGATTATCTTGAAGTTTCAACCAATTTTGAGCGTTAAATGAAAAGAAGGTCTCCCTCAACGAGATGTCATGGACTTCAATTTATGAAAAAGGCGTCGAAACGGGCGAAATGCGAACCATCCGGCAGAGAGGAACTTAGATGTGGTCGTGACTTTATTTGCTATGCCATCCTTGCCTTCATAGGAAGTCAGAATGGCGATTAGATCATCTTTATTCACTTTTTCAATCTGTGCGAGATTTCCATCGCCCACGAGAAATAGGTAATTCTTATTTTTAAATAGAACACGATGTAATATCCAGCCCGTCCGCCAACGCGCAAGAACGACGTCGCCCATCGTCGCGTCTTCGAATTTTATGGGGGCGACGGTTATTTTACATCCATCCAGAATAAAAGGTTGCATGCTACGTCCTTTCAATCGGAACTGTACCGACTTCCCTTGGGCAATCAAATCCTCTAAGCCCTCGAAAAAGCTTTGATTATTAAAGGTAATATTGGTCATCGATGCTAATCATACTTACTTATGGACAAAAGGTAATCTTAAAACGCTCTCGCTTTGAGATATTGATCTTCTTTTTGCGTCATTAGTGCTTTATCTTCTTTTTTCTTATCGTAGTATCCACACAAGTGCAAAACGCCGTGGATAATGACACGATGAAGTTCGTCGCGTTCTGCAACAGCAAACTTCTCTGCATTTTCACGAATACGATCGATAGAGATAAAGATATCGCCGGCGATGATGTCTTCCTCTTCAGAAGAGTCGAAGGTTACGATATCGGTATAGGTATCATGATCCAAATATTGCTTATTGATTGTCAGTAAATACTCGTCAGAGCAGAAAATGAAATTGAGTTCTGCTACGCGAATAAAATCTTCATTTTTTATCGTTTGGTTGATCCATTCACGTACCTTTTGTTTTTCTTTTAAGGTGAATGCGATGTCTTCTGAAAAAAAATGTATATTCTTAAGAGCCATTGTTAGAATCCTTTGCTGTCCATATAAGTTTGAAGAATAAGCGTGGCGGATACCGTATCGACCAAACTTTTCTCTTGGCGTTTTTGTTTTTTCAGTCCCGATTGGGCGATGGCTTGAGAGGCAATCTTCGAGGTAAAGCGTTCATCAACTTCCACCACAGGAATGCTTGGATAAGTCTTCTTTAACTTACGCATAAATCCAACGACATGCTGTGCTGATTGCGAAGGGCTTCCGTCTAGTCGCATAGGTTTTCCTACTACAAATGTTTCCACTTGTTCGGTTGCTAAGTAATTTTGAAGGAAGTTCCAGACTTCCTCAGGGTGCACTGTAGCGAGTGCTGTAGCGATAATCTGTAAAGAATCAGAAACGGCGATGCCGATACGTTTCGTCCCGTAATCGAAAGCCATCAATCTCATGGGCATTGTTTTCCACAAAAGTACGATTAAAGTTTGTAAGTATTCTTATTCAATGTTTCTTAAAAATCTATACTTTTGATAGAGATTAATAATAAACTATGCAAAGAATCGTTTTCCTGCTACTCATCTTCGTTCCTTCGTTAATTTTTGCGCAAAATCATGCGCAAGAAATAGCAACATATAGGAAGGAAAAGGACGCAGCCTATTTAAAAAATGAGTATGGACCGTTGAAAGCAGATCAGCTATCTTATTTAGATTACTTCCCTGCGAACCAACAATACCTTGTAAAGGCAAAGGTTGAATTACTGCCCGATGAACCTACATTTCGGATGCCAACCTATGACGGCACATCGAATGAGTATAAGCGCTATGCTTTATTGCATTTTGATTTGTTCGGAGCGAAGTATACCCTGACAGCCTATCAAAGTGTTGCATTATTTCAGACGGAAGCCTACAGGGATCATTTATTTGTTCCTTTTATGGACAACACGAATGGTGTTAGCAGCTATGAGGGAGGGCGATACTTGGATTTAAGTATCAAAGAGATTAGAAATAACGAATTAACAATAGATTTTAACAAGGCCTATAATCCCTATTGCGCTTATAGCAATGGTTATAGGTGCCCACAGCCACCAAAGGATAATATCTTATCCCTGGATATCGAAGCTGGTGAAAAAAAATACAAAGGTCCTACAAACGAGAGAAAAGTGAATATATCAGCGGCAAAAAACTTTAACGACACGGAGCGAAAGATCATCAATTCTGCTGATGATACTACGCTAATGCATGTTTATCTGATTACCCACGAGAAGGAATTGGCGGTATTGAGAAAACCATCGGAAGATTTGAAATTTGATGATCCTTTAGTCGATAAATTGGCTTCAAGAATGTTTAAAACGGTGCAAGATCCGCAGCATAAAGGGGTGGGAATCGCAGCTCCACAGGTAGGAATCAACAAGAATGTTATTTGGGTCCAGCGCTTCGATAAGGCTAATGAACCTTTTGAGTTTTATATTAACCCCAAGATTATCTGGCGTTCGAAACTGATCCGCATCGGTGCTGAGGGCTGCCTTTCAATTCCGGATCGCAAAGAGGATGTTGAGCGTAGCTATGCCATTCGTTTGCAATATGTGGATAGGAAGGGCAATGTTGTTGAAGAAAATATTGAAGGATTTACTGCTGTTATTTTTCAACATGAAATTGACCACCTCTATGGTATCTTATACCCGGACCGATTGGAACAGCAACTAGAAAGGACGGGCGTACCTTTAGATCATAAAATGAAGTTTCGGCTAGAGAAAGGCCATATCATCCCTTGATTTTACTGTATTGACACACACTTCACAATAGAGCAAGTGCGCTTTTTTGCTGGGCTTTATCATATTTGTGGAGTTATCGAACTATCCTGGTAGCTAAGCGTATTCAAAGCTGCTGGCCAGCGCCTAGGAAAGGGAGGAGGCAACCTATCAAATGACAGCAATCTAAGAACGGAGGCTAAACCCATTAAAAACAGAGATTACCTAGACATAAGGTTAAAGGTTTGCTTCAAAAGGGCGGCTGGTGTTTTTCCCGATCATGATATTAATATAACAAAATTTTCACTATGTCGTAGGGAGAACACCTATTTTCGATATCGGACGTGATCATTTTCACCCATATTACTTTTGAAGCTAGACAGGCAAGGAACGGTCTGCCTACCGAATTTCGGTCCGGTAGAGAGAAGCGTTCAAAAGATGTTTGCGAATGGAATTGGAGTCCTTTATTTGTTGGTCAGTTGACGTCCGATCAGCTTCTGAATCTTCAACAGCAATGACTTTTCCTCAGGGCTACAAAAAGAGTGCGCCTCTCCTGTCTTTCCTGCTCGGCCTGTCCTTCCAATGCGATGCACGTACGTTTCTGCGTCTTCCGGAAGATCGTAGTTGATGACCATGGGAAGTTCCTTGATGTCGATTCCTCTTGCTGCAATATCTGTTGCCAACATCACATCTACTTTACCTTCTTTAAAGGAATTTAACGCTTTTTGACGAGCGTTCTGCGTTTTGTTCCCGTGAATACTGACCGCAGTGATGCCGTACTTCAATAATTTTTTTGACAAGCGATCAGCGCCGTGCTTCGTGCGCAGAAAAACAAGTGTTTGCTGACCCGTCCTTCTAGTAAGGAATTGCTTAAGTAGCGTTGTTTTCTCCGTTTTATCCACTAGATAGACCGACTGGTTTATAGTTGGTAGAGTTGAAGAAACAGGAGAAACTGCGATTTCTTTTGGATGCTGCATCATTTCTTTGGCCAGTTTGCGAATACCCTGGGGCATCGTCGCAGAAAACAGTAGGGTCTGATGCTTTTTCGGGAGAGCAGACATTATTTTTTTTATATCATGCAGGAATCCCATATCGAGCATATTATCTGCCTCATCCAAGACTAAGCAAGCAACCTTTGAAATGTTTAGGTGCCCTTGAGCGTGCAAATCGAGCAGTCTTCCAGGAGTCGCTACGATTAGGTCGACTCCTTCTTTCAACTTGGCAACTTGTTGCTGCTGAGATACACCACCAAAGATCGCCAAATGTCGCAATGGCAGGGCATTGGCGAAGCTTGATAGACTTTCTGAGACTTGCACAGCAAGTTCGCGCGTAGGAACAATGACCAGCGCTCTAGGATGGCTGCGATCATCTTTTGCAGTATGCAAAAGATGTAATATAGGAAGTGCGAATGCAGCCGTTTTACCGGTACCGGTCTGGGCGCAAGCAATGATATCGTGTCCTTTTAATATCAGCGGGACTGCCCGACTCTGAATTTCCGTAGGTTCCTGATAGCCTGTCTTCTGAATAGCTTTCAATAAGGGCGCTATGATTCCCATGTTTTTAAACGTCATTAAAATATTTCTTTAGTTAGGTCGCTATTGGGATCAATTTGAGTTGGGGCTTAGGCAAGGCTCCGTCGCTAGCGTTTGCTTTTGCTCTACACTGTTTCTAGAATCACTAAGACATCTGTCCCGAACGACTGGAAAAGATATGCTTTCCCTCTTTGGGTATATACCAGCCCTACTGTTGTGTTCATGAACCGATTCTTTCGAGCGTGCGCGCAGAGCATTAGCTGTCCACATGCGACATCCTTCTCAAAGTTTCTACATGGGATGCAAAGGCCCCGCGCAGCGTTTTAAATTCGGTATATGGAATATTGAATTCTTGACAGGTTGCTATAACGATGCGATTGATCGCCGGATAATGGGTATGACTCACTTTTGGAAAAAGGTGATGCTCGACTTGAAAGTTCAATCCTCCGAGCAACCACGTCAAGTATTTATTGTCAGTAGCAAAGTTAGCAGTGGATTGAATCTGATGAACCATCCAGTCTTCCGGCACCCTCCTAGTCGTCAAGGTCTTAAACTCGGTTTCCGTCACAACGTGAGCCAACTGAAATATGGTGGCAAGACTGATTCCACAGGCCATACCTGCTACCATCAACCCAATCAGCGTGGGAATTATTCCTAACAGGCAGCAAGGAACGATTAAAAAAAGAAAGAAATGAATACACTTGCTTAACCAGAAAATACGTTTTTCTTTCAGGGGAAAGTCAAATTTATCGGCGCTCACTCCCATTCGTTGCCGGAAATATTTTTCATAATCCTGATAAAAGATCCAGGCCAAATAAGAAATACTATACAAAAATGGGAAATACCATCTCTGGTATCGATGATGCTTTTTGAGGGGCTGGTCCGGATGGATTCGCATGAACTTGATCTCTATATCATGGTCCTCTCCATCGATATTCGTATAGGTGTGGTGGGCAATGTTGTGTTTTAATTTCCAAAAGTAGATATTTCCACCAAGTAGATTCAGTGAATAGGAAAGCAAGGTATTCAGCTTTTTATCACTACTAAATGTATCATGACCGGCGTCGTGCATGATGTTGAATCCGATAGCCGCGAGATTTAGCCCCAAGAGCATGCACAATAGCAGTTGGAGTGACCAATGAGCAATGTTGAACAGCAGCAGCGCATATAGGCCGATTAGCGTGATCAGTAAGATAGCGGCCTTTAAGAAGAGGCGGCGGTTGCCCGTTTTTTTCTTATGGTGATCCGTAAAATAACGGTGTATCCTAGCTTTCAAAGTCTGCGAAAACGAAGAACTGTCTTTACAAAATTTAACGGAAGGTTTATTGAGGGTTGATTTCATTCAAGAGTTGTATTAAGTTGAGATCGAAGATGGGGCGACAGGGACGCTCACTGGAGCATGGGTTGCTGCGCTGGCCACAATAGGCTTGTTAAGTATCAATTGACTACACTTTTTGTATTCCAAAACGGTAAAAACACGAGCGGCGAGTGGAGTAGGCACGGATAAATCCTAACGAACAAAAATTGCTCATTAATTTAGATGCGCGGAAAAAACTGGGAAATGGGATGGTAAAGATGATTAAAGGTATAATTGATCGTTCAGGATCGGTCTCCATAGTTACATAACGTTATCAAATAAGACTGCAGCAGAAGCAATATTGCTAATGCCGCAGCCCTAACATCGCAAGATGGAGTTTCTTATGCGATACGGACGTTAACTGCATTGAGCCCTTTTTGCCCTCTTTCCACGTCGTATGTAACCAAATCGTTTTCTCTAATATCGTCTCTTAGTCCGGTCGAGTGTACGAAAATTTCCTGACTACCGTCTTCTGGGCTAATAAATCCAAAACCTTTCGTGTTGTTAAAGAACTTAACTTTTCCTTGTGCCATTGTATTGTGTTTAAAATAAAAAAAATCATGCTTGACTACCGTGAATCAACGGTAACAAAATTAATCGACTTGTTTAAAAAGAAAGGGGAGCGAATCAGTGAATCCGAATAATTTGGATCGGTGCTACATCTTTTAGATTGAAACAAACTTAGCAGCTGAAAATCGCGAAACTAAAAGGGAAAAGTAAACTGATCGCGTTCAGAAAAGCATTGGCAGAGCCTGATTATTCACAATGATAACTAAAACTTTTGATTATACAACATTTTTTTCTTTTTTATTTCAACTAATCGATCAGCATGATGCTCTTTTTCGGCCTGTCCCTGCTCATAGACTTGTTGAAATAATGCTAGGCTCTTCGGATCGATAAAAGACACTAAGGGGCGTCTCACGCACGTAAAATTCAAACATCCTAGCAATCCTATCATCGGTTTGGCGAACTGCCCAGCCGTAAAATTTTTCCTTCGCGCCGGTTTGTTTTATTCATCCTGCTCTAGTGGTTATCGCGAATTACCCTGCTGAATGTAACATTGCCGTAAACCTTAATACGTGGAGGTTGAAAGCTCGATTTCCCAGATGAGACCTCATTCTACCGCTCCAACAATAATTGAAGTAGCGAAGGGATCAACCGTCCTATAGCTTAAAAGTTGAAACTTTTATGCGCCACTAAACCAAAAGAATTAGAAAAAAAATTGTTAGTTAATGAAATGCTTCCTATCTTCGAATGTGGCATTTTACTAATAACCAACCGGTGACGTAACCGGAATAACTTAAATCAAGTTGATAAATTTTCTATAGACGTTGGTACGCTGTCTTGCGTGTGACGCTCCAGATATACGAGCTGTTAATCCACTCTCGGGAATAGGTTGACGGGATTTCCCTGAACAGAATCAACTTCAAAAACACTTCGGTTACGTAACCGGAAAATATTAATAACCAATTTATACAAATTATGAGCAACAAACCAGCATGCGCTAAATCCCATTTCTACCGAGGATTTAGAACATTAAAAATCGCAACACGACAGCGGCTTGTCCTGCTATCATTTCCTTTAGTATTTCTGGGAATCCCTCCGAGCACCCTTTACGCCCACTCCAGCAGTCGTTTGATTAGCCTACAAACAGCACAGGGTATTGTGAAGGACAAAGATGGAAAGCCCATTGAAGGAGCGACCGTAACAATCCGCGGCACTTCTGTGGGAACACAGACCGATCGCAACGGGCATTTTATGTTTCCCAATTTAGAGAAGGGCAGTGTTTTAGTGTTCAGTTTTACCGGATACTTGACGCAGGAAGTCACTCTCGAGAATCAAAAAAGCATCGATATTGTGCTTGTTGAAGATCCTGAAGCATTGGAGGAGGTCGTAGTCGTTGCCTTTGGAACGCAGAAAAAGACGGATATGGTGGGCTCTGTAACACAAATTAAGCCTAACAACCTACGGGTTCCCAGTAGTAATTTGACCACGGCTCTGGCAGGACAAGCCGCAGGTATCATTGCCTTTCAAAGAAGTGGTGAACCGGGGATGGATAATGCTGATTTCTTTATTCGCGGGGTGACATCCTTTGGTACGGGGAAAGTGGATCCTTTGATTTTAATTGATGGAGTTGAATTAAGTGTTACGGAACTTGCGCGACTACGTCCCGATGATATCGAGAGCTTTTCGATCATGAAAGATGCGACTTCCACCGCTTTATATGGCGCTCGCGGAGCCAACGGTGTAATATTCGTAACAACAAAGCAGGGTAAGGAGGGAAAAGCTAACATTTCTTTGCGCGCAGAAGGATCTGTATCTGCTCCAACAAGTAATGTTGAATTAGCCGATCCAGTTACATACATGGAACTTTATAACAATGCTTTGGTTTCACGTGACCCTTTCGCCGAACCCCTCTATACACAAGAAAAAATCGAATCGACACGTGAGGGTTTACACCCCATTATATTTCCAGCGGTTGATTGGCGTTCTGCTCTCTTTAAAGATCAAACGTTTAATCATCGATACAACTTGAACGTGACGGGTGGCGGAAAAGTTGCTCGTTACTATGTTGCCGGATCGTTTGCGCAAGATAACGGTATGCTACGTGTTGACGGTAAAAACAACTTCAATAACAACGTCGATTTAAAGAGCTACACCCTACGCGCCAATGTCAACATCGATCTGACAAAAAGCACAGAATTAATTGTCCGCCTTAATGGAAACTTTGATAATTATACAGGTCCGATTGAAGGTGGTGGTGCCATGTATAACAAAGTCGTTCGCGCAAATCCTGTAGATTTCGTCCCTTTCTATCCAGTGGATGATTTACATAGCCATATCGAACACATCATGTTTGGCGGCTTGCGAGAACGCGCATTCTTAAATCCGTATGCCGACATGGTTAAAGGCTACAAAGATTACGATCGTTCGCTGATGATGGCGCAGATGGAGATAAAGCAGAACTTATCGTTTTTAACGGAAGGGTTGCGCTTTCGCTCCATGTTCAATACCAACAGAATCTCCCGATACGATATCGAACGCGCATATAAACCTTTCTTCTACGAATTAGCCTATTACGATCGTCGAACTTTAGATTATGTGGTTTCTATAACGAATGAAAACTCAGGGGAGGAATTTTTAAGTTTCGGTCTTGACAACGAGCTTCGTGCTCAAAACTCCGTTTTTTACATGGAGAATGCAATTGATTACTCGCGAACGTTCAATGAGAAACATAGTATTAGTGCTTTATTGGTAAATATCCTCCGTTCTAGCACCAACGCCGTTGCAGGAAGTCTACAGCTTTCCTTACCCTCAAGAAATTTTGGATTATCAGGCCGTACAACTTATTCTTATGATAATCGCTACTATGCCGAAGTGAACTTCGGTTATAACGGCTCAGAACGCTTTCACGAAAGCCATCGATACGGATTTTTCCCTTCATTTGGATTGGCTTGGAGCATTTCCAACGAGAAATTTTGGGAACCTTTAAAAGGCAAAATTAACAATCTTCGCCTACGCGGTACTTACGGATTAGTAGGAAATGACGCTATCGGCTCGGCTACAGATCGTTTCTTTTATTTATCCAACGTGGTAATGAATGATGCCTCCAAAGGATTTACTTTTGGAAGAGAATATGGTACTACTCAACCTGGAATCAATGTAACACGTTATTCAAATCCCGACATTACTTGGGAAACGTCCTATAAGACAAATCTGGCTCTAGAATTAGGTCTATTTAATAAGGTTAATATTCAAGCGGACTTCTTCAAAGAAGAAAGAAAAGATATATTGATGAACCGCTCGGCAATTCCCACAACGATGGGTCTGTCGGCTGCTGTTCGCGCGAATGTCGGTCGTGCCTCCGGACAGGGAATGGATATGTCAGTCGACTATTCAGAAAACTTTTCAAACGGTTTTTGGATGCAACTTCGAGGGAACTTCACTTATGCAAAAAGCAAATACTTAGCTTATGAAGAGCCTATTTATGAAAAAGAATGGTGGAAGTCGCGCTTAGGATATTCGATTCATCAGCCTTGGGGATATATTGCTGAACGCCTATTCGTTGATGACAGTGAAGTGGCGAATTCACCGAGTCAACAATTTGGCTCCACCAATGTTGCCGGTGATATCAAATATAAAGATGTCAATGGCGATGGTTTAATAACCACATTGGATCAGGTTCCAATCGGATTCCCTACTATTCCAGAGATTATTTATGGAGGCGGATTCTCTGTTGGCTATAAAAACTTTGATATTTCGGCATTCTTCCAAGGTTCTGCACGTTCGTCCTTTTGGACTGGCGGGGTCGTAGATGGAGTTACCGGACCAGCCAATGTCCAACCTTTTGTTGGCGGAAAACAAATCCTAAAAGCGTTTTCAGATAGTCATTTCTCTATGGAGAATCAAGATCTATATGCGCTATGGCCACGCTTAAGCACACAAAATCAAGCCAATAATACGCAGTTAAGCACATGGTGGCTAAATAATGGCGCATTCGTACGGTTAAAACAAGCAGAGATTGGTTATTCGTTACCAGATCGCTTGGCAAAAAGACTTTATACGGATAAGTTAAGAATTTACGCAAGTGGTACGAACCTGTTTTTAATAAGTGGTTTCAAATTATGGGATATCGAAATGGGCGGAAACGGTCTTGGCTACCCCTTGCAAAGAGTTGTCAATTTTGGAATCAACCTATCCTTTTAACCTATTAAATCTGTAATTATGAAAAAATACATATTTCTCCTCATACTATTTCTGGCGACTTCCTGTAACAAATACTTGGATATCGTTCCGGATAATATAGCCACGATCGAATATGCATTTCGATTACGCGCGACTACTGAACGCTATTTATTTACCTGTTATTCCTACCTCCCACAGCTTGGAAATAGAAACACAAGTCCTGCACTCTTTGGAGGTGACGAGCTGTGGTGGGTGCGCGAGAGTATCTCTTCAAACCCATGGCATATTGCAAGAGGAAATCAAAACGTCACTAATCCCTATCTAAACTTTTGGAATGACACCTACCCTCTTTGGCGTGCCATACGGGAATGTAATATTTTCTTAGAAAACATCATGAACGTCAAGGATGTAGAAGATTTTGAGAAAAGGAAATGGGCGGCCGAAGTAAAGTTCTTAAAGGCCTATTATCATTTTTTCCTTTTGCGAATGTATGGGCCGATTCCAATTATGAAGGAAAACATCCCAATTTCTGCATCCGAAGAGGAAGTTCGCGTTTCGCGCCAACCTGTCGACGAGGTGTTCAATTATATTGTCGAGTTAATTGATGAAGCTTGCCTAGACTTGCCAGATCTTGTTGACGACGAGAATTCGGAATTAGGAAGAATCACATTGCCTATTGCGATGGGTATGAAAGCAAAAATATTGGTCTATGCAGCAAGTCCCCTATTTAATGGAAACCCAGATTACTCTGGTTATTCAAATAAAGACGGTACGCTACTGTTTAGCCAATCTGCGAGTCCTGAAAAATGGGCGAAAGCCGTAGCTGCGTGTAAAGAAGCAATTGATAAGTGCCATTCATTGGGAATGGAATTGTATTATTTTGAGGAAACCAATATTGCGAGAAATTTATCGGATTCTTTGAAGACACAAATGAATACGCGGAATTCGTTTGTAGAACGTTGGAACTCAGAAATCATTTGGGCACATACGAAGAATAATGCGCGCGATTTGCAAGTCAATGCCATGCCTAAAAGTTTGCCTGCCGCAGCCATAGGCAATGGCGCAGTGGAAGGACATTTTGCAGTTCCGATGCGAATTGCCGATTTATTTTACAGCGAACATGGTATACCCATCGATGAGGATATCAGCTGGCCATATGACAATCGGTTTTCTTTGCGAAAGGCCGTTGATAAAGATCGCTTTTTTATTCGGAAAGGATATACGACAGCGGAATACAATTTTGACAGAGAATCAAGGTTTTATTCGACGCTTGGCTTCGATGGAGGAGTTTGGTTTGGCCAAGGTAACTTTGATCAGGAAAACGCATATTGGCTAGAATTAAAACTTGGACAAAGCGGTGGAAAAAGAGGAAATCTAAACCATACCGTAACCGGATATTATCCTAAAAAATATATCTACTATACGAATGTTTTATCGACGACTGCTAATACTTATACATCGGTGGACTACCCTTGGACTATGCTTCGATTAACAGACCTCTACATGTTATACGCAGAAGCATTAAATGAGTTGCAGGGTCCAAATGATGAAAGCTTCATCTATTTAGACCTCGTACGCAAGCGAGCAGGTTTAGCCGGTGTCAAGGAATCGTGGACAACCTATTCGAGAAATCCAACAAAGTTCAACACTCAACAAGGGCTTAGAGAGATTATCCAGCAGGAGCGTAATATTGAATTCTGCTTAGAAGGGCAGCGATTTTGGGATGTCCGTCGTTGGAAAACCGCCATTGAAGTTTATAATGATGTCATTAGCGGTTGGGATATGGATCAGGCACGAGCGGAAGATTACTATCGTGAAAAAACCATATTTCGTCAATCGTTCGCCCTGAAAGATTATTTCTGGCCGATTCGCGAATACGACTTAATTGTCAACAAAAACTTAGTTCAAAGTCCAGGATGGTAAAATGATAAAATCATGAAAAGAATAACCACATATATCGCAATTGCTGTTATCATGGTATTAGCAGCTTGCCAAGAAATGATTCATAGCCCTTTAGAAGAAGTCTCTTCAACGCCCGGGCAACCGACCGTAACGAAAATTGAGAATATAAACGGCGGGGCAAAAGTAACTTATTCAATACCCAACGATCCAAGTATATTATATGTTGTTGCTGTTTATAATACTGGGAAGGGCGAGGAACGTGAGATTAAATCGTCAGTTTATAAGAATTACATTGAGCTTGAAGGATTTGGCGATATCAATCCTTATCAAATTAAACTGTATAGTGTTAATAAAGCTGAAGTTCGTTCAAGTCCTGCCGAATTCACAATTAATCCATTAAATCCTCCAATCGACGAAGTCTTTAAAACGTTGGTTGTTAATCGAGATTTTGGAGGACTAAATGCTAAGTTTAGCAACGAGAAGGAAAAGGGCATTGTTTTTTATACCCTTTATAAAGATGAAGAAGGAAACTGGGTACAGTACGATCGCCTCTTCACCTCAGCGAAGTTTCGTGACTATTCCGTTCGAGGATTACTTCCGAATCCGACCGATTTTGCTTTTTTCTTCCGTGATGAATGGGGAAATCATTCGGACACTTTAAAGACGAATATCACTCCGCTGTATGAAGAAATGTTGGAGAAAAAGTTGTGGAAAGCTTATCCACTACCTAGTGACACTTATACGGTGCAGGCAAGTTGGGGACCTATTAGCAATATATGGGACGGGGATTATGTTCGTCTTTCCAAGTTATATTATCAAGCTACTGCCGGTGCGTCTATGCCGAATTGGTTCACAATTGATTTAGGCAAAAAATCTAAATTTAGTCGAATGGTTGTTTTCCAAGCACCTACGGAACGTCCGACCTATGCATATAACTATGGAACACCTCGAACCTATGAAGTTTGGGGGTCAAATAATCCAAATCCAGACGGCTCATTTGACGGCTGGACCCTGCTAATTCATTGTGAGTCTATAAAGCCTTCGGGCAGCCCGGTAGGTGAGCGCACTCCTGAAGATAGCGCCTATGCTTTGGCTGGTGAGAACTACAACTTCCCCCCAGAAACCGAAGCATATCGATACATCCGGTTCAAAACGATCCGTTCTTGGACTGGTGCACAAAACTTGATGCTTACTCAGCTAGATTTATATGGCCAGCCAATGGATCAATAGTTATGAACTTAAAAAAACAAAGTGTATGAAAAAGCAAATTAATTCTCCCTTTATACTATTTACCATCTTGTTCGCTGTCGTTTTAACAGCTGGGTCTTGTGGTCGCATGGATGATACTTATGTTCAATTTTTAGAGGGCGGAGAAAAAATATACGTTGCAAAAGCGGACTCGCTAAAATTAAAATCAGGAAGAAACAGAGTTGAACTCTCTTGGTTACTTTTATCGGATCCCAAAGTTAAGAAGTATAAGATATATTGGAACCAACGTCGAGATTCTTTAGAAAACACTATTAGCAAGTCAGATGATGTTGACACCGTACGTGTCATTATTAACAACCTTCTAGAGGGCAATCAGACCTTTCAAATATTTACCTATGACGATTCAGGAAATAGCTCTGTTAAAGCAGAAATCTCCGGACGCGTTTATGGAACCCTCTATGAAAAATCTTTACTGAATGCTACCATTTCGAAAGTTCTTAGAAAATCTGATGATCTGAAAATCATTTGGAATGTCAATCAACCGGCAGGATTGAGTGTAACTGAGATTAAGTATTTGGATATGACAAATAATCAGAGGCTGATCCTGAACAAGAATTTTAAGGATACCACGACTTTAGCACAATTTCCATTGAAAGGCAACTTTGAATTTCGTTCTGGCTTTTTGCCAGACTCATTGGCGATAGATACGTTTTATGTAGATTTTGCAGAAGTCAAAACCAATTAAATCAACACTAATAAACCAACACTATGATTCTACAGCAAAAGAACCGACGATGTAAACCTCCTTTGTTTCTATTTCTTTTATCGATTTTTTGCCTAAACATCGCTCTAGGTCAGCAAAAAAAAATAACAATCATTCCGGCGACCGAGGCCATCAAAATCAATAGCGATGCAATGCGCATTAACGAGAAAAGCAGCGAACGAATTACCGATTCTAGGTTAACGACTAAGTCCGGAATCACCTTGAAAGCAGGTATTGCCCAGGCCATAAATTCTGAACGAGAGGAATCGGATATAGCCTTCCGCATTCGCATTCCTACTGCCGGCCACTATACGATTTACACAAATGCGGTGACCGATTCGGAGGGGGCTCAACTGATGAAAAAAGCGAAATCGAAGTTCGAGTCCTTGTTTATGCGGATACAATTTGGCGACAAACGAGGGACCAAACGAGTGGTCTATGTTCCTTGGGACCGACCTGTCCAACATACGGGCATCTTTGACCTTCCTGCCGGCGAGCAGGATGTCAAAATCTGGTTACCTCGAGGAGTGCGATTTGAATACGTACAGATTCAAAAATATGTCGCTCCTAAAGTCCCGACGGCTGCAGCTTCTTATAAACCATCCGTAAAGCCGCCCAGCAGCCGGCCACGGCTTTGGGTAAATCAGGAAACACTACCAATGGTCAAAAAGAATCTGTTGGATCCAGAACATGCGCCTATTTGGAACAAACTTAAGGATGATGCATTAAAGCCATTCCCGCTTGTATTCGACCCCAATGAAGAGATGTCTTATAATGTTGATCTGGAGAAGGCGATGGAGCTAAAAGCGTTCTATTATTTAATGTCTGGTGACAGAAAGATAGGTCGGGAGGCGATTGACCTAACAAAGGCGTATCTTTCTCATGTGGAGTTCGGTAATATTTTGGACATCACGCGGGAGCTGGGCCGTGCAATTTATACAGCAGCTTTGGTGTACGACTGGACATATGATCTTCTATCTAAAGAGGAGAAGGAAAATTTGGTTAAGGATTTTATGCGCCTCTCGATGGATATGGAAATCGGCTGGCCTCCCTTTCGTACCAATATACTAAATGGCCACGGAAACGAAGCAATGGTCAACCGTGACTTCTTAGCAATGAGCATTGCAATTTATGACGAAGATCCTGTACCCTATCAATATGTATCCTATCAAATATTAGCAGATTTGGTACCGATGCGCCGTTTTGAGTATCAATCACCACGTCACAACCAAGGTATTGGTTATGCGGCTTATCGTTTTGCTTGGGAAATGCATGCGGCATGGTTGTATTATCGAATGTCGGGACAGAAGGTCTTTGATGATAATATCACTTCGATGCCTTCCTATTTTATGTATATGCGTTCTCCTGCAGGCGAGATGTTACGAGATGGAGATGGTTTTGCATCAGGGAAAGCTGGTGAGCCTTTCTATTGGAAATCGCCACAAGTGATGTTTTTAATGTCCACTTACGGGCGAGATCCTATTGTGAAGGGAGAATTCCTTCGGCATGGCCAGCTTAATAACCCGACGATGTTTCTATTGCTGAACGACCCAACTTTGAAAGCCGAACCTAGCTTGAATAGTTTAGCTCTTACAAAGGACTTTGGCCCAATTTTAGGATCCATGGTAGCAAGGACCGGTTGGAATATCGGTCCTGATAGCGACGATGTGGTGGCAGAAATCAAAGGTGGTGGTTATCATTTCGGGAACCATCAGCACGCGGACGCTGGCGCCATTCAATTATATTACAGAGGCTTTCAATTTGGTGATATCGGACTCTATCGATTCTACGGAACTCCCTATGATATGGGATTCAACAAGCGCTCGGTTTCCCACAGCGTGATGCTTGCTGTCGACCCAAATGAAAAGTATTACCGTAGTGAAGTAAATGATGGCGGTACTCGCTTCAACCAGCGTGCGCCACGCTCTCAAAAAGAAGTTGAAAGCGATCCTTGGTTCCACAATGGAAAGGTAATGACGACTGCTGTAGGTCCCGATCCAAAGCAACCGTATTTCAGTTATTTTGCCGCGGACTTAAGCAGTGCCTATTCGGAAAAAATGCTGAATTACACGCGGCAGTTTTGTTTTATTAATACTGGCCGGAAAGATATTCCTGCGGTGATTGTATTAACCGATCAGATGGAGACCAAGACTCCAGCTATCGATAAATATTGGCAGATCGCGTCGCTTAATAAACCAGAGCTTACTGCTAATGGATTTATCTTACACAATTCGCTAAATGGACGTGTGGGGAAAACGCATGTTTCTATCTTAAGCCCTTCTAGCGGTTATGATGTTAACGTGCTTTCGGACTCTATGACGACAAATGTTTTCGGAAAACAGTTAGAAGTTCCTGAAACACCATTAGCAGAGGGAAAGGGTCATCGAACACTGGTTTCTCATCAATCCAAGGAAAATACGAATCATTATCTTACGGTATTCCAGGTATGCGAGGGAAACAGCTCTCCGCTGGTTCTTTCGCAAGAAAAGAGCGGAAATGTTGATTTGATATATATTGGAGATGACTTAGTGGTAGCCAGTTCCGCAAAAGAGATCAACGAAAAATTCGGGTTTAAAAATAATCGGAAGAACAGCAAGGCTATTTTAACTGGCTTGAAACCCGGAAAATGGGTATTGCGTCGTGGTAAGAGAGTGATGGCTGAGAAAGAGGTTAGTGCGAAGGAAAGAACTGCATACTTTGAGCTGGATCGGGCGGGAGCGTATAGTGTTGAAATGAAGTAGAGAAAAATCTCGTGTAGCAGTTCTACAAAATGCTGCACGAGATTTCCAGATTATTTATGGTTACTATTAATTTCAATTATTGCATGAATATCCTTTCTGGATCCCCAAAGAGCGCTGTACTGTCAACCACAGCAGCCTCCGAAGATTTTAATTACTTATTAAGGAACCCTTTTCTTTAAATCGACATAGCGATCATCGAGGCAGACAGAGAAATTTAATTCATCATAAGTACACTTCTCTTTAAGTTCAGCATCGGCAAGTTAGCTTCAATTTCATGTAAGTAATAACTGATGATGTGTTGGGATCTTTAGCACTGAGAATCGCAAAAGTACCTTTCGCTGCTGTCGTAAATGTTTAGCACCTATTATCATGTTTGCTGGTTGGTAAGAAGAATGGGATATTCAAAATTAGTTGGGGAATCATTTCTGAACAATTCTCCGCCTACCATGCCCCCTAGGGCCGCTGAAATTCCTCTTAAAACGCAGCAAAGTGCGGAAGTTCATAACCGCCTCGGAAATCCCCACGATAAAAATAATTCAAAATGCCTCACTCCATCATGGAGAACTCTAAATATAAAAAGCCTTTCCCCTCGCTAATTACCTTGCTTAAAGGCCATCTATCACTTCCCTCGTTGAGGATTTTGTACAAGAAAAGATAAAAGCCTATCCTGCCGTTTCTACTCCCAGCTTACGCATTTAATTCTTAACCTTTTAATAGATCAGCAATTAGTTGTTCCAGCTTATCAAGATCGAACGGTTTGGGAAGAAAAGCATCGGCAAGAGCACGCTTTGCTAAAGTTTCGATCTCACTGTTAGCTGAGACAAGAACGACCGGTATATTAGAAAATTTCGGATGTGTCTTGAGGAGCTGTGTGGCTGCTATCCCACCTATTTCCGGTATCCAATTGTCCATCAAAATCAAATCTGGCTGGTAGGTAGCTACTTTCTCAAGAACATCATGTGAGGTCGATGATTGATTTATCGTATAACCCAAATCCTCCAATACGATGGAAAAAATTTCCAGCACAAAGGGGTCATCGTCAAAAATAAGTATTTTTTTTTGTGTCATTTAGCCGTGGAATTATTTATGATTTTTAAGTAAATAATTAAGTGAGTTTTTTCCAAATTTTTTGTTGCCCTATGCGCTGAAAACGACTTTCTAGTGTAGAAAACACCAAGGTCTCTTTTGGCCCCAATCCCAGAAAACCCGAGTTCTCTAAACTTTCGTAAAAAAGTCTAATCACACGGTTTTGTAGCGTACGATTAAAATAAATAAGTACATTGCGGCATAAAATAAGTTGAAAGCTGTTGAAGGAAGCGTCTGAAACCAAATTATGGGTTGAAAACACCATACGTGACCTCAGTTCATCGCTAAATTGAATAACTCCATGATTTGCAGAATAATGAGCTGATAGGCCATTGTTCCCGCCAGACAAAGCGTAGTTATGTACATACTCATGCATGTTTTCCATTGGAAAGATGCCTTTGGAAGCTCGTTCCACTACAGATCCATTGATATCCGTTGCATAAATCAGCGATCGTTGCAGTAAACCACACTCTTTTAGAAGTACCGCAGTCGTATATGCCTCCTCTCCTGTTGAGCATCCTGCAATCCAAATTCGGATTAAGGGGAAAGTGCTTAAATAAGGAATTATCTGCTGCCGCATAGATAAGAAAAAATCCGGGTCGCGAAACATTGTTGTAAAAGGAACAGTGAGCTGCTGAACAAAAGGTACAAGTAAAGAGGTATCTCGCATTATCTTTTGAAATAAATCATCCAGATCAGGGCTTTTCCAAATCAATAATATTCTTTTCAGCCTGCGTTCCAATGAACTTCGATTATACTCTGTAAAGTCATATCCGAATTGATTCAAAAGAACCTGGAAAAACGAATCCATTTCATTTCTATCAATCATCACTTCCTGCTAAAAGTATTCTATTAATTTCCGTTAACAGCTTATCAATATCTACCGGTTTGGCGACATAGCCGTCAGCTCCCGCCAAAATACATCGTTCCCGATCACCCATCATCGCTTTAGCCGTCACCGCTATAATGGGTGGATAATCTTTTCGTGGCGATTGATGAACAAATTCAAGGAGTTCAAACCCATCGAATTCCGGCATCATCATATCCAGAAGCACGATATCAACCCCCTTTTCCTTCTCTAGATAATCTAATCCCTCTTTTGCAGAAATACAACCTTCTGCTTTCAGACCTCGTGATTTCAAGGCCGTTTTCAACGCGAATATATTTCGCAGATCATCGTCAATAATTAAAATATTCATCTGCTTTAGGGGATTAACGTTCAAATAACCAAACTCTCAGTAAAGACACTAATTGATCTATATCTACAGGCTTGGAAATATAGTCGGAGGCTCCAGCTTTCATGCATTTATCTCGATCACCAGTCATCGCTTTAGCGGTAACGGCAATAATCGGTAAATTTTTGAAGTGATCCCGAGCACGAATTTTTTGAATGGCTTGAAAACCATCCATATTGGGCATCATGATATCCATAAGCACAATGTCGATTGTCGGATTTTGTTCCAACACCTGACAGGCTTCCTGTCCATCCATTGCCGAAAATACTTCCACATTATATTTTTCCAACGCTCGAGACAACGAGAATATATTTCGAATGTCATCATCGGCGACCAAAACCTTGCGATTTTGTAATGCATCAGTTAAGTTTCTATTTTCTTTCCGTACGTCTTCGCGCACCGCTTGCCCCTTCTTATCTACCAAATGTAAGAACAAGCTAACCTCGTCGAGAATTCGTTGGTAAGAATGAACCGTCTTCACTACAATGGAATCAGCATACTCTTTAATGCGCATTTCCTCCCGACCTGACAGGCTTTTGCCTGTAAATATGATGATAGGTAAGTCCTCTAAGCCGCTGTTGCTTTTTATGGTTTCCAAGGTCTCATAGGCAACTTCATCAGGAATTCCCATATCTAAGATAACACAATCCACCTTTCCCTTAGTTAAGGCTTCAACACTTTGTTCCACGGAACTCTTTACTTCAGTAGAAATCTCGAAACTTTCTAAATACGAGGAAAGAGCGGCAGCGTGCTTTGGATTCTCTTCAACAATGAGTACCTTTTTCGAGCCGTTATTCAAAGCTTCCTCTATTCTTGAGAAAATACTTTGAAATCCTTGCTTTTGGAACGGCTTGCGAATGAAATCAATTGCCCCACGGCGGATGCTTTCATTTTTCCTTGCCTGTTCTGCGGACATCATATGTACGGGAATATGGCGCGTTTCTACGTTGGATTTTAGCTCATCTAATATCTGCCAACCGTCCATAATAGGAAGAACAATATCTAACAGAATCGCCTTAGGCTTATACTGCAGGGCTGCATACAATACTAAATCCCCACGTCCTACAACGATGGTTTTATACCCTGCTTTTCGAGCATAATCCCTGAGTGCTTTTGCAAATACCACATCATCTTCTACGATCAGTATTACTTTATCCCCTTGGTCTATTGTATCTCGATCATCAGGAATTTCTTCTGGGAGGTTAGAAGTTTTAGGGTGTTTAATAACGGTCGATTCCGGGTTTAACGTTTCGCGTGGGCTGTCTTGATTAACAAGAACATTTTCTTCTGCTTTGGCATGCTCTAGGGGGAGAACTAAAGTGAAGCAACTCCCCTGTCCAAGCTCACTTTCCACACGTATTTCTCCCGACAACAATCTTGCAATTTCGCGGCTAATAGAGAGCCCAAGCCCCGTACCACCAAAACGTCGGCGTGTAGATCCATCAGCTTGTTGGAATGCTTCGAAGATTAGCTGTTGTTTTTCGGATGATATTCCTATTCCTGTGTCCTGTACGCTAAACATCACAGCCTCACCATCTGAGCTTGAGTGATTTACCCTCAACGTTATTGATCCCTGGGCCGTAAACTTGATAGCATTGGAAAGCAAATTACGTAAAATTTGTTCTAACCTAAGACGGTCACTTTTCATGCGAAAATTTTCCGGCAGCGTAGATTCCACACAAAAATTAATCCCTTTCTCTTTGGTCAATGGCTTGAACATCTGAGTGAGATCACCTATTAATTCACTTAGAAAAAACTGCTCCACCTCCAGAGACATCTTTCCAGACTCGATTTTGGAGAGGTCAAGAATTTCATCAATTAGCGTCAATAAACCTGTGCCTGAGGACCAGATTACCTGGGCAGATTCTACCTGCTCGCTATTGAGATTTCCTTCGTTATTTTCGGTCAAAACTTTTGAAAGTAACAGGATGGAATTCAGTGGTGTTCTGAGTTCATGTGACATGTTAGCAAGGAATTCAGATTTATATTTTGTACTCAAAGCAAGAGCCTCAGCTTTCTCCTGAATTTCTCTATTTCGGATCGCGATCATCTGATTTCTATCCTCGAGAATTTGCGATCTCTTTTCCAATTCTTTATTGGACAGTAAAAGTTCTTCTTGTTGCGATCGTAATTCCTCCTCTGACACGCGCAGTTTGCTTGCCTGTGCCTCTAGTTCAGTGTTAAGACTCTCTAGCTCCGCATGTTGAACTTGAAGCTCTTCTGTTTGGGTCTGGGTTTCCTCTAAAAGCTGCTGAACGCGTCCTCGACTTTGCGCAGCGGCAATTGCTGCCCCTATAATTTCGCAAAAATCGCCCATCACCTCGATGGTATCTTGGGGCATTGTATTACGTGCTCCAACCTCTATAGCCCCTATACAATGTTGCTGATAGATAATGGGCATCAATACGATTTGCTTCACTTGTAACTCTCCTTGAGCAAAGGACAGATTAAATTCATCGGGCAGCATATCACTAATTACCCGAGGGATCTTATTGGTATACACTTCGGCTAATAATCCAACATGGATAGACCTTTCGTCTTGAGGAAGCGCCTTCAACCCTACTGTATGCTTGAGCTTAAATAAGTCTCTTTCCACTACGTAAATGGCACCATTGTCAAGTTTTAGAAAGTCAACTAAGAAATTCAGACTAAATCGGCCAATATCTAACAAATTGGGATTACCCATCAAACCGGCATTGAGTTCGGCAAGCCCATTCTTTCGCCAGTCGTTCCAATGGAGCTGCTCAAAGGTTTGCTGAAGAGAATTAGTCATTATACGGAGACTTTTAGCAATCGTCCCTAGATCGTCTTTTTGGCTATCATCAATGGAGATATCATAATTCCCTTTTGTGATCTCTTGGGCGATCCCACGTATGAGATTCAGCCTTCGACTCATTTCATTATCTTTAGCGATAAGTTCCTCTTGAAGTGCTCCACGACGCTTATAATCCGTACGCAACTTCCAAAACAACACTGAAGTTATAATCACCGATATTAGTGAGGCGATAGCAATTAAAACGGAGGTGGTCAAGGCAGAACTTTCTAATTCTTCTGAACGTTTGGAGACTCGATTTTCTTCCTGCTGTCGGATCGACTTAATCAACGAGCGGCAAGAGTCCATGATGGATTTACCACGATCTAAAAGATCTGGGGATAACTCCAACAAATTGCGGCGCTGTTCGATTAACTCATCCAGAACCTCTATCCTTTCTGTGGCAAGCGTGGTGAGCTTTTGAGCGCGAGCGTACTGATCGGAAGTTAAATCTCCTTTCATAAGCGCATCAATTCGTTGAGGTAATGAGCTACGACTATCGCGGTAGGGTTCCAGGAATTTATCACGTCCGGTAAGAAGAAATCCACGCTGTCCGGTTTCAGCATTTTGTAGATCGATAAGTATTAACTGTGCGTTAGTGATATTATGTTGCGCTTGATCCATCAGCTCTTTGTTTTCACGCTGGTCTTGAGTCGATAAAAACAGGATGCCAGAAGCGATCAATAAGACAGTCATGGAAAATCCAAACCCCAACTGTAGATTCCGAAGTATATTTTGCTGCATTTATTAAACTGGTAATGTGAAATAAAATGTTGAGCCTTGGCCAACTTGGCTCTCTACGCCACACAAGCCTCCATGTTGCGCTATAATTTCCTTGCAAATATGTAGGCCCAGTCCTAACCCCTGAAACTGAACTGATGCCTCCTGCACACGAAAGAATTTATCGAATACAAACGGAATTTTATGGGGTGGTATCCCCATCCCTTCATCTTGAATTTTTACAGTCAGAACTTGATCATCTATTTGGGTGTCAACAATGACTACATCCGAATTAGGGGCGTATTTCACTGCATTCGAAAGATAATTGATTAATACTTGTTCAATACGTAAAGAATCGACATAGATAGGTTTGTTTAGCCGTGTACCCGTTCGGAGAATTTGCAACTTCCGATGATGATTGGTCATCACCGTTGTATCAATTACATGTTGAATGATTTTTTCCAAATCGACGGGTTGTATATTAATTTTCAATCCGCCCGTTTCTAAACGGGAAATATCCAATAAATCTTGCACAAGCAGGTTTAGCTTTTGCGCCTGATCGTGAACTTTGGCAAGATAACCGTAGGCCTTATGATTACTGATCTCTTTCATTGCGCGCAAAGCTATTTCTGCAAACGCTTTAATACTAGTCAAGGGCGTCTTTAGCTCATGACTTGCGACGCTCAGAAAGTCATCTTTCTTTTTCTCCAACTGTTTACGTTCATCGATGTCCGTCATGGTACCTACCCAGCGAATAGTTTTTAAATCTTTAGTGACAGGGGCGATCTTCACTAAATGATATCGATAATTTTCTGTATTATTTTCCTTTAAGCGAACTTCTTTCTGTAGGGGCTGTCGATCTTCTAGCTGCAATTTCCAAATTTCAAAAACGTCGGCATCATCGGGATGTAATTCTGGCCAATTATCTTTAGAAGGAGCATATCGATACCACTGCTGGTTCACAAAATCAACGTTTCCTAAGCCGTCGGTAGTGAATGCTATCTGCGGGAGCGCTTCTAGCGTGACATTTAGCTCTTGCAGCTTCTCTGCGAGTTCACTTTGCGCCTTTTGACGTTGCTGAACCTCACTTTCCAAATACGTTTTCATCTGTTGTAATGCGAATGTTTGTTCGTATAGGCGATAGAACGTCTTTACTTTTAACAAGAGGATATCTGGATCGACAGGTTTTGTGATATAATCGATACCCCCAGACTCGTAACCCTTGGTAATATATTTTTTTTCGCGATTCACGGCAGAAAGAAAAATGATGGGAATATCTTTGGTCTTCTTAGTTCCAGATAAGGTTTCTGCGACTTCATAGCCATCCATCCCCGGCATTTGAACATCGAGAATTATTAATGCATAGTCTGTTTTTAAACATTTTTTCAAGGCGTCTTCACCCGAATTGGCGGAGTCAGTCCGAAATCCCTTTAATTGCAACGTTTTTTCAAGCGAATATATATTTTCCTGCTTGTCGTCAACGATTAGAATCATTTAATAAATATTATGTAAGAACATCAGGTAGAACGAGTATCCATTGTTGCTCAGTAGATGAACGGACTAAATTATTAAAAAAATCATAAAAAGCTATAAGATTTTCCCTTAAAGTCGCTTGAAGAAAAAGGTAGTTAGGGAATATCGCAATCAGTTTGTCAGCTATTTTGGGCAAAATCTTGTCTTAAGAGGTTTTGGTGTAAAATTTATAGACGCTTAATGTTGGCTTCTAATTTTTTTTTGGTAGACTATTGAATGCTATTCTAGCTGGCGATTGGGATTTACTCGTATCGATACAATAATAGGAAAGCTCCGCTCCAGTCTGTTGGATGCGTTTTAGGTGGTAGACTAAAGCTATTTCTTTAGGGCAATTTCTGGCATAGCTTGGTTAAGTGTAATCGAGCAGTAAACACATCATCAATTGAGGGAAAACCGCACACATAAGCGTAATAATGTTTAAAAACATTTAATATTGCTTCGAATGATTCATTAATTTAAAATAATTCCTTAATATTTACTTAATAAACCTTATTTATTTTCGGCATCTGAAAAACATACTAAAGAAGGGAGGGATAGCATAGAACAATCGTGACGCAATAACGAGTACTAACTCAGATTTTATATGATACATGCTGGAGGATTCCTATACCGAAGGGATATACCGGCCAAGAATCAACCTTAACAATTCGATTACAACTTCAATCCGTGAAATTGATAAAATATTTTTACATGTTTATAAACTTAAAAAAGGGTGTTGCACATGTTTCATACGCTGCAGGCTTTTGCTTTTTAATGCAATTACCCTGCATTAATTCTTCTTACGCGGTAGAGACACACTTAATAGGTCCAGCAACATTTCCTTCAATCAAAGCCGCTCTAAATGCCCCGCAACAAGAAAGAGGCAGAATTTCAGGAACCATTTTAGATGAATCAGGGACACCTATTGCAGGTGTTACCGTCAGCATCAGTGATCGTGGAATTACAACCTCTACCGACGATCAAGGGAAATACAGTACCGACGTACCTACCGGACTTCATATAATTAAAGTAAGCTCTATCGGCTATATTACTCAAGAAATGAGCATTCGGGTTACCTCGAATACAAATGAACGCCATAATTTTACCCTTGCTTCAGACAATGACAAAATTGACGAGGTGGTAGTAGTTGGATACGGTACTTCCAAAAAGACCGATGTTACAGGTTCTACCAGTACCATTTCAACTAAACAATTTGAAAACGCTCCGGCAACTCGAATTGACCAGCTACTTCAGGGCCAGGCATCTGGGGTGGATGTAAAGTCTACCAATGGAGCGCCTGGCGCACCTACGACCATTAGAATCCGTGGTTCTAGATCTATTACGGCGACCAATGAACCGATCTATGTAATTGACGGGATTGTGGATCCAAGTGGTACCAGTTTAAATTCCATTAATCCAAGCGACATTGAAAGCATAAACATCCTCAAGGATGCCTCCACAACAGCGATCTATGGTTCTAGAGCTTCAAATGGTGTAATCCTGGTAACCACAAAGAAAGGTGTTGCCGGTAAAGATATTGTACGCTTTTCGACCAATCAGGGCTTTTCACAGCTACCCAGAAAATTGGACTTAATGAATGCCCGAGAATTTGCAGAATTTATTAATGAGGCTCTGGTATATGGCAATAAACCTCCTCTCTACCCCAATGTCGACTCGTTGATCAATCAGATCGGAGAAGGGACTGACTGGATTGATGCGGTTACCCAAACGGCTCCATTCGCGAGCTATGATGCATCAGCATCGGGCGGAGAAGGCGGTGACCGGGGATATACCTATTTCGTTTCTGCCAATCTATTAGACCAGAAAGGGATTATTAAAAACACAGGGTTTAAAAGGTATCAGGGAAGAATAAACTTGACCAAGAAATTCGGGAACCGAATTAATATGGGTGTAAGCACCAATATCAGTAGAGAGCAGCATAGAATCAGCAGCTTGAATTTTGGCACCAATACGGGCTGGTCTACCTCGTATATCTTCCTTCCTCCTACGATGCCTATTTATAAAGAAGATGGTTCTTATGAGACCTACAATCCGATTTGGTATACCGGTGGACATATCAACAATCCCGTAGCGGTTCTGGATAAAGTAAAGAATCAAAGAGCAATCAACAACATATTGTCCAATGCATACTTAGAAATTGAGGTTCTCAAAGATTTGAAAGTGAAATCCACTCTAGGAGTAAATTTCATCAACCAGCGGGGAGATTACTACAGTCCTACGGATATGCCTCAAAATATTTTCAATAATCGTCTATTCGGATCTGCCAATTCCGACATCTACAACACGCTGGGTTTGATTAATGAAAATACGCTGAATTTCAAGAGATCCTTCGAAGAGCATACTCTGGATCTTTTGGCTGGTGCAAGTTACCAGACCAAAAGTATCAATCGGCTATATGGTTCTGGAAGTAACTTAACCAATGATATTACCCAGTATAACAATCTAGGGCTGGCCGAGCAGCAATTCCGTGGGTTAGCATCCCATCTGGATGAAAACACTATCGTGTCATTTCTTGGAAGAGTAAATTACAATTATGCTGGAAAGTATTATTTTACGCTTACCGGCCGGGCCGATGGTGCCTCCAACTTTGCCCAAGGAAAGAAATGGGGAATGTTCCCTTCCGGGGCTGCTAAATGGCGCATTTCTCAAGAACCTTTCTTTTTGGAATCCAATCTAAACGGAACAATTTCAGAACTTGCGATCCGCGCTAGTTACGGTATCTCTGGAAATCAAGGAATCGCCAACTACCAATCGCTAGCCTCGCTTCCTTCGACCACCAACTCCTATATCTTTGGGGGACAGCAGACCTTAGGCTACACCCAGGGGAACCTATCTAATAAAGATTTAAGCTGGGAAACTACAGCGCAATTTGATGCCGGACTGGACGTCCATTTTTTTAATGGCAGAATTAATTTAACGGCAGATTATTACGATATGACCAGCCGCGATTTACTGCTAACCGTTCAGTTGCCTTCTCAAACCGGATACACCTCCAGACTGATAAACCTTGGAAAATCGCAAAACAAGGGATTTGACTTCTCTGTTTCGGGCGAAGTGCTTCGCAAAGGAGATTTCTCTTGGCAGGCCAACGTGAATGTTTCCACCAACAGTCAGAAAGTAACCGATATCGGTCCCCTTAGCAAAGTCTTTTTGGATGCTGGCATTGGGTACGGCGTGACCACCAGTTACCTAGAGAAAGGATATCCAATTGGAGCAAATTTCGGTCTAGAATATGCCGGAACTTGGAAAACACAACAGGAAATCGATGCTGAGCTGGCGAAGCCTGCTCAAGACCGAGAGTTTGTCTCGCACAACAGTCATTACCTTCCGGGAGGACCAAAATACAAGGATTATAGCGCTGATGGTCAACTAAACGTAAACGACTACCATTACCTAGGTCAGGCTAACCCGAAACTTTTCGGTGGGGTGGGAAGTACATTCGCTTATAAAAGATTGTCGCTAGACGTATTCTTTCAGTTCAATCAGGGTGCTAAGATGTACAACGCGATGGAATTTTTTAACGGAACGGGCACCTCGTATTCTAACCAATTCAAGTACATAATCGACCGCTGGTCTCCTGAAAACCCAACTTCTGATATTCCAAAAGTTGAATCAAGGGACAACATCGCGAGCACCAGGCTACTACAGGATGCCTCTTTCATCCGATTCAAGTCTGCTCAAATCAGATACGCTCTAGGTGGGGTGATACTTCCGAAAATCATCAAGGATATGGATATATTCGCCAGTGGTACCAATTTATTTCTATGGACAAAATACCGCGGTTTTGACCCTGAGGTGAACACCAGTGGCGGAAGTTCTACCTTGATTGCTAACGACAACGGAAATTATCCAAACGGAAGAGTGGTTACATTCGGCGTTAACTTAACACTTTAATGAAATATAAGATGAAAATAACATCTAAATTATACAGAACCGGGGCATTCTTAGCTATTCTATTATCGAGTGCCAGTTTCACAAGCTGTGAAAAATCATTGGAAGAAGAGGCGAAGACTTTTATTAATCCAGATGATTTCTTTACCAATGAAACTCAATGTATTCAAGCTGTCAATGGGGTGTACCAAACGCTATACAGCATTTACAGTTCACCAGATTATTGGCGCATGGTCGATTTGGGAACGGACGTTGCTTATTCAAATGACGTGAATTCTGCAGTCCAGAACTACGAGTTCGGATCAGGCAGTAACGGAACCGGGAGTCTTTGGCTTAATGCATATTCAGGAATAAAGAATGCTAACCTGGTGATCAGTCGTGTCGCAGTTGCTGAAATTGATAACACAATAAAACAAAGAATCTTATCGGAGGCCAAATTCCTCAGGGCACTCTATTATTTCAACTTGTCCAACACGTTTGGCGGCGTACCGCTATGGACACAGGAAATTGATATCAACGCCGTTTCATCGCTCAGCAGAAGCAGCTTAGCAGATGTAAGAGCTCAAATTATTCAGGATCTTACTGAGGCTGAAATGGGACTTCCCCTCTCCTATCCATCGTCTGATATAGGCAGGGTAACCAAAGGTGCTGCGCAAGCTTTACTTGCAAAGGTTTATCTATTTGGGAAAGATTGGAAAAATGCTAAGGCCACCGCTTTGAAGGTCGTTAATTCCGGCAGTTATTCGCTAATGACAAATTACGATCAACTCTTTGACGTGAACACTGGGTTTAAGAATAATAAGGAATCCATCTTTGAGATTCAATATTTAAGGGAACCGACTTCCAACACAAACACGCGCACTCATTCCCAGATATCTTATTATATTCCACAACGTGACGCCGGAAAAAGGACCTACGCCGGGGTAGATTTTGGCAATCTGGTTGTCGACGGTTGGAACGTCTTTTTACCCACCGCAAAACTGGTATCCATGTTCGAGCCGGGCGATAAGCGTAAGGACATCGTGCTAGGTTTCGGATTTAGAGACCAAAAGTTCACCAGATTCCCTAAGCCTGGATACCCTTGGTTTGGCAGCAAATTTTGGGATTTAAATGCCAATGGGCAGTCATCGGGAAAAAACCTTTATCTTCTTCGTTATGCCGACGTGCTTCTCATGCTCAGCGAAGCTGAAAACGAACTTGGAAACACTGCCGAAAGTATTCGATGGATGAATATGATCAGGGTTCGAGCCGGTCTGCCTGAATTAGCGGCTAGCACGACCCGAGCTGAAATTACCAGTAAGATATTTAACGAAAGAGCCATCGAGTTTGTGGGGGAATTTCAAAGGAGATTCGATTTAAACCGTTGGGGAAAATTAGTGGAGGCCGCAAAATCTGTCGCGGTCGATAACCCTGTTGGCGCAGCAAAAGTGAAGCCTTTCCATCAGTATTATCCTATAGCTCAGGAAGAGATCATTAAGAATCCCAACCTGGAACAAAACGAGGGGTACTAACGATAAAAATGTACTCAACCTGAACTCTGGATAATAAAGAGTTTATAAGGCAAAAAAAGGCTTGATTCTTGTATTTAATTAGGTTACAATCAGATTAATACAGTTAAGAATCAAGCCTTATCCTTCGAGATGAGGAAATATAAACCCTTGAGAGCATTGATCTTTTTTGTAAAGAAATGCGGCCGATCATTGACCAAAGGCTAATTGTGGAGAGAAAATTAGGCATGCCCAACCGTGCCGCTGGGCTCTGCCCGCATGAAGTGATCAGTCTGATAATCCTTTTTGATACCCTATGATATACGAAACAACAGTCCTTTTATGCGTACGCATAGCTACACCTGGTGGATGTATTTCACGGATTGACCTCGTACAGCCATGTCTTCGCGCTTCACTTCCCGCGTGGGATTGTGTTGATGTAGTTTGTCAACATGCGTTTTCTGACAAATAGCGAAGGGATTAATTAAATCGATGCTGCGCATACCCAAAGTTTGCCAAACCAGATGAATCCGTCAGCACAAAGTCTTCATGGATAGCCCAGAACGGCCCTACTGCTCCATCGGTCGGCTCTACGCGTTCCAAGGGGACCTGATTATACGGGTGAAAGCGTCTCGTTTTAACCCACCAAAGAACATGACGATGACAGCAGATGAGGGCATATGATGGATATGACCAAGGATATTTTCGGCAAGCTTTACGGGCATGAGAGGGATATGTCCAACGTAATGGCGGATCGGCTGTGGTCGCAGCGGATACAGATTAAGATCTGAACAGGACTGTCTAGATTAGCTATGGTGCGCGTTGTTTCAAGATCCGATCAAAAGCGCGAGCCGAAAGTCCGAGACGTTCCCTAGCTCTTTTTTAAAAGTTCTCTGCCTGAATCGGTGCTTTCACCTACTTCATGTACCCCTAGGGTTATTCCATTTCGCATTGTTATGGCTGGTAGGGAAATAATAAAGCGTTGGTTTGCATTTCAGGTGCCGTTATGCCCCTGGCGCGGATAGCTTCCGATCTCTCCGTACGTTGCCCTCTGGACAGCCCGTCAAAGGCAACAAGCATTGCCTGAACATGTAAATCTATTCGAACTAACGACGGAGCTGAAATCTTACTTAAATGATGGTGTACAACAGCGCTTCCCTAGCTAAATTCTACTTCTGGGAAGCTAGTAACCGTAAACACAAAGAGATGTATATTTACCCCGGCTATAAGGAATTATCCTAGCAATGCCCTACATTATAGGCTCCGTTTTTTTCGTTCCTACGATACGGAACATTTTCTTTTTTGCCGGGTTAAAGGCATCCTGATGTCCGTTAAAACCTACTTTAGGATACGAAGAAGGAAACAGAAATCTGTTATTTTCCGCCCCTTGTTTTCCCAATTGAAAAGCCGACTTTTTCAGCCTCCTCACATGGAATGTCTAATTTACCAGTACTATCTCTATCATCGCGCTGCACATCAAAGTAACATCCCTCATCTTCCCTGAAGTAATTTTTTCATTTAATAATAGCAGGAGTGTTTTATTAAATTATATCAAAGCCCGACATCTCGTTAGCCACAGTTAATGCCATTCAACTCTTTGAGATGATTAATAGATTAGTACCTGTCGACTTTCCATTAGCGCGGCCTACCCTCTTTTAAAAAAGAAACGACAAACGTTGTCCCACAACCTTCTTTACTCTGAAAACTAATTTCAGCCCCCAGCCACTCTACCATGGTTTTGATAACCCATAGTCCAATTCCATTGGGTTTTTCCCCATGTAATCCTTCTCGCCTGGCAGCACTAAATTTTGAAAAAATATCATGTTTCATATGATCCGGAATGCCCACGCCAGTGTCCTGTATTTTTAGTTCAATTGCCCGATCTGTTTCAACAGCAGAGACGCTAATGCTCCCTCCTTTTGGAGTAAACTTCAACGCATTAGAAATAAGGTTATTGACTACCTGTATTAGCTTCTCGCGATCGACTTGTAGAAATATCTGATCTTGATTACTATAAAAAATAACGTCCACACCAAGTTGGGTTTTCATTACCTTATATTGCTCTACCAGTTTTCTCAGACTATCCACTATATCATTTCGAACGCTTACCACCGGCACACTTAAAGAAGTCAGAAATTCCTTCTGTAAAAACGAACGAATCATCTGGATGTTACTTTTACATATCTGTTGTACTACGCTAAGTATCTCTTGCACCTTAGGTATCTCTTGCGAACTTGCTTTACCATATGCAAAATCAATTAGCGTGCTTGCCGTGGAAAGCGCACCGACTACATCGTGGCTCAATATAGTTAAAATAGCGTTTTTCTGAGCATTATGTTTAAGTACGACATTGTTGGCTTCCAAGATATCACTTATATCCTGCGCCAGCGCAAACACCTGAGAGGTGTCTAGAATAGGATAAAAATTACATTTCAAATAACTAATTTGTCCAAACTTGATTCTCCTCAATACAAGTCCTTCAATGGACTTGTCATTCCCAAATCGTAATAGCGATTCAAGCAATGCTCTATCTTCCTCATGAAGCTCATTTACAAACGCACCGAACCCACTCTGGGAGGTTGAAGATCCAAAAAATTGTTGAAAAAGGGGATTCATATAACCAAACCTTAAAGTCACTCGATCGAAAGAAAAAATCATATACGAGTCGTTGCCAGTTAAGGGTGCGATGGGGTTGAATGCGTGATTCTTCATGTTATATTATTTGAGTGTAAAGCGTTAATTTTTGTTACAAATTATTAATTCTAGATTCGCCTAATCATCAGGTTTAAGTTGCTTGGCATTGAGGTATTGATAAATAACAATGTGTTGACACCTTCCTCTGAGGCACCATGCTAATCGCTTTTAAAACAAAGTATTGAGTTACCCATTACTACAAACGATGTGCAATAGAGGCATGGATATTTAGGAATGAAGATGACGCCTCGCGCCGATTGCTAGATGATACCCTCGGACAAATCCCCATAGGTAGCAAATCGTACTTGCCCTAACCCATTATCTATCATTGAAAAATCATTTCATGATATACATCGACTAAGATATTACGCCTTAGAGGGCCAGTTTGCAATAACCTGCTTTCCATGCTTGCGAAGCACGAAAAAATACCAAGTGATGCGAAACCTGTACTTCTTGCTTCATCGTATTGTTTTTAAATAACAATCAAAGCTTATAAAAGTTGTTATTCGGTTAGCCCTAACTTTTTGAAATCTTACAGAATGGTAAATAAGGCCCTCCACTCGCTCCAGGAAAATTGCCATCGTCGTTGAGCGTAATTATCCAACTTACTTTCTCTGTATAAGATTTTATGAACGTTTACGATAATGAGTTGACCACATAAAAGAAAATTATCTGAACCAGGAGGCATTCTGAAGAAAGAGGGACGATTTACGCCAAGTTCTCACCGATCAGCAGGGAAAGCTCTGCCAAAATGATTAAAAGTGTTGGCAGACATTGAAGGTAGATCCCTCTGATGTCATTTAGCCACTTTAGCGCAAGGCACCCACACATGCCACTCCACAAAAGACCGACTACCAAGCTCCAACCAGATAACGATTTTGAGCTAAATAAGCTCGTGGCAACGAGCACCACAGTCGCCAAGATGCTGCATATAGAAAGGCTACCTTTAAGCATCAAAACCCTCGTAGAGAAAAATTCCTTTTTCTGTATCAAAATCTCATATAAGTGTAGCAATGCCGTCAACAAATTGCCGGCGATGAGCAAAGCAATAAGGTATTCTACTGAAAAAAACATCATTTCAATAAATCTACTATCTTAACAAGTCCCGTCAAGAAAACCATTAATTTAGGAATGATCTTCTTGAACTATTTAATTTAATGGTTGATAAAAGAATGGGTAAATCCCCAGAAATTCTGCCTTATTGGTGGCCTTAAGATACCATTCTTTTCCGTCGATTGTGTACATTACATGGAATTCGGGACTAAGTTGTTCTCCTAAAGGCTCCAAAAGGGTTCCTAGGAGGATTTTATCATAATCTGAGGGAACAAAAACCGGAAAGGCCAGTTCCTTATGGCAGGTTGTAAACCCAATCTCTAACAGCGTTTTGGCGACTTTAACGACAGTATATAGCGGTATGAGAGACTTAATATAAGTTCACAATAATTAAGACACATCACGCGAATATAAACGATTTTTCTGGTGCTCGGTTAAGTATAAGATATTCAGTTATCATCTCTACGGATAATAGGTCAAATAATTAACGATATATAAAAGCATTACGTCCTGATGGTATAGAAGATCTTAATTGATAAGGATTGCTCTTTTAAACGAAAAGCAGCCCTAATTAATGTACTTTGAAAATTGCTGTAAAATTCCCAGCTACTTTTGAAGTCGAACCTCAACAGCCCAAACCCCTCTTCTTCCCAAGGCTAGTTCGTAGGTTACTTGATCCCCGGCTTGGAAAACATAATCCGCGTCCTGTCTGGCAAAGAAAACATCTTTCTCACCATCGGAAGGAATGATAAATCCATATCCCTTTTCTCCGCTAAAAAACTTAACTCGTCCCTTTTTCATTTGTAATCAATTAATAAAATCTAAACAACCAACCTTACAAATTCGAGCATCTACCGACTCATCTGCGATGCTAAGACGCTTCTGTCAAGAACTTATAAACCAATAAAAACAGTAGGAGGGCTACAGACGAAATTTTTAGACGTGTTCTAATCCAGCCACGTCTTTACATCCATGTAAAAATTTTAATGCAATTTAACGATAAATATTCCTATTTCCTTCATTCTCTATCTCAAATATGACAATTCCCTTATATTCATTTTACCTTAAAAATTAACTACTGTTATTCAACGAGTCGAGTATAACAGTCTAAAGTATTCTGTTAATGCCCTTCTAACAAATTGAATAATTTTACCTCCTTTTCGTTCTACACCTATATTTTTCCTTTGGCACACCCCTTGCTATTACTCTAGTATTACAACCTTAAGAATTTATGGCTAGTGTTAGCGCGAGGCTTCATCGCTAGCCACAAATTCAACTCATAGTTTTTACTAAAGATAATTTAGATTTTTTATTTTATAATCCTTTAGAGATGAGCACCGATTTCATAAAAAACCAAGTAATGGTACATTCCTCTGCGCTCTTGCGTTACGCAAACAAGTTTACCAAAAACGAAGATGACGCCGAAGATTTAGTTCAAAACACCTTATTGAAGGTCTATAAATATCGCTCAAAATTTGTAAAGGAAACCAACGTGCTAGGATGGATGTATACGATTATGAAAAATACGTTCTTAAACGACTGCAGAAGAAACTCTCTAGTTTTAAAGTATATGGACCACGCCAAGGCTACTCAAAACATCAACAACGCATCGGTTTCGAATAATGGAGAAAGAATGTTTATCCAGGAAGAGATTCAAAACGCTTTAGAAAGTTTACCTGAAATCTACTACAAACCGTTCATAATGCACTTTGAAGGATACAAATATCATGAGATCGCCCAATACTTCAATATTCCCGAAGGGACCATCAAAACGAGGATTCACGCGGCAAGAAAAGGTCTTCAAAATAAGCTAAAAGAATATAAGTTAAACTACTGACCATGGGGTAGACATTAAATTCCTAAACCCGCCATTTTTATAAATCACCATTCACCTCCATATCACATCGTTCAACTACCTCTAGGGGCTCTAATACTTTCGGAAAACGCTAGATGACCCCTTTTCACGATCGTATAGCTCCAGCTATAATCGATGTTTATTTTGAACAGCATGGTAACATAGAAGTAAAACTTTGACTCCTTTTAGGAGTCGGATTTTCTTAAAAAATCAGTACGTCCATTACACCCCCTTCTCTAGGATCATCTGCATTTAAATCCCCCCTCATTTGCTTATAACCATTTATTTTTCATTATCTCACTATGGAGATATTATAGGTTTCCTTGGAAGGATTTCAACTATGATGCGATTTGGCAGAACAACCATTCTTTGAAGCTCATATCGCCAAAACTACGAAACGAAGAGCGTAATACTCGCCTTAATCAGAACTGCGAGGTCAAATTCGAAATATTAGATATCACTTTTTTGAGGGATATATAAGATTTTCAATTATTACAGCGGTCAGGGCTCCAGTTTTGATCCGAAATGATCTAGAGGACATTAAGACCACCCGCTATGCACATTTTTACCGCTACAATTTGTACTATTTTAAGGACAGTCACAACAGGAAAACGAAAGTGCGTAAAAACATCAATTAAAACGGTTTACCCTTATTATTATCATTTTTTCATCCAAGTTGTAAATGTAAAAGAGCACAGCATAATTAGGATTAGACAGGGATACTACTTATTACTTGTAGCAATTTTAGGAACTGACCAAGAGGATAAAGATATGCGGGCAGTGTAGAGAAATTTGATTTAGCCGTTAATTGCAAGCCGAGTTCTATAAGATTAAGAGATTACTGAGGCTTATAGAACTCTTGAATTGAAAATCGCCCATTATAGCAGACATCAAACATTAACTTGCCAGTTGGTTTTAGAAATTTTAGCAGTGAATTTTCATTAGCGTTGATCTGTTTATGACGCTATTCGCCTAGCGTATAATACTTAAACCCAAGATTTTCCATCTCCCTTCGATCTAACAGTCTCCGACCGTCGAATAGAAATGCGGGGTTAAGCATATTATCCTTTATGGTTTGCCAATCAATCTCCTTAAATTCATCCCACTCAGTTAATATTGCTACGGCGTGAGCACCTCTGCACGCCTCATAGGGGTTAAGGTGAACGGATAATAAATCCCTATTTTCCTCAGAGGATCGTGTGGATATTGCATCTATGTCCTGATAAATTTTGGAAGCCGACACCTTAGGGTCATACACTGCAAGCTGAGCCATTTCGGTCAACAAATGGTCAGCAATATATATTGCAGCAGATTCTCTAGTATCATTGGTGTCTTTCTTAAATGCCCACCCCAACATGGCTATCCTTTTCCCATTCACGGTGTTGAATAATGTATTTACTATATGCTTTGCGAATCTAGATTTTTGATGATCGTTCATTAGGATCACCTGTTCCCAATAATCGGCAACCTCAGTTAGGTTATAAGTACGTGCTATATAAACGAGATTTAGAATATCTTTTTGGAAGCAAGAGCCTCCGAAACCGACCGACGCTTTAAGAAATTTTGATCCAATGCGGGAGTCCATTCCTATTGCTGTGGCAACTTCATCGACATTCGCACCTGTTTTTTCACAAAGCTCTGATATCGCATTAATCGAAGATACACGTTGAGCAAGAAATGCATTGGCTGTAAGCTTGGACAGTTCAGACGACCAAAGATTTGTGGTTAAGATTTTGTCCGGATTTACCCATCGTTGATAGATATCTTTGAGCGCTTCTATTGCTTCACCACTTTCTCCGCCGATAAGAATTCTGTCCGGATCTATCAAATCCTTAATAGCGCTGCCTTCTGCAAGAAATTCGGGATTGGAAAGGACGTGAAATTCAAGTCCGCCCTCGGCATCTTCAAGAATACTTTTAATCGTGGCGGCAGTGCGCACAGGGATGGTAGACTTTTCGACCACAATTTTGTCAGATTTGGATACCCTAGCGATTTGACGAGCACAAAGTTCAATATATTTTAAATCCGCTGCCATTCCCTTCCCAACACCGTAATTTTTTGTCGGCGTGTTTACAGAAATGAAAATCATCTCCGCTTCCTCAATTGCCTTGTCCACCTCGGTGGAGAAAAACAGGTTTTTGTGACGAGTCCGTTCTATAATTTCTGAGAGACCTGGCTCATAGATGGGCAGTTCCCCCAAATCCGCCGAATTCCACGCTGCTATTCTTTCAGCGTTTAAGTCGACCAATGTTACTTGGATTTCGGGACATTTATCTGCTATTACCGCCATAGTGGGGCCGCCCACGTAGCCGGCGCCGATACAGCATATCTTCTTAATATTAAGTTTCATAAAATATTACAGTAATTCAAAATTAAAAATTTTCCCTTAATTGAGTCTCGAAGTATGCGATAGTCTTTGATAATCCATCTTCAAGTTGAATTTCGGGTTGCCAATTCAACTCCGTTTTCGCCAAATCAATATCCGGCTTCCTTTGTCTAGGATCGTCTTGTGGCAAGGGCAAGAACTTTATTTTTGATTTAGATCCGGTGAGTTGAATAATCATTTCTGCGAGCTCTAAAATGGTAAATTCGCAAGGGTTGCCTATATTAATTGGCCCGATAAATCCCTGAGGACTTTCCATCATAGCGATTAACCCGGTAATCAAATCATCAACATATTGAAAACTACGAGTTTGGAGTCCATCCCCGTACAAGGTGATATCGCGATCAAGCAGTGCCTGAACTATAAAATTCGACACAACTCTCCCATCCTGAGGATGCATCCGAGGACCGTATGTATTAAATATGCGTACAATCTTGATATCGAGCTGATGCTGCCGATGATAATCCATAAACAGTGTTTCGGCACAACGCTTCCCTTCATCGTAGCAGGATCGAATTCCCACGGGGTTCACATGTCCCCAGTAGCCCTCTTTTTGAGGATGTTGCTGGGGGTCGCCATATACTTCACTGGTGGACGCTTGCAGAATCCGAGCCTTCACTCGTTTGGCAAGGCCAAGCATATTGATTGCACCGGCAACAGAAGTCTTGATCGTTTTAATGGGATTAAATTGATAGTGAATTGGACTGGCTGGACATGCGAGGTTAAAAATCTGATCTACTTCCGCTAAAAACGGTTCAATAACGTCATGTCGGATGACTTCAAAGTATTTCTTTTCTTGGAGATGAACTATATTTGCTTTGGATCCTGTAAAAAAATTATCCAAACATAAAACTTCGCAATTCCGTTTTAACAGTTCCTCACAGAGATGCGAACCGATAAATCCTGCTCCCCCCGTCACAAGTACTCTTTTTCTTGATCTTATCATTGAAAGTATTATTGAAAATATAATTACAGCTCTTTTCGGTCCAATTTTGGTATTCGCAATCCAAATTTGGAACCCTCATTTTCAACAGATTCGAAGAAGAACTCGCCTTCTTTACCCTGCACAAACTGCTTGACGATCCACAAACCCAGTCCGGAACCCTGCTCATTTGCTGTACCCGGCCTAGAGCCAGACGGCAGAGATTCGCGAATAGACTTTTGAATACTTTCATCCATTCCTATGCCCGTATCGACAACTTCCATCACAGCACAACTTCCCTCGGAATAAAGCAAAATCTTTACCGAAGAGCCTTTATGGCTAAATTTTAAAGCGTTTATAAGCAAGTTGCGTATAACACTTTTTAGAATATCTGTGTCGAAATATATCGTAATGCACGATTCGATACACGTCTCAATTGTTATATCTTTCAGCAGCGCACTGGGCCTCAATACCTCAACAACTCCAAAAATTACTTCATCGAATTGAACGAATTGAGGAACGAAACTTAGCATACCCAAACGCGATTTGGTCCACTTAAGCAGGTTGTCCAGAAGCGAAAACAACTGTTCAGCAATATCATTACCGGAGTATACCATTTGACGCAAGGATTCCTGATCCTTGTGAACTTCTTGAAGGGAAAGGATATTTAAGATCATCTTCAGCGAAGCAATGGGGGTACGTAAATCGTGAGATATGATCGCATAAATTTGGTCTCTGCTAGCTATAGCAGCCTCTAAAGACTTTTTCTGTTCCTCTATAATTTTACGTTGATACAACAAATTAATTTGCTGTCTAACCCGTCGAAGAAGAATTTGCGGCTCGAAGGGTTTCCTAATATAATCAACGGCACCAGCATCGAATCCTCTTATAATGTCCTCCGTACTTTCCAATGAAGTGATAAATATAACTGGAATATCCTGATACTCGGGTGTTTCCATAATACTTTTCACGATATCAAAACCCGACATATCGCCCATGATGACATCCATCAGAATTAAATCAACATGGTCTTTTGATAGAATAGAAAACGCTTTATCGAAGCGATCCGCTAATAACACACCATAGCCTTGCATTCGCAAAATATTTTCTAAGATCAGGGAATGTATTGGATTGTCTTCGGCGACCAGTATATTAAACTGGTTTAACTGTATGTTCATGGTCTTTAAACTCCTTTCCTAAAACTCCCAAAGCAAACAATATATGTAAAGATACCTTTATTTTAAACATTTTAAAGGCACAATCGCTAACCTTACTGTTTATCATCGCTAACTTTATATTTCATATCGACCACGACGGGCAAATGGTCACTATACTCAAAATTTTCTGTACGATATCTTAACGCTTTGAAGTGTTCCTCATCATAAAAAACATAGTCGATTCGAAAAAACTTCATCATGTACCTTTAGGTATACCCATATCCGATCCCCGCTGTCTTAAACGCATCTTTCAGCCCCTTTAATCGTGAATAAGAATATGAAATGGGTGGGACATTAAAATCGCCACAAATAATATTTACAGCATGAATACTCAATTCTTTTTGAAGCATCTCAGCTTGCTCCCCCCGGATTTTAGCATTTTTCAATATCAGTTTAACACCTTGAAGCAACCCCATGTTTTTACTCTTCTTTACTTGATTTATATTAGTGGTCTGCAGGTGACAATTCATCAAACGAACCCGTCTGTTAGGCAATATGATATCAACCAGTTGCGCTAAATGCGGACGCCCAGGAAAATGCAAAGTGCGATGTTTAGCTAAAGGATGCTGTGAAAGTACCGCCAAGCGCTGATCATGAGGTATTCCTTCACACACCGCTAGATAGGGCATTTTAGTCATCTTCTGTAACAGACGAATCGTTTGCTCATCGGACACCTCTTGAGGACAAATTATTTGTGGGTTATTTTCGATCAAAAAATCGGAAATATGCATTAATGAGGGCATATTATGTTTCATCTGAAACTTTGCAACGTTATATGTAATGATACGAAGGTCTGCCGGGCTGGGATCTGTCAACGACTGGCGGTAAGGTTGCCATATGAAGGGTATATAATATATATTTCCTAAAAAAGCAAGGCATGAAAAGAAAGTTAACCACTTATCCTTTTTGATTATTCCGAAAACTCCTAAAGAAAACCCAGTTAGCAGAAGAAAGGGAATCAGAAATGCCAATACGTGAAAAAAACGAACGTCTCCGGGGGCACAAAGAATGCTAACCAAGAAATCGATGAGACGCAAAGAATCGCCAAGAGCACCACACGTTTTACGTTTGTTCCCATGAGTTCAATTACCAGTTATCTTGTTTAAACATTTGCTATGGGAATTTCTATAAAAAAAGTTGCGCCCTCACCTTCCGTAGATTCGACCCATATTCGGCCATCCATTTGGTTTACGATACTGCGGCAGATGGCTAGCCCCAATCCTGATCCATGGTACCTTTCATCTACTTTGTAAAAACGATCAAATATTGGTTCTAAGGCATAAATTATAGTGAGGCTATAAAACAAAGGTCCAAAAATTGCAGTTTGAGCGCCCACACGGCGCATCCGCACTTCAAATCACGGCTGCCAATAACTTAGCTCAAAATTTGAATTATATTAAAAGATGATCAGACGAATGCCCCTTTGAAAACGAACACAATAGAAAGAATACTTGCTATAGTTAAAACAAAGAAGAACAGAAAATTGCCTGACGAACTGCGATCGTCAGGCGAGTAAAACGTACCAATCAACATTGGCCATGTGCAATGGTAGAATAAATGTAGAATTAAATAATGAAATAAAAAAGCCTAGCGTAGAAAACACTAGGCTCTTATGAGCCATTTAAACCGGGCGCCAATTCGGCTCCAAATCATTTATTAAGAATACAAGATCAGAAAAAATATAGAAATAAAAAAACCCGACGTTGTTTAGACGCCAGGCTTATTAATTAACCTCTGAAATTCATTATAAATATACCAAACTAATGTCAAACAAAAAAGTCTAACCCACACTATATAAAAACTCTACCTGTGAAAACTATAGAGTCACTAATCAAGCTATTTTATTGATGTGCCGTGATGAAAGAAGGGTTACCCAGATAGGAAACAAATAATGGAGCGACAGGGCCGTCAATTGAAATAATGCCTGAGGAACAGCGGAACGTCAGGCTGAATGGAAACATTGCTCTTCGAAAACAATGTTTGTTTAAATATAACAAAAATTCTAAAAAAAAGCCCAGCGTTTGAATGCGCTGAGCCAGTTACTTAACATATCATTGAAATCCTATCTCAAATATAATAATTACACCGATTAAAACGAACCCTAACCACCGATGATTAGGGTTTAGTAAAATAATTAATCGGCCTAGGGAGACCTAACCTACGTTCCGTGTTAATGTGATATTTAAGGTAATCAAAAATATAAACAAAGGATTAAATTAAAGCTAAAAATCCATAAATTATTTGTTAAATAAGTGTGTTAAAAAACAAAAAAGCGAAGTAAACAAAACTCACGAATTAAACACTGAATAAAACATTAAAGGTACTAAGCGGAATCTCCATATAAAATTAGCCTAGCAAATGTAGGTATGCTAGACTAAAAAGGGCCCAATAACCTGGGAGGCTATGAGCCCACACACACTAACTAATACCACGCAAGATAAAGAAAAATAGAAATAACCTCAAGTTGAACGTATTTTTTTATGAATATTTTTAGAGTAGCCTTAAGTAGGCTACTGGTGTTGGAAATGTTATAAAGCGTTAAAGGGCTTACAACGATGTGGGCATCGCAAACTCGCTCAACAAACTTTGAATGATACTACCACATAAGGCGAGAGTTGACTCGCCCGTATTTTTAATATTTGACAACCTTTTGTATGTTATTGGAAGATCATTGAAAACCGAAAGACGGAATTAAGATTATCAGGGATAACAATTCAAACAGATGAACCGACGAGAATAACAACCTATCGTGCCGAGATCAATTATAGATGGAGAGCCCTAGATCTACAGTGGTTGTATAAAATTAGCAGTAATTACTGAATATTGTAGGCGTATGTCATGCTAAACCGAAATCCAACAAAAATTAAATTTTCCAAGAATTGAGGTACTGCGGGAATAATAGAGCACTTGGATATATTAGCGTAATTTAGATTACAATCTTAAAATTGAAGACGGATGTTCTTCCTTTAAGCAATACGCATCAAAATAACGGAAAAGATCTCCACTGGCAATCCGGACAGAAAAAGACGTCTTCCAGAGTAGGCCTCTCTTACTAACCAATCCACTCATAGCCGCGAGTTTTTGTTTTTAGATATTATTTTATTATTCTTAATAAACTTCTTCAAAACAACTAACACGAGCCTAGCGCACTGTTCGCTAGGCCTCCTTTTTGAAATATCCATGCGGTAATGATATATTGAATTGAAGTCTAATGGTACATTAACGCTATGCTTCTCTGTGTAACATTTTTCTCGCGTTTCTTATTTACGCTTGACCTCCCCAAAAGAACAATAACGTTTTATCCGGGCAAATCAACATTTGCATTATGACTTGTTCCCACGGCATGGTTTAATGCTCTAAAAATGCTATACCATTTTGCTCTAAAAAGATTTTATTCACCATTTCGGCATACCACGTTAAACAAGAATTTGCTAAATTTACATAAAATTTAAAGGTTTGTTAATGAAGCCTAGCGTCAATAGACGGTGGGCTTTCTTCGTTTTCAAATAAATCCTTAATTTTGCGTTCTATCAACTTTTTGATAGGCACACTCAGTAGTTTATGTTTATTAGCCCAACTTTTGTATAAGGGGTGGGGCTTAATTTTTCACATTCACAGCTAGCTCCTCCGCTTCTATTTCCGCTATGACATTCCCGTTTCGAGATGGAATTCGCTTGTTCACTATTAGTGATGGTCATTGTAGGGTATGGTTTCTGATCTTTAACTTCCAAGAGGTCACTAACAGAAAAAACAGTACATTCAACCAGGCAGGCTCATGCAAAACGGTTACATTGAACGTTTCAACCGCACGTTTCGAGAAAGCATCCTTGATGCCTACCTCTTTACAAATACTTGCCGAAGAATGGATTCAGGATCGCGACCAAATGAATCATTGGAAGGAAAGACACTGATGGAATACGATGCGATGCCGGCAGCATGTTATAATTGATGAATTAAAAATTGGACAACTCGGAAAGCAATTGACTCTATTGAGTAAAACAACACTTCTTTCCTGCTAAGCCCACTAAAAATGTATATTACTAAAAATACTAAAATATCTTATCATTTTCACAACTATTTCAGCCTATACCTGTTATATTCAAAAGATATATGCAAAAAAACATACTAGACCATTCTCAGGGCAAAAAAATGGATATTGAAGATCCAGTGGAGCTCGACAATGAAATAGCTGCCCAGAACTTCTTTTTGGAGGCCAAAAGGAGACTTTTAAATATTAACAATTGGCATAAAATCGCTGAGGTTCGGTCCTCTACCTTTGAACATCTAGATATTTTTGGCAACCCGATATTTGTATTGCCCGAGGAAGGAGATTATATAAAAATTGATATTCCGGAACCTGGTCTGAATAGTACAGGGGGTTACGATTATGCTCAAATAAAACAGATCAGTGAAACATCTTCTGCAGAAGATGAATTACTTAGTATAACGGTCAGACCTAGCTCCGACCCAAATTCTGAGCACGATGATGGGACAAAGCATTTCTTTAAGAATATGGTCAGCCAAACCTTTCCAGCGAACAGAGAAAGAAAAATTGTTAAAGCACATTATTATGGAAGAAACGAGGTTATAAACTTAGAAGTAGATTCCTTTGTAGACAGGCTAAGAAACCTTTTTGTAGGACTTAGCGCCAAACTGGGGGCATCGTATCCATAGTGGAAAGCGTGAATAAAGGGCATCTTAAAAACCTAGGCCCATACAGCATGCAGTGGCGGAACTAACTTTGGGCATAGCTAAAAATATGCAACTTGCTAACTCTTAACTAATTTTAAAGCGCTAACTTCTTTCTTGAACCGATCTATGTCTGGCATTACTCTTCGCAATTACTTGCTAGTTTTAATTGAGATGTCTGATGTCCAAGCGGCAAATTCAAACTTATTTTTTTGGTTCGTAGTTTTGAACTTATAAACATCAGGTTTAATTAAATTATATCTATGCTCAGAAATGCGGTGAGTAAAGTAATTAGTCGCGTATATGTAAAACTTTGTATGAAAAATTTATTATGCTTTAGTCATCTGAACTGGGAGTTTGTCTATCAGAGACCTCAACATTTACTATCAAGATTCGCTAAAATTTATAAACTATATTATTTTGAAGAGCCACGACCTCATCATTGCGATGATATACATAAGATAATGAAGGGCGATATATGTATAGTTAAAATTTTGTTTGATGAAAGTAGAGGGTTCAGCCCCTCATTGACCTCTAATCTATTAAAAAATTTCCTAAGAGAAAATGACATCAACTTTTATGATTGCTGGTATTATACTCCTATGGCACTTGAATTTACGCGGGAATTGAAACCCGACATAACCATTTTTGATTCTATGGATGAGTTAAGTGCCTTTAGATTTGCTCCTGCGAAGTTGCTTGAACTGGAAGAGGAGTTATTCAGATATGCGGATGTAGTTTTCACAGGAGGAAATTCTCTATTCCAGGCGAAAAAGCACCGTCATCATAACATACACTGTTTTCCGAGCAGTATAGATATGGAGCATTTCGCAAAAGCAAAACAACCTTGTGAAGAACCCCTAGACCAACAGCATATACCCCATCCTCGTTTCGGATTTTACGGTGTTGTTGACGAAAGATTTGACATTGAATTATGAAAAGAAGTATCACATCGCCGCCCAGATTGGCATTTTATTATAATTGGTCCCATTGTGAAAATTAATGAGGAAGAGTTACCTAGAGGAGAGAATATCCACTATTTAGGAGGGAAGTCCTATGGTGAGCTCCCGGATTACATAGCTCATTGGGACGTTGCATTAATACTATTTGCACTAAATGAATCCACTAGGTTCATCAGCCCTACAAAGACGCCGGAATATCTCGCGGCTGGCCTACCAGTAATCTCCACCCCTATAACGGACGTGGTAAATCCCTATGGGAATGAAAATCTTGTCTATATTTCCTATGATTGCCATCAATTCATAGAGCATGGAGAAAGCATACTCCATCTAAAAGATAATTATAAGTGGAAAAAACAAGTGGAGAAATTTTTAGGAAATATGTCGTGGGACAAAACTTTCGAGAAAATGAACTTAGAGATACGTAAACTCTCAAAAATTAAATCTTAATATATGTATGACTATTTAATCGTGGGCTGTGGATTTGCTGGATCCGTACTTGCTGAGCGCCTTGCGAATGCTGGCTATAAAATTTTGATCGTTGACAAACGCGACCATATTGCAGGCAATGCATATGATTTTTATAATGAAGCTGGAATCTTAATACACAAATACGGACCCCATATTTTCCACACTAATTCAGCCGAAGTTTTTAAGTATTTATCCCGATTTACAGCATGGCGCCCTTATGAACATCGAGTATTAGCTAGCGTAGACGGTCAGCTTGTACCCATACCGATCAACCTAACCACCATAAACAAGCTTTATGGATTGAACCTAAGTGCTTTAGAAGTAGAGGATTTTTTAGCTTCAAAAGCTGAAAAAAGAAGCCCTGTACGCACTTCAGAAGATGTTGTAGTGAACGTTGTCGGACATGAACTCTTTGAAAAGTTTTTTCGTGGCTATACAAAGAAACAATGGGATATGGAACCTGCCGAACTTGATGCTTCCGTTACGGCAAGGGTTCCCACACGTACTAATACCGATGACCGGTATTTCACCGACACCTTTCAAGCAATGCCCCTGAACGGTTATACGGAAATGTTTCGTAGAATGTTATCACATGAAAGGATAAGCATCATGCTGCAAACAGACTACAGAGATCTAATAGATGTAATCCAGTACAAAAATCTTATATATACCGGTCCAATAGATTCTTTCTTCGACTTTAAATACGGGAAACTGCCTTATCGTTCTTTGAATTTTGAATTCCAGACCCTAGACGTGGAAAAATACCAGACAACCGGAACTGTCAATTATCCGCTGAATAACCTTTACACAAGAATTTCTGAATTTAAACACCTCACGGGTCAAAAGCATGATAAAACGACCATCGTATTCGAATATTCTTCTGCGGAAGGAGACCCCTACTATCCCATACCTCGTAGGGAGAACCAGGAATTATACGATAGATATAAAAAATTGGCTGCTGAAGTGCCGAATGTTTATTTTACAGGGAGACTTGCATCTTACAAATATTACAATATGGATCAGGTGGTTGCACAATCCCTGGCACTTGCTAAAAAATTGGAGAGGTTAAATGAACAATAATTATAAGGGCAATCCGTTTCGCTCTTTCCGGATGGCTGGCTTTGAATGTGCCGACCACCTTAATGCATTCGGCAATCGGGTGGATTTTTATAAATTAACTCAGCATGAAGGGTTTCTTGCTCAAGATTACCGAATGCTTGAAGGACTGAAAATAAAAACTGTACGTGAAGGAATCAGGTGGAGCGTGGTGGAAAGAAATGCTTATCAGTATGACTGGTGTGAAGTGGATAGGATGTTGGGAATTGCTGAAGAAAAGAATATACAAATCGTGTGGGATTTATGCCATTTTGGGTTCCCCGATGATCTAACCCCACTCCACCCCATGTTTGCTCGCAGATTTGCTCATCTTTGCGAAAATTTTGTGAAACATATCCGGACCCTATCCTTTGATGGGGAAATAGTTGTTACCCCGATTAATGAAGTTAGCTTTCTTTCCTGGTTAGGCGGAGATGCACGAGGAACCTCTCCCTATTGTACTGCTCAAGGATGGGAAGTCAAATATGCATTGATGAAAGCTTACATCGAAGGAATTGAACGTATGCTTTACGTAGATCCATCGGTAAGAATATTGACAACTGAGCCGCTCATCAATATTGTCCCGGGCGAACCTCAAAAACCCGAAAGTGTATTAAATGCACTTAAAGCGCACGAGGAGCAATTTCAGGTCCTAGACATGTTAAGCGGCAAAATATGTCCAGAGTTGCGAGGGAAACCGGAATACCTCGATATGATAGGATTGAATTTTTATTTCAACAATCAATGGAAATTAGAAAATCATGAGTGCCTCCCATGGGGGGAGCTACCGCCCCATCCGCAATGGAAAACTTTACAGGAACTAATTACGGAAGTATATTTTCGTTATGGTAGTCCCATTGTTTTAACTGAAACAAGCCATCCTCACGAGCATCGGCCAAATTGGATTAAAATGGTAGGCCGCGAATGTTCAAAAATTATAGCGTCGGGAATTCCTTTATGGGGAACTTGTATCTACCCTATAATCGATCGGCCCGATTGGGATTTTCCCGGGATTTGGCATAAGAGTGGGATATGGGACATATTCGACCCGACGACACTTGAACGTGTTGTGAATGTGGAGACTTATAATGCAGTTAATAAATATTTACCGTCGGATTAATCCAGCCTACTAATTTTGACAATGAGAAATTTTAATCGATATATCGGAAAGCTATGTGCTTTTAGTATTCCTTTAGAGGCTGCAAAGACCAAAGTAAAATTAAGTAAATTGAGCGGGGGCCGGCCATTGGATCCGGCGGAGCCTCCGCCGATCGGGTGGATACCCCTTTTATGAAATTTTAGGGCTGTGGATGCGTAGTTCTGCCAAAAAATGACCAGTTTAACAAAACCCAAAAAGAATAGAACAAGGAGTAAAATAGATGAGTTAATTGCATAATATTGTCTGATGGCGTGGAATGAAGAACATTAGATAAAATCGCAAAGTTGCGTAGTTTGCTACTGTAAAAATAGCTCGTCATATAAACGTGTCAGCTTTCACGAGATGCTCCTAAATTGATTAGGTAAGAAATTGATGTGTTTGAGGCTTTAGATATTTCAATGAGGGCCAAGGAGGACATGGAGAGGCAACAGTCCACTGCTGCTTACAATAAGAACCCATCTTGGCAACACTAACTGAACTATTTACGCCTTCAATATTATATTACTAACACAAGGACGCTGTTGATTTACATCGCATATTAGTCGGTTGGTTATCTAGCACATATGCTATAGGTATTCTAAGTAATTTATAGTTTGAACTAGGCTTGGGTAATTTAATCTAGTGACAAAAAAGATTATTCATCAAGATGGCGGAACTAGATTCCGCCATCTTTTGAATTATGTCTAACCTACTTTTTATCAGCCTTGCTATTCAAGTTAGTATCGGCGAGTGATGTTAAACTTTCATCGCACGCTTTCTCTTCCTTAAGCGTGGTCAATAACAATTTGAGCGCATCTTCGTGTTTCAAGACTTTTGCGAAGGCCGCCAGTGTTCCATAAGAAGCTATTTCATAGTGCTCGATTTTTTGAGAAGCTGCAATTATTCCCGCATCACGTACTTCCCCGGGCGCTGTTTCTTCCATGATACTCTTTCCTTCCTCGATGAGTCCCTGCATGGCGTCACATTTCTCAGTTTCAGCTTTCACGCCGATCGATTTAAAAACCTCTTGCAATCGCTCGACATGTTGTTTGGTCTCTTCCAGATGTCCAGTGATCGCATCTTTCAACTTTTTCGATGTGGCATTTTTCTCCATTTTAGGCAATGCTTTAACTAATTCCTTCTCTGCCCACAAAATATCTTTCAGCCCATCTTCGAATAATTCTTGAAGATCTTTTGCAGCGTCCGTTTTCGCTTTTACCGTTGCCTTCTTTTGAGAAGCCGGCTGTTCATTTTTCTTCGTTTCTTTTTTAGTTGTTGTTGCCATAATTAAGATGTTTATGTTTTCTGTATAACAAACTTTTTAATATATGGTTTGGCAACTACACGAAATTATTGCCGAGGACACCATCCTATTGCGCTGAACGCTAACTCCCGCAGCAGCTAGCCAAGACTGGGATAGCAAGCGATAGTTTGATATCATCTATCTAAAAAATTCGATTTGGCTTCCGATATCGCTGCGGAACGATGGACGGTATCGAAGATACCCCATCTGGTGCAGATCAATTATGCATTGGTGGTAGGTAGCGACCGATACTCTTGCCGCCCGCGCACCGTCGCGCGCGAACATGCGCAAAGGAGAGCGGTATTCATGCTCATACCATCGTTGGAGCAGTGCAATATACACGGCTAAGTGCGACTTGCCTATCCGCGGGTCTTGAGCGGATTTGCGGAAAAATCGATGCAAGCAAGAAGAAACATTCATACCATCCATCTTTTTTGAATTAGAGCCTCTTTCCTTTTGATTGCTTAGCGGGTGGCTGCTGATCTACCTGAAGTTTTTGTTTATTTTCCACCTGCACATCTTGCGCACTTTGCTGTCCGTGCTTGTCTAAGTTCATCGAGACGAATTCTAGGCGCATCGAACCATCGTAAATTGCCACGGACTTAAACTTGGGATTCGCCTCCAGAGAAACTCGCCGCGCCCCTTGTTCCAACATAAAGGTTACATCATGGCGATTCCCGCGTTCTAACGAAGCGATAAGATATTCTTTGCTGTCCGGATATTGCAGATCGCTGATGGGAAATTTCTCTAGCTCTCGAGGGAGATCAAACCCGTAATTTTCATGATAATGGCGAAATTTCCTATTACCCTCCAAATCAACTGTTTTAAAATCAAGCTGCACCCATGCCCGATAGCGCTCACCCTCCTTGTTAGTTAAATCTTTGTGCACAGCCCTCCCATGCAAAAGATTATAGGCCTCTTTTAAAGTGAACCGATCTCTTCCGTTCACATAAAACCGCTGCTTGATGCCCTGCAGGCTCGCGCGGTTGGTGATCTTCAACTCGTAGGAATTAAAAAAATACATGTCGGACTGTTTAGATTTAGAGAATCTTAGTTGTGCAGCAATTCGTTCGGCTTCGTCTTCTCGCTTAAAATTCAGCGTAAATTGATCCTGGCCTTTTTTCATCGCTTTCTGCAAATTAGCATTCATCGAATCGCCAAATCCGCTGTACAATAGTTGGTCTCTGAGGTACTCATAATTTTTTTGGTTCATAGTAATTTTCCTTTCTTATGTTTAGTTTAATGGAACCGCTTTGATTAAGTGCTTATTCTTTATCACCAGTTGTTGGTGGCGCCCTCCTTGATCTTCCCAAAGCTGCAGTCGTAATTCTTTCCCTTTGCCTAGCGACAATTTAGGTGTCACTAGCACTACGGAATGTGCAGAACGTCGTTCCAATCGTCTGACATCACCCAAGATATACAGCGGAGGTATCTCTACTTCTTGGTGTGCCCCACGTCGCGCACGTTTTCCATCGCTGCTATAGAGCGCTAGCCGACTGATATCAAAAGGAATATAGCTCTTATTGGTAAGCTTAACATGAAAGTACATCTGATCTTCGCTGATATAAATCCCGTTAAGGCGTAGGCCAATCTGTTGCCTTTCCCGGCCGACCGACATACTAGGCACTAGCAATTGCGATACCTTTAGGGCGCGCGCGTGATACCGCTGGCGAGCCTGAGTAGCGCGATCGTTGACGGCGTCTGGTTGTACAAGACCAACCTCCCAGATGAGTTTTGTGGGGTTGTGCTCGTAGGAAACATTGAAAACATGCAGACTACCATCCGCGCACAGCACGGAAAGGTTAGTGTTCTCAAAGCCGGATCCTGATGCTTTTATTTGGAGTAGGTCAGCCGCCATGGGTGACCGTTGAGCCAGAATGTCCGCGCTTCCTCGGTCAAACACCGTGATGGGATGGGCAAACAGAATATTAGTAGTTTGCTTGTCATTAATCTTTATTGTATCTCGGTGCACACGTGCATACGTTTTTATCGAAGACTGCGCCGAACATAGCTCTGCCATCAGCAGTGGCATGTAAAATAAAATGTTTAATAGGAGTTTCATAGCATAATGATTATTTAGCAATGGATAGGTCTTTTAAAAGCAAGCGATAATCAGACTTGAGTTCTATTCTAATACGCCTAGCTCTCTTGGAAAACAGGGACTTTGCAGCTTGAATACCGGCGCTGGTAGCCTCAGAAATTAGTGCAGAAGAGATATTTTGTCCAAGTCCTATTGATTGTACGGATTGATCTGCTGATCTGATGATCACCTCCCGGTCCAGCATCTCGGGCACGTATATCCCTTGAATGCCATCAATGTCATGAACCTCTAACTTAGTATTTACGATGCGACCATTCACATTGATGTTCCCGACGCGGATCTTCATACGTTCACCATTTAACTGAACAGCTCCATATACAAACGTGCCTTTGGGAACTTTTACACTTCCGGCATGGTAGTCTTCTAAGAGCCTCATCTTCAGCACCGATCCATTTCCAACAACTTGATTCTCGTGGATAACGGCAGCTACTGCCTTGTGAGCGGCCATATCAACAGAAAATACACTGGAATAAAACCCGCTGGTCAATGAAGAATCTTGCATACGCTCCTGGATTAATGTTCCTCTACTGGAGGCTTCTCGCTCCAAGTGGCGTTGTTGCATAAGCTCAATTTCGGAGGGGGATTCCTTTGGGCTTTCCTTCGGCCCTTGAATTTGGATAATTTTATCTAACATCGTGTTCAGCTGCTGTATTTCAGGATCTGACTCAGTGTCCAGCGTGGAGTTTGAGTGATAAAGCGGAGTAGCTCTCGCTGGCCTTGCCAGCGATTTAGGACCATCTACTTCTAAGGGTGTCTCGATCCGCTGAGCAGCGGTGGAGGAACCATCAGAGGTGGCATCAAAATCCGAAACTTCGTGGAGACTGCGATCCAACTCCGCCAATTTTAAATAGAGCTGCTTTTCATAATCAGGACCCTGCTCATGCATCTCATTAGCGTGTTCACTTACCGGATATAAACCATCGATTCTTTCGGTCCAGTTGTCCGTAAGTGGTTTCCATCGGTTGTTCTGCTCGGCGCTGTCCTTTTCCGATTTACGGTAGTGGTCCAATTTGGACATTTCACGGTCCCTGTTGAGATCCGTCGAGGGAAGCTGCATTAGCCCTCCATGCGATGCTGTACTAGCCTGTTGGGCGGATTTCCCTGATTTCATCGCCCAAAAGATGACAACCAAAAAAGGGGAACACAAGAATGGCAGGGTAAGCAAAAGCCGTTTTTTAGCCTGTGTAAGTTTCAGCGGTAATCTAATTCTAAAAGTCATGGTAACGATTTTTATAGTGTAACAATATCAGTTTTGCGCTATCTAATAGCCCTGGGCGTTTGCTCATAATGCTGTCATGGAGATGTTTCCCCGGCTCGCTTCTGCTCAGACTGTCCATATAGCGGCAGAATCGTTCAATTCGGCGATATTCTTTCTCCATTATCGGCAGTTGGTCTTCTGGGAAAGATATCGCTGACCAAGCAATTGGAGCTGTTTTTGGAAAAACAATGCTATCCAACATTGACGGGCGATAAACAAAGTATTGAATGATGATTACTAGGAAAACAATAAGAAGAAACAGGGCAAGGCGTGGTCCTGGCCGGAGCAACTTTTTCTGATCCTTCCTTGCCAGCCCATATAGGAACCGATTCGGAGGAAACTTGTTAAAGAACTTTAATTTTCTCATCAGTATCTGTTTTGAGTGGATAAATCTCTATTACGAACGGTCCGCCAACGCTCAATAAGGAAACCGTGGGGATTGTTATCGCTACGGGACACTCTTCTTAAGTAGCCTTCGGTAACCAACTCTCGATGGGTTATACTGCGTGGACGAATAATCTGTTGATTTGAAAAGCATCGAAAACGGTAGGGATACTCTTCCACATCGACCTGTACGCTGTCCACCCGAATAGTTTGATTGACGTTGCCTGAAATCAGGCTTGCATAGAAGCCATTTTCCTGTAGGTCATCATAAGCGCGCTTGGCACTCACATCGGCCAAGTACAATGCGTTCTGGAGATTATATTTGATGGCTTTCTCGTCCGGATCTAAGGTGAAGAAATAACGGTGGAAGCTGCGTATGTGCTCACGCGCTTCTACGGGAATATTGTCTCTGGTACTGGATGCAAAAACCTGAAAGGCCTTCCCATCGGCCAGTACATAGATACGGTCCTGCGTTCGACTTACCAGCCGGTAGGCGAATCCTAAAGCGATTACTAGTACAAGACCGCTAGAAATAATCACCAGCACCACTGTCTGTCGCAGCTGACGAAAAGCCGTATCGATATTTTTTATTTTGTTGAACATATTTATCTTTTTTAGGGTGTTCCTTTCATTTTTTCGCGCATATAATCTTCTGAAGCTTGGGGGCGTTCCTGGGGCTTATCGGAACTTGATGGAGTTCCTACAGCATCTGCAATGTGGCTGACGGCATGCTGCGCTCCTGCCAGCGCCACACCAGCGGCGCCGCCAACAGCTGCCGCTCCAGCATTTGCCGTAGTAGTGAAAGCCGTTGAAACTTGCCGACTATAGGCGTCGCCCATACCAGCACTGACAATGTAACCCGCAACGGCGGGCACTGTAAAATACCCCACGATCCCGATGAGCAAGAAGATAAGATAGGCCACATCGGTACGACTGAAAAAGGTATCGCCCGCATCTTGGATCTGGGCGAGATCAATCTTCAGCATATTCTCCTGTATACGGCCGATAATGCTACCAAAGATGTTCGCTACGGGCAGCCATAAAAAGACTTGTATATATCGGGCCAACCATCCGCGAAGCAGATGTGTAAATCCATCAAAAACACACAGCCCAAATACCAAAGGCCCCAAAATAGCTAGCACAATCAGCTGAAATGTGCGTAGCGTATTGATACATAGTGCGGCAGACTGAAAGAGCACCGCTAGGATCTCGCTCATCCATTCTTTAACACTGTTGCGAAAAGCGTATGACGCTTTGGCCATCGCGAACTTAATATCATTGCCAACCCCCTCCAACATCCCTTCTCCCGAGGGGGAATCATCGTAGGTATACTTATACCAGCGATCCCTATCACCCGCACCGTCGTGCCCGACGTACATTTGCCAGGTGTCGGTTTCTTTTATTTGCTCCTTTTTTGCTTGTAAAAGCTCGCTTATCGCTTTATCTGATCTGCCAACCATTTGGCCCGTGGCCTGCACGATCGGCTGCAGCACCCCATTAATAAGCCCAACGACACTAGGAAAGAAAGCGATGCAAAAGCCAAGAGCGAACGGCCGAAGCAAGGGATAGAAGTCGATCGATTCAGCCCGCACGATATGTCGCCAAACTCGAGCACCGATATACCACAGCGCCGCAAACCCGGCTATACCTTGCCCGGCCCCGACCAGTCCGCTGCAGAGCGGGATCATTTCTTGATATAGTTGGTCCAGCACCTGCTGCAAACTTGCTATCTCGCCGGCAAGATCTTGGGCCCTGCCCCCTTGGGGTAGAGCAAAGAGTAAAAGCGAGGGTACTAAAGATCTTCTCATAAGCATATATTTTTGATAAAAATTTATCAGCGATTCATCCTTTCAACCCAGAGCACATCATTGTATTCCTTCATGCGCTGAAGGACCAATAGCTTGTTACGGGAATCAAAGGCGTTTATCGATAGTTTGCGTTCTCTTTGTTTTTCCAGCAGTGCGTCTATCGCTTCTATCCTTTCTGAGTCGCTCATTCGAAACTTACCATCTGCAAGGATTGCAGTGAGCTCTTCCAAGGCTTCCACACTTTCTTTAATAGCCCTACGATGTACACGCGCTATATATTGGAGTTCATTGGAATTAAAACAATCGGAGCGAATGAAGGATAAATAAGAGCGCTTGGTTTGATCCAGGAGTTGAAGCTGTAGACTGATTAGTTCGGAGATTCCGTAATATTTTTTAACCGTCGGATTAACTTTTAGCAATCCGTCAAGGAAAGCTTTGTGCAAGGAGAAATTACCCTGTGTAATATCCTTAACGCTTCCATAACCTTTCGATAGAATCTCATATCCCTGTTTCATTTGACGTAGGACATCCTTGAACTGCGCCAGCTTTTCTACGTTCAGCAGTAATTGTGTGACTTCGTGTTTTTGACCCGAAACGTACACGGGTAAGTGAAAGATCAGCAATGCTAGGATCCACCTCGCTTTAGTTTTCATCCACAACCTCCTTTCCTAATAAAAGCCGATTAAGTCTATGATACTCTCGTTTCTGCGCCCCTCTTGCGGCTATCAGCGCATCTAAGTCCGTAACGAGGGTTTTTGAAAAGGCGAACTCAGACTCCATTTCGGCTAAACAACGATCCAGGAAGCTTAAACGTTGGTGGTCGTTCATCGCCGGTTCCGATGCGTATAGAACCATTTTGAGCTTTTCCTCTCGCCTCATCCTATCTAGGTTTATTCTCGAAAATATTCCACGGAAATACTGTTTTTCCGATGCCGCCAAGGCACCATTTTCGGTTAGTTTAGCTGCAAGTCGCAGGTTATAGGAAATACGTAAATTTATTCTCTTAAATTTTTGCTCATAAGATATAGGGATAGCGCGTATCATGCCCATACGGACTCGTTCGAAAAAAGTGCGATGTCCCTCAAGTTCGGACCTTTTGCTGCCTGCCACAGTGGCCAGACCCGCGGCAAGTACATCATAACCCTTCTTGATATAATCGTTATACACATTGGCTGCGAGAACCTGTTCTAAAGAATACCGAGTTTGAGTCCGCTTCTGCCGGAGCCACTCGGCGGTGTTTTGCGCATTGGTATGGGTTACAAAACTTGCCAACAATACTGAAATAATAAGTTTCTTATCCATAGGATTCATTTTTAGTTTAGTCCATAAATAGATCGGAGATGTTGGTCGTCCAGTACATTTTTTTGCCGATTCAGACGCAGGATATTGGTCTGTTGGTTGAAAACTTTCATGTCAAAGTAGTTCGTTTCCATGCGTTCACGCACCTGCTCGATCAGCGATAAACGCTCAGCATCGCTCATTTGAGTAGTGAAAGATTGGATCACAAGGGTAAGCATGTCCACATTCTCCATACAGTCTTGCAAAATGCCTTGATGAACTTGTTTAATGTGGGCCTTGTCCGCCACACTAAATAGCGGATCTGAGGAGAAGTTCCTCCAGGCCTGTTGAAATTCTTGAAGAATCGATTTCTGCAGGGCCGCCATTTCAGTAATCCGGCGATAATACCGAATCACAGTCTTCACCTTCGTTAGTTCATTGTAATATTCACTATAAAGCTGGCGCTGACGTTCAGACCATTGTGTGATTTCTTGAAGTCGAAGTTTAGAGAGCTTATTTTCTAATTCTTTCTGAGCGTTCTGCAGCCATATTGTTTGGTTCTGAAGCCGCTGCACCCGCAGGTCTACCGCTTTGATGACCCTCTTGATCCCAGCTTTAATGATCTGAGCGATCGCCAGCTGGCTATATCCCTGCGTTATGGGAACACAAACGAGTAGGCCCACTAGCAGTATTTGTGCGAATTTTCTATTTTTCATATCAATCTCCTAGTTTTACCTGTCCGCTTCTAATGGCATTAGCTAAGTTGCGCAACCCGCTAGGCAGGCTGCCGCCCGCCAGACGTACATATTCGCTGAGCATTAACTTTTCTTTCTGTTCGGTACTGAAAATCAGATATTCTTCCAAGGACACCTCGGTACGAAACACTCTGCTTACCACTCCTCCTAAACTGATAAATACTTCTTTGTATTTTAATGCCGGATCATTGGAGCGGTTCAGAGAAAGCACTTGGGCCTTTTCCTTTTCCGTGAGTCCCAAGAGCTCTTGGATATGATCGAACTTATTCTGGTATTTGCTCTGATCGAGCAAGATTTTGCAGTCGCTGTTGTTTATGATAGCCTGTTTAACGATTGGCGAAGAAATGATATCGTCAACTTCCTGTGTAACTACAATCGCTTCGCCATAAAATTTTCGAACCGTCTTGAATAAATATTGTATATACTGGGCAAATCCTTCCTTCATTAGCGCTTTCCATGCTTCCTCAATTAGGATTACTTTGCGAATGCCTTTTAACTTACGCATCTTAGAGATGAACACTTCCATAATGATCAAAGTAACTACTGGGAAAAGAATGGGATGGTTTTTAATTTGATCCAATTCAAATACAATAAAGGGCTGCTGAATAAGATCCAGATTTTTTCGTGCGTTCAGCAAGTAATCGAACTCTCCGCCTAAATAGTAAGGTTTTAGAACATATAGAAAGTTGTCCATATCAAAATCTTGTTGCTTGACATGTTCTCTTCTTAGCTGATGGTGGTAAACCTCTTTGAGATATTCGTAAAAGGTATTGAACGACGGAAAAATATGGGTGTTAGTCCCCAAATACTCGTAGAATCCGGTTATCGCATTAGATAAGGCAACATATTCGGATCGCCTAAATGTTTCATCATCTTTTTTCCAGAGTGCCAGCAGAAGCGATTTGATGCTCTCTTTTTTCTCGGTATCTAGTGAATCGCTCGCCTCCAGATAAAAGGGGTTGAATTCAAGAGGCTGCTGTTCGCTGTAGGTGAAATAATAACCTGAGACCATCTCGCACAGACCCTTATAGCTGTGACCAACGTCAACTAACACGATATGGCTGGACTGCTGCAAATAGGTCCGCACTAGATGATTTGTAAAAAATGATTTGCCGCTTCCGGAGGGTCCAAGAATGAACTTGTTTCGGTTCGTACAAAATCCTTTTGTTATCGGCTCATCGGAAATGTCCACGTGCAGGGGATTGCCGGTCAACCGGTCTCCAAGACGTATTCCTACCGGACTGTTCGAACTTCGAGCAGCCGTCTCCAAATTCAGCAGGCAAGCAGCCTGCGGTGCAAAGGTGTGGAACGTATCGTTCATTGGAAATTCTGCGGCATTACCGGGTATGCCGGCCCAAAAAATTTGTGGCGCACCGACGGTTTCCAACTTGGTGACAGCATCGATTTGAGACAATGCTGAGGAGACACGATCTTTTATCTGCTGCAATTGCGATTTATCGCTGGCCCAGACCAAGAGGTTAAAATGTGCTTTGATAGGTTGTCGCTTCAAGCTGGCAGCTTCCTGCAGAAACTCATCGGTTGCCTGGCGCGCAAACGCATTTTCTCGAGAATATGCTGAAAGCGATTGAAGCCGAAGTCTCCTACGCTCAAATCTCTCGATCGTTTTGATGCGATTATCAATAAAGATATATTGGTTATAGATATGATCGCAAGGGAGCAGTTGACCGATGCTAGATACGAAACCGATTCCTAACTTGGATCTTTCCGTCGAATATCGACTGTAGTCAATTCTGCTGCCACATACATTAGGAAGGTCGTTGACGTCCGAAAGCGAATATAGCTGACAGAAACGATCGCCAATCTTGAGTTCTTCGCCGATCGTTATATCATTAAGTTGTAAAGGCTTTTCAGTAAGGGACAAGGTTAGGTAAGCCTCAATAAATCCTTTCTTGTGCGCGTCGCTCAGAAGCTCCTCTCTTATCAACCGCTTAGTTTTTACCAAACCGCTATCGTTCAAAATACGTATAAACTGAGAACAGATTCCCTCGAAATCTTTTAGCCATTTTTCTTCCAGCAGCTCCGTCGGAATAAATTTCCCAGAAACCAGGCTGCTCGTTAGTGAGTTCACTGTTTTTCTGCTGCTCGAACATCGGGTTAGCATCATAAAGCAGCGATGTTTAAGGAAAGGCCTACCGTTGAAGTGTTCTTCACTGCACCGGTCTAAATGGCTGAGGCTGCCGTCATGGAAATTCGCAGTATATTTTGCTAAGTTGAACCAGTCTTGTTTATGAAAAATGGTCCCCTCGGGAAGCGTGCGTATCGCTTTAATCCACGCTTGATGGAGCGACTCGTATTCCAAATCCGACAGCGTAAATATTTCAGGCAGCGTTACCTCATAAGCAATAGTTACATCTCCCGATTTGCTGAGTATGCAATCGTGCTCCACGTCCATTATAGGGAAAATATCTTTTAAATTGATGCCCATAAGATTGAATTTATGATTTGTTAGGTCGGATAAATACACGGCGCGAGTCGATGTGTAGGCTATTGGGCATGCGACTTATCGCCAGCTTTTTCAATAGACCAAATTGACCATATCGGTTGCTTAAAAGGTGAATGTATCGTACCCAGAAAAGCCCCGCGATGAGCACGCCAGGCACACTCAGGTAGGAGGGCATGCCAAAAAAGTGCATGATCGCAAACAGCAGGAGCAATGCGACCAGACCAATAGCTAGATACGTGATGTATTGGGCCTTAAATCCCTTGAACATAATGGGTTGGTTAACCCCTTTATTGATGGAATAAATTGAGTTTGCCATAGCTCTGCCTTAATTAAACGCCAAAGAATGATTTGATAACCGTTGCCACGACAACCAGAAAAACGCAGCTTCCGAACCATGCTGCCGCCACCTTACCAGTATCGGGGTCGCCGTTGTTCCATTTCTGAAAAACCTTAACGGCACCGATAAGACCAAGTATAGCCCCTACAGCATACATCAACTTGGTACCTTCCTCGAAATAGCTACGCACCTGCTCATTGGCGGCATTGATTCCGGCGATACCATCTTGAGCATGGCCATGTAATGTCCAGATAAAAAGTAGGAGCATGCAGCTCACGCGATGTGCTGTGGTTATGAACCACACCGGTGGTTTCCCCATCCAATCTTTTTTAGTTGTTTTCATAAAAAAATAGTTTTCGTGTTTAATAGAAAGGCCCGTCACCTCACATTCCATAGGTGATACGCTGGGCGTGGGGAGCGGGTGAGGAGCCTTTGTGGATTATTTAGCTAATAGCGCGTCCCATGCCAGGTCAGGGACGAAATCAATTTCCGCCTGCTTCAATTCGTTTTTTACCAGTGCTATAAAGCCCTGCGATCCGAGCATACTTAATATTTCAGGATATTGAATTAATAGACCGGCAAGTACCGACATGATGCCTTCCCGGTCGATCGTTTCACCTTGATAGGGTTCGAGGTAAAATCGGAGCTGGCTAACAAACTCTTCGTGGATTGTCCCTTGCTCCGCGTTCTGGTCCCCGGTAGTATCCTTCAGGGGAGATGGATTAAGATCTGTATCTTCATTTTTCAAGCTCCCGGTTCTGAGGAGCTTTTTAAAATCCCCCTTACTGAATAACATAAAAATGACTAGGTAGTACAACAAGACAACAAGCAGTAGAGCCGTCAAAAATTGTAACCAAGTGATTTCTTGAAACATAAAAGCCTCCTTTTTTAATTTTTGGTCTGAAATTGCTGAACATGATGTGGCAACATTAACGATGTTTAACCTTTGCCATAGCAAAGCAAAACCAAATCGCTAGGAAGCGCAAGCACAAATTTATTCTGTACCCTAAGTTGTACCTCTTCAAGCAATGTACTGTGTGCAACCTGCTGGAGAGGGATAAAGGCTGTTAATCCCTCCCACTCAAGTTTTCTTCTAGGGTTGACTCGAACCGTATTCAGAGGGTATATCGGAAGTAACTGCTGAGTCCCCTATCTTTCATCAGAGATGATAGATCAAATGACCTTGGGCGATGCGGGCTGAAAAGATGTGGTGGGATTCTACAGGTAGAATATACATCTGTTTGGGAAGAAGCAGATTGTCGAGATTCTCCGCTGAAAAGCTCGAATGGAAGGTTGTCGGTCGATACTTTTAGTTAATGGAGCGCCTACATTAACGTTGGCAATATCCCAGAAAAGATAACGCGCCGATCTCGATAAGCTGAAATAAAAAAATAGCCAGCCCCTGTTTTGGGCTGGCTATTGATAGAAGTTGAGTTCACGCTGGGCAGCGATAAATAAATATCCCATAAATGCGTAGAGCTGTTTATAATTTATCACGCCAAACAATGTTGAACAGCTACGAGTATCCCTCATTTGAACTCAGAGTGCTTACCAACCTGGGTTCTGACCTAAGTTCGGGTTTCTATCGATTTGAGTCTGCGGCACGGGCCATAGGTAGTTTTTAGGGCTTTCGAAAGCTCTGTTCCACTGTACTACCAAATATCCTTCTGCATTCTTTCTATACGCGGAGCTTGCTAGCTGCCCAAACCAAGATGCTTTTACGCCTTCAATATCTTTACCCAATCGATCACCTTCTTTCCATCGGCGAACATCAAAATAGCGCTGTCCTTCCAGAACAAGCTCGACGCGACGTTCACGGCGGATTTCCGTACGTATATCCATGCCGTTCTGCGCTAAAAAATTCAGGTTCATATGTTTCATCCCCACGCGATCCCTTAGCAGATTGATCGACATATCCAAGTCGGCTTGCGTTAATTTACCCTGTTCCATTCGTGCTTCTGCATAAGTCAATAATATTTCTGCGTAGCGGATATGATGGATATCGTTATCATCTCGGTTGTAATTGGGCACAGCAGACAGCTCTACATATTTTTTATAGTAATAGCCAGTTGTAGTTACCGATCCGCGTCCGTCCTGGGTAAATTTGGGTACCATGAAAATACTTGGATCTGGATTCTGCGCTACAGGGCGACCGTCATATCGTCCTCCCCATTGATCTCCGGGCACCAAGATGGTCTGGGTCATTCGGGGATCGCGATTTTTAAATACATCTTGGTAGGTCGCATCGCTATAGAGCGGTGATTTCTCGATCGGCAGCCCATCGATACACAGGTAGGAATCTACCAGTGATTTAGTCGGCACGAAACGCGCAAATTGGTCGGGTACTTGAATCTCTCGACTTAAATTGTGCATAATCACGTCCATTTTGTGGAGTCTTGCGAACAAGGTCTCTTGATTTTTTCCAGATGCCAATTTCCCATTTCTAGTGAATAGGTCGTGATAAGACGTTTTGGGATCGCCCGTCGTATAGAGCTTGTACACCCCCATATCCATTACCTGTTTTGCTGCTTTCTCGGCTACCTCATATCGCTGATAAGCTAGTGCAATTCTGGCTTTCAACGCAAGCGCTGTTCCTCTGCTAATGCGGCCAAGGTCTTTTCCTGTCGGGATCTTTTCGGGAAGAACCGCTGCTGCCTCATCAAGTTCTTTAATCAAAAAGTCAACGACTTCCTCCTGCTTTTTGCGCACTTCATAAAGCTGAGGGTCATCGGGTTCTAAGGGCAATAAGATAAGCGGGATATCGCCATAGAAGGATGTTAAGAAGCTATAGCCTAGAGCACGAATGACTCGGACCTCTGCTGCCAGACGTTCGTTAGCTCCAGGTACGGTCTCTTGAGCTCGCTTATAGTTTTCCAAAAACACGTTACATTCTCTAATGTCTCGGTACATGTTGCGCCACTCGTTGTCCACTGTGGGCTGCGTCACCGGAAATACGCCAGAACCGATATCCTTATACTCGGTGGTAGTAGGCCACATGGTGTTCTCCCCCATATTCTCCATATCGATGATATTTTTGGCTTTGACACGCGAATAAATTCCCGTTACAGCCATTTCCAATTGTTCCTGCGTCTTCCAATAGGTTTCATCGACAATTTCGTCTTGAGGGACCCGGTCTAGGAAATCACTACAACTATTTAGGGCCACCAAGGGAACAAAGATCCATACATGTTTTAAACGAGTGATATTTTTAATGATATTTTTCATGGCTGTTACTATTTAAGATTAAGATTGACACCTACGACATATGTTTTCACCTGTGGGTAAAAGTTACCCGTATTTCCCGATGGAATTTCCGGGTCGTAGCCATAAAAGAAGTCTGTTTTGGTAAATAAGTTGTCTGCCGAAACAAATACTCTCATCTTTGAAACTCTCAATTTCTCCATCCATTGGGTCGGGAAACTATAACCGATCTGAATATTTTTTAGTCGAAGATACGAGGCATCTTCTATCCATTTGGATGATAAGCGCGTATTATGGGTTCGCATATAAACCAGCCGCGGATAGGAAGCATCTAAATTGTCGGGCGTCCATCGATCGAGGTGTACCTCTTGAGGCATCGCACTGTTGTTGATGAATGGATGGCGTGCTGAACCGCCTAAATAACCGTCGGCTTTACCCACACCTTGTAAGAAAAAGCTCAAATCAATGCCCTTGTAGGCCAGATCGCCCCTGAATCCGTAGGTGTAACGTGGAATGTCGCTGCCCAATATAACGCGGTCGTCCTTCGCTGTAATTTCTTTTGCCTCAGGATTCTGAGGAACATAAATCAGGTCACCAGGGGCAACCAGATCTCCTTTTTGAAATGGAAAGTTGGGAACTAACTTATCCCCTACCAATGTAAAGTCGCTCTGCTGTGCTATCCTATCCGCCTGAAATCCATAGAATGCATCCAACGGATAGCCTTCTAATCGAACTTTATCCCCTAAATTGGTCGCATAATTCTCCAACTTGGTAATCTTATTCTTCACATCCGACAGGTTAAAGTTTGCAGAATAGCTGAGTTCGCCTACCTTGTCCTTCCATCCTACTACAACTTCCCAGCCCTTATTCTGTACTTGTCCAGAATTCTGCGCGGGGTATCCTGTGCCGACACCAATTACATCGGGCAATGGAGGATTTAAGATAATCGACTTGGTGTTGTTCACGAAGTACTCGCCCGTTACGCTCAATCGGGAATTCAAGAATGCAAGGTCTAGGCCCACATTCGATTTTTCTGAGGATTCCCACGTGATGTAGCGATTCGGGATAAATGTCTGCCGAAACCCTACTTGTCCTTCATCGCCTATCGGATTGTTACTGGTGATCTGTACCGAGGAAAGGGTTGCCATGTATGGGAAGTCGCGGCCCACTTTATCATTACCTTGCGTACCGTAAGAAAGTCGCAGTTTGGCGAAATTCCAGAAGCTCTTCATATCCTGAAAGAAAGATTCTTCGGAAAGCACCCACCCCGCCGAGAAGGATCCGAACCAGTTCCAACGCACATCCGGGTGAAAGCGCGATGATCCGTCGTAACGAAAGTTACCTTCCAATAGATACCTGCTTTGATAGTCGTAATTTAGGCGACCAAAGAACGACATGAGTGCATTCTGGTTACTGGAACTGTTATTTAACTGATTCTCCGTTCCTACTGCCAGGGATTCCAAATCCTGAACAGGCAGGTTTTGACGCGACGCCCAAAAATCGGCGCCAACCGTTTCTTCTAGCGAGTAACCCAGCAGGGCGGTGAAGTTATGTTTTTCTAAGATACTTTTTCGATAGGTCGCCGTCCCCACAAAGGTTTGGTAGGTCTGCGAATAATGATCCATGCGGATGTTATTTGGGTAATTTGACCGATAGATCAATTTATCATCATCCGGACTATAGTAATTGATTGTCTTGAGTAGTTTATTACGCTTTGAGTTATATTTTACCAAACCGTATTGTCCGCGAAGATCAAGTCCGGCCATCAGGTTTACAGTAGCCGAAATGTTCGCTGTTATTTCCTGTGAGGTAAAACGATCGGTTCCACCATCTGTTGCGATCGCCACGGGGTTACTTTGGCCACCGTGATATCCCCAACTACCATTTGAAAAACGCACCGGCACCAGCGGTCGTATCGAGGTTGCCATGGATAACGGATCATTTCCTGAGGCCGATCCATTATATCCGCGATCGACATAGCCTAAATTTCCGTCGAGCTGCACGCGATCTAGAATTTCGGTGCTTAACCGTATTCTAGCATTGTGCCTGCCCGCTTTGAAATTATCACCGATGACCAGTCCACCTTCTCCCAGGTATCCATAGGAAGCGTAATAGCTGGTTTTATCCTTTCCTCCCTGGAGGCTCAGGTTATAGTTTTGCTGAGGGGCTGATTTTTTATATACTTCCTGTATCCAATCGGTATTGGCGAAATAGTTTAGGTCAGAACCATTTCGGGCAATTTCGATCTGATCTTGGGAGTAGGTAGGACCTTGCCCAGCATTTTCGTTTGCTTCGTTTTGAAGAATCATATAGTCCACGGATCCGAGGAACTTAGGCAAAGCTGTGGGGGTTTGCCATCCGTAATAGCTATTGAAGTTCAAGCTCGGTGTTCCCGATTTGCCTTTTTTGGTCGTAACTAAAATGACGCCATTGGCTCCGCGCACACCATAAATTGACGAGGAAGCAGCATCCTTGAGCACTGAGATATTTTCGATATCCTCGGGATTTAGAATATTCATGTTACCTCCGGGTATACCATCGATAACGATCAGTGGGTTAGCATCGCCCCAAGTTCCAATACCGCGAATGCGGATTTGTGGCGCAGAATTCCCTGGTCCAGTGTTATTGTTCTTAATGGTCAATCCTGGTAATTGTCCCTGTAGCCCTTGCCCTACGTTGGCAATAGGCCGGCTTTCTAACTCATCGCCAGACAGGGTAGCTACTGCACCGGTCAAGTTCACTTTTTTTTGCGTTCCGTACCCTACTACAACCACCTCTTCCAACGCTTCATCACGAGGATCAAGTGAAATTTCCATGTTATAGGAATCCACCGTAAGTGTTCTCGGATCAAAGCCGACAATGGTCACTCTCAGCTGCTGCCCCACCTGTCCTTCGATTTGAAAGCGACCTTGTTCGTCGGTTTGTACAGAGCTTCCGGTGGATAAATTACTTACCGATGCATTGGGAACTGATTCGCCGGAAACGCTTTTCACGGATCCTTGTATCGTTCGTTGTAAGGAGGCATGGTGCAAATTTCCCAGGTCTTTGCTGAGGAAGGGTGGTTTTGCATCTGCCCGTGAATGAAGTGCTAAGCCCATCGCTGCCCATAGCAATAAATTTCTTTTTTTCATAGGTGAGTTTTGTATTTCCTTTGCCAGGAAATGGTTATAGATTAATTAGCTAGGCTTTCCTAACGCGCACAAAACTAAGAAAAAAAAAGATGCATTGTAAAGTCATCCTGGATAAAGGTTAGGTTAAGAAATCATTAAGAATCGGTTTATACGACGCTCAAGAAGGAACAAAATGTTCAAGGTCAAAAGCTAGCGTGCCATATTTGGCCGATAATTTCATTTTTTTCCGCTATAGCTATCCATATACAGCTATTTTCAACGATTCAAGAATTTTGATGCAATACAGCGACATAAATCGTCATTTTGGCATAACGCTTGCTCTTTCATTAGCATTACAACCGTTAACATTCAACAGGCTAGCGCGTGGCGCGAGGCTTTCTCGCTAGCTCAGTTATCTAAACCGTCTTTGACCAGAGACATAGTCAACAATTCGTAGGGATAAACTTAACTTTTAAAACATGAACAATGATTTTTTTAAGAAGGAAGTGCTGGCTCATTCGGCAGCGCTTATGCAATATGCGACTAAGTTTACAGGAAATGATGAAGACGCCCAAGATTTGGTTCAAAGTACGTTATTAAAAGTTGTGCGCAACCATACAAAATTTGTCAAGGGCACCAATGTCCTTGGATGGATTTACACCATAATGAGAAATACGTTCATTAATGAATGTCGTAAATCTACCTTAGCGCAGAAATATCGGTCTTATCAACAGTCTCAAGAAAGCAAGGTCTTGACCTCTGTATCGAACCACGGGGAAAGGACTTTTATAAAGGGCGAAATTCAAGAGGCGCTTCAAAGCTTACCTGAGAAATATTATCAAGCATTTATGATGCATTTCGAGGGTTATAAATATCATGAGATAGCGGCACATTTGGATATTCCTGAAGGCACGGTAAAAACTAGGATTCATACTGCTCGGAAAATCCTTCAGCAAAAACTGAAAGAATATCAGTGGAATGCTTAAGAACGTTGTCTGATTGTCTTTTCATCATCCATCCAGAAATCCCACCCACCCCTAGGTTTTTAAAAGCAATTAGCCCTATAACACTCAATCGGCCTGTTTTAAATCGGGGGTATGAGTAACAAGGTGAAAAATTATTCGAGATCGTCATACACAAAAAAGAAAGCTATCTTCTATCCATTAGGATTATATTGATGGCAAATAATTAGATCTCCTCATTCGAGAGAAGTTAGCGTAATTAGCCAGCCTCGCCCGAGGTTGGCTACTTTTTTCCATTGTTTTTTTATTCGCTCATCCTCGTCTGCTTGGTTAGCCCTGTTTTGTATTCGGAAAAAAATCGTACGTGAATATCTAGAATAATCTTTCTAAGACTCGATTCGGAATCTATCTGAGCAACCGGCTCCTCGCTTTTTATCTCACGCATTCTATTTATAAAAGCAATATCGTAAAACATCTACTCGCTGAACGCTCCGATGCAATGAGTTTACGCTAGGGAGTCCGGCGAGTTTGGTGGCGTTACAGCTTCCGCTCAACAGGCGGTGACCAAGATTACGTTTCTGGAATCATTATGAGATGCCCTATCCTATTTTTGCAATGGGCACCCCTATCGTTTTTTTGCGATGTATTCCTTTGTTGACTATCACTTACTAATTTAGTTTTACTCAGAGTCGTTCAGAAATTAGAAGAATAGGTATGACGTTTCAAAAACTAAAGCCCGACTTGAACGAGATAAAGGGAATTGACATGGTGAGTTATCTCTCAAGTCTGGGCCACGAGCCTACACGGGTTCGTGGGGATAATTTTTGGTATCTTTCTCCTCTGCGCCTTGAAAAGGAAGCTTCTTTCAAGATCAATCGACGGTTGAACAGGTGGTATGACTATGGAATGGGTCAGGGAGGAAATATCATTGATTTCGCAATGCGATACAATCAATTCACTATTGGAGAGTTTTTGGACTCTATTAACCACGCCTCGACGCTCAAGCAAAAAAGGCAGCGAGCAGAGGCCCCCGCATGGAATACCCGAAGCGGACTGAGGATTGTAGAGAACCGCTCCTTGCGCCATGATGCATTGCTTAACTACCTTCAAGAAAGGCGCATTTCGATCAGCATCGCCGACCGCTATCTTCGCGAGCTTCATTTTGAAATCGACAATAAGACATATTTCGGTTTGGGCTTTCCTAACCGTTCTGGTGGATACGAAATTCGCAACAGTTTCATGAAGATTAGCAGCTCCCCTAAAGATATTTCTACTTATATCCGAGACCATCCAAAGGTGGCAGCCTTTGAAGGCTTTATGGATTTTCTCACTTTTCGAACCTTACATCGAGATTTGGATGAGAACAGAATGGATTTCGTTATTCTCAACTCTGCATCGTTCTTCGATCGCGCCAAACCAGTGCTGGAGCAGCATCAAAACATCTCTCTTTATTTCGACCAGGATCAGACAGGTAGAAATCTGACACAGATGACACTTGCATCTGATCAAAGGTATACGGATGAGAGCAATCTATACAAAGAGCATAAAGATCTGAATGAATGGGCCTGTTCAATCGGGCGCTCGAAGAAAGTAGCATTCGGATCATTGAAGATAAAATCATAAGCAGCCCCTTTATGAAAAAAGCAAGAAAGAAGGTCGTGCGTTCCTTAAGCATTCGTATTCGTCTGACGCCACAAGAATATAGCTTGCTGATCGAAAGACAGCAAGGCAGCACGTGTCCATCGCTATCTCATTATGTTCGGCAAATGATCTTCCGACGGAGAATCATAAAAACTACTCGAAATCTATCAGAGGATGCCATGATGGACGCTCTTTCAAGGATTCAACGCGAACTAGAACGGATTGGCCTTTATAACCCAAGTCTACGCTGCATTGATGAGGCAGAAATCAACCAACTAATCAAATTATTAGACGAATTAAACCAACAAATTAAACACCAATGGAGCTATGTTCGCACGAATTGAAGAAGTAACCCAGATGAGTTCAATATTGCACTATAACGAGCAAAAGGTTCTTTCTGCGAAAGCGAGCTTGATCGACTGCTGTAACTTCCCATTACCTTTACAGCAGATCACAAGCTCGTTCTATCAGTCTTACCTCAAACATAGAAACAACTTGAATTTGAGGTCTCACGTAAAGAGCCTTCATATCATGCTTTCATTTTCACCTGACCAGACCAATCTTTCACTAGAACAATTGCGGGGGCTCTCGCGGGAGTACATGGCCTTGATAGGCTTTAGGGACCAGCCCCATCTAACCTATCAGCACATGGACACAACAGTTCCCCACCTACATATCGTGACCACAGCTATAGACTCTAATGGAAATCGTATAAACACCAGCAACCTGTGGAAACGTTTATCCCTTCCTGCTGTAGAAATTTTAGTAGAAAAACATAACCTGCACCGAACGCCGAAACACCTTGATTTGACCCAACTGGATAAAATGCGTCCCACTCGATTGCAGTACGGAACATCGGCGACCAAACACCGTATGGAGCACATCATCCGGTTTGTTCAAAAACGGTATTGCCTCACCCATCTAGTGGAGTGGAATGCTGTTTTGGCCTCCTATGGGATTAGAGCCGTAACGTTGGCAAAAAGATCTACGGGAGCACATCCCGGCTTGCTATACTTCAGTATCGATTCTCAAAACAAAAATATAGGCACGGGTATCCTCGCAAGCCAACTGAAGACCAAACCTACCTATAGGAATTTAGAACGTCTCTTTAAGATGAATTCTTTCCGAATTTCTTCAAGCAGCAGGGAAACGCGAATCCACCTCAGCTTTCTTCTTTCCAATCACCAGATTTCTGATGATCAGCTAAGCTCTGAGCTATCCAAGCGGGGTATTGGCATCTATCACGCTCCTCTTCAAGATGGAGAAAGCAAGGTTATGCTAGTGGATCATATCCACCATTGTGTGCTGAGCTCGTTGAGTCAAGGGCTGGCAAAAGAAGCTTATCAACAAATTGCTAGTGCGTCAAAGCGCCTGCAGGGCCGCATTGGCCCTTGCGACCGGAATATTACAGAGCTCAAAACTACTACACAGAAAGCCTACAAGAAACGTTTTTAGCATGAATACGGGAGAAAATATAGAGGCGCTGCGAAAAATAAGCGACATGTGCAGAGTTTTGGCGTTCTGTCTTTTGATCCTGCATATACTTTTGGTGGTGGAAGGCAGCTTTGCTATATCTCTTCTCGACTCGCCATGGGTAGAACGTCTGAAGAATATCTTGCTACAGACTACCCTATTCAGAACTTATCATTTTGCGAAAATACTGGCTCTTGCGTTTTTGCTGTTATCGTTGATAGGCACCAAAGGGAAAAAAGAGAAAAAATTCAAAGTTGGCCCCGCACTGGTCTGTATCGTAAGTGGTTTCATCCTCTACCTTTTGAATTCGGTCGTTTGGTTTACTCCCTTAACGCGTCAGATGCAGTCCCTGTTTTATACCTTCACTTCGATTGCTGGATTTATGCTACTCATCAGAGGATTTACGCAGATCACTAGAGTGATTCGACAGCGCTTGTTAGCTAAAGACATCTTTAATCGAGACAATCAAACTTTTCCACAACAAGAAGAGCTTATCGAGAATGAATATTCTATCAATTTACCCTGCCGCTACCGTTTGAAGAACCAAGTCCGCCGGAGCTGGATAAACATCATTAATCCTTTCAGGGCGCTCTTAGTGTTAGGTAATCCAGGCGCAGGCAAGTCCTACTTCGTTATCCGCCATGTCATCTCCCAACATATAAAAAAGGGGTTTGCCATGTTCGTATATGATTTCAAATACGATGACCTGACGCAGATCGCCTACCACCACTGGAAGCTCTCCCAACAAAACAAATCTGTTAAAAGTCGTTTTTTCTGCATCAATTTCGATGATCTGCGACGCTCACATCGGTGCAACCCTTTGGAGCCTTCTGCGATGACCGATATTTCAGACGCCGCAGAATCGGCGAGAACCATTTTGTTGGGATTGAACCGAGACTGGATAAAGCGCCAGGGAGATTTCTTTATCGAATCATCGATCAACCTTTTAACCGCCGTTATATGGTATTTACGCCGATATCAGGACGGTGAATTTTGCACCTTGCCTCACGTCATAGAGCTTATGCAATTGGACTACGATAGACTTTTCTCTCTGCTACGCACAAATAAAGAGATTGAAGTGTTGATCAACCCATTCGTAAATGCTTATATTAACAATGTAATGGAACAGCTGGAGGGACAAGTCGCATCGGCAAAGATTGCCCTTGCCAGGCTTTCCTCGCCCCAGCTCTACTTCGTGCTATCGGGCAATGACTTTAACTTGGATATCAATAACCCAATGGATCCTAAGATCGTGTGTATGGGCAACAATCCTCAGAAGATTCAAATCTATGGTGCAGTGCTATCGTTATACGTCAATCGCCTTATCAAGCAGGTCAATCGAAAGGGGATGCAGAAGTGCAGCTTGATTTTCGATGAATTTCCGACAATCTACCTCAATAATATCGACAGTTTGATAGCTACAGCGCGAAGCAATCGAGTAGCCACTTGTCTAGGCGTTCAAGACATTAGCCAGCTGCGAAAAGACTATGGCCGCGACCTTGCCGACGTCATCATGAACATCGTGGGAAACGTTATTAGTGGTCAGGTTTCAGGTGAGACTGCTCGTCAATTATCCGAAAGAGTGGGAAAGATTATGCAGGATAGGGAAAGCATATCGATCAATGATTCGGGAACTTCTATCAGTCATTCTCAACAGCTCGACCTGGCCGTTCCTGCATCTACAATATCATCTCTTTCCTCAGGAGAATTTGTAGGTGTGGTTGCCGACGAGCCGCAAACCCCGATAGAATTGAAAAGCTTCCATGCGCAAATTCTGAACGACCACAGTGCCTTGAAAGCTGAAGAGTCAGCATATGAGCCGATTCAATTGATCAACCCTATCGATGATTCTTTCGTAAAAGAAAACTATTTACAGATAAAAAAGGACGTTTCTGAAATAGCATTCTCTGAAATCGAACGATTACTCTCCGACCCCGAATTGCAGCATTTAGTACTTAGTAAGACGAAATGATTATCTGACGGAATAGACCGCTAGCTGGGGCACGCGGTATACGGTAGTCGAGCACGGTTGAAACCCAGCCCTTATGAGAAATTTCATCTGAATCTAAATCCATAGATGACCGATCCTCAGGGTTACAAATTACAACAGGCCGGATACGTTGCGCGCTCCCTGCGGAGAACGTCACAAACCTTAGCTTATAATAGTTACGGCTCCTCTGTCATTTGAGTAATCTTTAGGGATCAACAAACCGTCTTCTTTTTAGGACATCATTTATCGATTGTCGCCATATTGTTATTGTCTGGTTTTTCCTTGCGAACCAATTTTTTTTCCATTTTCTTTAAACTGGATAACCAAATATTAATTTTAACCGGAAATTAGGTCGTTTGTAAATTTTGCACTGAAGTTGCAAGAATATTCCAAAACAACTAATAAACATTCACCATAACAACTAATATCATGAAAAGCATAGAAGAAAAAGCAGCAAATTTAGGGTTAGAGAGAGGTTACTATTTACTCCTTATGGCCATTCTGGAAATGGATGAAGATAAAAAAGGTAAAGATGCGGCGTAGCGTACAGATCTATGCTCGCCTAACTATCCCATGGGTTCTATTTATTGCCAACATCACAAGCAGCATGTAGAGCCCTTTATTATTTTATTTTGACTGCGAAAAAAAAGAAAGGTAATTTTGTTAAAAATTTTTTGTGTTCTGCCGAATGTCAACTGAAAATTTAACTTGAATCACACCAATTGTTCGGAAGTTGGTTTACCCATATAAAAAAACTTATGAAAAAGACATTGACATTCAAGCGTTATGTTACCCTCGAACAAGCTAGTGATATCCAGTTAACCGCCAACTTTATATTAGAAATCGAAGACATTTTACGTAAGATTGAGGAAGTCAAGGAATTTACATACAAAGGCTATTCTGATGAAAACTTTAGAAACCAGATTTTGCTACGAATAAAGTTCGAGGTTGATTGGCGCTAAATCAACATGTCAACGATCGCGCAGAGAAACGACTTGGATCTTTGTAAATAAAGTCTAATAATAGTTTATGCTGTATTGAAGGCTTTTACTGATTCCGCTAAGACTACTGCGATAGGCCTAGTGCTGGCTCATAAACGCTGGATGTGCGCAGATCGATCCACAAGCGGTCGCATCAATAGTCTTTTATTTTCTCAATCATTTGATGCAATTTATCGATCACAAAGCTCTTATCTCTATGCTCTGGATGGTACGATTTTACTCTAATAGAAGAGGGGGAGAGCGTCGACCTATTGTCGGTTGCAATATATGGAATCATCGTTTTGAATACCATATTTAACGAACGCGATTCGATCATTCTCACCTCATCAGCGGCACGCAAAACAATCGCAATCTGATCACCCGAAAGCCCGCAGCGAATTTTCTGCTTAGGTAGGGACACCTGTTGGGCAAGCGGCGCTTTTATGGATGGATTCGACACCCCGTGATCAGCGAGCGCCGTAGTGGAGCGCAGAAAAGCGATTTCCGCTTCAAACCATTTCTCGATGAACTGATCGAGCGACCAATAGCCCGGATTTAAGCAAATACGCGGCTTACGATGGAGCTGCCTAAACGAGCGCAATCGATCCATCAAATAGAGCAGCTTATCTTCGGATTTCTCCAATAGCGAGAGCTGGCTTTCCATCTTGGCGATCATCAGATCCATGACAGCTTTGGAATTGAAGTTCATATACACAAAGAATCGCTCTATGGCCTCAAAGGACTTGTGCGAGTTGTCCCAATCCCACTCATGTATCCTGCGAACAAGTGCATTCATATAATCTAATGAAGATTTACTGAACACGAAACGGGAACTGACGCGCTCTGCAAGCCGGACGAAGTGCATGCTGAGAAGCTCGCTAAACAGGCCCGAAGGAAGAAGTGAGCTTACCGATTGAAATTCCTCCGAGATCTTAACTACGCGTGCTTTTAAATTTGAGTCGGGGAGCGGATCAGGGAACCTGAGTAAATAGCCATAGCGTTTTTCCAAATATTTTCCTAGTCCGGCCAGTACGTCGGTCAATGTATCCAACAGGAGCGACTGGCCATTATACCAGCTCGGATCCTTGTGAATTCTTGCAATCAGGATTTCTTGGAGATGTAATGCCTCTAAATAGTGCCGGGACAGGAAACGCTGCAGTTCAATTTCTCTTGAGATAGAACATACGGCTTCCTTGATGGCGATCTGAAAATTTAGCTGCTCACGGCGCGTTCGCTCGGCTATACGAGCTTGCTGATCTGGAACCATATCCTCTGAATCGGAAACAAGGCGATGAACCAGGTTATCGAAGTAATGCAAAATATATTTTCTAGATTTCATAAATTAACTTATTGGGTAGTGGTCGATCATATTTAGGCACGGCAGAGCCCGGGCCATGCTAACGCGCGGCCATAACGCCAAGTAAAGCCTAACTCAACTTAAATCTTATTTGTCTCTAAAAAATTTCTAAGGTCTTTATAAAGCGATAACTTGCCAGCATGGATCGGCTCTTTTATGAGATTCAATTTTATGCTTTGGTCAACGTAGGAATGGAAATACATAACGTTAAATACCGTAGATTGGGCGCAATGGATGAAGAAATTTGTCGGGAGCAGGCTCAGCACGTAATCGAAACTTTCCCTGCTGACAGCCGGTATTAAGCCGTCGTTCTGGTAGATCAAAAGGTGCCTGCCCGATTTTGTAATGTAGATAATGTTCTTAAACTCCACCCGGGTTCGCATAAACTTCGTATGGCCTTTTACCTGAAAGAAATGGTCGTAATGGTCCAAAGTCTTTGGAAGCCCGAGGTCGGGAAGTTGGAGGTTGAGCTGCTCGTTAATCCGCTGCATGGATCGCTTCAATCGAAGCGGGGAGACTGGTTTGAGTAGGAAATCTACCACGTTGCGCTCGTAACCAGGGTCTTCAAACTGCGCATGGGCTGAATAAAAGACTACTTTAGCGTCATTACGAGGCATGGAAGATAAAAAGTCAAATGCGTCCATCGATCCAAGTTCTACGTCCAAGATAATCAGGTGTACTTCGTTGATGCGCAAGTACCGTAGCGCTTTCATCGGATCGGTAAAGGTACGTTCTACTTTAATATATTCAATTTCTTTCATGATTAATATCAGATGATCGATGCTCGCTTGCTGATCATCGACAATGATTGCGCTCCACTGTTTCATTTTTTTATTGTTTAGTGATCAAATGTCTGTGATTTTCAGTTCGACTTTAAAGGTCTGTTGGAATGTTCCGAAGCTGAGGCTTGCGTGATCTTTGAATACGAAATCCAATCGTTGCTTTAAGTTTGCTAGCCCTAATCCGTGGCTTGCAAACGAAGATTTATGTAAAGGAAGTGCATTTTCCATACGAACTAGGTAAGCGTTTTTTTCTACGTCAACCCGTATGCGCACCGGACGGCTCTGGCAGAACACATCGCCATGTTTGAACACATTCATCAGCAAAGTAAGCAAGCTGGTGGGTGGGATGACCACGCCATGAATATTTCCGGAGACCCTCCAATCGATATACATGGGACGCCCCGCGAGTTGCTCTTGGATCCGCTGATACTGCTGACATACTTCGATCTCCCGTGCCAAAGATATCGTTCGGGGACTTTCCGGTAGGCAGGAGATCATGAAGAAGCGGATCAGTTCGTACATTTCAAGCAGTTGATCTTTCATGGGAAGATCATATTCGTGCAACTGATTATGCCAAGATTGGAACACATTGACCAGCAAATGCGAGGGGACAGGCAGGGAAAGTGCACTGTACTGAAACTCTTTTCTCAGACGCTCCTCTTTCAATCTTGCTTCCATTTCCCTGAGACTGTTTTCCCAGGCCAGTCTGCGTCTTGCATCCAGATGGGAAAGTACCGCCAAAAATGTAAAGTGGCCGATGAAAACCAAATAATTCTGCAGGAACTGACGCCATTGGAAATCTCTTCCGGCAACCAAATATTTCCCATAGACCAAACTCATCCCGGACTCGGGTCGGGTCAGCAGATACAGCAATATTCCAACACTCCCGTAGACCGTAAAAAAGCCGAGACCAGCACTCCAGTACTTCCTTTGCGAAAAATATTGCTCAAGGATCCAGGAAATAGCGTAAAATACATACATAAAGCCAGGAACAGAAAGCAGAACAGTTGCAATCGGAAGCTCGGGGTTCCCCAACAGATTAATAAGGTAGAAATAAAAAGTATAGCATATCCAGAGCCAAACATGTTCTTTTATTTTCATATGAGATTCCATATTTTAACAAAAAAGCAGGCACTCCTGATGGGTTAAAATACATTTTATGAACCATAAAAATACAAAATAATCTATTCTGTACAAATCCTTGTCATCAGTTGTCTATATGTCGTTTCGCTGATCGAAAAAACCTCATATGATTGACAGTCGAGTGCTCGATATCCTGTTCCATTGACCCACGGAATCATGTCCTCTATAACAGCTACTCGTCTGGGGAGCCTCGGTGGCACTGCTTGCTCATGAAGGTAATACCAGGCCTCCCAAAGATATGGAGATTGCCATAGCGAGTGAGAAAAATCGATATAGAGTTTCTCTAGAATACAGCGGATATTGTTTCCTCGCAATTCTCCCGATGGTGATGATCGTATCGGCGAAAGCATCTGTGGATCATGCGACTCATCCAATAGCAGGTGGACAGGCAAGCCAAGCAAAGCCGCTATACGCAGGTAACCGTAGCGAACGTTCAATGTTGTCCCCAAAAACGGAACGGGAATCAGATTCCCTTGTTGAGCGGGCCATGCGCCGTAATTACCATCGGCAAAAACAAAAGGATGGAACTGTTCGTGGACTTTTTGGCGTAGCTGAAAGAAGAGTCTCGGGTCTTCGGCCATTAAAAAACAGAGACGTCCGCTTGGGTGATATCTTTCAAGCGCTCTTGTATAGTAGGTAATAAATTTTGGGGCTACCTTCCGAGATATGATCAAACAAACCGATATACCTTGCTGGATTAGGCGAAAAGGTAAAAATTGGTAAACTCCATAATGAAAACTAACCCAGAAATGTGGGATGTACATAAAGGGGGAAAGGGCGAGCGCATCCGCACCGGCACATTGTTCGATCGCATCGGGATGAGCTCTTGAACGATTATGAGCGAAGGACTCAAATTTTTCAAAAAATTGCAAACCAGCTGCTAAATCTTGGTTAGCGAAGACATTTTTAAAATTTGCAGTGGCGTATGCCAATCGCCGCTTTGTTGGTGCATCCATCTGCTGGAAGTATTCAAAAAGGTGTTGGTCCATTTCTAGACTTTTTATTTGCAGAACAGGACCATGTAGTCTGAGTACAAGAAGGGTTAAAACTAGCGTGTTCTGGTTAGAACACGCCAGCGGAACCTAGAAAGGAAATACAATATTGCATTTTCTATCATCTGGATCGTCCTGTCCAAACATTCGCTGCTCTGGGCGAGCCAATAACCGGTTGGAATGAACCTGGGCATTTCCCATTTCTTGTATCAACTCCATAGTCGTTTTTTGTTCTTGTAAGCAATACTCCGGTCTCGCACCGGAATTACGGCTTCTGGCCTAGAAGTCTTCTGATCGATCGAAACAAAAATATCTTTTTACCAGAGAACATTGAAAAAACATGTATCAACTCGCCCTATTTGCGGTGTATTTATATAAGTTTATTTGATTTGACTGCTTATTATACGCTTATGACAGACAAAACGTCGCTTTTGACCTATTTACTCGAAAATTACCTCAGCATTCATGAACTTAGCTCATCAGCAGTCTTGAAACTGAACATGGCAGCCAAGCAAATCCATCATCACAATAGGGCATTTAAAAACCTGATAAACAGATGGTCACGATTCTGTGACCTGAAGCCCGAGCATATCCGATGGGCAAAACAAAATCTGCAGGCTATCCGGACGCGAAAAGGTCAGTTCCTTTTTGAAGAAGAACGGCCGAAAATGACCCTTTTCATCGTAGATCAGGGTGCCATTATCAATGTGGTCAACAATTCATTGGGTAAACCAACGATCTTGAACCTTGCTGTTCCTCAAATGGCACTCAGTACGACGGCCCATCTACATAGCAATAAGCCTATTGCTGGATCGATCTAGGTTATCCGCCCAGGTCAGGTATTGTGTCTCCCTTATAAAGACCTCAAAAAATGGATCCATCAAGACCAAAATATTAATACGCTGGTTTCGATTCTTTTCAACAAACAAATTCGGTTCTTTTATCTGTTGAACCAAATCCGAGGACAACATACACCGTTAGAACGCTATCAGCATTTTCATAGATTACTTCCCGAGATCGCCTCTTATCTTACAGAATACCAACAAGCACAATTGCTTGGCACCTCCCGTTCAACCTTACAAAAAATCAAGCGTAGCGAGCTGTGGTCCCGCCAATGAATCACCTGTCCTACTCTACATAATTCGAGGTAGAATAGTATTATAAATCCACTGCTATGGGTTTAATTGATTAACAATAGCCTTACTAGAGAAGCTAACTAGAGTTATGTATATCCAGCTAATTTTGATAAAAAACAGTTTGCTATGAAAAACAGTACTCTTCTGCGGCTTTCCGCCATGCTTCTAGCCAGCATGTTCTTCTACGCGGCGCTCGTGAAACTAATGGATTATGAGCTCGCGCAAGCGAGCATGCGCAAACAGGTGTTTCCGTTGCCCATTGCTGATGTCCTGAGCTGGCTGATCCCTGTATTGGAGCTTCTAACGGTTCTACTTTTGCTCTTTCGTCCTTCTCAACGCTTGGGCTTATGGAGTTCATTCGTCCTTTTGATAGCATTTACTGTATACATCGTCATTGCTATGAACGGCACCTTCGGGGATCGCCCCTGTTCCTGCGGCGGGATTCTACAGCACTTGAGCTACCCATGGCACATTGCATTTAATCTTCTTTTTCTTGGCATAAGCATAGTCGGTTTATGTTTATCACGGCAAATAAAACAAATTGCAGTGCAACGATAACTAATGAACATCGAAGCAGGGATCGGGATCCACCCTGACATATGATATCTATATTCCATTTTCCTTGTGGCGGGGATCCAGGAGCCGCAGGGAACTAATCGAAGCCCATGCTTCAAAAACTTAAACAATGAAAAAAAATTTTAAAAATGTCAATATGCTAGCTATTGCGGGCGTATTGATTACCGGTAGCGCCTTAGCTATGAGCGGCTCTACCCTGCAGTCGCCGACGCATTACAATGCTAATAGTTCCCATGGAACGCCTGACTGGCAACCTATCCCACCTGATAAGATTCTTGAAGATTGTGAGGGATCAGAAATCTTTTGTTCGGGCGTACTAGTAAACGGCATCGTTGTTCCCACAGCGAATCGCGGCATACCTATCTTGGTTGATGCGAGATAATTGAATTTTAGCGCCAGCACATAGCTCCTTGGCTGGCGCTATCTCTGAGATTACAAACTTTAGCCCGTGAGAGCTTTTTTAAGCAGGTCGATCAGGTCCTTACCTTCATTTTTTGTAGGCTTTGGTGGGTTTCTGTCGATTAAGTTTCCATCCTTATCAATGACATAGAGCCTAGGATATCCTGTCCGGGTATCAAATTTTCGGATAAAAGAATGATCGTCTCCTCCGCTGCCTGTATTCCAATAAATTGTTTTATCAGAAACATAAAAGCTACCCGCCGGACTCCCTTGGGATGGATCAGGTGGTTGAATGCTTTTTAGCCATTTGTTCTTATCGCGATCGGTCGAAATGCTCAAAAAAACGATGTCGTCTCGATTTTTAAAGGCTTCCTCAACTTTGGGAAAGGCTTTAGCAACGGCCATACAAGGAAAGCAACCTGTGAACCAGAAATCCATGACCACTACTTTACCTTTCAGATCATCGAGCTTAACTTCGTTACCATCCCGATCATAAAATATATCTCCTTGGTGAAAATTCTTGCTTAGTATATATTTCCTTTCAAATTCATTGACAACTCTCTTTCCATATTCAGTGGTCACTTTCGCTTTCACGGGATAGAAGATTGGTAGAAATTTCGCACTATGCACATAAAGATAATCCGTGATGATTTCGTCCTTTATGCGACCATCGGGATATCTACGATCTAGCACTTCGAACAGATCAGTTGGTTTTCTGCTTTGACGCTTTTCAAACCTCATGTCTGACCAATTCTTTGCGAGTAAATACGCAGATTGTGCATTTGAATAGCTTGAAAAGTCAGCTAAGGCGATATGATCCGGTTTATCATAAAATTGAGTTCGGTAAATATGTTCTCCGATCCTACCGAGCGAGTCACTATAGGCATAACCAAAGCTGTTGTTGCGGAAATTATCATAAATAGTCTTAAGGTGTGTGGCGATAAAGTCCGCCTCAATCAATTTGTACATCTTTTCTGACAGGGTAGGTTTAGCACGCAACAACACTTGTTTACCCCGCTCCATCGTAGCCAATTTTTCCTTCACAAACCTTTCCAGATCTATAACTGTAGGATCCGATGAACGAAAAGGTAAATTATTGAGGCTATCAATGAGCCTAAACTTCGCCGCAGCTTTCCCATAAAATGTGAATTTACGTTTTTCATCCGCCTTTATTTCCACGGTATCACCCCTTTCAATAGGGATGTAAGGAATGATTACTCGCTCACTGCCATACTTATTTACAAAGAAATCAAGCGTCACATAAATAGGGGTATCCCCGACCGGGATCGAGAAGTTAAATTTTTTACCCACCAACTGCGAATCAAGATCTAATCGCGTTGTATCGAATAAATGGTGAGTTTTTTTATTTCGTACGTACAGGCCTACCACGTCGCCGTCTTGTCCGAATCCAATCTCTCCTGAGATTGAGGCATGACTCTGCCCTATAGCGGATCCAGACCAAACGCAACCTATTAACAATATCCAAAAGACAAATATTCTTTTCATAACTTCTTATTTTTTAATTGTTTTATTTTTATTTTTTCTAGCGAGGGTTTTGTTCCATATTGGAACGAGAAATTACATCAAAAGCGATCGGTAAGGTATACCTAATATCGTTCGGTAGAAGTTCGATCCGCTTTGTTCCGATCTGGCGGTAAATCACTTTTTTAAATCGGTCCTCCAGGTTGAGGCGCCTTAGATCAATCCATCGCAAATCGCGGTAAACCAACTCCTTTCTTCGTTCCTGTAAAATTAGAGGAAGGATATCATCCACCGAGTCCAAAGTAATGGGCACATAAGTATCAGTTCTCCAACGTTTGACCAATAATTTGTTTAAATCATCCAGCGCTTCTTGAGCGGCGTCCCGACGAGCACGACATTCGGCACGGGTCAGCAGTACTTCATCTAGCGCTAGACCTGTGAAAATGGAGGAGGATCCGGTATACTGTCCCTTGAAACTATAATTTCCATTGTTCTGCTTTCTAAAAAATAGCGCCGCTCTCAAATCATTAGCTTCGTAGGTTTTAATTAGCGTGCTATCCACGCTGGTGATTGATGCGCTTTGTAAGGCAGAATTTGCGGTCATAACACTGTAGAAAATTACCTCGGGGTTGTCCCCGTTGAGGATGACGACAGGAAAGGGCCTTGTGGAAGAGGCAGAGAGCTTGTTATAGTCGATAATTGCATCACTGTGCTCAAGCACTTCCGTCGAATAACGTTCAGCCTCCGCATAGTTCGCCATTATCAGGTATACGCGAGCCATTAGAGCCTTTGCCGCAATTTGAGTTGGTCTTGTCAGTTTTACCTGAGATTTGGGCAGCATTTGGACCGAATGCTGCAGATCTGATAAAATTTGATCATAGGTCTCCGCCAGAGACGCCCGCTTTGACACTGAGGTGACATCCGAGCTGAGTCGAAGAGGAATCCCCAACTGCTTATTGCTGATGCTTTCCTGATAAGGTTCGGCAAATAACTGCGCAAGATGATAAAACGCAAATGCACGATGGAAATAAGCCATTCCTGCGACATTTGATTGTTCTGCACTGAACCTCTCAAGTTTCCAATCCTTTACCGCGTCCAACACGACGTTGGCGCCGAAGACCTGCGAATAACACCGGTTCCAGTTCGCATTTGTGGTAATATTAGCTGGATAGAATTCTTTATCCCATTTGTAGGCACGATCATAGGGAGGCAACAGGGTTAGCAGCCCCTCCTCTGTGAGGTAAATGTCATCAGATCCAAGAAGCCCAAAGACTGGGGTCGAGTTAAAAAAGTTATTGCTGTTATCCAGAAGCGCCAGAAGGTCTTTCTCGTTCTTGGGCACATTGAGCGACTTGTCCGGTTTAGCTTCCAAAAACTCTTCGCTACAGCTGGATGCCTGTAGGATAAAGATAAAAAGCATAAATATTTTCGCAGTAATTTTCATAGCTGATTTTGTTGGTTAAAAATTTAGTTTGGCTCCAAAAGACACACTTTTTGGCAAAGGACTTTTCTGGAAGTCGGGATCGATACCTTCACGATTAGCGGTCCATAGGAGCCCCAAATTATTGGCATACATAAAAACATGGATGGAATTAAAAGGAAGCGTTGTAATATCGCTCCTATTTAATGTATAGCCTAAGCGTAGATCCTGGAAACGTATATGATCTGCTGGTCTGCTTAAGACCTCGGAAGCGAGATATATATTTGACGAAGGATCGTTGTTTGACTCCGGCAAAACGGGGACATCGGTAAACCTTTCATCTCCCGGCTTTAGCCATCTCCTTGAAAAATCACCATGACCACCCTGAGCCTTTAATACATTGTTGTAATTAACAGAGTTCTTTCGGAAGAAATACCCCATTCTAAATACCATGTTCAAAGACATTGTAACATTCCGCCATTCGAAGGTGTTGCGCAATGAACCGAACCATGTTGGACGTAGCGATCCGTGGTAAATGAGGTCTTGAAGTCGCGTTTCCTGAATAACAGCGTTGTAGTCCATAGTCTTCTCTCCATTTAGATAAATCTGTGGCTTGCCGGTTGATGGATCCAGTCCTCCCCAAGCAAAACTATGCATAGCATATAGAGGCTTTCCTACCAAAGGATAACCTGAACCTACGTAAGTCGATGCGGGATAGGCGATATCAAATTCCGTCACTTTCTCTTTTACCAGCGATCCAATCAGTTCGGTATGCCACTTCAGCTTGCCAACGAGATTTTGACTCCGAATAGACCAGTCTAGTCCTGTTGTTTTCGTTTCGGCATTATTGGTTGTGAACGAAGACACGCCCACCGTGGGATCCATCATGATTGGGCTGATGAGATCCATTCCAAGCTTGCGAAAGATATCCACTGTTCCAGAAATTCTGCCGTTCATCATTTCGAAGTCTACCCCAAAGTTTGTCGCTTGAACTCTTTCCCAACGGAGATCAGGATAGGGCGGGTTGACGATGACGGCATAGGGCAATCCTGAATTGTTAGGATTGTTATAGCTTGTCGATCCCTTCGCAGTGACCCATGACGATAAGTTTTTATAGACGTTTCCGTTGTAACCATAGCTTGCCCTTACCTTCACTTTAGTAAAAAGATCACTTTCAAAAAAAGGTTCCTGATGCACGTTCCATGCTACGCCCAGAGCATATAAAGGGACACCTTTTGCATTTGTATTTACGCCGAAGATATTACTCTGATCGATTCTACCGCTGCCGTTCACGATATACCGATTAGCAAACGAGTAGGAAACATTTGCATAGTAGGATCGATACCTATCCACCAAATGTTGTTCGTTGTCTTGGAAAGGGATCGTCGCAGTTGATCCAAACATAGACCAAGATTGCACAAACGGCGTCAAGTATCTCACGGCAGAAAATGTTCCCAGTTCGGGATTATATCCATACCGACGGATGTCGCTAATCTTCGTCTGAAAATCTTTGACTTCAAATCCCGCAATGCCATCAATTTTATGGGAGGTATTCCAAATCTTATTGAAATTTAATTGCGTACGCAAATTCTGATTTCGTCGCGACTCATGTGTTAGTCCCAAAATTCCTCCATCAGGAATTGCACGCGTCAAGCTACCATCGCTTTCAACTTGAGTGAACGAATTCACTAGGTTTCTAACATAGTAGCTATCCGCGGTTTGTTGGTTTCTTTTATTGTTCAATATCACATTAAATTGATAAGAAAGATTCAAGGAAAGAAATGGTAAAATTCGAAAGTTGCTATTTAGATCAGCTTTATAGTTTGTTCCTTGTCCTTCATTAAGATGGTTGGACAAATCGTTTAAAGGGTAATAAGACCAGTCCAAGAACCCTTTGCTAAATGCATCCTGTTTAAAGCTATCACGAAACCCGTTGGTCACCGCGAGTGGATTTCCATCTTGATCTGCGAAACGCGCGTACGGATAATATGGGATATTAGACTGCGCACTAAAAAGTGCCATTGGAAAGTTTTCTACCGTATTGGAATAGAAGAGATTTGTTCCGAGCTCCAACCGATCATTGAATAGCCTCAATGATTGGTTACTATGCAGAGAGGTTCGCTTAAAGCCTGTTTTTACTAAGCTGTTAGTATTTTTGTCAAATCCTCCTGAAAGGAGATAGCGATATTTCATACTACCCCCAGAGAGGTTCAACGCATATTGTTGAGAAATCGGAGATTGATAGAAATATCGGTGCAAATCATTTCGTACGTCTAAATGTTTCCACTCTTCGATTTGTGTTTGTGCCTGCTGAGGACTGATGAGTCCGTCACGACTCGCAATTAAAAGTTCAATCACTGGACTAAGTGGCTCGTTTGAAAATGAATACTCGGTGACGGTATAATATCCCCGTTCAAAAAGCAATTTCTCCATATCAATAAATTCGGCGGTGCTCATTACTGGCTCGTAGAATAGATCTGGTTTTTCCGCGATGCTCACATTTGAGGTAAGTGAAACGTTTGTTGAACTCCCATAGCTCCCTTTCTTGGTGGTGAGAACTATTACTCCATTGCCTGCACGAGTTCCCCAAATGGAAGCGGCAGTAGCATCCTTCAACACAGAAACAGACTCTATATCCTGAGGATTAATATCTCGGATATCTCCTTCAAAAGGAAAATTGTCTACGACTATTAAGGGAGCCGCATTCCCCATCAATGTACTTTGTCCTCGTATGCTGATGTCACTTGTTGAAAATCCCCCTGGACTTGCCTCGTTATTCCTATTGAAAATCAAGCCTGGCACAACATCTTCGATTCTACTCAGAATATCCGTACTTACGCGTCTTTCCAAAAATTCATTATTTACATGAACATAGCTACCGGCACTTCTTTCTGCTGAGATCTGTTGATAGCCAGTACTAATCACATTGATCTCCTCGATACTATTTTCAAATGGCCTCAATAAAATATGTAGGGGCTTCTGAGAAATCGACACCGTGGTGTCATGGAAACCTACGTAGCTCGCACGAAGTACGTTTTCGGTGAATGGTCCTGAAATTCTAAATTCGCCTGAATTATCTGTTTGGATGGATCTATCTCCAATGGTGATGGTCGCATTCTTTAATATGCTGCCGTCGGTAAGAGATTTCACAGAGCCACTCAGTTCAGTGTCGCCCTTAGCCCCAGGGGTTTGGGGCGTTTGGGCAACTACTTGACCACTAATAAAACAATTAAAACAACAAAATAAGAAAATAGATATGCTCCTTAGCCACCTCCTGCGAGGCTCTAACAGCAATTCCAAGGAAGGTCGCACCTGTCCATAATAAAATAGATTATAGTTTTTCATCGGTCAAAAAATTTGTGAGTGCACTAGGCAGAGCTCATAGCACTCGATTATAACTGGTCAAAATACGCTCTAATGAAGAATGTTAACATTACTACATCGAGCGATGTAAAAGTAAAACAAGAACGTGACCAGCTACCTGAACGAACTGAAGAGTTCAAAACCATGAGATATGCCTTAACACAATGATACAAATAGCTTAGATTTAAGATTGAAAAGTAAAATCAGTGACTATCTAAATCTTTGTGGAAAGGATTTCCATGTCTTTTTTTACTAAGAAAGTAGCTGGCTGCAAGGTGTTGGGCAATAGCAAATAACTATTCCCGTCCCCTTGCTATGTTGACCGATGTTTATTCGGACGAACGATACACGTACTTATACAGTAATTTTTTGGATAAACAGCTACCCTGTTCCTTGAGCTGAGTAGCTGGCGATACGGCTTGTGAATGATGGACATAATAACCCTGCAAACTATGTTCCCGCTACTGGAAGTGAAAGCTGCGCCAGCGAGTCGGATGTTCGCTGTACGCTTGAAACACCTGATAATGGAAGCGGACAACTACATCTTTCACAGGCTACCAACATTACGTTTAAAGCAAGGTAGTTAGCTCTTGAAAAGCGGAACTTAGAGTTCCGCTTTTTTAATACAACTAACGCGGGTTCTGCTCAATCCCGGACATCTGAATTACAGCAGATGGTATTGGGAATACGTATCGGTTATCGTTAGGTGGTAACACATACTCCTTACCTGATATCGTCTTTTCCAAAGTTACAGCGAAGCGTGGCTCTTTATTTAAGCGTTTTAAATCAGACCATCTCAGCCCTCTAAAAACTAATTCTTTTCTGCGCTCCTCCAGAATTATTTTTAATGCATCCTCCGATGTCATCGCAGTAAAAGGGACAAAAGATCCGCTTTTCCATCTTTTTGCCAATAGCGCATTCAGATTCTGGATTGCTTGCGAGGTTTTCCCTAAACGCGCAAAGCATTCCGCTCTTATCAAAAGAAGTTCGTCAGTAGCTAAGCCGTTAAAAAGCCCGTCATCGCCATTGTAACCAGCTTTGTAACTGAAAGTTCCATCATTATTCGTAACGAAAAACAAGCTCTTTCGAAGGTCATCTTCATGGTAAGACTTCAACAGTCCACGTTCAATTTTAGGAGCTGGAGGATAGGGCAAAAAGTTCCAAAGGCGAACATGATAGATCACTTCTTCATTAAATGTAGCAAATGGAAATTCGGCTGTTGCGTCTAACGTATTGTAATCTATGACTTGATTGTTAGAAGCTAGAGCGTCATTTGCCGAAGCCTGCGCAAGTTCATAGCGACCTATGTTTAAATATACCCTTGCTAAGAAAGCATGTGCAGCAGTTTTTGATGGTCTAGTTTTCAATGCGGTTGTTTCATTTAACAAACCGGCTGCCTCCTGCAAATCTTTTATGATTTGCTCGTAACACGCCGCAACACTCGAGCGTCCGACAGGGATATTGAAATCCGAGGATAGTCTTAATGGGATACCGAGATCAGATTGTGCGGTTGTATTGTCCCAAGCTTTTGCGAAAAGTTGCAACAAACTATAGAAAGCATAGGATCGGTAAAATAAAGCCTGTCCTTGCACATCGGCGATCTCCCGTTGTGTCCCCTGCTTGATCTCGCCATTGGCAATCGCGTCAAGAACAATGTTAGCGTTGTACACTGCAACATACGGTAGAGACCAGTCATTTCTTTCCATATCGTCAAATACATGATCTCCCCATATATAACTCTGCCGATGCGATTGCCAGCTAAGCGATTGCCAGTCTTCGGTAAGCAAATAAAAATCACCAGCAGCAAATTCACCGGATGTGGGGTGCGTAGTTATGAATACACTCGAATTGTTCATCAAAGCCTGCGCGTCTTTTACGGATGAAAGGACAACCAATTTCTTATTCGGCTTTTCATCCAAAAATTTTTCACAACTCACGAAAAAAACACAGCATATTACGGCCACTATGTATAAGATTCTTCTTTTCATATCTTGTAATATTTTTGATTTAAAATGTCGCTCTACAGCCTAAGGATAGAGTTACCGGCAGCGGATAGCCTCCTGAATAATAATCTGGATCTAAGTCAACCTTGTTAGCTCTCCATACGATTCCAAGATTGTTCAGATAAGCGTAGATCTGTAACTGTTTAATATATTTCCCGGTTTTGTTATCGTCCAAACGATATGACATGTTGATATCTTGCAGCCTCAAATGATCGCCTTTCTCCACAAGTACAGTCGAATTGTTGTAAAAAGCGTCCCTCGCGGAGTTTGCCGGATAAGGTAAAGAAGGGACATTTGTACTTTTCTCATCGCCAGGATTCTGCCATCGTTTTAGGTAGTCAGCATGGCCGCCCCTCCAGTTTGCGTATAGCGCCAGATAATCAATGCTACTTCTTCGGAAATAATATCCTCCTTTTAACGTCATCGTAAACGAAATGGAAAAATCCTTGTACGAGAATGTATTGCGTAAGGAACCATACACGGTCGGCACAGCAGAACCGTGAAAAACTAGTGAGGACGGCGATCCAGATGTTATAGCGTAATAATCCTTGCTTATTTCACCATCAAGATAACCCTGGGGATCGCCATTTTCGGGATCAAGACCCGCCCAAGGATAACTATAGATGCCGTAAACCGGCTTACCCTTAAAGGGAGAAACCAGAAGTCCATACCCTACATAATTAGCCGCCAGAGATGAACTTGACATTTCGTAATTAGTGACCTGGTTGGTGGTATAATTCAAGATCGCATCTGTTCGCCATTTAAACAGGCGCTCTATAATACGTCCATGCAGCACCAGATCTAACCCATTCCCTTTCATTTGCGCTACGTTACCCTTATATAGAAACTCAGCAGTTGGAGATATAACACCTGTGGTAGGATCAATCGGTGCTTGTCCGATCAGATCTATTCCTTTTCTCGCATAATAGTCTATACTACCTGAAAATCGATTGTTTTTAAAGCCGAAGTCAATTCCTAGGTTTAACATTCCTGATTTTTCCCAGCGTAATTCGGGATTTCCGGGGCTGAAAACGTAAGCGTAATCAAGCCCGGTAAGATAGGTATTGCTGGCAGACCGCAAGGTTGTAAGCGCCGACAGCGTATTGTCGACATTACCATTGTAACCATACGTCGCTCGGAATTTGAGCACTGGCAACATGTCAAGCCTGTAGAAGTCCTCTTTATGCACTTGCCAGCTGACGCCTGAAGACCACAGCGGTACCCCTTTCTGGTTGGTCGCAACACCAAATAAGTTAGAGGCATCTTTGCGCAGACTTGCCGATAACGTGTACCTATCTTTTAACGTATAAGCGGCATTTCCATAATAGGAAGTAAACCTAAATAGAACATCTTCAAAATTAGTATTATTCGGTATGCGCAACATTCCACGCAGATTGTTGTAAGTTGGAAGGAGGTCCGCATAGTTTACGCTTCCGAATGTTAGAAGCTCACCATTGTAACCATAAGTACGGTTCCTATTGGAAGTAGTATGGGTTTGCCGAATCTCCATACCCACGATTGCCGAAAGTTCATGCATCGCATGCCAGTTTTTGTTATAGTTTAGCTGTCCTCGTCCAACATGGGATTTCAAGTTTGATTGCGCTAAATCGAGAAACCCACCTGTGGGAACACGGTAGTTTATTACCGATCCATCCTGATAACTGAAAAGATTAACCCAATTGCGCGCAGGGAAACTATTAGGAACGGCATAGTTTCGGTCGCTCCCCGATTGCTGTTGATACTGATATCGTGCTTCCACCCCAAATCCATTGGAGAGTTTATATTGGATCCCCGCATTCAAACGGATATCGTTTTGTTGTGACGTATTATCTGCGAGATTCAGTTCTTCCAAAGGTCTGTATTGCCAGTCAAGAAGTTTATCAGAGCCGACCGTATCGATATAAGCCAGACGATATTCATAAGGTATCGCTAATGGGTTTCCATTTGGGTCAGCTAGGGAAGCATATGGGTAAAATCCCTTCGGAGCGGAATTAATCATTTGAAGGCCCAAATTATTATTTTGGCTATTGATTTGGGTGAAAACTATGCCCGCTTGGAGGTATAATCCATCCAAGGGATTGAGGTTATTTTCCGACCGGAGCGTTAACCTATCCAAGCCATTCCGCTTTAGGTTCTCCTGGTTCTTATCCCATCCAGCCGATAGCATGTAGTTGTACTTATTTGAGCCGCCGCTATAACTCAATGCATACTGCTGATTGAAACTTGGCTGATAAAAATATTTACTCAGGTCTTTGCGAACATCAACTTTCTTAAACGATTCAATTTGTTCACTCACTTCTTGGGGAGACAGGGTTCCGTTCCTTTGCTGCGAGAGAAGTTCTACGACCGGGGAAACCACTGGTTTCCTTGCGTTGTTTAAGGCTGCATTGTAATAGCCCTTATCAAAAAGATACAACTCCAAATCAATAAAATCAGCTGAGCCTAACATCGGAGCATAGTAAAGATCGGGTTTAGCTCCATACGTGAGATTGGCAGAGAAATCGACCGAAGCGGGCCTATTGTATTTCCCTTTTTTGGTGGTTATTACGATAACGCCGTTGGCGGCCCTTACTCCCCAAATGGAAGCTGCCGCGGCATCTTTAAGAAACGTAATATTATCAACATCATTGGGGTTGATATTATTGATGTCGCCCTCATAGGGGAAATTATCCAATATGACCAAAGGGGATGCATTCCCCATAATGGTGCTGCGCCCTCTTATCGATAAGCTTTTACCGCTTGACCTATTGTTGAAATTAAGGCTGCTGACTCCTTCTAAGCGACTGAGAATGTCCGTACTAACACTGCGGTTGATTAACTCCTGGTCTAGGGTTTCAAACGAGCCAGTGGCTCTCTCCTTAGGGAGGCTTTGGTAACCTGTATTAACGACTACTTCTTCAATCTGTGTTGCCCCCCCTTTTTTTAGTGTTACCACAATAAATAGCGGACTCGTATTTTTTATACTCATTCTTTGTTCGTGGTAACCTAAATGACTGACCAGAAGGGTATCCACATTTGAGATGAGATCAATCGTAAAGTTACCGTCACCTTTAGAAATTACGGAGCCTTGTTTTCCCATCAACCGAACACTGCTACTCGTTAATGGATAATTATTTTCATCCACGACTGCTAACGAAATTGTGCGCCGCGGGGTGGTTTGTGCAACACCGAGTGTTACGTAAAAGGATAAAATGGTAAAAATAATATATTTCATACACATCGTTTCGTTAAATTCTTAGTTATCACTGATAATGAAAAACTCAATCTCTCGATTCCCTTTTTCCAAAGAAATACCCTGCTTGCGAAGCGCTTCCTGAAGCGGTTTTAAGTTTTGGATGTCCGGTTGTGGAAACTTTAAATCAAGTGTTCCTCGGTAACTCATTTCGTCAACTACCGCTAGAGGCAGAATTTCATTAAGGTAGCCGGATAAGAAGTCAATTGTCTGGTTTTGAATATATTTTTCTTCATTTTGCTCACCGAACAGGTTATCTTTTCTTTCTCCGCCTTTAGAGAAAGCATGTTTGAGCGTGGGAAGAGCCGTCAGTACGTAGCAATCAATTAAACGCCTCTCGAAACGTGCACTCAAGCCAAAGAAATGTTGAAGATCGACCCCCACTCGTTCCCTTACTTTGTCAGACGCGTTTAAAGGAGTAATTAATTCGTAAGTGAACAAATGATTTTTGGAAGTCTGACCGTCTTTCGTGGTAACAAAAAGCGCTCGTTTCGCAGAATCTTTAATTTCATACTCAATACGTTCTTCAGGAAAGCTTTGAAGCTTTTGATACGCAAGCGAATATAATGTCAAGGCGCGGCAGTTGATACCATAAATCCGGGAAGTGTGGTTAATTGTGTCGGATATTACTGAAGAAATAGTTTGGAATAAGCCTGGGATCGCTTCTGAAAATAAGGATCGGTATTTTATAGCGGTACCACTTCCACCATTCCCATCGATAAATAAAGGCTTCTTAGAATCGAAACTTAATAGGTCGATTTTATTGGCAACGTCCAAGTTCCTACCATCGATTACTGTCTTAATATTCGCTCTGTTAACGGGCTCGGCCCCTGTGATGGCCTCGATTATTCCCTCTTGATTCACCCATATATAATGGGGAATATATTTATGAGGAAAGTACTCTTGTAATATCGAGTTGTTTACTACCGTGGGCAGTTGCCATCCTCTTTCCTTAATAAATGCCTCAGCCTTTTGCACGTTGTCATTGGTGATAGGTATAATAACGACTTCATTGGGTAATTCTCTTTGAATAGTATCTAAATTCTGTAAAGAAGTGATACATCCTGGACACCACGTAGCCCAGAAATCAAGGATAATGGGTTTATTTTTATAGTCAGCTAATCTGATTGTTTGTTTGCCTTCGGGGTGGTTTATTACGGTCAATGAAAGATTCCACAGGTCTTCAGGAAGGGCATCTCCGACTTTCAGTTCAAGCACACCTGGACGCAAAGCACTGGTCCCGTCTTGGGACCAGGCTTCGACGTAACTAAACAAACTGAAACAAAGAGTAAGAAGTGTTAAGCACAGATTTTGATAAGCTCTGAAATGTAGATTACCGAGACACCCCTGTAACAACTTAAAAGTCTTGGATATATTTTTTTGGATAAAATTTGTCATATAAAAGGGATTTGATTAGCGAAACTGGCGAATGATACGCGACCTCAGCAAATTAAAAGCCATCGTCTCGTCATGCCGACACATTAAAATAAAAACATAGAGGTAGAGCCTATTCGGGAGGACAAATAAGTAGGATGTAAGTATGCAGGAAGCTTACTTTCAATAGTAATACTACACAAGAAAGGCAGCTCCCTTGCCCTATGGTTGAGCGTGAGAAACTACGCGACCTAAAATTAAGGGAGGCCTTCCTTGAATATCTTTCAGGAATGTATAAGTTTATAATTCGCATTCACATTGGTTCTAGGTTTCTCACGCCTAACCATATGAATGATTTACAAATATCAAAATTAAAATTAATTATTCCAAATTTGGTATAATAAATAATAAATTTTACGTGTCTCTTTGTTTATGCCTGAACAATACATTGACAAAGAAACGCTCGGAGTTATCAGAAATAGGCTTTGGGAAAGGGCAAAGTCCATTGAATTGACTTTGGAGGATATAGAAGATCGTACAGGATTTAGTTATAGTCAAGTATATAGGATATTAAGAGGAAAAAATAATATTTCAGTCAGCGGATTGGTAGCGGTCTGCAAAGCTTTAGAAATCCAGCCAAAAGTGATTTTTGATTTCGAAGTCAATATTCCCAAATATTTACCGGCGAGAAAGTATCGCAAAAATCTCTAAAGTGAATTAATTTTTTCGTTGGTCAGTTGAACCACTAATTTTGCTAAAATCTCAACTTTTGCTATTAAGCACTCGAGATCGACCTGTTCAACTTTGAAATCAGCTTTATATCGTGCATCTATATAGCCTTTTTGAAGAATATTAAATACTCTATTCTCGTCGTTAGAGGGAGGAAAACAAAAGATTTCGTTTATCTCATTGGAGATGAATTTAGTATAATTTCTATATTCTTTAATACTATGTGTTTTAGGTTTAAATCCGGTATAAATCAAACCTAAGCCAGCATAAAGACGTTCAACAGTTTGATGTAGCAAAAATAAAACTTCATTCAACTTAAACTCTTTTTCAACAGAGGATTCAAAAATAAGTTTTACGTGACTAAACATCCTCAGGCCACTTTCAATCCAATTTTCATAATATAACAATGCTTGCTCCTTTTGTTCGTCCTTGGATAAAGCTCTAGGTTTCGCAAAAACAGATAACTTAGTGTCATAGAGGAGAATTCCATCTTCGATGATCGATTTAAAAAAGTATTGCCCTCGTTCCAATCCATAGTTAATATGCTCTAACTCATGGACCAGTGGGTTAACAGGATGTTTATAAATCCGCGTTCGATTTTCGATTCTATTTCTAATATCGAACTCCTTGAGTTTCGAACCTTGTGTAACCACTAAAAAGTCAAAATCACTTTTGTAAGAATAGATAATGCCATCTTCCATATACTCATCGTCCACCCAATCTCCCCTCGCAAAGCTACCGAACAAAATGACCTTCTCAGGCACTGCGACTTCTTTAATTATTTCTAAAATTTTAAGAATATCGTTTTGCTTATCAATCGGTAAGTGGCTTAACTCTTCCATACATTAAAGATAATAAAAATAAGAGCTAGATAAAATTCCGATACAATAAATATGACGAGTCATCTATCCAACTTTACCGCCATTATCGAGAATTCTAATTGTCTCATTTCCGACCATCTGATTCCGGTCCATCTACAACAGTTTGGACTCGTTAAATCCATAAAGCAGATATGCAATCAGATAAAAAATCAAATACGTTTCAACGTTAGGGTTATTGGCAATCCGGATATCCTATCTAAACAGCTCTCAATTGTAATTTATCGGATTGCCCAAGAACTAATAACCAACGTGGCCAAGCATTCAGAGTGTACTACATGTACTATTCATCTAAAGACGTCTCAGGAATATGTGGCTTTCAAAATACACGACAACGGAAACGGGATGTATGTACCGGAGTCAAGAATGAACGGCATTGGATTACTCTCTACAATAATCAAAGTCGAGCTCCTAAATGGACGGATAGAAATAAACGCTGTTAGGGGTGAGGGTATGACAATCAATATTAAAATTCCACTGCTTTAGCTAGTGAATGGATGGCACGAATAACCATAAGGCTCGATAACATATGATCTAAAACCCTTCTTGACCTAGCAGGAAGGGTGACTATAACAAAAGTGTATTATTCAACTCACCAAAGTTGAAATACAGGTATAATTTGACACCCAATAAAACCGCAGTGGCCATTTTTCAGCTTTCCCAGCTACCCAACATAGAAAATAAATTCAAATCTTACACCATCCCTACTTGAGCCCCGTTTCAGGAAAGTCCCGAAAGTTATTAAACTTCGTTAAAAACTCATTCTGTAATATTTTCCATTAATCATACCAATCGTAGGAACGAAATTTATCTTATAAAGTTATAAACAATAAAGATTTTTGAATATACGTCACGATTACTTCCTTATTTCAAGTCGGACTTCGAATAATTTCGTCCAGTCTTTACCAGTAACTAAGAAGGTTTTCGTGTCCGATTTATAGGCAATACCGTTCATTTCGTTATCAGCAGATTTCCTCACGCCATCATACAAACCAACAAAGTTAATTCTACCTTCGACAACACCGGTGGTTGGGTCAATTATAACAACTTCATCCTTAGATTGGTCGTAAATATTGGCGAATAGCTTTCCATCTACGTACTCCAACTCGTTGATACGATCCACCGGTCCGTTATCATCGAAAACCTGAACAGATCCAGTTTCCTGTAAGCTTACAGGATCAAGGAAATAAATATTTGCTGAGCCGTCCGATTTAATAAATTGCTTTCCATCATACGTCAATCCCCATCCTTCGGCACTCTTTCCATAATCAAAGGACTTGATTAATTTAAAGGATGCTTTATCATAGATAAATCCTTTTTTATTTAACCAAGTTAAAAAGTAAATTTTATCCCCTACTACGGTCATGCCTTCACCGAAGAAAGTACCATCACCGCCTATCTTTTGAATCACCTTTCCTGTTTTTAGATCAACTTTGCGCAGCGAGGTTCTATCCTCTTTTCCCGTTGATTCGTAAAGTGTTCCGTTATCATAATATAAGCCTTGGGTAAACGCTGTAGAATCGTGTGGATAAGTATTGACTAATTCAAAGGCGTATGCTTTTGGTGCCGGCGGTACGACTAACAGATCACTGTATGCGATATCTTCCTTCCCTTGTGCATAAATTTTCGCGCTCAAGCGCTTATTCCCATAACCATGCTTATCTGTATCGAATGCTACTGCTGAGGTATCGGTTTTTCTATCGAAAATATCTCCATCCACAGAATAAACAACAGAGTCTATCGCTACATCATTGAAGTTTAATTTGAGTTGTAATTTCTCGCCCTTCAAGACCTTCGATCCGGATTTTGGGTTCACAAACTCAAATTTACCTTTTTGTGTTTTACAGCTGTAGATGAATAGGAAAGGTATAGCCAGTACAAATCCAAAGTATTTAAGTTTTAGTTTCATATTAATAATTCAAAAATGCGTCTTTAATATACGTTAATTTCTTATCAATGATGCTGATCAAATCGAATCTGATCTGTCTCGTATAATTGTTCTCAAAAATATAAGCTTCTGCTGCGCGCGATAGTGCTTTCTGTTTGGTGTTCGAGATCAGCGTAAGTAGCGCTCTTTCGAACCTTCTCTTGAACAAAGATTAAGAATATGCCATCCTTTGCAATAATATCAACTTCCAGATGTTTATGACGCCGCTTGCTTCTCTCCTTCATCCCCTATCATTTTGCGGCTATCCATTACTTTACGACAATATTGCCTAAAAGGTTTCCTAGCAATTGCTCCCCTTCTTTTAGTTTCTGATATTTCGCCAATAGAATTTGCAAGTCTGCATCGTCGCTTGTATGCTTCAATTCTTCCCGAATTGTCTGCATTTGAACTTCTATCTTATTTTTCTTGATCCTATAAATAACTTGAATCACGAGGGATTTCAACTGATCGAGTTCCTCCGGCACAAAAATTTTGCGTTTGTCGTCATTCCAACTTGGGCTTAATTCGTATTTGTTGACTACAGAATCTACGGCTAAGGTGGAAACTTCGGGATTCTCATGTGAGAAAAATACTTTGGCTTCAGGAACTTGAAAGTTTTCAGCTTGTTTAGCAAACTCGTCGACAATTAGCTTGCAAGTTTTATCCATAATCTCGATATCGTCAAGACTAGCTAGCAAATAAGGAGCTACCGGGACATCCCCATCACCTTCCCAATGGACGAGTTCTCTGCCATAATTCAACAAAATCCGAACCAACTCCTTTTCAAGTCGAATCTCTGCAGATTCGACTTGAACGGGCTCTGCCGAAGGTGCTTCTGCGCCCATTGCCGCGAGCATCTCGACCGGGAACCATTCTTCGCTGCCAGGAGGCATGTCCATGGCTGCTGCAGCTTGGTTCTGCTGGGCCTGAGCCTCCTTCTTCTCTTTCGAACGCGCCTTTGCCAGGCGAATTTTATTGAGTTCTGATAGAAGAACGCGTTCCTCGATATCTAACAACGAGCTACATTGACGGATATAGACGGAGACTTTAATTTCATCAGGGATAAGTGCGATGCTTTCAACAACCTCACGGATTACCTCTGCACGTTTAATCGGATCTTCTTTCGCATCGCGAAGAAGAATATTTGTTTTATAGAAGACAAAATCTTCCTGATTCTTATCTACGTAAGATCGGAATTCACTGGCGCCAAACTTCTGAATATAGGAGTCTGGGTCATTTCCATCAGGGAAAAGCAGAACCTTTACATTCAAGCCCTCTTCAAGAAGCATGTCAGTCCCTCTCAATGAAGCTTTAATACCGGCTTCATCACCATCATAAAGTATAACGACCTGCTTCGTATACCGAGAAATCAGCTTTATTTGTCCGGTAGTCAAAGATGTTCCTGAAGAGGATACGACTTGTTCTACTCCGGCCTGATGACATGATAGCACATCGGCATAACCCTCTACCAAGAAACATACATCGTGCTCAAGAATTGATTTCTTCGCCAGATGAAGACCATAAAGGACATTGGATTTATGATAGATTTCGCTTTCCGGAGAGTTGACATATTTAGGGACTGTTTTATCCTTCTTCAGTGTCCTACCACCAAAACCAATAACACGTCCGGTTAGATTATGAATAGGAAAGATAACCCGACCTCGAAAGCGGTCGTATAAAGACTTATCGTCGCGTTCTACAGCAAGACCTAGTTCAGTCAAATATTCTTTCGCAAAACCATCCTTTGCCGCCTCATCGACCAAAGAAGTCCAAGCCTCCGGAGAATACCCTAGATCAAACTTTTTGATAATATCATCCCGATACCCTCTTTCGCGGAAATAACTCAACCCAATTGACTGGCCAAGCTCCGTTTCCCATAAGGTATGCTTAAAGAATTTTGATGCCCATTGATTGATTACATAGAGACTCTCTCTTTTATCTTGCGCTGCCATTTGAGCGGGCGAGCGTTCGACCTCTTCAATAGGTATGTTGTATTTGTTCGCGAGGTATCGGATGGCTTCAGGATAGGCATACTTTTCATGCTCCATCACAAATTTTAAGGAATCTCCTCCTGCGCCACATCCGAAGCATTTATAGATTCCTTTATTTACCGAAACGTGGAATGACGGCGTTTTCTCATTGTGGAATGGACAATTGCCAATTAATGAAGTTCCTCTTTTCTTTAAATCGACAAAATCCCCTACTACCTCCTCAATACGAGCAGTGTCCAAAACCTTTTCAATTGTCTCTTTCTTAATCATCTTTGTTGTACAAAGATAACGCTCCTTAAGGGAAATGAAAGGTTAAAAGACGCTAATTTTTGCGCCTATTTTGTGACGACAGCCTCTCCTACATTATCCAACTTGGAGAAGATGGAGTTTTTGGAAATATATTCCGGAACGATTTCTTTAACAAGCTCGACAAGTAACATAGGGTTATGATCCCCCGCTGGCGTCACGACCTGTTTACACAAATATTCAATTTTTTGCTTTTTCAGATCGACATCATCCGTATTGACGCGAGCAATCATAATCTTATTATGGTGAGTTTTGCTGGTATTTTCGTTGTCTGCAAGAAGCTCTTCAAAAATCTTTTCCCCAGGACGAAGACCGGTAATCTCAATATTGATGTCCTCCGGATATTTGTAGCCTTTTAATCGAATCATGCGAATTGCAAGATCAATAATCTTAACAGGCTTGCCCATATCGAACACATAAATCTCCCCGCCTTTTCCCATCACCGCTGCCTCTTGTACAAGCTGGCAAGCTTCAGGAATCGTCATAAAGTATCGTGTGATATCTTGATGGGTTACCGTCAAAGGTCCACCCTTCTTAAGTTGCTTTTCGAACAAAGGAATTACGGATCCGTTAGACCCTAGAACATTCCCAAAACGCGTAACGATGTAGTTCGTGCGGCTCTTACTATTCAGACCCGAAACATAAATTTCAGCGATGCGCTTTGTTGCACCCATGACGTTCGTTGGGTTGACAGCCTTATCGGTCGAAACCATGACGAACTTTTCAACGCCATATTTGTCTGCCATATCTGCAACATTTTTAGAACCCCAAACGTTTGTCAAGATGGACTCGTATGGATTCTGCTCCATCAACGGTACATGTTTATAAGCTGCCGCGTGGAATACAATTTGTGGCCTATATTGCTCGAAAATCGAATCCATAAATTGGCGATCTCTTACATTTCCGACCATGAACAAAACATTTTCCTTTTGGCAACTACTTCTTAGCTCTTGTTGTATATCATATAGCGCTGATTCCGCTTGATCCACAACAATCAGATGTTTAAAGTCTGTGAAAGCAATCTGACGCACTAATTCTGATCCAATCGAACCAGCTCCCCCGGTAACTAAGATTACCTTGTCACGCATCATCTCATGCACAACAGGGTTTTCCAGCTTTATCGCCTCCCGACCCAACAAGTCCTCTATTTTTAAAGTCCGTAATTGTCTGGTCGCCGCTTTGCCACTCAATAGCTTTGCTGAGGTAGGCATAATCTTAAGCTTTACAGGTAGAGGCTCTATTCTAGCAGATATCTTCGAAAGACGTTCTTTATTGTTATCATCCAATGCAATGATGATACTGTCGATCTGTATTTTTTTAACGAAATCGGGAGTCAATCTCTCCATATCGATAATCTTATACCCATTGATCATCTTCCCGATTCTATTCGGATTGTCATCCGCAAACGCCACTACTTTAACCTTTCGTCGAATTTCATTTCTGAACAAGTTTAAAGTCAATGTGCCCATGTTACCTGCACCGAAGATCATTACTCTTTCGACCTCACGTCCGCTAAAGAAAAACTTCTCATAAACTGTTCGGTAAAATACACGTGCAGCTACCAAACAAACTGTCGTAAAAAATGCATGGGTGAAGATAACTGCATATGAAGGTCTGAAGAATACGCTGATTGCATTAGATTCCTGAAAGATACTACGAACGAGAAAGGAGGTAAACATCAAAACAGCAAACGCTGTGAACACAGCTTTGAGCAAACCCCAAGCATCTCTCAATCCCGTTTGACGAACTATCCCACGGTAGGTTTTAAAATAAAGAAAAGAAAAATAATATGTGGCAAAGACGAAAATCGACTTCTTTACCATCAGTTGCATATCAAATCGTCCCTTAAAACTGTTAATGATGAAATTCGACAAGAAATAACAAAAGAGGACAATCAACAAGTCGATTAACAAAATAACCCACCTTGGGCTGTCTTTACGAAAATATCGTCTAAGTGAATTGCTGTTCATTATGTGTCCTAGTTCGAGGTCAATTTACCTTTGTGAATAAAAAATGAGGAAAGAAAAATAAAAACTTACCAAATATGAATAGCTTGGACAAAGTTAGTGCCACGATGCTGAAAAAGCGCAAATTCGGTACATTTCGATTTTAAGAGCGTGATAGTAAAAATCTTCCATGACTCCATTAAAACACCACTAATATTAAAGTTCTTGATGGCCTTTGAAAATAAACACTAAAAAAAAGAGGTAACGAAATGTTACCTCTTTCCTTCATAATATCTCTATTTCTGTTTTCCCTTGAATAACTTAGAGAATTGCTTCATGATTTTCGCTCGTAAAGAAACCGAACTCGAATCAATGTATCCATAGCCGTAGCCATAACCATAGCCATAACCGTAACCACGTGCAAAGTCAACATCATTTAAAACGACCGCCATGTTTTTCAGTTTACCATCTTCGTAAAGCTCCTTAGGAACATTTAAAAGACGCTTATCTAAATAATTCGCACGCGTTACATAAATTGTTAAATCTGCATTTTCAGCAATCAACAATGTGTCAGTAACCAAACTAACCGGTGCCGTATCAACAATCACAAAGTCATAATGCGTACGTCCATAATCAATCACCTCTTTGAAATGACCATTCATTAACAATTCCGCAGGGTTCGGCGCAATATAGCCTGAATAGATAATATCAAAATCATAAGGTGCTGGCTTCTTAATAATAATATTTTCAACCGGCATATCAGAGTTTATCAAGAATTGGGTGATACCTATATTGGTATGTTGTAAATGAGATAATCCTAAATAGTCTAAAACTTTCGGAGAACGGATATCTGCTCCAATTAATAAAACCTTTTTCCCTGACATGGCTAGAATCCTAGACAAGTTCGTTGAAACAAAGGACTTACCCTCTCCTGATGTAGTTGAAGTAACGAAAATAACCGCCGAATCCTTTTTAGTTCCTAGCATGAAAGCAATATTCGTCCGAAGGATACGGAACGCCTCTGCGAGAGAAGATCGGTCATTATCTTTAACAATTGGATCATCTGAGCTTGGCACTTCTCCAAGAATGGGTGCTGCAAATTTCTCTTCAATGTCTCGACGAGAATGTACTTTGTTGTCGAGAAGAAATTTCAGATAAAGAATTCCGAAAGGAAGTAAAAACCCTGCGATTAAAGCTCCAAGTAAAACTAAAGATTTCCGAGGTGATACCGGAATGCTAGATCCGTAAGCTTCATCAATTACTTTGAGAATTGCTGGTGTTGCGGAAGCTTGAATTTCAGTTTCTTCTCTTTTCTGCAATAAAAACAAATATAAAGATTCTACAATCTGTTGCTGTCTTGAAATATCTTTAAAGCCTCGTTCTTGGTTCGGTAATTGACTTAATTTGCCCTCGAATTTATTCTTCTCAGATTGAAGAGCATTCACATTAGACTGTAAAACCTGTCTATAATTAGACAAAGAAGATTGTAAAGAAGAACCTAATTCATTTATATTCTTATTTAAATTTTGAACAACCGGGTTATCTGGAGTTGCTGATTTCAATAAGTCATCTCGTTCTAAAACTAACTCATTATAACTTTTAACAGTTCCCTGTATTGAAGGATCTTCCAATCCGATATTTGACGGTAAAAGGTTACCTTGATTATTTCTTACGGCTCCTCCAACCATATCCGCCAAACGCAATTGCGTTTGATATTCGACCAATCTACGTTCATTTTCGGAAGCATTCTTCATATATAGTTCAGCTTCAGAGCGCATATCAACTAAATTATTTTGATCCTTATAGTCTGCAACTTTAGAGTCAGCCTTCTCAAGGTCATTAGAAATTAATTCTAACCTTGAATCAATAAAATCAGATGTGGCCCTAGAAACTCTTGTTTTATCTTCTGTTACATCTTTATTATATTGCTCAATTAAGGAATTCAAGATTAATTCTGATTTGAAAACATTCTCAGAATTCATGGAAAAATTCACTACAAAAGATTGTTTTTCTTTATTTGGAGTAATTTGTACAATTTTAAGTAAATCATCAACTGTAGTATTTACATTAGAAAAACTAATTAAAAGATCCCCTTGAGCTAAATTTTTAGATTGAGAAAGTAACATAATAGGACCTATAGGACTATTAAATTTTTGTCCAAAAATCACTTCTTTTGAACCGCCACTCTTTTCATCAACAGTTATTTTATTACCTTTCCATTTTATAGCCAATTCAAATGAAGCACTATCAAGTCTTGTATCTTTGGGATTTAAGATAACTAAACGAATAGGTGCTTGAGACTCTAAAACTTCTGACGTTTTTACATTTCCTTTAATATAATATTTTATATTAAATTTATTTAAGTCTACAACCTTTCTAAAAATCCTCCTAGATTTCATCACATCAATTTGGTCAGAAACATAGGCAGATGTTGTACTTCCAATTCCAGTTAGAGAGGCCATTTCAGCTAAACCGGCTAATTCACCTGTTGCCTTATTCTCATCTTGTAAGAGAATTTTTGCAGTTATATTGTAAATTTTATCTGCATAACGTAAATAAATTAATGCCCCAACAATACAGACTAAAACAGATATAACAAACCATTTCCAATAAAAAGCATATTGCTCAAATAGTTGTTTTAGATTTAGCTCTTGTTCTTCTTTCTGTTTTATTTGAGGATAAGGATTAGAGTTCATAAAGAAAAATTATTTTACAATTACTGCAATGATAGTAATAATTAAACCTGCAATTGAAACAAATATGGATGTATTCTGTGTATATTTTGAAGATTGAATTCTCGCATTATTTGGCTCGACATAAACTACATCATTCTGCATTAAATAATAGGCAGGTGAATTTAATGATTCACGTTTAGTTAAATCGATTCGAATCTCATCCTTTTTACCATTTATCTCACGTATCACTAATATATTATTTCGAACTCCATTAATAGTTAGATCACCAGCCAAACCTAAAGCTTCTAAAATAGTGATCCTATCATTAGTTACAGGAAAAGACCCTGGATTATTAACCTCTCCAAGAACCGTTACTTTAAAATTTCGAATTTCCAAACTTATACGAGGTTGATTAATATAAACCTGCACTTTTTTTCGCAGATAATCTATTGCTTCCGTCCTAGTCAAACCCTCGAGCTTAACTTCGCCGATCATAGGAAAATCTATATTCCCATCAATATCAATAGTATAAGTGGGAACAAAAATACTAGAAGTTTGAATATTTCCAGTGGATCCTTGATAAGGGGAAATTGGGTTAAATGGGGCTGTTGCACGAACATCGTCTGCATTAACAGAAATAGCTAAAATGTCTCCTGTTTGTAATTTAGGCACACTTAATTCAAAGGTGTTTTTAAGTAATGTAGAATCCGACTGGAAATAAACCAATTCTTTTCTGTTACCACAAGAATATATACTTAGAATAACCAAGCTTAAAAATACATATCCAATAATAGAACTTAATCTTAACATAGTTTCTTTATTTATCGATTGGTATTAGCAAAATCCTAACCAAAATTGCGTAAAAATACAGTTAAATATAAAATAAATAGCATTTTAATATTCTATTATTTTAGTCCAATCGGTTTACAAAATAGTCAAGTTGCCAAGTGTGATCGTCCAATTTGGCATTATCAATTCCATAATCAGCAAAAACCAATAATTCAGAACCCTCTTCTAATGCTTGAAAGGCAGTCGCATATCCTACTGGAACAGCCAAAACAGAAAGGCCATTTTCTTTTAAAACTACTCTTTCTACAGGTAAATCTTTATTTGCTTCTTCCCAATTATCAATCAACACTAAATCGACTTGAAATTTGCCAGATAGCACATAGAACCATCTCTTTTCAATCTGATGTCCACGCCAACCTCTTACCAAATCGGTATTATTATTTTTGATGATATAAAAACGCTTTACCTCTGACATGTCAAAATCATTAACGAATCGAATTTGACCTCTGACATCCTTTGCTATACCACCAGCAATCTGCTTAACTTTATTAATTCCCATTCTTCTTATCACTTAGATGATTTTTAAACCAAATATTTCCTTTTTACTTTTGTCTTTATAAAAAGATAAATGAAAGATAATATGCTTAATAATGCCACAGCAAACATAATTTGTGTATTATCCGGCAAATCTTTAACCTGAAGAACTAGCAATCCAATAACGAACTGAATAATGCCATAACTCGCAGAAACCCACAACTTATTTACCTTAGCCTCATTGGCCAAGTATTGGTAAAGGTGTGATCGATGCGCCTTAAATATATTCTCCTTGTTCGCCAATCTGCGAATAATGGTCCAAACCGCATCAATACCATAAACTGTTAAAAACAAGATATAGATTAAATTCCCAGTCGATAAAATCAGTAGACCCAAAGCAAATAATAAAATAAATGCGATAGCGACAGAGCCTACATCCCCTGCAAAACACTTCGCCTTATTCCTAAAATTAAAATAGGTAAATACCAATACCCCAAGCATGGTATATATTAGAAAATCCTGATCAATAAAACCAATTTCCATATTGGCGAGCAACAACAAACCACCGACTGCTAAACTGTAAGCAGCAGTAATACCATTAATGCCATCCATAAAATTATAGGCATTGATTACACCAACAACCACGATAAATCCAATTAATAGGAAATACCAAGGCATTTCAAAGAGATCCAATTGATAGGCCATTAAAAGAACTGATGTAAAATGTACTAACAGCCGGATTTTATTTGATAGGGTGAAGACATCATCCAAGAAAGATATAATAGTCATCATCGTCAATCCTAGAAAAAACCCAGGATATTCAAAACCAGAAGTGATAAAATAAGCTAATGCTGCGAAATAAAAAATCACGCCTCCACCTCTTAATGTTACTGTACTATGGGACGATCGTTCATTAGGTTTATCAATAATGTTAAATCGATCAGCTAATTTAAAATAAAGCAGCTCAATAATTAATAAGGTTATAAAAACAATAAAGTAAACCATTTTCAAATCTATTATATTTTTAAACTCTTGTTATTTGTAGGACTCTGAAAATGTTAATATAGTTTTCTCAATTCCTTCTTTAGCGGTTAAGGGCAACTTAGTAATTCTTAAATCTTTTTTAAGTTTATCATTAATTAGAATCAGGTTACCTGTCATTTTCTTTAATCTTTTACTATTTAAAGGAATAGGTATAATATCTCCAATCTTTGCAATTGTATTTACAAATATCTTTGGCACCTTTAGATTAAAAGGTTTCTTATTTAAAGTTTTTGAAATTACTTCAATTATTTCTTTGGTCGACAGTGCTTCATCATCTGAAATATGGTAAAGATTTAATTTTAATTCTGTATGATTTTTTATTATTTGTTCAATAAAAAAATTGAAATTTTGGATAGAGATAAATGAACGTTGGTTTTCGTAGGCAGTTAAAGGATAAGGGATTCCTTTAGCAATAAATTTATAAAGAAGCCCCAGGTTTCCTTTATCTCCCTTTCCATGAACCATAGGCGGCCTCAGAATAACCAATTGTTTTCCATAAGGAAGTTGTTGTTCTAAAAGCCACTTCTCTGCAGCAAACTTCGATTTACCATAAAAAGAAATTGGATGACAGGTTGATCCTTCAACTAATTTGTCTTTTGTACCATATTCTTCAACAGCTGCAATGGAACTAATATGAATAAATAGTTTGGCTTTGGAATTAAGAAATTCTGTAAAAAGCAATTTAGTATATTCAAAATTAACTAAATAGTAATCCTCCTCGGTCGCCTCACCCGCATGATCATGCGCCTTACCAATTAAATTAATAATTACGGACCAATTCTCATTCATTTTTTTTGGCCAATCCAAATGCCTAAGGGATAAGGTATCTACTTGGTATTTCATTTGACCTAAAAATTCAATCAAATTTTTCCCAATAAACCCGGATCCTCCTGCAATTAGAACCTTATTATCTAAACTTTCCATTGATTGGTAATAATTTTATATTGAAATTAAACTTCGCTTATAACCTGATTCCAAATTGCTTTTGATTCCAAACCAAAAATCTCTTCGATCCAACCTGTTAATGACATCGCATGGTAAACCTCTTTAGAAATTTCCTCATACCGCAAGCTAAAAAACTCCTTTGAATATTTAATATCTCTTCTTTCTAACACCCAAATATTATTGGGGTGATAAAAAGGATATTGTTTTATATTGGGATTTGTGGTAATCAATTTTCTTCTAGAACCTAAAACTTCCATGGTACGCATGGTTAATCCATTTTGTCCTGGATGATTAATATCTAGAATAGCTTTTGACTTTTCGTACAAGTTGATAATATCCTGATGTGATAAACTATTAAATGAAATCTTTGATTCATCAAAAGCCTTAAATTCCTTTTTTGTCAGTCGATTAAACCTAAAAAGTAATTTGCTAGGAGAAAAATAAAATGTAAACATTTTTAATCCATTTTTTTCGCACCAAGCTTTGGTCATTTCACTAATACGATATCTATCAGAATGAGCTGTACCCACGAATGCAACATCATATTCCATATTGGCATCCTCAGGAAAGCTCACTTTTGAATAATCATTAGCAAAAAACAAGGGCCTAAATAATAAATTATAGGTCTTTGCATCTGCACTGTCGAATGTGAATTTCCGATCAAAAAATGGAAGAATTTTTAAACCATTTGGATTGTTCTTAAAAGAATCGTAGGTGTAATAAAACAATTTAATTGAAGGATTTTTCTCTTTAAGAAAATCGATAAAAAATACGGGAACTGCTTCCCCTTTTATCAACAAGAAATAATCAAACTTCTTGTCTTTAAATCGTTCCATTAAACTCTTATAATAATTATTGATTTTTGTCTGCATGAGCTCTTTTTTAAATCGAATAATTGCCTTACTCATAAAAGAGTTTGAAGGTCTTTCATCCAATAAAACGACATGTGCTCCCAATCGTTCTAATTCCTCTTTAATTAGAACTTCATAATTAAAAAACTTAACAGAAATCAATAAGATATCCTTGTTCAGCAATCCCGAGCCTTCCATTATTTGTACAATCCCTTCGCTTTCATTTCGTCAATTGACTTCTGATATTGATCTTCTTGAACCTCCTGTGTATTTACCCAATCCGTAAAGTGTTTCAATCCTTCCTCAAAACTTACGCTTGGAACAAAGCCAAGTAAATTATTAATTTTACTTAAATCAGCATAATTATGGCGAATATCACCTAATCTGTAATTTCCAGAAACAGTAATAGGAACCTCAATTCCATAATTTTTAATTAATCCGTTAGCCACGGTTAATACATCTGTTGCTTCTCCCGTTCCAACATTGAAAACTTGGTTATTTGCCTCCTCCTTTTCAATTCCTAAAATGGTAGCAGCAACAACATCATCAATAAATACAAAATCTCTTGATTCTTTACCATCCTCAAAAATATTAATGCCATTTCCATTTTTTATTTGAGTGGAAAAGATCGATAATATTCCTGTATACGGATTTTTCAATGATTGACCTGGCCCGTATACATTCTGATACCTAAAAGCTACCGCACTTATTCCTAATGTCGGGCAAACGGTCATAATCATTTGCTCCTGGTTCTGTTTAGTAATTCCATAGACGGAAGATGGATGAATTTTAGAATCTTCATCTGTCCCAACCAATTGAAGGGCAGTGGATCCTGGGTATTGAACCTCAAATTCACCTTTATCCATATACTCTGCTGATCGATGGGAAGGATAAACTGCACCTAGTTCTTTACTAATATATTTACCTTCTCCATAAATAGAACGTGAAGAGGCAACGACTACTTTTTTAACCTGATGTTGTGTATTAACCAATAGGTCTAATAATAAGGCAGTACCGTTAATATTAACATCAACATACTTTTGCACCTCGTACATGGATTGTCCTGTACCCGTCTCTGCTGCTAAATGCACAACTACGTCTTGACCAATTAGCGCTTCTTTCCAACGCTCAACCTCCGTAACCGAACCTTCTATAAATTTCACCTTATCTTTAATACTAAGAAACAAAGGAGAAGTTTCTTTGGCGTTCTCACCGTGAATTTGTGGAGATAAATTATCAAAAACGGTAACAGTATGCCCTTTAGAAATTAATTGTAGAGCTAAATTAGACCCTATAAAACCAGCTCCTCCAGTTATTAAAATGTTTTTCATATTTCTATTTTTATATTTTTTCCCATTTTTGGGTTTCAAAATTAAACTTCTTTATTGGTTTTGCTGGAGAACCCACAGCAATTACATTTTCAGGTATGTTTCGTGAAACAACTGAGTTTGCTCCTATTATTGAACCTCTTCCAATCGAGACTCCAGGTAATACTGAAACAAATTCACCAATCCACACATTATCGCCTATTTCAACAGGCTTGGAAAACAATGGTCGATCCTTGGGAATTGATAAAGGAGAAGAATCATTTTCATCCCCAGAATAACTACCGTGTGAACAATCAGAAATATAAACCTTACTAGCTAGGAGCACATTCTTTCCGATTTTCACGCTTTCCATTGCTGTAATATGCACATAATCATTCATTTGAAAATTCTCCCCAAAAAACAAAGTCATATTATTGTTTTCCGGATATGCCTCAATGCGACATCCTATCCCTGTCGTAAAACCTTTCGTTACAGAAATAAACTTTTTCCCTCTAACATCAATTGGGAACCGAATAATACGAGCTTCTTTAAAAAGAAGTAGTGTTCGAACCTTATCAATAATTAAACTGAAAACTTTATTAATTGAGTACCTTCTAAATAAACTCATATCCTTTTTACTAATTGATTTAAGGAATAAATCCTTACCAAAATTTTATGAATAAAAGAATTATTGCTTTTTTCTCCACCTGTCGAGGCATTCTTTCCGTGTCTACGATATTTAATCAAAGGTTTATCGATTAACTTAACCTTATAATACTTTTCTCCAACTAGAGCTATCCAATAATCATGCGCACAAAGCTTTTTGTTTTCAGGAAAAGGCAAAAGTTTAGTTAGAATAGTTCGATTAAATGCCATGCAAGCTCCAATATATCGTGTTTTTATCCAATTATTAAAAAACCCTCTTTTTGTACCATTATTTGCGAAATGAGATCCCAAGGTAGGAGCCAAACTACTATCTGAAATTAATGCATCTGAAATTACCAAATCATAATTTTCAAGTTCAGAAAGCATGGTCTCAATTTTATCATCCATCCATACATCATCTTGATCAGAAAGGAAAATATATTCACCCGAAGCATTATTAATCGCATTTTCAAAATTGTTAGAATAACCTCGCTCACCTAAATTATAAATGATCTTAATTCTCGCATCATTATAACGCTCTACTAATTTTATAGTATTATCAGTTGAATTATCATCTGAAACAATTAATTCATCTGATTCCTTTAATTGAGATATAATTGAATCAATCTGTTCTTGAATAAACTCCTCTCCATTATATGTTGCTAAACATACTGACACCTTCTTTCTCATTAAATTATTTTATAATTGTGTTACTATTATCGATAATTTTATTTGATATTCCTCTATTTAAAATAGTTGAGGGCTTATTTTTCAAACTTTTAAAATTATTATCTTTTAACAAATTTGCTTTTGTATTTTGCTCAAAAACTACAGCCTCTGTATTTGAATTCACGACTTCAATTGTACAATTGGAAAATATATTATTATTACTGTAATCTCCAATAAGTATAACAGCATTTCCATTTTCTGTTTTGATATTACTGGCTGAAAAATGACTATCCCATGTAGTGTATAATTTTACAGCTTGCGTATTTTGATTACCTTTGGAATATAACCAACTATTTGAAACTAATAATCCTGCTGTATTTCTAGTTTGTATTGCATACTCTTCGCAAAGATCAATTATGCAATTATTTACTTGCAGACTTAAAGCACCTTCAGATTTCAAGCCAGTTTTTGCACCATATATAAGAACATTAGATAACATTAGGCCTTCTGATCGCTTTTCACTTTTTTGAATTTCTATCCCTATATCCATTGCAGAAATTTGCGAATCAGAAATATGATTATTTACACATTGTCCTGAAAAAACAAAACCCTTTTTAACTTTAGGATTTTGATTAGAATTAATCTCAACATCCACATTACGCAATTTTGCATTCCAAACATTTTGAAACATAATTCCATAATCAACATTCTGAAATAACAAATCAGTTAGCATTACATTTCGTATGTTAATTACACTTAAACCTATATTACCTTGCCCGTAAAAAAAAAGCTTTTCTAGGGTAACGCCTCCAGCACTAATCCTCATTGTATTATTGCTTGTAGATTGTAAAATTGTACTATATTTATCTTCTCCAACAATTCGAACTCCATGTTTAATATTAATTTCTTTGGAGATCAAGTATATTCCAGAAGGTATAAAGATCATTTTTCCTGGATTGTTGTCAATAGCTTTTTGGATAGCAGCAGAATTATCCACAGCACTAGTCCAATTTTTTGCGGGTTTTGCACCATAATCTACAACAGAAATGAAAGTGGAATTTTTATTTTGTGCACAAGAATGTGTAATAATTGTTAAAAATAAAACATAAAATGATATAACTTTTTTAAGTTCCATAATTTGCAAAATTAAGTCGATCTTCTTCTTCTTTTAAACGTATTAATACAACTATTGAAATTAATGTAATTGAAATACCAATCGGATTATTAATAAAAGGATTCGTGAAAGATTGTAAATAAACAAAACCAACACTTAAAACATAAGGCAAAGCTTCTTTTTTAAAAATTTTCAATTGAATATATTTTTTTACTAAGAATACAAACAAAAAAATCCAGAATGAAAGTCCAAATATTCCTTGTTTATGAAATATCTCTAAATATGAAATTTCCATATGTACAGGTCTGATTGGGACACCAATACCAAATCCATGACCTATAAAAAAACTCGGAATAGTAAGTGCATCTAATACTTCATTAATATTAGTTATTCTTATCATATCAGAATCTGATTTATCACCTAATGTATCGAAAAGTAATGGAAGAAAATATATGAAACTAACTACTCCTAAAACTATCGTAATGCTTTTTAATGAAATACTTTTATTTAAGAAAAACACATAATACGCAAACAATAATAATGCGGCAAGAATGAAGCCTCTAGTAAGAGTTAATGCTAAAGCGATGAATAGAATTAATGCAAAGAGCTTATCAAGTTTTTTGATAGAAAGAAGACAAAAGAAAAATCCAATCCCCAAATATAAAAACCCTTTGTATAAAAAGAAATATTCATTCCTGAACATTATTTCACTTCCTTCACTTTGCTGCTCATAAAAGGTTGTAAAATTTAACACTCCTAAAAACAATGCTAAAACTGTTAAAAGATAAATAATAGCCATAATTAAAGATGCTCTTTTAATTAAAAGAGTCACTATTTCAATATCTTTTCTGGTCTTTATATTAATGGCAAAATAATTTATCATAAAAATAAAAAGGAGTGGCTTCATATCTTCTAAAAAGGCTGGAGGATCAGCCCTATTAAAGATGGCAACCAAAAAACTTGTAAGAAGTGTAATAATAAAAAAAGTTTGAATTTTAAAAACCTCACTACTTTTAACCTCCCTTAAAGAAAAAAAAGAAATTATTAAGGCAATTGCGAAAAGAACCATTTTTAATGATAAAGGACCAAATTCAATCATTCTTCCACTTCCACCAATAACAATTTCTATTATTACCACATAGAAAAATAGATCTTTTAATCCATATTTTTTTTCAACAGTTACCATTACTTTGCAAACAAGATTTTAAGGGTTTCTTTCCAATACCCTTTGTTTTTATATCTCAATTGTTTATAGATTCTGAAAATCAGTCTAAGTTTATACAAAAGGTACTGATTTAAACTATCGGTTCTGAAAAACAAATTTTCAGCTTTCACAAAGCCAACATATCTTTTAACGCTCATGTTTTTTTCTAGTCCGTCTTGTACGGAAAGATTTTGAAAAATTTCACAATTAAAAATATTTACAAGTTTTTTTCTCCTATAAACTTCCCTAAAATACCAATGATCTAACATGTCTAGAGGATATAATAAATTAAATTGGTTGATTGAATTCAAAAAATCAATATTTATTAATGTTCCTGAATTAATTCCTGAAATTTTTTCATTCTGAACTCCATAAATTATATCATTAAAAGGTTTAAACCCGCCATTTCTAAGCATTGAAGGAGAAATCAACTTTTCTTTATCAAAAGATTTAACCACAGGAATATTTATTACTACATCTGGATGATTATTTAAATCGAAATTTGCTAATTGATCGAGGTAGTCCGCAGTTATATAAGTATCTTGATCTAATAGAACAAGCCATTTTGATTTTAATTCGACTGCTCTTTTTAACGCAAAATTATAAGCTTCCGCCAATCCTGGATTTTCAGGGTTATGTATATATTCAAAATCCCCAATTGATGGTATTATTTTTATATCTTGAGATTCTACAGAGTTATCATAAATTACTCCATTTAAATTTAAAAAGGAATTATTCTTTAAAATAGAATTATAAGTTTGTGAAGTTTCGAGCTTACAATTATATAAAACAATTATTAAGAATAAATCCGTCCTTCTGATTTTGCTTTCCATTTCTTAAAGTATAGAATTATATGCTTCAAGTGTTGTTTTTGCTGTATTTTCCCAACTGAAGGTTTTCAAAATTTCCATATTGTTCGTTTTTTTTGTATGAGCAAAACTATTCATTACTGCAGTACGAATTGACTGTAAGTCAAGTGGATTTATTGAAATTGCAATTTTCGAAAAATATGTATTATAAGGACTAAATGGATACTCTGAACAAATAATATTACAATTTTGTGAATATGCTTCTAACGAAACCAATCCAGGAGATTCTCTTAATGAAGGTAAAATATGTGAATGTGCATTAGCATAAAAGTCAAATACATCTTCATAAGGAACTTCTTGTACAAAGAAAACATTTCCTCTTTTTTCAGCCATTTTTTTTAATTCTTCATAATATTCTGGAACAAAAACCTTTCCTAAAAAAACTATAGGTATCGTATTATCATACAATAAAGCCTTTAAAACACTCAATTGATTCTTAATAGGCTCAATGCGGCCAACTTGTAACAAAAAATTCTCTGGTAAATTATATTTTTGACTAAATGTCGAACTTAATTTAACGCCGCCAATTTCAGTTGCATTAAAGACAATTTGATAATTATAGGTATTCCTATCTTTCTCCTTAACAAATTTTAAAAGTAAATCATATTCTTCAATTGAGTTTGGTAAAACAACATCACTATTTTCTAAAAAATTCTTACATAACCTTGAAAACTTAGGAGAAGTTAATTTAGAAATTGGATAAAATTTTTGTAAAAGTTTAAGTATGAATATCTCAATATTTAGGATGTTTTCAGAAATTTTAAAAAAATTCAACCTACTAAAATACTGATACGCGGTTATATTATAATCCCAATATATAGGAGAGGAGGCAATTTTAATTTTATGTAATTGAGCCTTTTCAAAGAATAAGCTAGTTTCAGAAAAAGTTGAAAAGTTAAAAATATGACATAGATCATAGTCATTAGTTAAATCACTTGGTTCAGAAACTATATTAATTTGTATATCTGGCTTTATTTTCTCCAAATACTTTTTTGTCATCAACATTTGAACTACATCCCCACCACCTCTAGTTTGATAATCCTTACGAATACAATATGCAACTTTCATTTAAATATATCTTTTTATGTATAAAAACTGAATTAAAGAATGAGCCATATAACTTATTAAATAAGCACCACATAATCCAATTGCACCCCAATTATAAACTACTATAAAAATATAAGCCAATAGGGTAAGTAGGATAGCCCAAATTAAATTAACATAAAACCCTAACCACATTTTCCCTTGACTTGCTATTGCTTGACCAATAACATTATTTATTGTAATAAATCCTGTAGTAATAAACATTAATATCATAGGAAATAATGCATCCTGATATTTCTCACCGTATATAAAAGTTATTAAAGGTGATGCTAATACAAAAACAATCACTAACGAAAATCCAATAATCAAGTTTATTTTCAAATTTTTATTAAAAACGAGCTTATAAGCTTCCTTATCATTTAAATTTGAGGCTAGTAATGGTAAGGCAATTTGGGATAGTGCCGCAGGAATAAACAATATAGTGTTCCTCCATTGGCTTGCAATATCAAAATTTGCCATTTCATTATAACCATTAGGTTGATTCACTAATAAATAATTGCAAAACCAAGTAACTGGGCCTATCATTAATCCTGCTAAAATTGCAGGAAGACTAAATTTCCATAAAACATCAATTTCATTAAAATTATCCTTGTTTAAGATTTTCACCTTAAACTCTGAATAGAATTGTTTTTTGAGAGAAATATAATTTAATAAAAATACAAGAACATAGTTTAATCCAAATGCTAAAACGACTATAGCCAATGAAAAGAAATTAGAAGCTAATATCAAACCAACTGAAGATATCACACCAGCAATTGCATTATTAAAAGATAGATTTTTAAATTTTTCAATCCCTGCTAAAATACCGTTCTGAATACCATTCAAAGAGGAAAAAAACAAAATAAAAGAACTTATTTTAATTTCCAATGATAAATGAGGTGCATTTATTTGTTTAGCAATTTCCGATGAAAACAAATAAACACCTGCAGAAATCAATAAACTAATAACAATAGAAAACAAATTAGAAATCCCAATAATTCTTTCAACTTTTTGTTTATCTGTTGATTTATATTGTGAAATATATTTAGTTGCAGTCATTCCAAGCTCCATTCCTGCAAAAACAGCAAACATCAGAATAGTTGATTTAATAATACCGAATTGGCCATATTCTTCTTTACCTAAATACCTAGCCATTAAGATAGTAGCAATTAATAAGACAAACTTAGAAATTACATTTCCTAATAAAATCCAAAAACTATGGGTAAACATCCTCCTATTCACATCGGAGGATAGTATACTATTTATCTTATCTTTAATACTCATTCGAATATTAAAGGGAGGCTATAAATTCAACAATACGACGACAAGCCTTTCCATCGCCATAAGGATTATGCAATTCACTCATTGCTTGATATCTATTCGAATTATTCAGAAGTTCATCTGCCTCTTTAATAATTTTATTCTTATCTGTAGCTACTAAAATAACAGTTCCGGCATCAACAGCTTCAGGTCTTTCGGTCGTTTCCCGCATGACCAAGACAGGTTTACCCAGACTTGGTGCTTCTTCTTGAACGCCTCCAGAGTCTGTAATAATTAAATAGGATTGTCCCATCAACCAAACAAAAGCCGGATATGCTAATGGATCTATAAGATAGATATTTTCTACATTTGAAAGAATCTCATATACAGGTCCTTTTACATTTGGATTTAGGTGAACTGGATAAATTATTTGAACATCCGAATTATTTTCAGCAATTGTTTTCAATGCTTCACAAATATTAATAAATCCTTGTCCATGGTTTTCTCTTCGATGTCCAGTGACTAAAATCATTTTTTTATTAGGATTTACGATCTGTTTGAGTTGCTTTATTTCATCATTTTCAAAATCAATTACACGATCAGCACTTTCTAAGAGTGCATCAATAACTGTATTTCCAGTAACCAAAATATTCTCTACTTGAATTCCCTCATTTAATAAATTCTCTTCTGCTTTTTCAGTCGGTGCAAAATGGTAATCAGCTATTCTTCCTGTTACCTGCCTATTGATTTCTTCCGGAAATGGCGCTCTTTTATTATGTGTTCTTAAACCCGCTTCAACGTGGCAAACTTTAGCACCAGAATAGAAAGCAGCAATACTTGCCGCCATTGTGGTACTTGTATCACCATGTACATACACATAATCAGGTTTGAAATCTTCTAAAACTGGTTTTAATTCTGTGATAATATCCGCAGTTAGGGAATAAAGATTTTGATTTGGTTTCATTAAGTTCAAATCAAAATCTGGTTTTACCTGAAAAAAATCCAAAACTTGGTCCAACATCTCACGATGCTGTGCAGTCACACATACTTTAGTAATAAAACGATCGTCATTCTGAAATAAATTCGCTAGCGGTGCCATTTTTATCGCCTCAGGCCTGGTTCCAAATATGATCAAATTCCTTTTCTTTTCCATAATATTTTATTATTTGCACACTTTAATTAAATACTCTCCATAACCACTCTTCCTTAATGGCTCTGCAATAGCTTTTAATTGATCAGCGTCAATATAGCCCATACGATAAGCGATTTCTTCAATTGCGCCAATTTTCATTCCTTGACGTTCTTCAATGACTTGAACAAATTGGCCTGCTTGCATAAGGGATTGAATGGTACCGGTATCTAACCAAGCTGTCCCACGATCAAAAACACCAACCTTTAATTTACCTTGCTTCAAATATTCCTTATTCACGTCCGTAATCTCTAACTCGCCTCGATGAGAGGGTTTAATATTCTTTGCAATTTGCACAACCTCATTATCGTAAAAATACAATCCGGGAACCGCATAATTTGATTTTGGTTCTTTTGGTTTCTCCTCTATGGAAACCACCTTTTTATCGCCATCAAATTCCACTACACCGTAACGCTCTGGATCATGAACTGGGTAGGCAAAAACATAACCACCATCAGGATCAGCACAAGATTGCAACAATTTGGACATGCCTGAACCATAAAAGATATTATCGCCTAGGATCAAGGCTACTTTATCGTCACCAATAAATTCTTCACCCAAGATAAAGGCTTGCGCTAGGCCATCAGGCGAGGGCTGCTCTATATAAGAGAATTTACATCCAATTCTGGAACCATCTCCTAATAATTTCTTGAAATTAGGAAGATCATCTGGTGTAGAAATAATCAAGATTTCTTTTATACCCGCCAACATTAAGGTCGATAGGGGATAATATATCATCGGCTTATCGTAAACCGGCATTAATTGTTTAGAAACCGCTAATGTTAATGGATGTAATCTGGTACCAGATCCTCCTGCTAAAATAATTCCTTTCATCTTATGTTTTATTTCGTTCTTATAGTTAGTTTAATTTTGAAATCATCAATTCCAAGCTTGCTCTCCATTCCGGGATTTGCAAGTTATAATCGGACTTAATCTTGCTTTTATCAAGTAAGGAAAATTTTGGTCGCTTTGCTGGGGTTGGGTATGCGGTTGTTGGAATGGCATTAATTTTACAACCAAACTGCTTTATTTCTTTGATGGCTGATGCAAAATCAAACCAACTGATTTCCCCTTCATTACTGTAATGGTAAATTCCAGGCTTCCAATCCTTGGATTCGATAATAGAAACAATGGCATTGGCCAAATCGTATGCATAGGTCGGTGAACCCACTTGATCATTAATCACGGAAATTTCCTCACGCTCAGTCATTAGACGGATCATGGTCTTCACAAAGTTATTACCATAGGTGGAATATACCCAAGATGTACGTATGATAATGGCATTAGGTTCTATACGTTGAATTGCCTCTTCCCCACGCAGCTTACTTAAGCCATATACATTGATTGGATCGACTGCAGCGTCCTCCTTTAAAGCTTGGGAAGATGTTCCATCAAAAACATAATCGGTGGATACAGCGATTAATTTCACCTTATTTGCTGCAGCATATTTGGCAATTTCAGCAGATGCTAGGTGATTTACGGTATCGGCTAATGTTTCCTCTGATTCCGCCTTATCAACTGCGGTATAAGCTGCTGCATGGATGATAACATCTGGATCTAGATTAGCTAATACTTCGCCAATTTTAGCAGGCTCATCCAAAGGTAATTGACTACGATCCAAGAAAACACAATCTTTATCCGAATGAGATTTTAATATCTCTTGAAGTTCGGAACCTAGTTGTCCATTACTTCCTGTGATGACGATTTTCATTGTCCAAAAACCTCCTTAAAGCTAGGTGCCTGCTTATCTTTATCGGAAAGTTGAATTTCTTCCAAAGGTAATTCCCAATCTACGGCAACATCGGCATCAAATGGATGTATACCACATTCTGATTCCTTATTATAGAAATTATCGCATTTATAAAAGAAGGTTGCTGTTTCACTTAACACAGCAAAGCCATGCAGAAATCCGCGTGGAATGAACAACTGTAATTTATTCTCGGCACTTAGTTTTACCGCAACGTATTGACCGTAGGTAGGGGATCCCTGACGCACATCAACCGCCACATCAATTACTTCGCCTTCTAAAACGCGAACTAATTTGGCTTGTGCATGTTCTCCTCCTTGTGCATGTAGACCACGTAAAACACCTCGCGTAGAGTAAGATTGATTATCCTGAACAAATTTCGTTTCTGTACCAGTTAATTTATTAAAGGTAGCCTCATTAAAACTCTCGAAGAAATAACCACGGCTATCTCCAAATACTGCGGGTTCCAAAATAAAACAACCCGCTAATTTTGTTTCTGTAACTTTCATCTTCTAGGTTATTTTAATTTTTATGGTATTGTCCTTCGTAGTATTTCTGATAATCGCCTGAAGTCACGTTATTTAACCACTCTTCATTGTTCAAGAACCAATCAATAGTCTCTGATAATCCTTGTTCGAATGTTACAGATGGCTGATAGCCCAATTCCTGATTGATTTTTGTCGCATCAATGGCGTAACGCAAATCATGACCTGGTCTATCTTTGACAAAGGTGATTAATTGTGCGGATGTACCAGCTTCACGACCCAATTTCTCATCCATTTGCTTACACAATTCCTTCACCAAATCTATATTTTGCCATTCGTTGAACCCACCAACATTATAGGAATCACCTACTTTACCTTGGTGGAAAACCAAATCAATAGCACGTGCATGGTCTTTTACAAATAACCAATCGCGTGTGAATTTCCCATCTCCATAAATTGGAAGCGGTTTATTATTTAAGATATTGTGGATACATAAGGGAATTAACTTTTCTGGAAAGTGGTTTGGACCATAATTATTCGAACAGTTGGTTAATACCACAGGCATGCCATAGGTATCGTGATAAGCACGAACAAAATGATCAGAAGATGCCTTAGAAGCTGAATAAGGAGAATGTGGATCATATGCGGTAGTCTCCTCAAATAAACCAGTTTCCCCTAAAGTTCCATATACCTCATCAGTGGATACGTGGTGGAATAACTTTCCTTCAAAATTATCCTTCCACAATTTTTTCGCCGCATTCAGAAGATTAACAGTTCCAATCACATTGGTCATAACAAATGCCGTAGGATTGGTAATGGAACGATCCACATGCGATTCCGCAGCTAAATGAATCACTCCATCTGGTTTATAGGTTTCAAATACATCAGTTATGGCGTCTGCATCAACAATATCCGCTTTAACAAATGTATAATTAGGTTCGTCTTGTATATCAATTAGGTTTTCTAAGTTACCTGCATAAGTCAGAGCATCCAAGTTAACGATCTTGTAATTCGGATATTTTTTCACAAATTCCCGGACTACATGTGAGCCAATAAATCCAGCGCCACCAGTAATTAAAATTGTTTTTTCCATTTCCTTTTCATTTAGCGTTTTTATAAACGTTTATTGCTTATATTTTAAATTAATATTATATTTTAATTTAGACATTGATTATAATCGAGCATCCACCAAATTCCGCTCCAAAACACCTTTAATATCAAATAGGACACAATTATCCTTCATTAGGCTCTTGATGTTCATGTTACGAAATTCCTGATGAGCAACAGCTAATATTACTGCATCATAATGTATAGCATTTGCCCTTTCTGATTTCAAAATCTCTTCCAGAATTCCCAATCCATTCTGTGTAGACCCTATCTTTCTTTGTTGTAGATTATTTTTTTTAATAGCAGGCTCATTTGCATGTAAAATCTGAATCAAGTCGATATCATATTGTTTAGCAACCTGCTCTTTTTTTGCCCATGGATCATAGACATCCACCTGAACGCCATAATCTTGTAATTCTTTATAAATTTCCACCACCTTAGAATTGCGAATGTCTGGACAGTTTTCCTTGAAGGTAACTCCAAGAATCAAAGCTTTCGAACCTTTTATCACTATATCCTTAGCGGTCATTAACTTCACCACCTTGGAAGCCACGAAACTTGCCATTTGTTCATTAACTCGACGACCAGAAAGAATCACATTCGGCTGATAACCTACCTGAGATGCTTTATGCGCTAAGTAGAAAGGATCCACTGAGATACAATGCCCGCCTACCAAACCCGGCTTAAAGTGCAAGAAATTATATTTGGTGGAAGCGGCATCCAATACATCCTGTGTGTCAATTCCTAGACGGTCGAATATTAATGCTAGTTCATTGACAAAGGAGATATTGACATCCCTTTGGGCATTCTCAATCGCCTTAGCTGCTTCTGCAATTTTTATGGAATCCGTTAAATAAGTTCCCGCGGTAATGATTTGCTTATACAATGCATCTACACGTACTGCGGCTTCTTTCGTAGAACCCGATGTCAATTTCTTTACATTCACTAAGGTATTCACCTTATCCCCTGGATTAATCCGTTCCGGAGAATAACCCACAAAGAAATCCTGATTATATCGCAGTCCAGAATATTTCTCCAATAAGGGCACACATTCCTCTTCTGTACATCCCGGATAGACCGTAGACTCATATATTACCAGATCTCCTTTCTTCAAACAGCTTGCCACCATTTTACTCGCCTTCAATAAAGGGGTCAAATTGGGCACATTAAAACTATCTATAGGTGTTGGGACCGTAATAATATAAATAGAAGCCTGCTTAATCTCCTCAAAATCTGAAGTTAATATTAAACCATTTGATGAATGATTATCTATTGTCTTATTTGTGCTTAGAAGCTCTTGATATTCTTTAAAATCGACCTCCAACGTTTCATCAATACCGTTGCTTAATTGATTAATACGCTTGGCATTAATATCAAAACCAATTACCCAGAATTTTTTTGCAAATTCCAAAGCTAAGGGTAAGCCCACATAGCCTAATCCTATCACTGCAATTTGTTCTTTTGGGTAGTTCATTCAGTAATTACTTATTTATTTATTTCCGTTTTTCTGATTTTCCTTATCTGCCACGATCTTTCTCAATCCCGAGCTCGAAAATCGATGATCTCTGCTGTTGAAATATAGCTCGATTCCTTTCTCTTCACAGTATTTTCTTCCTGTAAAATCACGATCTTTATATTCATCCCCAACGATACGAACATCCAGCTTAAAAGATTTTAAAATATCTTCTAAGTCTTGCTCCGTAGAGTAAGGAACGATCTCATCAACATAAACACATCCTCTTAGTTGAATATATCTTTCGACTACGGTTTGTGTTGGAGCATTTTTCTCTGGTCTATCCAAAGTAGGATCCATTTGCAGACCGCAGATCAAATAATCACATTGTCGCTTGGCTTCCGCTAGCATCATGATGTGCCCTGCGTGTAATAAATCGAACGTACTAAAAGTGATACCTACGCGAGGTCCAGGATTATAATCGTGACGTTTTGCAGCAAAATTTGCTTGCTCACTTTTTTCTATTTCTTTCATAGTATTTATCATTAAGCGTTAAGGATCAATTATTCTCCAATAGCATAATAGACAAAATCTAAACCTTTCTGCTCTTTCCTATGCAACAACTTTCCCCATCCAAAAAAAGCAGGCTTTTTCATAATGCCCTTAATTTTCATCCAACCATAGTATTCAAATTCATCCAATTTTGTAAAAATTGCTATACCGTGTGCATCTTGGCGAACTTCGTAGGATTAACAATTTCTTTCAAAAATTCTTTATTTCATGTTGGGAGCGAGTTTTTAAAAGTTTAAGCCCTTGTATATCTGATGTTTTTGTACTTCTAGTAAACACGATAATTTGCACTTGCTCCTCTAGGAGGTGATAGGCGGTATAAATCGCTGTTGATTATCGTGTATGGTTTGTGTTTTTTTAACGCCCACCCCAGAAAAGCAATTTTCTTGCCATTTACTGTATTAAACATAGATTGCATCATCTTTTCTGCGAATCTAGTTTTTTCGGGAGCACTGAATTTGATTACCGGACCCTTAATAACCAATTACTTCATTCCGGTTATTAAGCCTGGCAATTTATACTAAATTTAATAAATCCTTTTGAAAACACGAGCCCCCAAACCCAACCGATGCTGTTAAAAATTTAGATCCTATTCTTGCATCCTGTCCGATTGTGTTGGCTACCTCGTCCACATTGGCTCCTGTCACTTCGCAAAGTTCCGATATCGAGTTAATGGATGAAACTCGCTGTGCCAGGAAAGCGTTTGCAACCAGTTTTGAAAGTTCAGAAGACCAAAGATTAGTCGTTATGATCCTTTCCCCGGGAACCCATGCCTCATAGATCTGCTTTAGCGCCAGTATGGCTTCCTGATCCTCCCCTCCGATCAAAATACGATCGGGATTATGAAGATCCTGTATAGCGGTGCCTTCCGCTAAAAACTCCGGATTGGAAAGCACATGGAACTGCACGCCTTTTCCTGTATGATCTAATATGCTTTTGATCGTCGCTGCTGTACGAACAGGGATGGTCGATTTCTCGACAATGATCTTGGAAGAAGTTGCGACATCCGCAATCTGCCTAGCGCATAACTCAATAAATTTAAGATCAGCGGCTTGACCTTTACCCTTACCGTATGTTTTTGTCGGCGTATTTACCGAAATAAAAATCATATCGGCATCGACGATCGCTTTATTAACGTCGGTAGAGAAGAAAAGATTTCTACCTCGCGCTTCTGCAAAAACCGCATCGAGACCAGGCTCATATACCGGCAGGTTCTCGAAATTCTCGTCGTTCCATGCATTTATCCGATCCACATTTAAGTCAACAACTGTGACTTGTATATCCGGATTCTTTTGAGCAATTACAGACATTGTTGGTCCTCCAACATATCCAGCTCCAATACATGCTATCTTTTTAATTCTCATGCGAATTTGTACTAATCCTTTATATTTACTTTTGATCTTCTTTCTCAAAAAGAATAATCTGCTGTTGAACCTCTTCTGGCTTTTCGAAGTAAATTTTAATCTTCTTATCCAATAAGGATTCAATCTTAGTTCTCAACTGCGTCAGGTACGCGACATCTACGCCTGTGCCCAGCACCATTACCTCTATTGTCCCAGAATCAACGCCCTTGGCATAATCACCAAGAAGACAAACCTGCTCAATATCGCCCGAGCGTTCCAAAACATATTCAATTGCCTTGTCAATCCCTAAATATTTTCTAACTAGGTTCTGAAGCGAATCAAACAGTGGATGTTGCGTATTTGCTCGATAATAAATTCTTTGGTTTTCCTGATTTCGATTTAGGTATCCAGCATCTGTAAGCTGATTGAGTTCTTTTCTTACCGCATTGGTCGACTCATTAAACTCTTCTGCAATACCGCGTAAGTAGCCCTTATTTGATGCCGAAACAAAAAATTTGATAAGCAATTTCAATCGGGTCTTCGATGTAATTAGCGAGTCTAACATGTGTCAGTGTTGAGCAACAAAAGTACTCAACATTTTGATTAAAACAAATTGTTTAGCTTGTCGATGTATTAAACTTATGTTAACACAAAAATATAGCGGCATGCAAACGATTGATTTCGCATTTGCCTGATAACGAATAGAAAAAGCATCGTAACATGACTGCCCGATGCTCTTAACAACCTAAAAAATGGATTATACTGCTAATCCTTCAATTTTTTCCGATGGATTCGTAAAACTCTCCTCTGAAAACTCCTGTAAGACATAATAAGTAGTCTTTAGGAAAAAATTCTTCGTTCCTTTCCTATCAATCACATATCCTTTTACAAGTACGCTCTCCCTTTGACCTTTATGATTCAACAAAGCCATATTGTGAATTGAAAAGCCAATAGATCTCATCGCACTCTCCGTAGATTTACCGGGAGTTACAAAGAAGTTTAATTTTTCGAATGCATTTACACGGATGTGCTTATTGCTGCTTTGCACACCCGTGATTACAACTTCTTTCACATGTTCCCCGTAGCTAGGAAGTTGAAAAATTATGCATCCGTAATGGGAATGAGAATCCCCATTGTTCCGGTCTAATAATACGCTCACCGTCAAGTCAGCATATTTATCGAAATTGCTGTGAGAAAATCTTCGGTATAGGTAGAAGAATCCAACAGCTAATAGAATGATTACAGTTAATAATGAATAGTTCATTGAGGCCTTATTTGCTTTTATTAATCCTCGAAAGGAGAATAAGTCAAATTTAGACGCAATAATCGATTTTCGGTAATTTAGGGGGGTGGACAATAGGTGGACAAATCGCATAAATTTATTTATCCGATTTTGGGGGATTTATTCGTAAAAAACTATTTATCAACAAGATAAACAAACTTACCTCGCGGGTAGTTCATTTTACACCTGATTTTCTATAATTTCCTGCTTTTTCTTTAGTCTTTGTTTTGCCTTTTTGACAGCTTCTATAGAAACCCCGAGGAGATCCCCCATGCTTCGATTGCTAAGGTCCAATTTCATTAAAGCCAACAGCCTCAAATCATTTTCCGAAAGCTTGGGATATATCGCTTTTTGCCCAATCAGGAAACCGGGATACACGCGATCGAACACTTCTTTGAATTTTATCCAACGCTCATCCGTCATGATATGTGTTTCAAGCATATCACTCAGACTATCGTTGATTTTCTCTTGATAGGCGGGATCCAGATCCTCACCATGTTTCACTTCCAACCTTAATTGCTGGATGGTCACGTCATTTTGTTTGATTGTATTGGTAAACTCTTCCAACGAATCTCTCAGAACTAACAGTTCTTGATCCACTTGATTCTTTTCAAATGCCAAACGCAATTGTTCCTTCTCCAGAAGCGTAGATTTGATTCGCTCTTTATTTCTAGCGCGATTTATCAATAATAAAATAATCACAAAGGTTAAAAGCAATAGAACACCGATTAGCTGATATTTCTGTTGAGCCTGCACTTTCTTCATCTCCGCCGCTGCAACCGCTTGCGAATAACGCTCAGACTCCCATTGCCAATAAATCTTTTGCATCATTTCATAATTCGACTGTTTTGTCAAACTATCGTTGAGCGCGAGATATTCTTGCAGATGGATTAATTCCTTGGGGTTATTGCCCTCGCCATGAGCGATATCCGCAAATGCTTTAGCGATGTCTTTTTTATATTGCAGAAAGTACGGCTTATCTTCTACATAACCTTCCGCCTTGTAGAGCGCCTCCTTAGCATCCTTCCATTGCCTTCGTTGAATATAGACATCGGCAATCGCAATATTTGCCCGCATGGCATCTAAAGGTTCATTAAACTTGTCCGAATACGTGATATTCCGCTGTATCAGCTCCAAACACTTATCAAGATTCCCTCTGCTTCTTTCAAAATCGGCCAAATTACCCGAGATAATTCCTATCCATACCGAATCTTTCGCCTTTTCTGCAACTTTTAACGCATGTTTGAAATAATCTTCGGATTCAGACATCTGAGAATCGCGCTTCAAATAAACGGCCACGGCATTGAACATATCGATCCGCTTCCTGCTCAGCTCTTCGGTATAAGGAATACCCAATTTAAGATACACGATTGCTTTTTTATGATCGCCTATGTAACTGTAAAAGTTTGCCATATAACCGAAGTGAAGAGGAACCAGGGGAATGGTTGCCGACAACACACGTTCATTGAAATCATTTGCTCTTAAAAAGTAAGGAAAAGCTCGTTCTAAGTTTCTGTATGTAAAATAATAATAGCCCCAACGAATGTTTGTCAGCATCTCTAATCCCTCCTCATTCTCGTCAGCAATCGTATTTAATGCTAGTTCGAAATAACGATCCGTTCGATCATTGGGTTTATCAAAAGCAATCGAAAAAGCATCGGCCATCAACATATAATACGCCCACTTTAACTTATAATTATGCTTTTCAATTGCAAAGTGAAGAAGTGGATCTAAATTTTTATGGATAGCTAAAGTGTCGCTTCCGAAATGTACTTTAGACCGCAGCACGCCTTCCAGCATAGCCTTTTCGCCTCTAATATCCAATAAATGAGCGTAGGGATTTTTGCCAGATAAATTTAAGAGGCAGACGAGCAGTAATTGAATACAGGTTAACAGTATCGGTTTTAAATACATTTCTATAAAATTCTCAAAAAAAATTGAAATGACGAAATGGATTTGTTTCGATTCAGTTTAAAGAGTATCGGGCGACATGAGATCCAATGAATCCCGCCCCAACAGTGATCAGAATGGTCTTCTTCATGCAGACAAAATAAAGAAAATATACGGAAGATCCTGAATAAGTCTTCTAACAAATCTTTAATACTTCCATTGAAACAGCAACAGGAATGAAAGTTCTTGATGCCTTTGAAAACAAACCTATTCAGAAAAAACTTTTATGTTTCCGTTGAAACCACCTAAGAATTCAGAGTTCCTGATAACCGTTAAGGCCAGAATCTATCAAACGAAAAAAGAGCCTCTCGGGCTCTCTATATTTTTACCATAAATCCACAATCTGCGTTTTTCAGCAAATTAAGGCTATCTCACGATCCTTAAGCGATTTTTTTTTCCTGCGCTACCTCGAACATGCTCGCATTCTTTATAGGACAATCGCGCAGCAATTCGCACACATCATACTTCGTTACAACGCCCTTAAGAGCATCTAAGTGTCTAGTATGGTGCATATCAGTGCCTACAAAGTCATACATACCAGCACGGATTAATGTTAATGCCGCTGTCTTTACGTGCTCACCGTAGTATTTACTGATAGAAAGTAAATTCAGCTGTAACATACAGCCTGCATTTTTAATCTCTTCAAAAATCTTGAAGTTATTGTGATAGTAGTTATATCGTTCGGGATGGGCCAGTATAGGCTGTAAACCACGCTCCAATAAACTTTTTATAATTGTGAATAAAGCTTTCGATTCCGACAGATATGACATTTCTATCAACACGTATTTATTCGGCATCAAACACAGTTGATCGTTTTCGATGATCGAATCCAATTGATCATCAATCATATACTCAGCGCTATACTTTAATTCAAAATCAAGATTATTATTCGTCAAAGCGGACGTTAAGGACTGATGCGCAGCCTGAATTGTTTCAGGCGTGTTGTTATGAACACCAAACATGACGTGTGGTGTAGATACCGATTTATGGATCCCTAAATCTTTTAAACCTTTGATCAACTCCAAAGACTGCTCGACATCCGGACTTCCATCGTCTATCCCAGGTAATAAATGATTGTGGATATCCCAAGTAATCCAAGAAAGTTTATTCAGATACGTTTTTTCGTTTTTCGTTTTTCCTCCGAATAGATTATTCCAAAATCCCATAGCGTATAATTAAGGTATTTATCGAGTAAACAGGTAGACTGGATAAAGTGAAACCATTGTAAATTTAATTTTTAATTCTTATTTATAGAATACGACGACTGTAAAATAAACGCTACAGTAAATATTAAATTAAGAGAGAATTTCCTTTTTCCAATGATTCGTAAACCTGTTTAACATCTTGCGAACGATTTCTGTCGAGAATTAATACTGCATCCTCTGTATTGATCAACATGCAGTTCGATAAACCCACAAAGACCGTATGCTTATTTGTACCCACAACAATGTTGCCATTCTCGTCTACCGGATGCCCCTTTTCCTTAAGATAACTAAACAAAGAGTCAAACGCTCCCATATCTGACCAACGAAACTTCGCAGGAACGACTTTTATCAGGTCACTACGCTCCAGAACGGCATAGTCGATACTCTTGGATGGGATCAGCAAAGAGTGTTCTTCATCCAGAACTAAGTCTTGCGCATATTCAAAAGCCGTTTCAGCTGCAGAATATAGTTTAGGCTCGAAACGCATCAGCTCCTCTAAGAAAACACCTGCTTTAAAGCAGAATATTCCGGAATTCCAAAGGAAGGAGCCCTTCTTCAGGAAATCGCGTGCAGTTTCCTCATTCGGCTTTTCACGAAAGGCCAACACGGTATTGCCCTCATGTTCGATATAACCATAACCTGTTTCCGGGCGTGTCGGGATAATTCCAAAAGTGGCAATATATCCCTCCTGAGCAAACACAACACCTTGATTGATTGCCTGTTGATAATCTTCTTCTCCTTCGATGAGGTGGTCGGATGGTGTAACAATCAATATGTCATCTGGGTCGGCATGAAATGCAGCAAAAGCAATCGCTGCTGCCGTATTTCTCGGTGCCGCTTCAGCTATAATATCGCTGTTGAATTTACTCAAATAAGGTTCTGCCAAATCCTTATTTTGAATGGACCCTACCAATGTAACTTTCGAAACCAAGGGTTGGTTCCGTTCGACGGTTAATTCAAATAGCGTCTTACCACCAAAAATTGGCAGGTACTGCTTGGGTTTTGCTTTTCTGGAAAGCGGCCATAACCTTGACCCAACGCCACCAGACAATACCACATTTATTATTTTACTCATGATTAACCGATTTTTAAATTGTTTTTTACTTGATCTTTCTTCAGATAGAGCTCCGCTGTAGCCCGCGCATCTGATAATGCATCGTGGTGTTGCAGCGATACCCCCATGATTTCGCAACAGATACTCAGTTTTGTTCTTTCAAAACCTAAGGCACGATATATTTTACTGGTACACTCCCACATTTGCGGAAGCTTTAATTCCTTGTATGATAAATTATAGAAACCCATGGTCTCCTTCAGCACCGAGCGATCTAGCAACTCATCGTGCGCGACCATGGCCTGTCCCAGTATTAAACCTTTGATCTGGGGAAATAGTTCAATAAAAGTTGGCGCATTTTCGGTATGTTTTGACTTAATGCCATGTATTCTGGAAGTTTGCCACATATATTTATTTGCCGGGGGTCTTACTAAACTATAAAATTCATTAGTAATAATCCCATCTACGACATTGACGATGCCCACTGCACAAACGCTACTATATTTCGACGTTGCTAATTCAAAATCTATACTTGTAAATGTATTTGACATATTCGTCTATTAAACGCCCTTTAATTTAATACCCATATTTTCCTTTCCAACGTTCCTTCAAGGACTGTCGCATCTTCTCTTCGGCCGCATTTTTTCCCGGCTCATAAAGTTTAACCCCTCGCAGCTGATCGGGCATATATTCTTGATCAACAAAGTTTCCTGAAAAGGCGTGAGCATACTTATAGTCAGTGCCATAATCCAACTCTTTCATCAATTTTGTTGGCGCATTTCTCAAATGCAGGGGGATGGACAGATTCCCGGTCTGCTTCACCATGGCTTGCGCTTTGTTGATCGCTTCATAGGCGGCATTGCTTTTCGCAGAACTCGCCAAATAGGTTACGGTTTGCGAAAGAATGATCCTGGACTCCGGCCAGCCAATAACGTTAACGGCTTGAAAGCAGTTATTCGCCAAAAGCAAGGCATTCGGATTCGCATTCCCGATATCCTCCGACGCTAAGATTAATAGGCGTCGAGCAATAAATTTAGGATCTTCCCCTCCTTCAATCATACGCGCTAACCAATAGACCGCAGCATTGGGATCCGAGCCCCGAATAGATTTTATAAACGCCGAAATGATATCATAATGCTGCTCACCGGACTTGTCATAACGGATTCTATTTTGCTGCACATGTCGGGCAACGAAGTCGTTAGTGACCGGTTGCTGCGAATGTATGGCGGCTTGACTCACCAATTCTAAGATGTTCAATAGCTTCCTAGCATCTCCTGCTGACAGCTGAAGCAAGGCTTCGTATTCTTCAATTTTAATGGACTCTCCCTTTAGATACTCATCCTCCGCAAGCGCCTTATCAACGATGTGCACCAGATCTTCTTTTGTCAATTCTTCCAGCACATAGACCTGGCATCGGGAAAGTAAAGCCGAAATCACCTCGAACGAAGGGTTTTCTGTCGTTGCACCAATTAATGTGACAGTCCCTCGCTCCACGGCACCCAAAAGGGAATCTTGCTGTGATTTGGAGAATCGATGTATCTCGTCGATGAAAAGTATAGGTTGTTCCTGATTGAACTGCTTAAGCTGCTCGGCCTTTTCTATAACCTCCCTAACATCCTTTACGCCCGATTGAATCGCGCTCAAGCTGTAGAAAGGTCGCTCCAAAGCCTTCGCCACTAAGAGCGCTAAGGTTGTTTTACCCACCCCAGGCGGCCCCCAAAAGATCATCGATGGTATAACCTGCTGCTCAATAGCGTTCCTTAAAACAGCCCCTTCGCCAATAATATGCTTTTGTCCCACATAATCTTCAATAGATTTAGGGCGCATACGTTCAGCTAATGGGATCCTTGTTGTCATAGAAAACAAAACTATTGAATTTTGCTGGTAAAGGCAATGTTTAGTAATCGTCCCGGAGTATATAGGCCAAAATGTGGCTAAAGTTTTACTATATCCAAGAAAGTTACTTTAATATTTTAGGAATCTGACGTTTAATTAACAGTTCAAATTATGAAATCTAAATAGAATTGATAATTTTGAAAAAAGCAATTTAAAGGATGTTTAACAAAGTGCGTGTGCTATTGGCCCTAGGGCTAATAATTTTGATGAGCGGGCTGAAAGCCCAGAGTGATAGTGAGGTATTGGATCCTGCGGGCTTTGTTACAAAGTACAACCCCAAGTTCAAAGGCGTTGGCCCTGAGGTGTATGTGTTACCTGCACCCAGAACCAAAGAAGAAGTTTTAGTAGACTCTTATCAGGAGAAAAAGAGTTTCTATGATTCGATTGCCCGGGAGCTGGACCATCAAAATCTGGTGGAGGAGTTTCAATTAACTTCCAATGCGTCCTATATCAAGCAACAATTCGACCCTTATCCCAGCAGCCCGGAAAAATGGACTGAGCTTATCAATTCTTTAAAGAAGAACAACAATACGCGTCTTGCCGTTGGCTTAACGAATCAGTATGCGCTGGAAGCCATCAAGCAAAAAGACATAAAAAAAGCGATAAGCTTGTTGGGCGACGCGTTAGCTCTAGTTCAGCATACCGAGTTGCGTGAGGAGGCGAGCGTTGTTCAGTTTAATCTTTCAAATGCGCATTTATATCAGGGCAGCTACGCTGATGCTGATGCGCTGCAAGAGCGATACCTACAACAGGCACTCAACAACAAAAGTAATGTCGATCAAGCGAATTCGCTCGTTCGTGTAGCGTTGATCCGTGCATACCAAAAGGAATATAAGGCGGCCGAGAACAGCATCATACGTCGCGCCATCCCGCTTTACAATAAGAGCAAGGATCCGCAAGGCAAAACAAAAGCTTGGATTCAGTTAGCAAAAATATATCAGATCCAGAATAAGCATACCGAGGCGCAATGGTTCTTGATTCAGGCGCGCGAGCTTGCCAAAGCCCGTAATTTTAAAATGGACCTGCCGGAGATTGAGTATATGCTCGGCTATTCGAAATTCATACAACAGAACTATAGTGTAGCAAAATCAGAGCTAGAGCATGCGAAAATACTTGCTGACCAGGAGAATAACAAAGTATTGCAGCTGGCTATTCATGATAAACTGGGGGAGATTGATATGATTATGGGGAATTATGAGGATGCTGCAGAGCATCTATTTCAATATTGGAAACTGCGCAGAGAACTATTTTAAGAATCTAACCATATATTTTTTTTCTGAAAAAAGGCTATTTTCAAAGGATTGGAATCACCCCCCTTACTGATATTCCTCAAAAAAAAGAAAGATATCTCAGTTTTCAGCGGCGATAGCCAAGCTATTAGTCTTAAAAAGTGTTAACAAGCCATATAATGGGTCGATATTTGATAAGTGAAATGATATTTTTACGTTGACACCTCAAACTTTGAATTGAAATTTAACTAAATTTATAGCTATAATCGCTCACGAGGCGATTTAGCGGAAGGTGCTGCTTATAAAGGCACTAATTTATAAAATGAACAATATTAAGAAAACCATCTACATGTTAAGAAATCTCATCTTAGGTCTTTCATTAATCTCTATCGTCGCTTGCGCAGCGAAGCCTCGCGTAGATCTGGAGCAAGAGGGCTTACAACTAAAACCGACAACACAGCATGGCGTAATCGTAAAAGAGGTTGCCAATTTATTGGAAAACTTCAGCTACAAACGCGTTTCGATGAACGATTCTATTTCTAATATTATTTTCAACAATATAGTAGAAGGCTTAGATCAGGGAAGAAACTATTTATTACAGTCAGATATTGACGATTTCCAACAATTCAAAAATACCTTTGGACAGGACTTTAAAGAGGGTGACCTTTCGAGCGCTTTCTACATGTTCAACAAATATTCAGATCGCTACTTACAATGTTTGAACTATGCTTTAGAGCAAGTAGACGCACATCATGATTTTAGCAAAGATGAAAACTACAATAGCTTTCGCGAAAAGCTACCGTGGTTCAAATCTGACGCTGAATTAAAAGATCAGTGGAGGAAACGTGTAAAATATGATCTATTGAACCTGAAGCTCACAGCGGGCGACTCGGTTAAGCTCGATTTGGCGAAGAATAAAGAAACACTACGTAACCGTTATAAGAACCTGATTTCTCAAGCCTCCAAAGCAAATGCTAATGATGCGTTCCAAATTATCATGACTGCATTTACAGCAGCGGTGGACCCCCACACCAACTACTACAATCCATCATTTGCGCAGGCATTTAACGAGAGCATGTCTAATACGTTAGAGGGAATTGGCGCACAACTGCAGATGGAAAACGAGATGGTTACGATCAAGATGATCATCGCGGGAGGACCAGCATTCAAAGACAAAACATTACAGATTAACGATCGTATTGTCGCTGTAGCACAGGGCGACGGTGAGTTTGAAGATATCATCGGCTGGCGCTTAGATGCTGCTGTTGCGAAAATCAAAGGAAAGAAAGGTACCGTTGTACGTTTGAAAGTATTACCAGCGGGCGCAGAATTATCTACTGCACCAAAAATAGTGAGGTTAACTCGTGAGAAAATCGTTCTTGAAGAAGAATCTGCAAAACGTGAGATCAAAACAATCAAAGGCGAAGATGGTAAGAACTATCGTGTAGGTATCATTAATCTACCGAAATTCTATATTGACTTTGATGCTGTACGCCGTGGTGACCAAAATTATAAGAGTACTACCCGTGACGTAAGATTACTCCTAGATAGCTTAAAACAAGATGGTGTTGACGCTGTATTGATGGACTTACGTAATAACGGGGGTGGTTCACTTCAAGAAGCAATCGAGCTAACGGGTCTGTTTATCGACAAGGGTCCAGTAGTTCAAGTTCGCGATACCAGAAACCGCGTTCAAGTAGACAGCGATCAAGAATCCGGTGTTAGTTGGGATGGCCCGTTTGGTGTCATCATAAACCGCTTCTCGGCATCTGCCTCGGAAATCTTTGCTGGTGCGATCCAAGATTATGGTCGTGGTATCATTTTAGGTTCAACATCCTATGGTAAAGGCACGGTGCAAAACGCTGTGGATATGTCCAGATTTATCAGTGCAACCAACAAGCTCTTAATCAAAGCTTCTGGCGAAAAGGATGCTGACACCCCAAATGGGGCACCGGAGTTCGGTCAGATTAATATTACCATGGGTAAATTCTACCGTGTAACAGGAAGCAGTACCCAACACAAGGGTGTTGAACCTGATGTTACCTTCCCCACGCAATATTCCGCAGAGAAATTTGGCGAAAGTTCGGAACCTTCGGCTTTACCTTGGGATCAGATCAAACCATCGACCTTTTCGAAGATTTCCGATTTAACATCGATCAACGCGCAGTTGAACCAGATACACACAAAACGCATGCAGAAGTCTCCTGCTTATACCTTCTTACTCGAAGATATCGCTGAATTCAATAAAGTAGACGCTATGCCTTCGGTAAGCCTAAATGAGTCCAAACTAAAAGCAGAGCGTGAGACAAATCGATTAAAAAATCGCGACCGTATTAACAAGCAGTTGGCATTCCTAGGATTGCCGCTCTGGAAAGAAGGACAGCCGCAGCCAAAATTCGATTATGATTTCGTGCTGGAAGAAAGCGCTAACGTGTTAATCGATTATATCCGTCTAAATAAAAAGTAAGGGATTTATCCATTTTTTTAAGCTTCAACAGAAGCCAACAAAGGCTTATGAACACCGAGTTCATAAGCCTTTGTTTTTGAAGCTTCCGCTCTTTAGGTCATCCGTAACGTAGAGTCCTTTACGATTCTAGGCGAACATCAACACCACATTAAAGTGTTATCCCTTGAATAGAAAAGATGCTTTTTGTGTCCCTGCGAGAAGAATTAAGTTTAATAAGGGAGCATATTTTGCTCGGCGTCTTCTTTCTCATGCTGACCCAATCTGACCGTGGCTATTCTTTCCCGCTGGGCCGTTTCGATTGTCACCTTATTTTCTATCAAGAAAAGTTCCAGCACCATAGAGACTTTACCGGATTGCTCGGCGGAACTGCCAGGCCCAGCGTAGCGGCAGGATGAGCTTTACAATCAAGGATTATCAAAGAGACGATTTCCTAGGTACGCTAGTCAGTATGCCTCCATTCGGGATTTAGCTACCCATGCACCTCCTACAATGAGTATAATTTTAAGGCTGCTGTTGGTGTTGTGCTGTAACCTCTACAGCAATGTATTAAACTTGACTGGGTGAAGGGATGGCCTAGCGGCTTCAATCCAAACTGTCGGTTCTCCAATTTAGGGCGATTGGGCGCTCCACGATTTTCAGCAACCAAATGTATTTACAAGGTTCGCAGGAGTCATGAGTTTCAGCCCCCCCCCGGCCCAGCGACGGGATGTCCGGGAATGATCAGGTTGGAGACTGCAAATCTGGTTACACCCATATATTTCGGCCACATGGGGCAGCTCCATGAACAGCAGCTGGACCACAGCCCTAACGTCGCCACTTACGTTCGAACCGCATGGGGGGGAATAAAAAGCTAGAAGTCGCCCTCGTTTCTTATTGGTATAGCTCTTTTAACAGACAATTGGCATGATGCAAGCATATTCGCTGGGAAACTGTTTTTTGTTACCATCCCTCCGGCGAGAATTTATGACGCGTTAGATCATACCACAATCATGCAGCAGTTTTTCGAAGACCTTTTGCGCAAATACATTTGTTGATTCCACAATGTAATATACTTGCCGAATGCCGATAATGTGCTCATGCGGTCGGGGTAGCCCATAAGCGATCTTCCTTAAAAGTTCCAAATTGGACAAAAAATAAACTTTGTTGCCAATAGCTTGTTCAACTAATAATTCAGATGGATTTATGAAAACAACAAATAATGTTTCTTTAATAGATGCAAAGCGAACGGCCCGCAGGAAAAACCGAGCTAAATGGTTGAAAATACTATATTGTGCCGGACTCTCCGGTTACGCTTTGCAAAGTATAGCTCCATTCCCGCAAAAGATAAAAAAATCTCGTACACCTTAATCATTCTACCCTTATGTTTCTTTCAATCCTATTTGGTCTTCTTTTTATAGCATTGGCGATTTTCATCGTCACCCGCATACGTAATAGCGGCGCAGAAAATCATGAAGGCCGCGGTTCTACCGCAACTAGACCAATATATTGTACTTCTATTCTTTTTATATAGTATTATTACTTCTTCCATCGTTATTTGAGATAAACTAGGAGAACATTTCTAATAAAGTATTAACAACTTGTTTTTGTGTAGAATTTTCAATTTCTCCATGTTTACCCTTTAATCTTTTTTTATCAACAGATCTTATATGGTCTAAAGCAATCTGAGCTTGCTTTCCATCTACCTTACAATTTACGCGCATTGGATAAGGTTTGAGTGTCGATGTAAGCGGTGCAATAATTACTGTGTTTAAAGCATTATTCATTTCATTTGGTGAAACTATAACAGCAGGTCTAATTTTATTAATTTCGGAACCAATGGTAGGATTAAGGTCTATAAAATACACTTCAAATCTTTTTACCATGTCCATTCTGTTTTGTCGAAATCATTATCAAAATATTCTAAAACCTCTTTATCTTTTAAAGAGTTGGCTTTTAATAACATTTCTTCCCAGTTTTTACGAGGTTTTGATTTAACTGCTTCGATAATGATTTTAGAATCCTCGACAGATAAAGAAACTTCATCCGTAACATGGAGCTGGTCAAGAATTTGCTTTCCTATTATAATTCCAAAAGAATTACCGATTTTTCTAACTTTTGTTTTCATACTACTAAAGTTATAACATTATTATAACAATTCAAAATATAATTGTTTTATGTTTTTCTAAGATTATTTGATTTGCATTTGTTTGATTTCTTCGTTTGTGTGGTTATCAAGGATGTTAGCGTATCTGTAAAATGTTGCTCTGGTCAATCCAAGTCCTTTATAAATTTCTTCGGGTGTTTTAGTTAAATCTTCGTTTTGTTAGACATCTTTAATCGTGTTTAGATTACCAACCAACATGCTTTTCATACCTCAAGAATACGTTATCGGCACGTCATCAGACCTCAAATCCAATTGATTGAGCGGCTGCAAGAGGCAAAGAAAAAGACAACGCAGATTCGCAAGGGGTCGAAAGCCATGAACCGAAGAGATGTTCCTTACCTGTGTAACTTTTTCAAAGGTTAGAGCTTTGATAAATGTAAATAAGTAAGAACAGAAAAGCGGGCGTCAAAATAAATTCGACGCCCGCTGTACCCTTCACCAAAACTATTTGGAATGAAACACTAACTTGTGAAACGTAAATGAAAAAACATACTGATGAGCATTTTGAAAATAGAATTAGTAATTTAAACTTTTAGAATACGTTTGGTTAACGATATCGGAAATATCATTTTCGATTTTTCCATTTATTTCCGCCCTTAACTTAATGGTATAAGGAGTGTTATGACTACTCCCGCCAAACGTAACAATAATATTATCGAGAGGTTTTGTAGTTTCTACAATTACTGTTTTATTACCAATCAAAAGTTCATTCTTTATTTGAATAACTCCTTGATTATCTTGTGTTATCCCATTTATCTTCCACGATGTACCCGAAACTTGCCCATTCATACTTCCTGTGAACACAAATGCCACGATGTCTTCCGAGGTAAGTCCAGGAGCGGAGAGAGTAAACTTTGCGGTTTTGCCTTTCTGTACGTCTGGACCGTCATCTTTTGAGCACGAAGTAAATGAGATCATTCCGACCATTACGACTGCGAATATTACTATTTTTTTCATCTGACTATAATTTTTATGTAACGTCTATTTTAATTGAATCTCAATCAATCCTTCCTCTAAAGCCGCAACGTTCTCGTCGTCGAAAATATCTCTTGATTTTAATTGAATGTTGGTCAAAAGTTCTTCCGTAGTACCCGAATGGTTTACGGTAATGGTAGATTTAGCAGCATTGAATTTCATTTTGGTTTCATTTACCCCTTTTACTGACTCCACATTGCCATTGAGTTTTTTTAACTTCGACAAATCGATTCCCGAAATCTGTAACATGGTTTGGTTGGAACCTGCGCCTTGTTTTTTATTGAGGAGCGACCTTACTTTACCGCCTGTTTTAGACGCTTTGTCGGCCGACTGCGCGGCTCTGTCAATGTGATTTACCGCTTTATCGAGTTTATCTAAAAAGCTTTGTGCTTTTGCTCCCGATACACTGATCAGGAACCCGAGAATGGATGTGAAAATAAATTTTCTCATTGTTTTTTTGCTTTTAAATTGATTGTTATTTAATGGTATAGCGTAATCCTAATCCAAAACGAGAAGCATCGAAGTACGTTTCGTTTTCAATAAAAAAATACCGTGGCCGCCAATCCACACTTACCGCGATGGGCGCTTTCGGGATGACAAATTCAACGCCTAGCGGCGCCATTAGAGTGAATAGCGTGGTTCCCCCGCCAAAGGCCACAGAGGGGCCGGCGCCTAGGTGCCATGACAGTCCGTTAACGCCCGGGAAAGCGCTATTGTAACTATATACTCCGTGTACAAAGGTGGCGCCCCGTCCGAATAAAACAGCCGCTTCGCCCGCGTGATTGGGCGTGAAGAAATACTTCGCGTGTGGCCCCACCATGGTACCACCATCGCCCACGTCAATCAAAATTCCCCCACCCAATTTGTATTGGTTGCGTTCCGCTGTTTGCGCCGATACGCCAAGCACAAAAACAAATACAGCCATTAAACATAAAAATGTGATTCTTTTTTGCATACTGCGATTATTTAATATGATTTATTTGGTTTACTTTCTAAATAAAAAGGTGGATGAATTTCCATCGGCAGTAACTGTTAACGATAAATCGTCCCCGATTAATGTAATCGTAATATATTCTCCGACCTCGTCATCCACAACCTGATAAACGTTGCCGTTTTTCTTCCATCCGAACGAGGAAGTATCGGCACTGCAATCTGCACCTGTTTGGGGACTCTTCAACGATAATGTTATCTCCGATTCTGTCACCTTTAAAGTTGATTGGCCATAACACGTCATATTGGTAACATCCACGCTTTCGTTTCCGGCGGTAATGCGCTGCAATTTCCACAACCCCACAAGTGGATCCTGTTCCGAAATTTCATCTTTTGCACAGGATATCAATAAGAGAAATCCCGTTAGCAAGAGAAGTGTCGATATTGATCTTTTCATTTTCTTATGCATTTTATTTTTATGATTTCGTTCAAAGCAAAGTTATAGCCTGCCACAATGCTGTACAATTCTCCGAAATCGGGATTTTTTTCTCCCCTTTTTGGAGGATATTTCTCGACATGATTCTTAATTGTTTGGATTCTAGGGAGGTGCGTTATTATATTTGTGGAAAAAATAAAACAATTCACCATGCGTCTCGTTGTTTTCATGTTTTTGTTTTTGTGGGCTACGCTGCAGGCGTCGGTCGTGTGGTCGCAGGAAACGACGTATGTGGATAGTCTTAATAGACAACTGAAGGAGGCAGCGCGTAGCAACAAGGAGAAGGCGGATATTTACTTTCTTTTATCCGATTTTTATTCCTACAGAGACACCGCCAAAGCGTTTGCGATGCTGGATTCCGCCAACTCTTTCATCGACCCGAAGGATAAACTTTATTACGGCATTCTCACTTTCTACGAAGCGGGTGTTTATTTCGATTTAAATATCGAGAAAAGTCAGCAACTGTATATGCAAGCCGAAAACATGTTGAAAGATTTTTCAACTCCGTTGTCTTACGAATATCGAGCACGTTTGTGGAATAACTATGGTGTCTTGGAGCAAGCCAAAGACAGGCACGATTTGTTTCTGGATATTTTGCTTAACAAATCTATTCCCTATATTCAGAAAACAAACAAGGTGAGCCTGCATGCTTCTTATTTGACCAATGTGAGCCTGGTTCTCTTTAATCAAAAAAATTACCCCAGAGCGATACATTACAGCCAAAAAGCCATTGGTCTTTTGAGGGAAAATGCAATCGAAGACAAGCAACTCGTGTGGGCATACCTAAATTTAGCACATTCTTTCCTGTATTTATCCAAGTCCAACAAAGCGGCTGAAGCCCTGCAAAGTGTCGAAAAAATTATAGATAAGAAGAGCAGAACGCAAGAAGATTACCTGCCCTATATATCCTACTATTACATCATTAAAACAAAATACTACGATTTGATCGGTGACAAGCCAAACTCCATTAAAACGTCAAGAGAAGGAATGGCTTTTTGCGGCAAATACAATCTGAAATCCGATTACAATTCGTTGGCACATTACTTGGGCCATAATCTGTTGCAAACCGGCGGATACGCCGAAGCAAAGAGAATAAGTCTAATGCTTCTCGCGGATGAGATAAATAGCAAGTCGTTGAAGAATAAGGCAAACTCGTTGAAGTTATTATCCGAGGCTGAGCTAAAGCTGGGCAACTACAGATCGGCGTATGACGCACTGAAGCAATTGCATAAAATAAACGACAGTATGGTGGTAAGGAACGAAAAGTTGAGGGTGGAGGAACTCGAAGCCCGCTATAACACCTCGGAACAAGAAAAAAAAATATTGGCGCTTCAAAACAAAACCAAAACGCAAAACATTCTTACCTTGAGCAGCGTTTCCTTCGCGATTTTGCTGCTAGCGTTTTACCTGTACGTCTCGAAACAAAATAAAAAGCAAGCCCGGCAGGAATTGATCTCGATGGCGCAGCAAAAAGAAGTGGAGATATCCAAAGCGCTGATGGAAGGAAGCGAGCAGGAACGTTCGCGCGTCGCAATGGAACTGCACGACGGCTTGGGCGGCAAGCTAACGGGGATAAAAATAAACATCGAGAACATTCTTGAAACCACTCACAACAACGCCCCCCTGCGAAAGGTCGTCTCGCAACTCGAAGAGACAGTGTCGGACATCCGTAATCTCTCCAGCAACCTGATGCCCGTGTCTTTGGTTCTCTACGGATTGGACAGCGCCCTGCGTGATTTTGTGCAGAATCTGCAAACACGAGACACCAAAATCGATTTTTATGCCAGCAACCTCTCCCAACTAACCGACAGGAACAAGCAACTGGCTGTTTACCGCATAGTGCAGGAATTGGTCACCAATGCCGTGAAGCACGCCGGGGCATTGGCCATTTTTCTCCAATGTACGGTAGAAAACAACTTATTGCTCATAGAAATAGAAGACAACGGAAAAGGATTCGACCCCACAACCATTCGCCGCAATATGGGTTTAAGCAACATAGAAACGCGGGTGAAATACCTCAACGGAAAAATGAACATCGATGCGTTTCCCCAAAAAGGGACCTCCATCAGTATTGAATGTTTGATATGAAACGGATTGAAATCATTGTTTGCGACGACCATCCTCTTATTGCCCAGGGATTGAGCAGTTTTATCGGGCAAAAAGAAGACTTAATCATCGTGGCCACGGCAACTACTGCCCGAGAATTGAGAGAAACATTAGCCATCACATCGGCAGATATCCTCTTGCTCGACATTAATTTGCCCGATGGCAATGGGTTGGAACTGTGCCCCGAAATAAAAAAAAAATATCCCGAATTGAAAATACTGGCGTTAAGCAACTTCAACGAGCGAAGCATCATCTTAAGAATGTTGCATAACGGAGCCTCGGGCTATCTGCTCAAAAGCTCATCCACGGCCGAAATTGAAAAAGCCATCCGCAACATCGTCGATGGAAACCTCCATTTCGGCAAAGAAGCGCAAAAAATTCTTACTACCATCACCGCGCAAGAACTCATTGAAATTCCTCCCGTCACTAAACGTGAAAAAGAAGTGCTGAAATATCTTGCCGACGGTCTCACTACTCCCCAGATCGCGGAAAAAATGTTCGTGAGCGCCGTCACGGTCGACAGCCACCGAAAAAGCTTGATGCAAAAATTCGAAGTGAACAAAACAGTCATTCTTCTGCAGCGTGCACGGGAATGGGGCATGATTTAAGAACCACTTTCACAGCTGGGCCTCCAATTGATGAGACTGGCTATATATCCAGCAAGAGTTGCCTATATTTCTGGAATTATTTATTTGGGAGATTTTCATACGCTTTAAGATACCTATAACATGTCGCTCGACTTATTTGAAGACTTTCGGCTACATCCTGAACTGAAGGACTATTACTCGATTCATAAAGGGGTTTAAGGCTTTAATCTTTTTGATCGTATCTTTACTATAACCGGGAGGTCTTCCCCCTTTTCGTCCGCGTGCTCTGGCGGAGGTTAATCCCGCCTTTGTTCTTTCGGATATAATTTCTCTTTCGAATTCAGCTAGGGACGCAAATATGTTAAACGTAAATCGTCCAGTGGCAGTATTTGTGTTGATACCATCTTGTAAGGAAGCTAACATCCAGTTGCTGCATCTTTGTGATTAGATCAATTAGATCTTTTAGAGATCTGCCGAGACGACCTAATTTCCAAACAACAACAGTATCACCTTTCCTTAACTTTTCGAAGAGTTTACTCGTCTTCCATTTTCTAATAAAGAATAATTTCCTTCTTAAAAAATTCAGTGCTGTTTTTGCGCTCGATCTCAGTTAACTTACTAAGATAATTAAAAGCCTCTTTCATTATTAAGATTTATAATTTTATAAAACGTTCGATTTGTGAGACAAATAGATTTTGTATGTGGATACAATGCATATAGTTACAAGCCTTAGCAATACCGAATAAAAATTGATTCTGCACCGAGTTGCGGGATGTTGCTTATGAAATTTGACTCTCAGTGAGAGAGGAATATAAAGCTTCTAAATACAAGTATAGGATCTAACCCAATATAATCCCTCCGTTTTTCACTCCCCTGCCGGCAGTAATTAATGAATCTATTATTAAGTATACTTGCCATTAGGCGATCACCTTAACTCTTAGAGACATAGCATATTGTCCGTTTTAATTAAAAAAACCTACATAGCTAAAAATCAACATACTTAATTAAGGGTGAAAATCGATAAATCGAAATAATATATATGGAAATTATTTACCAACTAGAATGAAAGCTTGAATAATCTAAATGCCAAAGTTTCAATAAACCCTACTTGTTCCGAATTGTAGAATTCAGATATTCAAGTGAATCATAATAAAATCCTTTCCAAATTAAGCTTTTCGTCATAATCAGAAGGTTTTCGTCGTAACCTTGCTGATATATTAAACAATTAATTGATCAATTGTTTGATATCTATACTCCATATCTAAATTAACATTTATCAATACTATAAATCTTAATTTGGATTAGAGTTTCATTTTACTAGAAATCAGAGCAGAATTATAAACAATTAACTTTAGCAAACTAACTATTTTACCCTCCGTCCGTAGTCCAAATATTTATGCCCATCGATTTCGCTAAACTTCAATTCAACTGTATAATTCTTTTCTTTATTCTGTGCGGTTTCGATATACTGCTTTCCCTTATTTTCATCTACATTTTTATTCTTGAAAAATTCAGTAAGCACTCTTCCTTGCATAGAGTGGTTATTTTTAACTCCTAAAACGGTAAACAAGGTAGGCATAATATCAATATAAGATGTAGGGGCCGTGGATTGATACGATTTTTTGAATGAAGGACCATAAAGCACGAGGTTAGTATTAATTTCAAACGAACTAATACCACCATGTCCTGCAGCTCCTCCGCTCTTATTGTATGCCGAGCCTTTATATCCAAATTCATTTGGAACGTCATCCCAACTATACGTTACTAGGATATCCGCGGCGCGATCCGGGTGGTTCCAATGAATGCTTGCAAATGAAAAAGTGCCATCTACACTTCCTTTTAAATCAGTATCATTCTTAGATTTCGTAAAGATTGGACCAATCCAGGGCTGCTTTTGCAATAACTTTACTATCCTTTCCACTTTTGCTTGGTCTTTATCTTTCACAAAGATCGCCCCATCTGCCATTACTATTTTTCCATTACTAAGGTCGTCTCCCAAACCTTCTTCCTCTAGCATGCTTTTAACGGTATGTTCGCCCGCGTATGTTACAAATCCATGATCGGCACTGACTAAGACATTAACTTTGTCTTCCAATCCCTTTTCTTTAATAGCAAGAAGAATGCGTCCTAGCTGCTCATCCATAAATTTTATCGCCTCCAAAGCTTCTGGTGATCCAATTCCAAATCCATGTTGCTTTGAATCCGGTTCTGAAAGCCATACGGTCGTGATATCCGCAGGCTTCTTATCTAAACCAAAAGCCAAAAAAGCATCTACCACCCATTTATGATTCGCAAATTTAGGTTGCTTTTGTGATTCAATAGAAGCTATCGTTTGGAAAACAGAATCTCGGAAAGAAAGCGGAAAAATAAATTCCGGATTAACTGTCCAGCCTTTTTCCTGAGGGTCCTGTAAGAAAGCCTGGCCCGAAGATCCAGAGCTGTACACTGCGAATGTCTTATTTTCCTGTTTGAGTAATTCAGCGGCCGTCAAATTAGACAACAACCCCAATTTGGACTGCTTTTTCACTATTTCCAAATCGCTTTTGTTTCCGGTATTATAATTTTTTCGCGCATCAACATCTGCAATATGAATCGTATTCCCGAGAATACCGTGTTTTTCAGGATAAGATCCCGTCGAAAGCGATGCAGAATTCACTCTCGTCACTGTTGGGAAAACGCTATGGCTATTTAAGGCAACACTCCCTTTATTTGCCAGATCAAATAGATTCGGCATATGCTCCTGATTGATAAAATCGGGTCTCAGACCATCAAAAATGATCAGAATAGACTTCGTTTGAGCGAACAAAGTCGAAAAAGCTGATGCTAAACCTAGGGTACAGCAAATTAAAAACTTGATGATATTTTTTTTCATATGGATAATGTTAGTTTACTTGTTGTCCCACCAAACTTTAATAGTGCAATCGTCACCCCCCATTTGTTGCACCGCGGCTTTTAAGTTCTCCGCGTTCAAAGATTGCAAGTAAGTTGGATAAGGTATTCGCGTGGGGAAAGTCCTAGAAGAAGGTATGCCGGGACCCTTTTCAAGTTTAGGGTATCCGGTTCTTCTGTATTCGAACCATGACTGATAATCTACAAAAAAACCAGCATAGTACTTTTGCAGAAAGATTTGCTCCATCTTTTCATCGACAGTTCCGCCACTCTTATATTTAATAATGGAATGCTTCAGAAAATCTTCAGGAATGTCAACTTTCCATTGTTTTAAAGAAGCTAGAATGGCATTATTGTAATGGTTCTCCTCCGTGTCATTGGTTTTATAGTTCTTCAGGGCAAGCTCCGCTTTCATAAACTCCACCTCCGCATAGGTTTGTAAAATACCCATATTCGAGAAAGTTTTAAGTACATCGCTGAGGTTGGAATTTGCATTTACATCAAACTCCTGTTCTAAGGGATATGCACTGGGGATACCTTGAAATACTGCTTTGTCACCTTTTTTTACAGTCCGAGCCCATAGCTTTAACCGTGGGTCGTTGGTTTCATTTAAAGTTTTTATGAAAAAGGTCGTGAAGTAATCATTGTCTCTCCAGTCGAATGTTCTGGAATTATAATATGGATTGAAATAAGGAAAATTACCTGGGAAAGCCAAGATGGCTTCGTCGGCATTGGATTCAAATACGGGAAAATCTTTCGGTTTATTTAATATTTCTTCAATTTTAGATCTCACCTTCATCTCCGCTTCCCGACCTTGAATCCTAACTAACAACCTTAATTTTAACGAATTAGCAAACTTCTTCCATTTCAACATGTTCGCTGCTGAACTTTGGGCGTCGAAAATCAAATCTCCCCCATATGCTAAAGGCTTATCCGTTTCAAAGAGTGTGTTAGCTTCCGTTAACCAATTCAACATTTGCTCATAAACAACTTGTTGTTTATCAAATTTCGGAAGGAAATTCTTATCCATCCCTTTCGTCGCCTCCAAACATGGAATATCACCATATGCATCAGTTAGAATGGAATACATATAAGCTTTCAACACAAGTGCAATTCCCATATAATTTGGCTGTTCCAACCTTTTCGATATTCCATACAAATCCTCCGTATCTAAGAGCGCTGCATAATAACTTTCCCAAATATTATCTCTACTACGAACATCCCATCGCATAACGCTATTGATATTTGGATTTGCTCGGGGCGCCTGTACTTGCATCAAAATATGGGTGAAGCTCTTCGCTTCATTCATTTTTGAAGTCACAATTCTGTATTGTAATTGACTTAACAATACACCCGGAGTAGCCTCTTTCGGCCGATTTGGATCGGTGTTGAGGTCATTAAAGGTTTTATCGCACGCACTGAAAAGACAAAGTGCAAACATCAAAACGGAAATAAATCTTCTTCTTATGTTCATCATCATAAATACTAAAATCCTATGCTTAAATTAACTCCCATACTTCTAGCCGACGGGAATTGGGCCAGCTCGACGCCCGGCGTAACAGTTCCATTATTTAAATTTCCCCCCTCGGGATCAAATGCCGGAAAGGAGGTGAAATTGAAAAGATCTCTTCCCCAAAGTGATACCGAAGCGTTTGAAAGTTTGAGTTGCTTTAATAGATTAACCGGAAATGTATAGGATAGCCTAACTTCTCTTATTTTTAGAAAGCTGGCATCAAATATATTGGTCTCCACATTACTCATCGAATAATAAGTCGGATAATAAACCAACGCACTCACCGACTTATCATTTGGCTTATACGTCCCATCGGCCTGTGGAACAACGCCATCGCCTACGATTCCCCCTTCGCGTCCCGGAAGAGAAGTCTTCACTTTTCCTAATTCATTAGTTTTATAATTTGTCAAGGAATAAATACTTCCGCCTTTTTGCATGTCCAAAAGGATGTGTAAACCTATAGACTTATAGGTAAAGTCATTACTAAAGCCCATTTTCCAATCTGCAAATGCATTTCCCCATTTCTTTACTTCGGTGTCGAGTTCCGGTAATCCGGCTTCATTATAAATAATCTGTCCAATTTCATTTCTTAGAAATCCACGTCCATACATATCCCCCATTCGCGCTCCTGGGCGTGCTTCGATGGTCACGGCACCAGCATTATTGTAGATAATCTGAGTATTGATTCCTGGGGCCAATTCCTTAACATAACTCCGATTAAGAGCCCAATTGACAGCAGATTTCCATTTAAATTGATCGTTCAAGATGGGTTGCCCATTCAAGACCAGCTCAATACCTTTACTATTTATAAGTCCGGCATTAATCAAGGCACTGTTATAGCCTGAAACGGGATCGACGGGCGTAGCAAGGATTTGGTTCCTACTGTTGTTCATATAGATCGACATATCTGCGCCTACTCTTCCATCTAGGAACCTTAAATCCAAGCCTGCCTCATAACTTGTTGTAATTTCTGGTTTCAAGTTAGGATTAAATAATACCCGTTGGTTGGTTAGGTTGTTACCATATATTTGATTGTAATATCGGGCCGTTTGATAGGGGCTGGTATCATTTCCCACCTGTGCCCAAGAGAGTCGAGCTTTAGCAAAAGAAATAGCTTCCGGCATTTTAAAAAGCTGGCTTAAGATAAAACTGCTGTTCACAGATGGATAAAAAAACGATCGCTCTCCTGAAGGCAACGTACTGGACCAGTCATTCCGTCCCGTAACATCTAAAAATATCATTTCCTTATACGACAACTGACCAAAAGCATATAAACTAGCAATAGCTTTTTCCTGTCTATCGCTTTGCGGTACAACTGGGTCTAAACTGTTGGACAGCTGGTAAATTCCCGGTTGTGCTAATTGGTCGGCATTCATTGATTTCAAATTATAATACTGCGACATATAATTTCCACCTAAGGAAATATTGTACTTAAAATCGGATTCTAACTTAGGAACATAGGAAAGAAGAAAATCACTATTCGACTCGTAATTATTAAGACCCTGTTCACGGTACATTCCTTTCGGAAATTTCGTCATACTAAAAGGCCGCTGTTGAGATCGCTCTTCACTCGAAAAATCTAAACCACTTCTAAGCATCAGGTTTACTGTTGGGGAGAATTCATAAGTTGCAGAAATATTTCCTACAAGATTATGCTTCTTCATTTTATTCAACATTTCATAAAGAATAACATAGGGATTGTCAGGACCAGAATTGAAAGGCCTATATTGCTCTACTCCTTCTTTCCCAGGAACCCAATAGGGTTTAAACCATTCCGGTTTAATATTAGGCGCTGTACCTAATATTAAGAAATACATCAAAGTCTGGTTATTATATCCTGCGGAAGGGAGATTGTCACTTTTATTATTGCTGTAGTTAAATCTACCAGAGACTTTTAGCCTTTTGGATAATTGTTGATTGGCATTAAATAGCACATTCATTCTCTCAAATCCGGTATTCGGAAGAATCCACGTATTCTTAAGGTAAGTAAATGACGCTCTAGCACCATTGATTTCATTTCCACCTTCAACGGATATATTATTGCTGCTTGTTAAACCGCGTTGAAAGAAGCCCGAAATATAATCTTTTTGGGCGACCCATGGGGTTCTTACTGTCGCTATTCCATCGGGCGCACTCGGGTCGTATTGAAAATATTCTTGCCCATTGAATTTAGGTCCGAAACCTCGCCCTGCACCAACAGTTGTACTTGTGTTAGCTCCATCCACGGTATTCCCATAAGAGTAATATTTGTCTTGTCTACCCTCTCCATACTCAAATTGATAATCAGGCCAGCGGTTCACTTCCTCCAAGCTCGTATTCGAATTGACACTAACGCCTATTCCTCTCTCTTTTCGCTTCGCAGATTTTGTGGTAATAATTAGTGCGCCTGCTGCGGCCCGACTTCCGTATAATGCCGTTGCAGCCGGCCCTTTTAACACGGTCACATTATCAATGTCATCAGCATTTACGTTGCTTATATTTGATCCAAAGTCGACAGGGCTATCCTGAGATAAATAAGAATTAAAACCCGTGCCCGTAATCTTACTGCTGAGGGGAACCCCATCTATGACAACGAGCGCTTGATTGTTATTTAAATTTAAAGAGGATTCTCCTCGAAGCGTTATCCTATTGGAACCCATCGGCCCGGCACCAACCCCTTGGATAGTTAATCCCGCAACTTTTCCAGATAAAGCGCTGGTCCAGTTATTCGTCTTCGTTTCTGTTAGTGCTGCATTATCGACCGTTTGGGTAGAATATCCTAGCGATTTATCTTCTCGTTTTATCCCCAAGGCCGTTACCACAACAGCGTCAATATTTTGTATCTCTTCTTGATCAAGCTTGATGACAAGGTTGGTCCGATTTGCTGGCTTCACAATAATATCACATTGTCTTTTTCCTGTATAACCCGTGAAAGACACCTTCACACAATATTTTCCATGAGGCTGAAGTCCTTCAAATACGACTAAGCCATGCTCGTCGGTTGATCGAGTTGTATTAATTTGCAGGTCTGCATTACTTAATAAAACAGAGGAATTACTTAAAGGATTTCCTTGTCTATCGTGGACAAGCACATTCATAACTGCTTTATTTTGCGCATAAATTGGCGCGCAACAACAGAGCATCAAAAGAAGCAAAACGAAAGCTTGATTTCCACGTTTCATTAAAGGTCTAATTTTCATTTTTTTGATAAAATTTGGCATAACATTTCCTCACGGCTATTTCTAGCGGTTCATTAAACAGTTTCTTTAATAATTATTTTATTTTGAGTACCCGTATTTGGCCAGGATGACCTTGATCTTCAAACTTCAAATCATTAGCCAAGCTTATAATTTCCAATATATCGACTAATTGATCGTCTTCGCCAAAAGTACCATAGAACGTCATGTCAACTTCCACGCCTGCATCAATCTGAAATTTTACATGGAAGTTCCTTTCCAATTCCTTAAATACTTTGCTCAACGCAGCATTTTCAAAGCGAAGAGCCGACTTTAAATGCTTTAAATCTGTTTCAGGCTCCGATTTAATTTCTTTTGCAGACCTTTTCTTCTTCATTGACCATTTTTCCCCAGGTTTTAAAGTACCAATGGTACTTAATGCTCCTGCATGATTCTTTCGTTGTAACAAAACAGAACCGCTTATCAACTTGACACTCGTATTTTTTCCATTTTCGCTCACCCAAAATTCCGTCCCTAATGCGGTCGTTAAAATTTGATTCGAGAGCACTGAAAATGGGCGGAAGGTATCTTTCTTCACTTTAAAAAATGCAGTCCCATGCAATTCCAAAGCTCGATCTGTTGTATTGTATTTAGAATTCCATGACAATGTACTCCCTGCAAGTAGGTGCGCCAGTGAACCATCACTTAAGTAAAAACTGCTATCCTTCTGAACCCTAATTTGAAAGTCTTCTGTCTGCTGAATAGCGAGTTGCGGAGATCCTAAGTCGGAAGCTTTCTTCAGAAAATGAAATGACCCTATTCCGAGCAACAGTAAAAATACCGCCGCGACACTGATCCATCTTAAACGGATCTTGCTAATAAACGCTGTTGTCGATTTTTCGGTATCAAATAGCTGCTTATCAATTCGAGCTTTCAACTCGGCTTTCAATCCTGGATGGATCAGTCCCTCACTGTTTGAAACTTCTAATTGCTCCATCCATAACAAAAGCTTTTCTCGCTCCTGTTGATCAATCGTTCCATTGATATAGCCTGATATTAACCGATTTAATTCCTTTTCTTCTCGCTTCATACATTAGAGTAGTTGCATTAAAGACGAAAAGTACCACGCTATTTAAGTTAAGAAATTATGAATAAATTATTTTTAAAAAATTAAGCTTGCTGGACGTACAGTACGAAAAGTATACCGGACAGGAATTCCATATTTTTATGAGAAATTTTTTTCCGAAGAAACTGTAGTGATTTTTGTAATTGGTTTTTGACAGTTTGGGATGATATGTCCAGCTTTTCAGCTATTTCATTAATCTTAAGGCTATCGCGAAATCGTAAATTAAAAACGACCTGCATCCGCTCGGGCATCTGAGTAACAGATTGATCGATTGCAAGCATCAATTCAGCATATTGTTTTTCTATATCTTGTTCAAAGTCAATCTGTTCAACTGTCTCTTCTTGAATCATTTGTTTAAACAGCATGACATGGGATTCCGCTATGCCTTTCTTACGGAAGTACATAAAGATCTTAAAGTACAAAGCCGAGGTTAGATACGGCTTTAGCGCGACTTCTATTTTTAGCTCTGTCCGCCTCTCCCATAAATCAACAAAAAGGTCCTGTAGCAAATCCATAGAGATTTCGACATCCCCAGTTTTCTTTATTGCAAGCGATAATAAATACTCCCAATATAATTCATATAATCGATCAAAGGCACCTTTGTCAGTATTATTAATTTGAGAAACTAACTTTTTGTCGATACAGATTTCCATAATTCGTTAATAATTTTAACTAAGCCCATTCAAATCTCCGTGTTTAATGCAACCGAAAGGTTAAGAAAATATGATTAAAATATTAAGGTATGTCTACGGCGAGACACTATTTGAAGATTTCCCTGCTGCAGTTCGATCCGGTAGTTCTATTTCTAAAAATCGCTGTTCCCCTTCACCACTCTTCCTCCAAACCATATTCAACAACGCCAACTCACTCCCCTTTCAAACCAATGTAAACCCCTATCAAACCCATCTTGAATCGGGTTTGATAGGGGTTTAAATGGTTCCACAAGGTACCCTACTCAAACAGTTCAAGGTCTAGTACATACTAGCAATGCCCTCGAAGAAAAGTCATCCGCATTAAAACAAATAGAAACGATAATTGCAGAAGCGGTAGAAAGCTGCTTACTAAGATTCGACAGGTATTTGAATTAAGTCGCAAACAAGAATTGAGTTACCAGGAAATTGCTGATCAGTTAGCCACCTTCGAAAAAACAGTTAAAACACAGGTAAACAATGTGTTAAGGATTTTAAGAAAAAAAACTTCACCCTTGCTTTACCCGGGCTGGAAGTCGTCTCCTGACCTTTCTGCGACGGTTCATCCCCAAGAGTTGATACACCCTGCGGATTCGTTTGTAGTTCCACTTCAGTCCCTCGTGTCGGATACGTGAATAGTAAAGGTCCTGTCCTTCGGTTGGATACCGATCGGCCAGCTCTCGGAGCTTCGCTATCGTTTCGCTGTCGTCCTTCCTGTTCCTGTAATAATACATCGACTTGGGCGGTTGACAACCTTGCAGGCCCTGCTGATGCTGATCTGGTGCATAGAAATAACATAAGCAGCCATATCCTTGCGCTGGCAGGGCCTCAGAACTTTTTTGAGAGTACATCCTTGAGGATCTTGTGGTCCAGGGCAAGATCCGCATACATCTGCTTGAGACGGCGGTTCTCTTCCTCCAGTTCCTTCATATGGCGCAGCTCTTGGCTGTCCATCCCGGAATACTTCTTCTTCCAAGTGTAAAAGGTGGCTTGGTGGACACCCAACTCCCTGCAGATGTCCGAAGTGCTTTTACCCGATTCATGTTGCTTGATCGCAGAAACGATCTGGCTCTCGCTGATTCTTGTCTTTTTCATTGTACTGTTCTAAGTTACGAATTTTCGCGTTTCAGAAAGTCCGAATTTTCGGGAGGGTTACAATACCTTTTGCATATCCTTACCAACTTTCTCATTGAGTATTTTGGCGTAAATCTGTGTAGTAGCAATATTCTTATGCCCTAACATCTTGCTCAAACTTTCGAGCGGAACGCCCTCGCTCAAAAACAGTGTGGCAAACGTATGGCGTGCCAGGTGAAAGGTTACTTTCTTTTCTTTCAGGCAGTCAATTAGTTGTGATATTCTCTTTAGGCTATCATTACAGACTGTATTTGATGGAATAGGAAATACCTTTCCATCTTTTGAAAATGCGCTCAGATCCTGTCGAGCTCCACCATAACCTTTTTTCCGGGCCGGCATCGAAGATAGATTTCTTCATTATAAGCATCTGTATCGCTTCCTTGTTGCTGTCCAATGACTGAAATCTCTCGTGGTCTAATTGACTCTTCCATGCCTGTTTTTTTTATTTGTACTACGCCGTCGATGACACTTTTAATTCCCGCACGCTGGCGGACTTCTTGATGGCTTCAAGGTATTTGCCGCGGAATACCTCGACCTGCTCACTGGGCAGGGCCACCTGGATAGACAGCAGGTAACGTTGTACATCGACTTGCGTCGTAGTAATGCGCACATGCGCGGTTCGACTGACCTCCTGTTGCGATTTGGCCAAGGTTATCAATTCCTTTTTCCAAGATGGCAGATCCACTGGCTCCTCCACGGACAGCGTCATGTTAAAATAGGTCTCTGAATTGACCAAGGTCCAGTTAACCAACCGCCCGGATAAAAGATCACCGTTTGGAATGATCACCCGAGCCCCGGTATCAGCGACAAGCGTACTGGATCGAATTCCGATCTCAACCACCTGTCCTTTTTTATCGGCAAGCTCCACATAGTCCCCAAGCTTAAAGGGCCGCTCAAAAATTAAAATAATACCCGAGACGAAGTTATTGACGACGTTCTGTAGCCCCAGTCCAATTCCTACGCTAAGGGCTCCGATGATCACGGTAAGCTTATCCAATCCTAAACCCAACATCCCCAAAGCCGCCAAGAATCCAATCACCACAATGATCAAACGAAATAAAGGCAGCAGGGTGAACACCGAGCCGCGTTGAGCAGAACGGCCGCTTGAGACGAAAGTCCCTAGAGAACGCTGAAGTTTATTGGCTAGCCAGAGTACCACTCCCGCAGTAATCACATCGCCATAGCCTATATTCATCCCTGCTATGGTAAGTTGCCTTTGAAGAAATTGTCGTAAATGCCGCCATGCCTCACTTGATAGATGAAGGTTCGACAACAGCACTACTAATACCAGTGCGAGGCTACAAAGCACGATGATCCGATCCAGGCTCCGTAGCGCTTTGTTCTGGTCCATATGTGCGAAAAATGAGTTACTACGCGGTCTATCGAACTTGCTTTCAAGGTCATGAAGAAGCATATCCCGGAATGTCCTTAACGAAAGCGCTTGGACCAAACCCAGCGTGGCCGTTAAGCTGGCGATGCGCGCAACGTTAAGGTAGCCCAGCACATTGAGAAGCACACTGGCCATATGGCAGCCGATGAGTAGCCAGACGATAGCCATCGGCAGAAAGCCGATAGGATTATCTCTGTCAGTTTTCTTTCCAAAATTCCACAATACAATGATACCAACCACATTGGCCAAGATGGCAGTTCCTTGTATTACCGGACCTTCATGCAAGAATAAATTCGTCAGAATAAGCAGCAAATAATAAAAAAATAGTGCGTGAATTACGCGGCGCTTAAAGCTCGATAATTCCTTATAAAGCAGAAGATACATGATAATAAAGATGACGAAGAATACGATCTCTAACGTCCATACGGGGATCGTCGGATAGGATAAAGGAAAGAGGATGAGAAAAAGCAACGCCGTTTTGAGAATCGGAATATGCAGGGGCTGGCTCTTGTAGAGCGGAAGCTCATCCTTTTGCCTGGATGTTCGCGCTGCTTTGTAGATCCAATAAAAATATAAGAAACTCAGCAACAAAAGGACGAATTGTCCATGCCATGCCGACAAGGAAAGCAGGGGTGCACTCACCCCGTCCTTGGTTAGATTCTTATCGGCAACTTTCTTAAGCCGTGGAATCCATAGTTCCCTAGGATCCTGCCTGGATTCACGCAAAAGGATTTCTTCCCGCAGCTTATCAAAAAGTTTGAGCTGATGGCTGATTTCGCTGATCAGATAATTTGCTTCCCGCTCCATCAGCAGCAAGGAATCCTTCCTGTCGGTTTGTTGCACCGAGGAATCTGCGATTTGCAGTTTAGGTCTGCCTACACTATCTCGCAATATTCCGCTACTACTCGCCCGTGAGAGCGTCTGCTGGAAATTCCGCATGTCTGCATACAGGAATTGAAGCTGCCTTATCGCCGTGTCCACTTCACTCTTTTGCGGCGTGGCGCGCTCCCAGGCTTGATTGCGTTTAATGCTATCCAACGTACGACCTTTCTGTGCAATAAACGTTTTCCAGTTGGTGAAGTTATCCCCTCCCGAAAGGCTGTCTACTCTAAAGATAGAATCCTGTTGCTGTCCGCTAGCAAGCGTAAAAAGCAATAACCAAAATATAATCAAAATCATCGGTTTAACGATGCGAACTAACAAATCCATATACGGTATCTTTATAGGTTCTAAACTGCATGCTTCCCACATCCATCCCCCCCTTACGCCAACGCTGACACAGCACACTCTAAGGATAACACGCTCAAGCGATAAATCGTTCGATGGAATTAATTTGGTCTTCGTCTACTTATCAGCCTACGGCACTGCCAGTGCTATAGGAATTGTTTTGAATTTCTGTGAAAAGCTGATCGGGGGTGCATGGGTTAAAGGGAAGAGGTAATGGAGGGGCAACATCATGAAATTATAGTTAATACTTATATACTCTTCTGGGAAAATATAAGTAAGACTTATAAAGTCGCATCAAGTTTATTAAAATCATCGATTTCCACCTTCTGTAAAGTCTTCATATTTTTGATCAGGAATAAAAAATGGTTTTAAAACAAATACCATGGACTACTCTAATGGAGACATCATCAACCGTCCTTTCCATAACTGCGCCTTAAAGGCAACTGGCAGCGCAGTAAGAGCACCCCGAAACAAACATTGGCGGCCTACCCCAGTAGCCCTGTAGGTCTTAAAGCAGCAATCGAAACAAATAATCCAATGGGAGTCGAGTTTGATTATGCAGAGGCCTTTCAAAAGCTTGGATCGAGAGGGTCTTAATTAGGCGCTAAAATAATTGATGACCGACTCTCAGGACCGGTGACCCGTAGATTTCAGGCACTACGGTGGCTTGTTCATCCCAATGGCATGGTATAACGAAGGTATCTACTGCTTTCATTCGGACGAGGCGGCGCCGGCGCCGGACAACAACGATTCGCTCCGTTAAACTCGTCGGCTCATAATGTATCTGTTGACAAAGTAGGACACATTTTGTGACCAATCAACAAACATATGGAAGTCAGATTTCCGGGACGGGCTTGGTTATATTGATAGAAAACATGGCGCGATAATCCATGGAATTTAAACCCATCGGTTTCGCTGCCGAACGTCCTTTACACACATGGTGCAGAAGGTGTGGTCGAAGGAATCATGCCGATGCAAAACCACAGTTCCAGCATGTATAAACATCAAAAAAAAACGTATTTATCGAAGACCAGCGGGAGCACGGATCTTGGATCTTGCAACATCCAGCAGGGCAACGAGTTGTCTTTTTAGCGTATCTTCCATTAGGTCACCCTACGCAATTTTGGAGCACGCTGGAACTCCCTATGGAGAGGCTCGGCGACCTAACAAGAGAACAACTTAGGGCTTTAGCTGTTATCCCATAAAAACCTATGACAACAATCAAAGACATCACCACCTTTTGCGAAACAACCAGTGCGGGCGTAAGGGGAGCTGAGTTCACTGGGACCTCTCAAACGGGCCGGATCATTCGTGGCTACCTACAATTTTATGATGACCGTACCAACTTTGAAATCTTGACGCCCAATTTAAATTCGAGCAAGAACAAAGCGATTATTTGGCAGTACTTGCTAAATCAGTACCCAAAGCCGTGGAATGCCGAAAACACGCAGTCTTAATTTCCGGAAAACCGCGGTGCCCAGATCCCCAGAAATCGCGCAAATCAAGAGATAGATGAATGCAATATATTTCTCTAATAGCGGCAGGAGACGAACCTCTGACCAACTGCCAAAACTCAATTTCGATCTCAGCTTTAGAGCAATACAGAAATGTTACAACCCGAACGCCCAGCAACCCTGATTGATGCTCCCAAGTGGGCAAAAAAAAGTATCGCATAAAAAAAACTTTGTATTATTGTCTAAGAGAGAATAAATAAACGCTTAAGAATATGTCGGGTAGAATGCGCAGCAATAGAGTTCCCAATAGCGACCAATCTTTATAGTAGTTAATTTAAAAAAGAACTTAGTAAAAAGATCGTCTTTTTGGCAATCACCTCTGCATTAAGTTTTCCTTGTTGGTAATGGTTAGTTAAAGCGTTCTGATCAATCGTCACTTTCGTCTGCTTCGACTTTTTGTTGAGTCTTTCCGTTGATTAACGGCTCTATTAGTGTATGAATGATTCTTGCTAGTGCAGGACCTGTTTTCGAAGTTGTTCTCGTCAAAACGAAAATCTCGAAAGCATTTGGGTTTTGTTATCATAGATCCGGTAATAAGAAACTCCTGAAAAATGGAAACGGCCGACCAACTTACAACGAAAAAGGATTACAGTCCTTACTGAGGCTTCTCATCAGTTCTTCAATTATCTTCCTACCCTCGGGTTTCACTCTAAACCAAGGGCTTGTGGAATTCGTTTCTGAGGAAATATGATAATCCCCGTCAAGATATCTGTAGTAGATTACATCCTCCGCGGAATACTTAATTTCACCTTGATCCTCGATCTCTAGCAAGGAGGTTGGAAATTTTATTACATTTTCACCGGTTTCTCCGATGGTTTTATGGAAAATCTGAACCTCGCACTCGGTTACTACAACTTCTGTGACTGCGTTAATATCCTTACTTGGTGTTACGTATTTTTCTAACTGCTCTCGCAGCTGTAGGCGTCTGGTGTCGGGCTTTCCGTTTTTGAAAAAGACCAAGGGATCCCCCTCCACTACACCTCCTGCATACTTTTCGACACTTCTCAATTCGCCGGTTTCAAAAAACAGTTTTGCTTCGCCTTCTATTCGATCATTCACGTATTGCATAACCCACTCGACATTGCCATTGGCGTGGTAAGTTTTCAGCTCACCATGTTGCATATCATCTAAATAGTGGGTTATCGCTTTGAGTTTCCCGTTCTCCGTATAAAGCCTACCCTCTCCATGCATTTTTCCGCCTTTCATAGTCGTAACCGATTTAAGCTTGCCATTCTCATAGTTCGTCTTTATCTGCCCCTCGGGTTCTCCGTTCTTCATATAGGCAATAGACTTTAAATTGCCGTTCTCGAAATAGGAAAAGGCTTCCCCTTCAATCTTCCCATTTACATAGCTACGAATGATATATGGGTTCCCATTTTCGTAATAATGAGTCCACTTCCCTGCGTTTTGTCCAGATGGTGTTTTAAAGCCCGAAGTTTTTAACTGACCGTTGTCGTAATATTCTGTATATTCTTTGTTTTGGGCAATGGACACGAACGTCAGCAACAACAATGCTCCTAGTAGGATCGCTTTTATTTTCATATGATGTACTTTATAGAGTCCTTTTTGCGACCGCCTATTTATACTGATCGATATTTGGCTATAGCTGGTCTATTTCATCAAAATTAGAGCTAATATTTTTCTTGGGAAATACCTAAGTTTAGGTATAAATAGTTCTCCTGAACATCATCAGGGCTATCATATAAACCCAATGGTTTAGGGATTTAAGGCGTGTTTTTAAATAAACCCTCTCATGTTTTCATTCAAACAGCAACAGGGATGAAAGTGCTTGATCACCTCTGAATACAGACATCGTTAGAAAACAAAAGCCAACCCGCTATTTGGGTTGGCTCTAAAAAGAATTTTTATTATTCCGGAGAGAACGAAGGGTTGCTTGTGATACGCAGTTTATCTCCAATTCTTATATTGATTGATCAATCCATTTGTTGAGGAGTCATGGCTTTCAATGTTCTCATTTCCTTTTAGCTCTGGTAGAATCTGATTCGCAAGTTGCTTTCCGAGCTCTACGCCCCACTGGTCAAAACTGAAGATGTTCCAGATTATCCCCTGAACAAATATCTTATGTTCGTACAATGCAATTAGGCTTCCTAGAGATTCCGGTGTTATTTCTTTTAGCAGGAAAGAATTAGTAGGTCTATTTCCTTCAAATACCTTAAAGGGTTTCAGCCGGTCGATTTCCTCGTTGGATTTTCCTGCCTTTTCCAGCTCCGCCACGACTTCCTCCTCAGACTTGCCGTTCATAAGGGCCTCTGTCTGTGCAAAGAAATTTGACAGCAAGAGCTGATGATGGTTTCCGATGGGATTGTGTGAAATAGCTGGAGCGATAAAGTCGCAAGGTATTAATTTCGTTCCTTGGTGGATCAATTGATAGAAAGCATGTTGTCCGTTTGTTCCGGGTTCACCCCAGATTACCGGCCCGGTTTGATAATCTACGCGCTTACCATTGCGGTCGATGTATTTTCCATTGCTTTCCATATCGCCCTGTTGGAAATATGCTGCGAAACGGTGCAAATATTGGTCGTAAGGAAGGATGGCGTGACTTTCAGCTTCGAAGAAGTTATTATACCAAATGCCCAGTAGAGCCATCACAACTGGGATATTCTCTTCAAAAGGGGTGTTCTTAAAATGTTCATCAGCTTCATTCGCACCTTTCAGTAAGGCTTCAAAGTTATCGTAGCCCACCGATAGGCAGATCGATAGTCCAATTGCCGACCAAAGGGAATAGCGCCCTCCTACCCAATCCCAAAATCCGAACATGTTTGCCGTATCTATTCCGAATTCCGACACGCCCGTATCGTTGGTACTCAATGCGGCGAAATGCTTCGCAACATCCCTATCCTTCGCCCCAGATTTGAGGAACCATTCCTTAGCGGTATTGGCATTTGCCATAGTTTCCTGCGTGGTAAAGGTCTTCGATGCAATTAAGAATAAGGTAGTCTCCGGATTTAGATGCTTGATGGTCTCAGCGATATGTGTTCCATCGACATTAGACACAAAGTGCACATTCAACCGAGTTTTATAGGATTTCAGTGCCTCTGTGACCATTACTGGCCCCAGGTCTGAACCCCCAATGCCTATATTCACCACGTCGGTAATTTCTTTACCGGTATAGCCCTTCCATTCACCAGATATAACACGCTGCGAGAATGACTTCATTCTTTGCAACACCTCGCGCACCAATGGCATAACATCCTCTCCGTCTACCAAGATCGCCTTATCCGACTGGTTTCGTAGGGCTGTATGTAATACTTGCCTTCCTTCGGTTTCATTGATCTTCTCGCCGTCGAACATCGCCTTGATCGCATCTTCCAATTTACATTCTCTTGCCAATTGTACTAAGAGTGCCATCGTCTGCTCGTCTATTCTGTTCTTGGAATAGTCAAAAAGAATGTCCTTAAGGTATAAGGAGAACTTTTCGAAGCGCTGTGGATCTTCCTTGAACAGCTCTTTCAAGTTCTTTTCGTTTATACTGATATAATGGTCTGCTAAATAGCTGAAAGCTTGGGTTGTTGTAAAATCTACTCTTGGTAACATAAAGTTCAAGTTTTCCTCAAATATAAGGATTACAGGAAAGGTATCCTCAAATTTATATTATCTTTGTTCTTATGACCAAGGAACAAATTCAAGACTTGAGGGATCGACTTACTTCCCTAAGGAGGCATCTTTGACATCGATGCGAAGAAAGCGGAAATAGACCGCGAAACACAGATTACACTACAACCTGATTTCTGGGACGACCCCAAAGCGGCAGAAAAAGTACTACACGGCATTAGGAACAACAAGGTATGGACGGATCAATTTGATGCTGTACAGAACTCTGTTGATGATACGGGTGTGCTGTACGAGTTTTTTCAAGCCGGCGATGGCACAGAGAAGGAATTGGAAGAGCAATACCAAGTGGCGTTAGCCGATATCGAGGAGCTGGAGTTTAAGAACATGCTCAGTGCGGAGGAGGACCAACTGGATGCCATCTTGCAGATTACTGCGGGTGCGGGTGGTACGGAATCTTGTGATTGGGCGGCAATGTTGATGCGCATGTATATCATGTGGGGCGAGAAACACGGCTGCAAGGTAACCCAGCAGGATTACCAAGAGGGTGATGTAGCGGGCATTAAGTCGGTTACACTACAATTCTCGGGGAACTTCGCATATGGCTATCTTAAAGGTGAGAATGGGGTGCACCGTTTAGTGCGCATCTCTCCATTCGATTCGAATGCCAAACGTCATACGTCCTTTGCATCGGTGTATGTTTATCCTTTGGTCGACGACAATATCGAAATTGAGGTGAAAGATTCCGAATTGGAATGGGATACTTTCCGTTCAGGGGGTGCTGGTGGTCAGAATGTGAACAAAGTGGAGACCGCGGTTCGCTTACACCACAAACCAACGGGTATCATCATCAAAAACCAGGAGTCGCGTTCGCAACTACAGAATAAAGAGAATGCTTTGCGCTTGCTGAAGTCTCAGTTATACGAGATTGAAATGCGTAAGCGTCAGGAAGCAACGGCCGCAATCGAGGGCTCGAAAAAGAAAATCGAATGGGGTTCGCAGATTAGGAACTACGTGCTACATCCGTATAAACTTATCAAAGATTTGAGAACAAGCTATGAGACTTCAAATACACAGGCTGTATTGGATGGCGACCTGGATGAGTTCTTGAAGGCTTATTTGATGGAGTTTGGGGGGTAGTAGTAGGTAGTATTTAGTAGCTAGTATTAAGGCCTTGTGTGGGAATTAGCGTTCAGATATGAGATTATAGATATTTACGCTGGAGGGTTAAATTTTTTCTATAGGCTCGAGTATATTGAAAATGGATATGAGTAATGCCAATAGATGAGAATTCATTTACTGGCATTAAATATATTAAGCTTTTTTTGATACGTGAGATAGAAAAATTAACCAGTAATCAATGCGTATTACCTTGATTTTGCAATTTCTTGTATTGTAATTTCATCATTGATATTATTGATTGAAGATCTAACGTAGGTAACAATTTCTAATATTTGTTGGTCAGTGAGGAATCTGAAGTTAGGCATGGTATACTCTCCCTTTTTTGATCCATTTAACAACAAGTTTAAAAACCCCTTCTTGTCTAATATTACTTGTGAGTTTTTTAAGGATGGATAGATGTTTTTTAATCCCACACCCTTTCCTTTGTGACAGGAAAAACAAAATTGTTGATACAGAACCTCTCCTGCTGTGGCACCAACATTCTGGCTTAAATCATTGGCTTGAAGAGGGTTTTTAACAGCTTTTTTCACTTTACTAATTCTCAGAATTCGATCATCACGCTTCGATGGGCTTGTCATGGGATTCCAATCATGATTCGTGGTACATATATAAATATCCCCTTCCGGTGATACGCAAATATCGCGGATTCGGCCGAATACTTTCTCCAAATACATCTCTTCCTTCACAATAGTATCCCCCTTGTCATTTAATTTCAAAACACGCAAACCCTGTCCTTTAAGCATCGTTAATAAAAGACTGTTTTTCCATTCCGGAATATTGTCAGAATCGTAGTAGTCCATCCCTGCAGGTGCAATTGTTGGTGTCCAACTAATAAGCGGTTCGACAGTAGCGTGTTTATTTTTAAAAGCAATTTCGATCTCATTGTCTGCTTTACCTTCAATAATTGGAAAACCGTAATTTCTTCCAATTTGAATCAAGTTTATTTCATCTTCCGTAGCATCTCCATGTTCAGAAGTGTAAATTCTGCCCTTAGGAGTAACCACCATTCCTTGCATGTTGCGAAACCCATATGCGTAAACATATGAATTAGGAAAGGGATTACCCCTAGGAATATTTCCGTTCAAGTCCAAACGAAGAACCTTTCCATCGGGACTGGCTAAATCTTGTGGAGCATCGTATTTTGCTTGATCTCCAGTTGCCCATAAGATACTATTATTTTGATAAAAAGCTAACCGCGACCCAGAATGGCTTCTCCCTGCTTTAAATTCCAATAACACCTTAGGGTTTATGAGCGTATCGCCTTCAATGGTATAGCGCTCAAGGATATTATACCTTACGCTGTCTTCTTTGATTTTTTTATAGTGAACATAGAGATATGGAAAATTCTCTTGATCTGGATGGACCAACATTGCCTGTGCCCCTTCTGGCCGATTTCCTATCGGCAGGCGAAATACTATTTTTTTATCCCCCGTTCTTGGATTAATCTTGGTAATGTGCCCCCTTTCTTCACTGACCCAAATCCAGTTATCAGGTCCCCAAACCAATTCCCAGGGTACCACTAAACTGTCTGCAACAATACTAACTGCAAGTATCGTTGAATCCAGTTGTATATTTTCCTCAACAGGTTGGTTGAAACGTTCTTTTTGGGATCCATTACAAGCACAAATTCCGCTTGATAGTATAATAGCGAATACCCTCCATAATAAGTGTGTTTTCATAATTCAATTATTAAATCTTTGGAAGATTTACCTTACTTCCATTTCGAAGTTTGCTTTCATCGGCAGCAATGGTGAATGCAATAATCTTTAAGGTTTCTTTTAAAGTGACTGGCGGATGGCCTGTTTTGAAGAATCGTAGTATTGCACTTGCTAGATTATCGTATCCACTAAAATGACCAAGCTCCATATTTTCTTTTGAACCATGCACAACCCCTCCGAACCCTGACACTCCCTTTCTAAAGCCCCTAAAAGTTCCAATTTTTCCATTATCCCACTCCCCTACTACCAAGTCGAAATCAGATGTAAAAGTCCTTTGAACATATCTGCAATCCTCGCCCAATATGGCAAATAACATTTCAATTCCATGTACTCCATACCATAGCAATTCTGGTAGATTTGGTTCCAGTTGTGCGGGACTAAATGTGTGAACACCTAAAATATCTCCTAGATCATAATCATCGATATTTGCAATAGTTTCTATAAATCTCAAACTGGAAGAGGAAAATATGGGTATAGCGTATTTCTCAGCAGCCTCAACTATTGCCAAAGAATCATGCCACGTGCCGGCTAATGGTTTATCAATAAACATAGGTTTACCAGCGCGCATTACCATTAAAGCTTGCTCCAAGTGCACATGACCATCGTTACTCGTAAGAATAACAAAATCCACTTTTTCCAACAATGAATCAATCGAGAGAATAACTTCAACACCAAGCTCCTGGATTTGTTGAGTGTACAAAGACACTTTCTCGATCCTATAGGGTAAATTTTTACTGCCTTTTGGATAAGCAGCAATTACTTCAAAACATTCGCTTTCGGGCAGTTGTCCTAGATTAATCGCTTTTGTTAAAGCGACAGCATGCATAGAATCAAGTCCTATGATCCCTATTTTCTTTTTCTTTTGAAGCGTCATTTTATTTATTCTTTTCTAATAGAACTAATACAGAATACGCCATACTTAGGACCGCAGTTTTTAGACTTGGATCCAACACAGGAGAAAATTTGCTAGAATGGACAGGGAAATTGAATACCGAACCATCAATCGTTGAGGGCTCCTGAGAAGTTCCTACAGAGTATATCAACGTTGGAATTCTAGGTTCTACCATAGTATAATTACCGAAATCCTCTCCCACCATCTCCTGTTTCAAAGAAACAATGTTTTCCTTCCCTAAAACTTTCCCCAATTCCTGCGCCAAAAGATTTGTCAACTCTGGATTGTTGTACACAGAGGGGGTATATTGATTATTGACATTAACTTCTGGGAAATCGCTTTTCTCAAGGCCACTTGCAAAAGCTACTCCTTCTGTCGTAGCTTTAATACGGTTTATTAAAAACTCGCGACTTTCCTTTCCAAAGGACCGAACAGTGAGTTTCATCTCCACTTCGTTAGGAATTACGTTTCCAGCTGTTCCGCCGTGAATCGACCCAACCGTAATTACGGAAGGTGATTGAATTGGCGACACCTCTCTAGAAATTATCGTTTGCAATCCGAGCACTATCTTCGCTGATATAACAATAGGATCTATTGCCGTGTGCGGAGATGCTCCGTGCCCACCCTTCCCTTTCACTCTTATTGAAATATTATCGACGTTCGCTAATGCATATCCCGAGCAATACCCAATGGTCCCTGCTTTAAGACTAGGATTCACATGCAAAGCTAACGCGTAATTAGGCCTAGGAAATCTGTCGAACAAACCGTCCGCTATCATAGCGCGAGCTCCAACACCAATCTCTTCAGCAGGTTGTCCCACAAATACTATAGTTCCTTTCCATGTCGATTTCATCTGCATCAATACCTTCGCGACTCCTAGCCAAGTGGACATATGAAAATCATGCCCACAAGCATGCATAACCGCCGTTTCTATGCCATTCTTATCTTTCATCCTTATGCTACTAGCATAGGACAAGCCTGTTTCTTCTTGAATGGGTAAGGCATCCATGTCAGTTCGTATCATTATAGTGGGTCCCTCTCCGTTTGACAAGAGCCCGACAATTCCATATCCGCCAATATTACTTGTGACCGAAATACCTATCTTCTTTAGCTCGGCTGACAAGCGTTTTGAAGTGTATGCTTCTTGTAAAGAAAGTTCTGGGTTTGCATGAAGGTCCTTATATATCCTTTCTAATTGAGGAAAACTACTACTAATTAGATTTCGAAGCTCATCTAAATGCTTTTCTTGACTATGTGCATGATATTGTATTAAACCAATGATCAATACAGTTGCAATAAATTTCTTCATAGCGTTAATTGATATTACATCTATTAATATTCGTTCAAAAACGGCTTTGACAAGCTTCTATTGAACAATTCTATATTAATCCCATCCAGGGTTCTGTATTAATTGTGGATTTAAAGTTATTTCACTCATAGGGATAGGGTTTAGGTAATCTCTATCAAGCTTGAAACCATATCCAGAAGGAAGTCTAGCCTTAAACGGATCAAGGAATCCATCTTCGTCAACAGGAAAGCTTGGAGTATTTGCAAATTGAGATCCCTTTGTTCCTTTAGGTCTTTTTCCAACTATCAGCTCATCTGCGGCTGCCCATCGGGCAATATCATCCCAGCGCAAGTTCTCAAATACGAGCTCGATTTTTCGTTCTCTTCGAATCTCATTCATCAAAGGCGATAAAGCCGGGAAATCCCAATTTGAATCGAATGGAATACGATTAAGCACTAAATCAGGCATCCCAGCTCTGTTTCTGATTTTGTTTATAGACATATCGAGGTCAATTTGAGAGGCTTGCCCTAGTTCAGCTTTTGCTTCAATATAATTAAGCAAAACTTCCGCATAGCGGTACTGTGCTGTGGGGGTTTCTTCGAAGTTTAGATGGTGGTAGGCCATAACAGGGTTATAGTCTTTCCGCCTTACATAACCTGTTGGTGATGAAAAAGTATTGCCAGTATACATTCTTAGGTAAACCTCCTGCCATTTCTTTACATTTCCCGTCGCATCGATCTGCCAATCCAATGAGGGGTTAAAAATAGTCTGCATCATTCGCGGATCTCTATTTTCCGTTTCGGTGCTAATGTTATTGTAACCTTTAAAAAGCGGGCTTGATGATATCGGCTTACCATCAACACATAAGTAAGAGTCGGCAAATTCTTTAGTTAAACCAAAGCCTCCAGGGACTTCGAGTGCACTTAATTTATTGTGGCTATGAATTCCAAGTGCAATATTCATCTTGGTCCAAAACATAACCTCCGTATTAGTCGCATATTCTCTAAGGCCGAAAAGATTAACGTAATCAACCTGTGGCTTCCCCGTTGTATAAATTGAGTAAAGCCCTGAATGCATAACTTGTTCTGCTGCTTGAACAGCCTTCTCAAAATATTTATTCGGATTGGGATTTTCTACTCCGAACACCGTGCCGTTGTGATACTTTTGCCAAGTTCCTTCGTATAATGCTACTCGTGACTGAAAAAGCAGGGCCACCCACTTATTGATTCTTGTACTTTCGTCTAACTTGCTTTCACTCAAATACATTACAGCACTGTCTAGATGCGTGATTATGTTATCTGCTACAATATTTCTAGCGGTACGTTTTTCGAAAAGCTCAGGTGAATCAGTCGTCAATACGTTATCTAACCATTGGACGTCACCAATGCTTTTTAACAAATTAAAGTAGAAAAATGCCTTAAAGAAATGTGCTTCACCAACGTATTGCTTGTATGTATCAAAATCACCCTCAACGTTTCTATATTGTTGAAAAAAGTAGTTAATACTACGAATGTTCGTATAATTTAATGCTGCCGCGCTGTTAATCGTTCTATTTCCTTCTAGACGAGCGTCGATACTATTTTGTGTCAAGTAAACATCTGTCCCCAAGTCACCTCCAGCCTGTGTCCTTACATTGAAATTTCCTCTTTCATAGTACTGATTTACATACAGTTTCAAATCGTTCGGCGTTTTGAAAAATACAGGTTCGGAAATAGCATCTAAAGGATATCTATCTAAAAAGTCGCCTCTTTTGCAAGCGCTCAGCACTGCTATTGCTGCAATTAATACGAAAATATATTTATGTAGTGTCATGTTATTCAGATTAATATATTCTAAAATGTTAGGTTTATCCCAAATGAATACATTTGATTAATTGGGTAGATTTCGCCCATATCAACCCCTCCATCTCTCGGATTAGATGCAACCGCAGTTTCAGGTTCATAAAGTTTCGGAAGCGTCGAAAAAGTCAATAGATTTTCTGCAGAAAAATAAATTCGCGCACGACTTACGAAGACTCGGTCTAAAATATTTTTAGGTATCGAATAACCTATTTGCAGATTTTTAAGGCGAATGTATGAAGCGTTTAATACATAACGACTCTGGTCACGAATATTCTTAGCTCTTTCAGCAGAGAAATAAGGTTTTGGAAAATATGAGTTGGTGTTTGGTCCAAACATATTCGTCTCGTCTGCTGGGCGCCAATAATCAAGCATTTTACCCCCTTTGAAAACCCCGGAAGTATTAGGAGCTGCCATAATACCCCAAAAATACTCAGATGTCGTATTGGGAAGGAAATCACGCTTTCCTATCCCCTGCCAAAACATATTAAAATCAAATCCTTTCCAATTAATTCCTGCCGACAAAGAATAAAAATATCTTGGAGCAGTGTTCGCGATAATTGATAAGTCCCCATGGTTGTTGAGCGTTCTATCACCTTCGTCAATTTTACCATTCCCATCTAAATCTTTATAGATGATATCTCCAGCTCCCCATCTCGAATGATAAAAAGATTGATCTGGCATATTCTCATCCGCGGACTGCATGATACGGTCTGTTGTTAATCCCCACACCTCTCCGTATTCTTTTCCAGCATACCAATTATGGACTAATCCCGCTTGATTATAATATTCCAATATTTTTGTTTTATTATCCGCAAAATTTGCTTTCAGATTATAGCTCACTTGTTCCGAAATCCTATCATTCCATGCCAAAGTCAACTCATAACCTTTTGTCGAAAGTTTAGCATTATTGCTTTGAGGCAATGATGCTCCTAAAGTAGCTGGGAGTTGGGCAGTAGGGCCGAGCATATCGGATGTTATACGATTGTACCAATCAAATACTAAGTCTAATCGACTGTTCAGTAATGATACTTCCGCACCTAGATTGAGCGTAGTAATTTTTTCCCATGTTAAATCTGGGCTTAAGAGTCTAGGAGCATTAGCATATAATGGAATTTCATTGCCGATGATATATCCAGGGTTTGTTGAATTATCGGTTATCCTTCTGTATTGGATTGGGATAGTTGGTAAATAAAGATAATTAGCAACATTTTGATTCCCTAATGCACCATAAGAACCTCTCAGTTTGAACGTATTCAAATAGGGTTTGATAGGTTCCCAAAAATGCTCTTTCGATATATTGTAGCCTGCTGAAAATGAAGGGAAGAATCCCCACCTTTTTCCAGGAGCGAAACGTGAAGAGCCATCATAACGCGCACTTGCTTCGAATAAATATTTTTCATCAAAATTATAGTTTATACGTCCAAATACACCTTGTGTAGCCCAATGATCCATAGCATCATCTAAGGTAAAGTCCCCAGTAGCAGTACTGATTGACGGCACTTGATCCGTAATCAGATTTCTTTTAAACCCGTATAGCCCTTTTGATTTATCAACGTCTTCCTCGTATCCAACCAAACCTTTCAGGTAGTGTGAACCTATATTCCGTTCGTATGACGTGAACATACTTAATAAGTTATATTGCCCTTGATGTAAAGCGGATCGATAGCCCGAAGCAGCCTCTCCAATATTTCCAGTCGCTCCATTAGGAATCGGCACGGAAACAGGCAATGGATTTTGGGTGTTTGATCCCCAGCGATAGTTATATTTGTAGGAAAAACTGGTCTTCCAACCTTTCAAAGGTTCTATCTCAGCTCCTAAATTAAGCCATAAATCATGGTCTTCAGTCAAGATTCTCCCACCCTTATCCAGAACTAATACTAACGGGTTGGAGATACTTCCATCAATATTATACATTGGCATCGTTGGCCAAAAATTGATAAACTGAGACCAAGTGTATGTTCTTTCTAAACCAACCATACCCAGCGGGAGATTATTATTACTTCTTCCATATCTTGAACTAAAATTAAAAGAAAGCCAATCTGCCACTTGAGAACTCACATTAGCGAGGATGTTGTATCGCTTATAGCCGTCATTTCCCCATGTTGCGGCGCCAGGTTGGTCAAAGAAACCGCTACTTATATAAAACTGATTTTTCTCGCTTCCTCCACTCAGATTAACATTATGCTTTTGTTGCAGAAATGATTTTTTGTAGTACTCTCTCGTCCAATTATAATTGGCATTTCCATCCCATCTTCCCCTCCAAAGGTTGTACGGCGGTTTTGCAGGATCATACTCGGTCAAATAAGTTCCGTCTATATATCCTTTGATTCTCTCAAGTTGCTCTTGTCCAAACGTTGGTGTAATTCCTGCGTTCGTCGCTGCTTGATTGAATGCGGTTGCATAAACCAGTGAGCTTTCCATATTAGGAACATAAATGGGCACTGTGGCAGACAAATTGTTGCTATATTCTATACGAGTTGGTTGGTTCTTTGCGCCCTTTTTCGTAGTTATTAGCACCACTCCAAAAGCTGCACGCGACCCGTAAACCGCTGATGCTGAAGCGTCTTTTAAGATAGAAATACTCTCCACGGTTTCTGGGTCTACAAGATTAACATTAGATTCGACACCATCTACTAAAATTAGAGGCGTAGTATTTCCTGAGATTGACCCAACCCCTCTAATTTGCCATTTTTGAGATGCCCCCGGTTCTCCACCTAGACTATTTAATGAGATGTTTGTATTGGGAGCCGCCCCCTGAATCAGCATTGATATATTAGCTGCGGGTCTATTCGCTAATTCTTCCTTCCCAACAACATCGACCGCACCGGTTAAATTTACTTTTTTCTGTGTACCATAGCCAATAACAACCACTTCATCGACTTCTTGTTCTGCAACGACTAGAGTAATGTTTTTTCTACCGAAGTCTTTAACTGTTATTTTAATGCTTTTATAGCCTAATAAAGAGAATTGCAATTCATCGTTGATAGAAACGTTATCAAGATGGAAGGCTCCAGATTCATCGGATGACGTTGTGCTCCCATTCGTCAGGTTTCGTACCGTAACACTCGCAAGGCCTTCTCCCCCTTGCGCTTGAATCATTCCAGAAAGGAGGCGTTGTGTTGTTTCATCCAGAGCAATCTCAGTTTTCTTGGCGATAGCTCTCTTAAGCACAACCGTGCCTTCGTGAAGTGAATAAGTCAATGCTTGTCCTTCGAGTAGTTTGTCCAATACTAATTTTAATGGAGCATCCTTTAAATTTAAGCTTACCATTTTTGTGTTGTTAAGCAACTCTTCCTGATAGATAAAGCGATAACCCGTTTGCTTTTTAATCGAACTGATTGCCTTTTCCAACGTGTTATTGGAGAGATGGAGAGTTACAGTCTGAGCGAGTCCTTTCGACAACACATTTAGACTGCAAAAAACGAGAATTAAGATGGTCAATTTCATCACAAGGATAATTTTGAATAGCGTGTGCCAACGATGCGAACATCGTTGAATTGATAAGATATTATCCATACCTTTGGTTAGATTTTGGTTATAAAAATGTTAGTTCATTCAATGTGGCCATATCATTTACTGGGGGTATGAGGGTACCTCCAGTTATTTAGCCTAAAATTTCATTTAATAGTTTTGTCTCATAATTCTTTTATTTTTTATTTCACAATTAAGCTTCTATCAACGATTTTGAATTGATACCCAGTCAGATCAGTGAGAACAGCACAAACCGTTTCTATAGAAGCACTTTTTTTTAGCCCTCCTTTAAAGCGTTTGGTTGTTAATCGCGATCTTATGTCTAGGTTTACGTTATACCATCTTGCTACTTCTTCCAACACTTCCTTTAAATTTTTACTGTCAAAATAGAAGTACCCATCTTTCCATGCCAAAGCTTCTTCAATGTCGGCCCTCTTCAACAATATTTCCCCTTGTCCCGTAATGGTGGCATACCCCGGGTCTACCAGCTGATGTCTCCCCTCACTATATACTTTTATTTTGCCCTCCGTTAATATAGTCTTGGTTCGGTTTTCAATAAGATGTGTATTCACATTAAATGTTGTACCCAAGGCTTCAATTATTGTGCTCCCTACTTCTACGCGAAATGGCTTTGCCTTATCGACAGCAATTTCGAAAAATGCTTCACCTTTCATCCGAACCCGTCTTTCTTCTCCAACGAAAGCCGTTGGAAATATTAGCTCAGAATCGGAGTTCATCCACACTTTCGTCCCATCCGCAAGAACTATTTTATATGTCCCTCCGATCGGAACTTTTAGCGTATGGTTATCATTTGTGGCGCGGGTCGAATTTTGATAATCTAAGGTAGTTTCACTCCTGGATAATTTCATTTCTCCGTCAATTAAACTATCGCTTTTCGAATTTGTTAAATCTACAATGGTTCCATCTGAAAGAATTAGCAGTGCTTTATCTTCACCTGGGCTTATCACTGCCTTGGCATTCTCCATCGGGGAAGCGCTTCTTACCGATTGATTATTTAAAAAGACTGTTAACGCTAGAGTACTTATAAGAATAATCGAAGCTGCAACCACCCACAAGCGAAAATTATTTCGCTTTCTTTCACGCCCCATTTCCTTTTGCTTTACAACGATTTCGTTCCAATGACTTTCGTGCGAGAAATCTTTATATGCTGATAATTTTCGACTTACTTCACCGAGTTTAATATCTTTTTGCTCGAACCACTTATCTAAATAAGGATATTTTGTTCTGAAATTCGATAGCTCTTGAAATTCATCTTTCGACAATTCATCTGTGAGAAAACGACTGACTAGCTCAGCAATTCTAAACTGTTCTTGATTCATGTGTCTTTCATAATTTAAGTTCTCTCCCCCTCTTCTAAAGATTAAGACACACGTGTTGGGAAAAAGGATGAAAAGAAAATTATAAAAAAATTAAGAGTATATTTTTTAATAACACTAGGGTAGGAGAAAGTCGAGCCCGTAGCAGCTCGAGCGATCTTTTCTTTTGTGTTTTTATTGTGTTTATAGAAACACCGAATAGTTCTGCCACTTCACTGTTTGATTTACCCTCTAAATATGTTAATCGACAAACTTCTTGACAACCTTTTGGCAAAGATTGAATTGCGAAATAGAGTTGGCTGAGAATTTCAGCGTTTATCATTGCATCTACAACGTCTTCGTCGGAAACTTCATTAAAGGAAGTGGCACGATTATAATTCTCAATGATTTTTATGTGCCTAACATAATTCAATGACGCATTTTTAACCGATCGATACAAATAACTTTTCGCGGATGTACCATTTTGGGGAACTTCCAATCTTTTATCGAGAATTTTCGCGAAGATATCTTGAACGATGTCCAAAGCTGTATCACGACATTTTACAAAATGCCATGAAAATTCAACCAACGAAAGAAAGTACTGATCGAAAAGTTCCTTTATATGAACTTCCAAATTGGCTCTCATAATTTTGTAGAATAGTTTAGGTTATTAATCAAATTTAAATAATACAACTTGTATTGACAAAAAATTTGGTGCTTTGGTTTTCGTAAACTCGTTAATCTACACTTCTTAGAATAGATTACCGATTTCCTTTGATATAAGCTTTCATCGTTCAAAACAATCTCAATGGCGGCTTTAGGGTTCTATTTACTATGAGTCTTGTATATTAAGGACATTAAAGGACTTTTTTGTATTTTTAGTCATATGGGTAAGGAAACGATAGGCGATAAAATAATAGATTTCAATCTTAATTTGAATTATGATGGGCCATTGCCTCCGGGGTTTCAGGTCATCAATCCTTTTCGGGATAATCCTTTAGCAGTAGATGTGATGAAGACTTTTTACCGCAAATTCTATGGGGATCATTTCAAGCGTTCTTTTATCATCGGCATCAATCCGAGTCGTCATGGTGCAGCGGTAACCGGAATTCCATTTACTGACACTAAACGACTTGCATCGGCATGTGGGATTGTGATGCCTTCTGCTCATACGCATGAGATTTCATCGGTCTTTATGTATAAGGCGATCGTTGCTTATGGCGGTGCACACGCTTTTTATCGGGATTTCTACATTAATTCGCCGTTCCCCCTAGCAATCGTCAGACAACACGGAAATGTCTGGCTGAACGCGAACTATTACGATGATCCTGAACTATTTGACTGCCTTCGACCCTTTATGATAGATAGTATGAAAAGACATATCAATCTGGGTTTATACACGAAGGAAGTGTATGTACTAGGAAAAAAGAATGCACAGTTTCTGCAGAAATTGAACAAAGAGGCCGGCTTATTTAATCGTACGGTTATTTTAGATCATCCCCGCTATATTCAGCAATACAAGTCAAAGGATGCAGAACTATACATCGACGGATACCTGCAAGCCTTTTCGGCGCATTTCCAAAATCAAAAAGTCAAATAGTGGAGGTCTTGCGTGGCGCATTAACAAGGTGTCAGGAATTCATTCTGATTTAAAGCCAACCAAATTAGTTTTAAGCTTGTTCTAAAAAGAAAACAAGCATGAAACATCATATTCCACCACAGGTTAAGGGTAAGAAATTAGATATCGATGAATTTATAGAATTCGAAAAAAGTATCGAAGCGAAAGCATTTTATTTAAAGGCGAAGGATCGACTGCTCAATATCAGCAATTGGTTTGCTATTGCGAGTCTTCCGGCTTCTAGTTTTGAACATTTGGATCGCCATGGAAAACCTAGCAATCAAATGCCCCAAGAAGGCGATTTTATTAAGATTGATATTCCGGGTCCAGGTCTATCGAGCACGGGCGGTTATGATTATGTTCGCATCGAACAAATCAGTGAGAGCAACACCACAGGCAGCGAAACGATTACGATGACTGTACGCCCTAGCTCGAACCCCGACGATTCGGACGACGAGGAAACCAAACATTTTTTCAAAAGTCTGGCAACCTCAAGTTTTCAAATCAATCGCGTGGGCAAGACTGTACACGCGTGCTATTATGGTCGCAATGAAGTTATCAACCTGGAGATGGACTCACTCGTCGATCGGATAAGAAACCTTTTTGTTGCCCTCAGTGCCAAACTAGGCGCATCCTATCCGCAGTGGAAAGCACTTGTTAATGGATTTCTAAAACGGTAGGAAGTTTCTTTTTTAAAAGGCATTCTTCCACATCATACTCTCCACCGGTCGGATTGTTTTGTTATTGTATTTTGCGTTTCCTTTGCTATTGTAGAATGTTTCAATATCACCTTCAACAACGAAGTAGATCAATTGACCGATTGGCATTCCGGCATAGACACGCACGGGTTGTGCTACAGATATTTCAAGTGTCCAGGTATTGCAGAAGCCCACATCGCCCTTTCCTGCGGTTGCATGAATATCAATTCCTAAACGTCCGGTACTAGATTTCCCTTCTAAGAAAGGTACATGCCCATGCGTTTCGGTATACTCTAGTGTCACACCAAGGTACAGCGTTCCGGGTTGCAGCACATAACCCTCCTCTGGAATTTCAAAATGTACAATTTCATTGTGTTTCTTGGCATCCAGTTCTTTGTCTTTATATGTTGCTAGGTATTTACCTAAGTGAACGTCGTATGAATTTGTGCCTAGGCACTTGCGATCGAACGGCTCGATAACAATCGTTCCATTGTCGATTTCCTCTAAAATTCTTTTATCTGATAATATCATAAGGGCAAGCTAATCTGCTGTTCATTAGCAGGATTCAAAAATACACTATTCGCAGACAGCACGCAAATTTAGGATGATAGTTTTGTTTAGCCAGTTTGTGCCGAGCGGCTATGGACAAAATCATATTTTATTAAAACCATATAATACTGCTGTTGTTATGCAATAAAGCTAAAATCTTATACATTTGATTTATGGCATTAGCATATTTAAAAGAGATTGATTCCGAGAGTCGCATTGCTTTGTGGAAGATTGAGGAGACAGAAGCTGAGTTATTGAAGCATCTGCAACTGGACGAATCGGAACAAAAGAAGCTGAAGACATTGGCCAAGGGCAAGCGTACGCTGCATTGGCTTGCGACTCGGGTACTACTGCGCTATCTTTTGCAAACAAAGGATTACATCAATTGTCCTTCTGATGCTAATGGAAAACCTTATCTTCCGGATTATCCGTATGAGATTTCCCTCACCCATTCCTATGATTACGCGGGCGCTATGCTGAGTACAAAAGGATATTGCGGGATAGACTTGGAGATCGTGAAAGACAAGGTGATGCGAATCAAGGAAAAGTTCTTGAAGCCGGAGGAACTTGCTTTTATTACTGGGGACGAACAAGTGAACCAGCTATATGCATGCTGGTGCGCAAAAGAAGCTGTTTATAAGCTTCAAGGCAATAAAGGCGTCTCTTTCCTACATAATATCACGATAGATCCTTTTGTCTATACTCCACAGGGAGTCATGACGGCCCACCTGGAGAAGGAAGGTGAAAGCAGTCCTTTCCAGGTGTACTACGAACGATTCAATGAGTATATGCTAGGCTATGTGGTAGCCTAGGCTCCCGAATCATCCAACTGATCTTGAAGTGTGTCTCTTTTCAGGGATAAGCGTTTATTTCCCTTATAAATCCGCACGGCAATCAAGAAATAAGCTAATAGCAGAGGACCATACACTAAACCCATTAGCCCAAAAAGTGGTATACCGATGATAACTCCGATGACGGTGATGATAGGATGTATATCGCCTACGCGCTTTGCGATAATCAACCGTAATACGTTGTCGATATTGATCACCAGACCGAATCCCCATATCAAGAGTCCAACCCCTTGCCATGTTTGGCCATTAGCAAGCAAAACCAGTGCTGCCGGAACAAAAATCAATGGTGGACCTAATAAAGGGACGAAAGACAGAATCGCACAGATGACGCCCCAGAAAATGGGATCTTTTGCACCAAATATCGAAAATCCGAGCGCGAGACAAGCTCCCTGGATGATAGCGATAATGGTCTGACCGATAATATTCGCGTAGGTAATGTTTTTAAGCTCCTCTCCGAACACGACGGCGTTCTCATCATCGAAGGGTAGATAGTGGATTAAACTACCCTCAAATCCTCTGTAATTAACAAAAAGGAAGTAGAGAATAAAATACATAACGGTAATAACGAGGAATGCATTTGCCGCTCCACCTAAAGCTGAGGTAAGCAAGCCACCAAGATAAGAGGAGCTGGCCTCCAACTGCTTCTCCAGCAAATCGGGCTGTCCGAGCTTATCCCCTACAAAATGGTCTACTGCCTCCATAATTTTCCTCACCCATTGTGGGTTCTGTTGGAGTTCAACGGCTTTGTCAAACAGCATCTTACCAATACCAACAAAGGGCAATACAATGATGATAATGGAGAGGATAATAATGAATACTGAGACTAAGGGTTTTGGCCACCTCCACTTCTCAATCAAGAAGATATTGAGGTTTCGAAACAGGGTATACATGACCATGGTCCCTAAAAATGCGCCAAATATTCCTCGTGTTGCATAGAGGATAATGCCACCTAAGATGATGACAATTAGCAGGATAATAATATTTCGCTCTTTCTGCGAGAAAACGTCATTGTTACTCATAAAATCAGGTCTATTTTATGAGTAACAATAAATTAGAAATTTGGTTTTCTTTTCTCTAAAAATGCGGTCACTCCTTCTTTAAAATCTTCTGATCCGAAGCTTTTTCCGAAGCTCTCGATCTCTATCTGATAGCCGTCTATTGCTTTTTCAAATCCTGCATTTACCACATGAATTGCTGTTGCAATCGCTGTTTTCGAGCGTAGGTAGGTTTTTTGGAGGAACGCTTCAGCAGCATTCAATAATGCATCTTGTGGAACTACTTTATTGACCAATCCCCATTGATAGGCATCCTTCGCGTCGATCATATCTCCGGTAAGGATCATTTCCAAGGCTTTTCCTTTCCCTACTAACTGCGTTAGGCGTTGTGTTCCTCCATAACCTGGAATTAAGCCCAGAGATACTTCTGGCAGGCCCATTTTAGCATTTTCTGATGCCAATCGCATGTGGCATGCTAATGCCAACTCTAGTCCTCCTCCCAGCGCAAAGCCGTTGATCGCGGCGATGACCGGCTTTGGGAATGTCGATAGGCTGTCCATCAACTCATGTCCGAAAGCAGATAATTCCATGGCTTGTTCATTGGATTTCTCCAGAAACTCCTGTATATCGGCACCCGCCACGAAGGCTTTCTCTCCGCTTCCCGTTAGGATTACCCCACGGGTGTTATCATCCTTTTGTAATTCGTGGAATACCGCTTTTAGTTCCGCAATAGTCTCGTAATTCAACGCATTGAGTTTTGCTTCACGGTTGATTGTTACATAGGCTGTATATCCCTTATGAGATAATGATAGGTTCTGATAGCTCATAATTAAAAATTGATATTAATAGATACCCTAACTCTTTCTTTTTCACCATTTGGTAATCCTTGATAAGTTAGGCGTTTTACATATTCCACCCGCAAGAAGTTTAATATATTGTCGATTCCGACCGATCCTTCCCAGTAGGGTGCTTTATTCAATACCTGCGTCATGGTCTGCCCTTCGTTATTTTTGTCAAATTCAACGACCTCATCACTAAGATAAGGGTTATTATGGTCACTTATTTTTCCGTAGAACATATTTGCTCCCCATATTTCTCGCAGATTCAGTTTCTTCAGAAACGGTACTTTATTAAACAGGAAACCTTGTAGCTCATGTGAGAATCCAAGTTTAAGGTATTGATCGGCTGCAAATTCCATTTGGTTCATCATGCCATAATCTATGGCATGTCGATCATCTGGTTGTTTTACATTTGGCATCTCCAAGAGCGTATAAGGCAGAGTGCCCCAGATCTTTCCGCCAGTTAATTTGACATCTGCGAATCCCAATTGATTTAGAAAAAACCGCTTGGAGGCCGCTAAGGAAACTTTCTCATAGGCATAGCTGGTATTCCAAAAGCCATCCAGGCTTCGCGTGTATTTGACATTGAACACCGGGTATTTTTCTTTGATCGTTCTTCTTGTCAAATTTCGATAATAAAACTTCTCGTATGGTGCCCAACGTAGGTCAACATGTACCTCATTGCTGTTGACCTCGGTAATCAATTCGTCTGGATTTCCTGAATTCACCAGCCTTAAATCGCCAATGGTATTCCTGCTCTGGTGGGTAAAACCCGTCGTTATACTGATATGATTTCCAAATTCGACGACATGCTGTAACTGATATCCCTGCGTATCAAACCATTTTGTTGGTCGATTCTTACGAATTGAACGAAAGAAACTATCACCTTTGAGAAAAGAAAGCTGTTGGCCGGGTTCCATAATATCGGATTGCACAGTAGCTTCTAAATAGTGCGCTGGAAAAGTCACCACTGACTTTCCGTTTAACGAAACTGCTGACTTTAGGTAGTATTTTAGCTTTTGATCGTCTGTCCCGTAGGCCATATAGCCTTCGAAAAATGCTTTATCCGTCAAGTCTTGGGTTGTTCGCCCTCCTATCCTGACACGATTTCCTTCAATATTATTTCGACTATAGAGGTATTCCAAGGGGCCTAATTCGAATTTACCCAGGTTGTAATAACCCTGCGCAATGAGATATCCCAGGCCGAGCATGGTTTTAAAGCTCTTTTTATTGTTAAGCTGTTCAATGTTGTCGTAGGTTGCCTGTTCGAACCCATTGAGTGCTACGGGTCGACGGGTTGCTACCTGATCTGCCTGAGGCTGTACTGCTATGGGCGCACCAAGAAATGTTCCTTCGGGTATTTCTGCCGGCAGTTGGTAATCTGTATGTACGCTCAACCTATCCGCAAATACCGCATCCCCTCTTTTTGTTCCGAAGGTGATAAATGCATGGGCCGTATCGAGCAGCATCACGCCCTCTTCATTCTTCCGGTAGTGAAAGCGTAGTTCCCCCTGATTGATCCAGTTGATGTTCGCATCCTTGTCAATCGAGAGGAATGCTTTCTTAACCGCATAAGAGCCATCCATACTGACCTGTAGCTTTCCCTTAAATAAGAGGTCCGTGCTATTCCGAGGTTCAAACGCCAGTTGTATAAAGTAACCCTCTTTGTTAAAGATGGTATCGAGGATATAATACTTATAGTACAGTTTCCCATTATCAGCGATGGGGCTGAGAAACTGTTTATTCAGAATAAACACGCTTTCATCATATACGTCTATGGGTTGAAAAATATAGTTCAGATAGGACTGTATATTATGATTGTTGATATAGCGTTTGTCGAACTCCGTTTTTTTCTGACTGTAAACAATCTTCTTGTATTTGGACGGATTCTTCTTGTTATACACTTTAGCGTTGCTCTCTTCCATAAATAAGGTTAGGAGCTTCTTATCTTTAAATTGGGTCGTATCGAGGTTATTGAATACAAAGTTGAGATCGGAAAGTCCGAGTTTGAAAATAGGCTTCGGATTGACCATACCGAACTTAAGCTTATCGTATTGTTCAAAGGATAAACTATCTTTTCCACGCAGTCTGTTTTGATTTTTGTGCCGAACCACGAGGTCAATCAGCTCAACGGCCTTGTTGTTGCGGTTTGTATACTTCCCGCGGTGGGTAATAGAAATCTCTTCAATGGTATTGGCTTCATCGTCCAACGCCAACAAAATGGATGTATCCTGCGTGCTTATTTTTTTATGGAGTATCTTATAGCCCATTGCTCTAACTTCAATCTGGTATTCGCCAGGTTTTAGTTGAAGGACGAAATTGCCTAATGAATCCGAAGATGTAGCTTGCTGGTCCTTTAAACAAAGGATTGTTGCACCGGGCAGTGCTTTCTTGCTTTCACTATCAATGACCTTTCCTCGTATAGGAGATTGTGCATATACTGCGGTACTGTTACTTAGGGTATAAAAGAATCCAAAGAGCAATAAACATACTAATTTAACAATCCGCATAATCAACATAGAATGTTTATAAAGATACAATTTGTTGTGAAAGTTCAAATTATTTAACAAGAAAAGTATCGGAAATTATATAGCCCTTCGGCACAATAAGTTAGGATTATTGCCGGTTACCGCCCACAAATTTACCGTAGCCGTAGGGGTTGGAATGTTAAGAAGTTGTTATTCTTTTTATTGTGCTGGTTCTGTCGGCAGAATGATGTCGCTGCTATCGCTTGACAACGTGTCAGTTGGCGCTAAATTTGGATCCAAGGTCACCGAATCTTGCGCTGTCGTCGAACCGGTTGGCACCTTTTTCTCTTGACAGGCCGACAATGATAGGATTGCTAATGCACTTAAAAAGATAGAAAATACTTTCATGTTTGTTTTGTAATATGCTTCTTGGTAGATAAACAGATTAATCCCGTCATTGTTGCATGAATAACAATAAGGGGTATTTTACGGAAGAGGACTGGGTATAAATACCTGAAATAAATGTTTCCGCTGAAACACAACTAAATATCAAAGTTCTGGATCCTAAATGAAAATAGAGGTTTTCAGAAAAAAGCCCCGATAGAAAACTATCGGGGCTGCATGTTTTATTTCAGTTTTTAAATCAATCGGATAATCAGATCTGGATAAATACCAATCAGAATGGTTAAGATTACAGCTAATCCGAACACAAGCTGGAAGTTCATTGGAAGTTGTAGCTTGGATTCTTCCTCGGACTTCATAAAGTACATATGAACAATCACACGGAAGTAGTAGAAGATACCAATTGCGGCATTGATTGCTGCTAAGATCAACAACACGGTATGATAATCGTTCATTACCGTACTGAACATCATGAACTTACCGATAAATCCAGCAGTTAAAGGAATACCAGCAAGTGAAAGCATAGCAATGGTAATTGCAAATGCTAATCCTGGATTCTTCTTGCCTAAACCGTTGAAGGATTCGAATTGATCCGATCCAATATGACGTTTTACCAGAATCAATGCTCCAAACGCAATGATCGAAGAAAGACCGTAGGCAACTGCATAAGTTAAAATCCCCGATGCGGATGTTGCGCCAATGGAAAGAATTGCAAACAACATATAGCCAGCATGCGAGATACTGGAGTATGCCATCATACGCTTAAAGCTGGTCTGCATTAATGCCGAGATATTCCCTACGAAAAGTGTAATGATTACAATCGTCAATAAGATGGGTGTCCAGAATTCATTCAACGGAATTAGAACCGTGCTGAACAAACGGAGGAAACCTGCGAAAGACGCAATCTTCACCACCGTGCTCATGAAGCTGGTGATTAGGATTGGCGCACCGTCATACACATCTGGTGTCCAGAAATGGAAAGGTGCAACGCCGACTTTGAAACAAAGTCCCACCAACATCAATAGGATACCTCCATAAAATAAAGGAGATATGCCAGTCGGATTATTGATAATGTAGTCTTTTAAAGCGGTGAGGTCGAACGTTCCTGTTGCGCCATACATTAGCGTAATTCCGAACAATAAGAAGCCTGTAGAGAAAGCTCCCATCAGAAAATACTTCAACGACGCTTCGTTTGACGCCTTATCTTTTCGACGAATACCTACGAGGATATACAAAGCTACCGACATGATCTCTAAGCCGATAAACAACATCGCGAAATTATGGTATGCACTAACCAATAACGCTCCGGTTAAGGAGAAAATAATCAGTGTATAATACTCCGCTATGTTATCGGAGAAGCTATTGAAGTATTCTTTAGAAAGAAATAAGATCAATATTGTCAAAGAGATACATACCATGGAAAATGATAGTGCAAAATGGTCAAATAGAACCATTCCTTTATACAAAGTAACCGCCTCAACATTCCAATAATACACCTCAAACGCCAATGCCCCCAGTAGTCCTAAGATGCTTACAGGCAACAATGCATTCTTTGCTTTGAACAAGCCCAAATACAAAATAAGAATACCTAATAAAGAAAGCGTAATAATCGCACCCATAATATATTGTTAACTTGTTCTATTTAATCTGTTGTAATAATTGATTAACCGATGCTTCGGAGATATTCAATAACATGTTTGGCAAGATACCAATTAGAATAACCAATGCAACGATCAGTACTAATACTAATACTTCTACTCCTTTTATGTCTGTTACAACCATATTGGTGTCGGAGATATTCCCCAACATGGTTTTTTGATATAGGCGTAACATATAAACCGCACCTAGAATCAGTGTAGTTCCGCCAAATACTGCGAACCATACGCCATGATCGGTGTAGCTGAAAATCCCTTTTAATAAAAGAAACTCACCGATGAATCCATTTGTCAAGGGCAATCCAATAGCACCCATAATGATAATAAGGAAACATGCTGCCAGAATTGGCATGCGCGATGCAAGACCTCCTAAATCAGCGAAGTTTCTAGAGCCAGTACGCTGTTGAATAATGTCAATGACAAAGAATAAACCCACAACGGAGATACCGTGGTTTATCATTTGAATGATAGCACCTTGCAATCCCTCTTGTGTCAAAGAGAATATCCCAGCTGAGATTAAACCTACGTGCGCAATCGAAGAATATGCAATTAGGCGTTTAGCATCATTCAACTTAAAGGCAATCAGTGATCCATAGACTACGCCGATGATACTTAATATCATAGCGAATGTACCGTATTGCGCTACTGCTTGTGGTGCAAGCGGAAGCAACCATCTCAACAATCCGAAAAGCCCCATTTTCAACATGATACCTGAAAGCAGCATGGTACCTGCGGCAGGTGCATGGGTATAGGTATCGGGTTGCCAAGTATGAACTGGGAATAAAGGGATCTTAATCGCAAATGCAATAAAGAAAGCCCAGAACACCCAAGTTTGAGACCCTTCTGTTAGGGATAGGTTGGTCAGTGTTGCCCAGGATAGATCATTAGTTCCTGTTTGTTGATATAAGTAGATAATCGCAATCAACATCAATAAACTTCCGAAGAAGGTATAGATGAAGAATTTTAGATTCACGCGAATACGATCTCCTTCGCCCCATAATGCACAAATAAAATAGATTGGAATAAGCGCGGCTTCCCATCCTACATAGAAAGAGAAAGCATCCAAAGAAACAAATACCAATACTAAACCGGCTTGCATAAAGGATATCAGGGCATAGAAATTCCCTGATTTATTATGTGCGAAACTTGCCAATATGATCAAGGGGATCAATCCGTTGGTTAAGATGACCATCGGCAGGCTAATTCCGTCGATTCCGATTTGAAAGTTTATGCCAAGACTCTCAATCCAAGAGAAAGATTGCGCAAATTGAATGCTGGCATCCGGAATGAAATTGCATATGAAAGGGATGGTCAATCCCAGTTGTAATAGCGACAAAAGCAATGCTGCCCATCTTGCAGATGAGGATTTGATAAATGCTAGGATAATAGCACTTATAACAGGTAATAGCAGCAGTATAAAAAGGTTATCCATTGATTCCTAAATTCTTTTACTAGACGGTAAATAATCCATACAACATGATCGCAATAACGCCTATTACCATCATGAAAATATAAAACCCAACATGGCCACTTTGTAATTGTCTGATTCCCTTTCCAGAAGAAACAAACATCTCACCTATTCCATTCACCAGACTGTCAATACCTGATAGTTCGACTATGCGGTGTAAGAATTTAGAAAGACCATTCAAAGGGCGAACAAAGAAAGTATTATAGATCTGATCGATGTATAGTTTCTGGTAAGACAAGTTATATAAGCCTGTTGTCGGCGCTTCAGCATCCGCGACAGGGATATCATTTTTCTTCACATATTTATTATACGCGAAGAATGCCATCACAATAGCTCCCACTGCGGAAGCTCCCATCAGGATAAACTCTGTTGAATGTTCCATGTGGAAAGGTTCAACGATCGCGTTCGTTTGCTGAAATACTGGGCTTAGGAAATTGGCTAACCAATGTCCGCCACCTAATGCTTCCGGAATATTTAATAAACCACCGACTACCGATAAGATAGCCAATACGATTAAAGGAACCGTCATCTGCCACGGCGACTCATGTAAATGATTCTTTTGATCTGTCGTTCCTCTAAATTCGCCGAAGAAGGTTAAATATAATAAGCGGAACATATAGAATGCAGTGCACAATGCGCCCAAGAAACCTAAGACCCAAAAGATTGGATTGGCAGCGAACGCATGTGCTAGGATCTCATCTTTTGAAAAGAATCCTGATAAAGGAGGAATCCCAGCAATAGCGATGGTACCAAGCAACATCGTTACGTAGGTAATCGGCATGGCTTTTTTAAGCCCTCCCATAGAGCGCATGTCTTGATCATTGCTCATCGCATGGATTACCGATCCTGCACCTAAGAATAATAAGGCTTTGAAGAATGCGTGCGTTAAAACGTGGAAGAATGCGCCGGTAAAGGCTCCTACGCCTAAGCCTAAGAACATATATCCTAACTGAGATACCGTTGAATAAGCTAATACTTTCTTAATATCGTTTTGTGTAATTGCAATAAAGGCTGCAATTAAAGCTGTTGCTATACCTATGATTGCAATGATCTGCATGGTTACTGGGGAAAGAGTAAACATGATGTTCGAGCGCGCAATCATATAAATACCTGCTGTAACCATCGTCGCTGCGTGGATCAGGGCAGATACCGGTGTTGGTCCGGCCATCGCATCCGGCAACCAGGTAAACAATGGAATCTGTGCGGATTTACCAGTTGCAGCAACAAATAATAATAATGTGATAGTCAATAAGGTGATATCCCCCATTGGTAATTTGCCTGCTTCTGTAAATACTGCACCGTATTCTAAAGACCCAAAGTTGAAGATGATAAAGAACATCGCGATCAGGAATCCTAAGTCTCCGATTCGGTTCATCACAAAGGCTTTGTTCGCTGCTTTCGCATAAGTACTGTTCTTATACCAGAACCCTATTAATAGATACGAGCAAAGTCCAACGCCCTCCCATCCGATAAACATCACGAGGTAATTTGATCCTAAGACCAATAGCAACATGAAGAATACGAAGAGATTTAAGTAGGAAAAGTACTTGCCAAAGCCTGGATCTCCGTCCATATAGCAAGCAGAATATAAGTGAATCAGAAATCCTACGCCTGTGATGATCAATAACATGATTGCACTCAGGGGATCCACCAAGAATTTAATGTCTACGCTAAAGTTTCCAACGGTAAACCAATTGAAAATCTCTTTTACAAAAATGCCGTCTTCCCCTAACTGCCTCGCTTCGTATACTTCTTTAAATACACCACAGCTTAGCAAGAAAGACGTTAATATAACACCACAACCAATTATTGAAATCAATGGCTTTGGGAAAGTATTTCGCAACAATCCCACAATCACGAATCCTAAAAAGGGAATTAATGGTATGGCCCAAATTAATTCTATCATATCTAGTTTCTATCTAAATGCTTTTCTAATTACCACCTTAATTTACTTAAGGATTCTATATCCACCGATTTCGTATTTCTATATACCATGATGATGATGGCTAGCCCCACAGCTACTTCTGCCGCTGCAAGAGCCATAATAAAAAACACGAATACTTGTCCGCTGGGATCTCCGCGATAAGCAGAAAAAGCAGCTAATAATAGGTTCACTGAGTTCAACATGAGCTCAATCGACATCATAATAATGATGACATTACGACGAATGAGTACACCGGTTACTCCGATCGCAAAAATAATACTGCAGAAAATCAAATAATGATTTAGGGGAATCCCCTGCATATTTTGAATAAGACTATCCATTTTGTTTAACTCGTGTTTCTTTTTTCGCTAATAGTACGGCTCCCACCATCGCTGTCAATAGCAGGATCGAGGAAATCTCAAATGGTAAAAGAAAATCTCTAAAAAGGACTTTCCCCAAGTTCTTCACTAAACCAATGTTCTCATGTCCCTGCACCATCTCGTTGTTAGACTCCAATAGGCGAAACGCGCCTAAGAATGTTACGATAAGACACATACCTGCTACAACACCCATAATCTTTACCAGATTAGAACGCATCGGCTCGGTATCTTTATTTAAGTTTAACAGCATGAGCACAAAAAGGAATAGTACCATGATAGCACCCATGTAAACAATAAAGTTTACAGCGGCGAGGAACTGTGCATTAAGTAAAATATAATGAACGGTAAAAGTTGCAAAGGTTATCACCAGGTACAAAACACTATGTACCGGATTCTTTGTGAAGATGGTCATCAACGCAAAGAATATAGATAGGAATGCTACAAAATAAAATATCGTCATCTCTTAGTTAGTAATTGGTTGTTGATTTAATTTCGTGATATCGAACTTTGGTTCCAACAACTTATCTTTTCCATAAATAAAGTCCTTACGTAGATAATCGGCTGTTACGTGCTTTCCATCCAAGTAAATCGCTTCCTTAGGACATGCTTCCTCACATAATCCGCAGAAAATACAGCGCAGCATATTGATTTCATAAACCACAGCGTACTTTTCTTCGCGATACATCAGCTCTTCACCTTTCTTACGCTCGCCGGCTGTCATCGTGATAGCTTCTGCAGGACAAGATAAGGCGCATAATCCACAAGCTGTACAACGCTCTCTCCCAAGTTCATCACGCTTTAACGAATGCTGTCCACGGAAGTTTTTAGAGTAAGGTCGAATCTCTTCAGGATACTTAATTGTCGGAATCTTCTTGAAAAAGTGCTTGATCGTAATGGATAAGCCCTTCGCGATCGCCGGCAAATATATTCTTTCCCAAAAGCTCATCGGCTTTTGTTCTAATACTTTCTTTCTATTCGATAAGGATTGCATACCAAATTATTTAAAATATTCATCAACAACAATTGTTATTACCCCGGTCAATACGATATTCGCAATCGCAAGAGGTATTAACATTTTCCATCCTAAATTCATTAATTGGTCATATCTGAACCTTGGCAAGGTCCATCTAATCCACATAAAGAAGAAGATAAATCCGAAAATCTTTAAGAAGAATACCAAAACACCGATGATGGTAATCCAGTTTTCAGAAAGTCCCAAGTCATACATGAATGGGAAGTTATATCCTCCGAAATATAATGCGGCCATCAACGATGAAGACACGAACATATTAATATACTCCGAGAACATATATAAACCAAGCTTCATTGAAGAATACTCCGTATGATATCCACCAACAAGTTCGGTTTCACACTCAGGAAGGTCAAAAGGCACACGATTACACTCCGCGAATGCACAAACCATAAAGATTAGGAATCCCAATGGCTGAACCCAGATATTCCAGTTTACAAAACCAGATTGTTGAGCGACAATCTCACCTATAGATAAGGTCTGAGTGACCATCAAAAGAGCAATAATCGACAGTCCCATAGCGATCTCGTAAGAAATACTTTGCGAAGCAGCACGAATAGCTCCCATTAGCGAGAACTTGTTATTAGATGCCCAACCACCTAGCATAATGCCATAAACACCTAATGCAATAACACCGAAGATGTATAATACCCCAATATTGACATCTGCAACTTGTAGCGATATCGTATTATCACCGATCGTTAGATTTTGTCCCCAAGGAATTACGGCCGAACTGATACAGGCGGTAATAATGGCCAAGGTTGGACCGAGTACGAATAAGGCTTTATGCGCCCCGGCAGGAATAATCTCTTCTTTAAAGAAGAACTTACCACCGTCACATAAAGGTTGTAAAATACCTGCAATACCCGCTCTATCAGGTCCGTAACGGTCCTGCATAAAGCCTGCGATCTTCCGCTCAGCTAAGGTAGAGTACATGGCAATGACCAAAGTGATTACGAATATAATAACCACTAAAATTAATTTTTCTAAAATAAAGGCTGTTTCCATCTTCCCTTCCTATTACTTTAATTTTTCAGATCGCGCTAGCTGTTCCACATTGGCTTCCTTCAATTGAGGATTATCCTTAATTACAGCTGGTGGATTAAATGCATAATAATGGTTTGAAGCAATTACAGACTGATCGCTCACATCGGTTGGATGCTCTAAAACCCAATCATCGGTATGTTTCTTCTCAAAACGACAAGTATTACAGATGAACTCATCTACCTCATCATACTCATCTTTTCTACCCGTCACACGAATAACATCGGTTCCCTTGTACCATAGTGTTACCTTTCCGGAACAAGTCGGACAATCACGATGTGCATCTACAGGTTTGGTAAACCATACTCTATTTTTAAAACGGAAGGTCTTATCCGTCAATGCCCCAACAGGACAAACGTCAATGACATTTCCGATAAAGTCATGATCTAAGGCATTCTCAATAAAAGTAGAGATTTCAGCGTGGTCTCCGCGATAGATGACGCCATGCTCACGTTGACCTGTGAGTTGGTTAGCTGTATACACGCAGCGGTAGCATAATATACATCTGTTCATGTGAAGCTGAATCTTATCGCCAAGGTCTACGCGATCAAATGTTCTTCTTTCGAATTCATAGCGCGTATTTACCGATCCATGCTCATAACCAAGGTCCTGTAACTTACATTCTCCCGCTTGATCACAAACTGGACAATCCAAAGGATGGTTGATTAACAGCATTTCCACCACTGCTTTTCTCGCCTCTACCACGTCTGGAGACGTAATATTCTGTACCTCCATACCGTCCATCACCGTTGTTCTACAAGAAGCAACAAGCTTAGGCATCGGGCGAGCGTCTTTCTCTGAACCCTTACTTACTTTTACCAGGCATGTGCGGCACTTACCGCCACTGCCTTCTAATTTAGAATAGTAACACATCGCTGGCGGTACAATATCCCCACCAATTTGACGTGCTGCATTCAATATAGTCGTTCCAGGATCCACTTCAATCGTGATTCCATCGATACTAACTTTAAACTTTTGAATTTCTTCTGCCATCGTCTCGATCTTTAAAATAGCTGCTACTGAGTCACCGGTTCTAATGGATCAGCATAATGAGCTAAACCATAGTTTCTTTGTTGAGACTCTTGCGGATTAAGAATATGCCATTCAAATTCATCTCTAAAGTGACGAATGGCGGCTGCCACCGGCCATGCCGCAGCATCCCCCAATGGACAAATAGTATTCCCTTCAATCCTACGTTGAATATCCCATAAAAGATCAATATCCTCTAAACTACCATTACCCGATTCTATCTTATAAAGTAGTTTTTCCATCCAACCCGTTCCTTCGCGACATGGTGAACATTGTCCACAGCTCTCATGTCTATAGAATCGCGTATAATTCCAGGTATTTCTCACAATACACTGATCTTCATCGAATGCGATAAATCCACCAGAACCCATGGCTGTTCCACTAATGAAACCTCCATCAGCTAAAGATTCATAGGTCATCAGACGAGGATTGCCGTTGATCGTCTTGGTTATTAGATTTGCGGGTAAAATAGGCACGGAAGAACCTCCTGCAACGACAGCTTTTAATCGCTTGCCGTTAGCAATTCCTCCACAATATTCATCCGAGAAGATAAACTCTTCAACCGGAAGCCCCATTTCGATTTCGTATACCCCAGGCTTTACTAAGTTTCCGGAAGCCGATATCAATTTGGTTCCCGTACTTCTTTCGATACCAATCTTCGCATACTCCTCGCCCCCATCATTAATAATAGGAACAGTTGCAGCGATAGATTCAACATTGTTTACAACGGTAGGACATCCATATAAACCAGCTACCGCAGGAAACGGAGGTTTAATGCGCGGATTACCGCGTTTCCCCTCTAAGGACTCCAGCAAAGCTGTCTCTTCGCCGCATATATAGGCTCCTCCTCCAGGCTGAACATAGATTTCTAAGTCATAACCCGTCCCAAGGATATTCTTTCCCAACCAACCCGCTTCTTTTGCCTCTTGAATCGCCTTTTCCATAATGCGAATCTGCGGCATCATCTCGCCACGGATATAGATATAGGAGGTATTTGCTCCTAATGCATAACTAGAAACAATCATACCTTCAAGCAAAGCATGAGGAATATGTGTCATTAAGAACCGGTCCTTAAAAGTACCTGGCTCAGACTCATCTCCATTACATACTAAATAACGTGGAACACCTTCCGGTTTTGCTAAAAAGCTCCATTTCATTCCTGTCGGGAATCCTGCACCACCACGACCACGAAGCCCTGATTTCTTTACTTCTTCCACAACATCTTCTGGAGACATAGTCTTCAAAGCCTTCTCAACAGCACGGTACCCACCCTTTTCCCGATAAACGGCAAGTGTATTGATACCTGGTACCTGTATATGTTCTAATAATAATTTACGTCCCATATGCTTAAGCCTCGCTTTTCGCTTTTTCCTTTAATTCGTTAATAAGCTTGTCTACGCTTTCCTCCGTTAGGTTTTCGTAGAATGTGTAGGAAGGACCAATCTGTAATACTGGCCCGAAGCCACAAGCTGCCAAACATTCTACGCCTCGCCACGAGAAAAGACCGTCCGCAGTAATCTCGCCTTCCTTAACGCCCAATGTTTTTTCAAGATGCCCCATGATTCTTTCTGCACCCACTAGGCAACAAGGCCCAGTACGGCATATCTCTAACAGGTACTTCCCTTGCGGTTGAAGCAAGAACATGGTATAGAAGGTTGCTACTTCGTAAACTTCAATCGGCTGAATATTTAAAAACAACGCTACTTTATCCATAGCATCCACACTCAACCATCCGTATTCTTCCTGAACTAAATGAAGTATAGGCAGAAGTGCAGACTTTTGTTTATCCGCGGGATATCGGCTCACTACATCTGAAAACTTGTTCAATAGTTCTGCCGAAAAATCGACAATAAGGTTTTCTTTAACACTAAGCATCTAATTCTCCTGCTATAACATTTAAACTACTCATATTAATAATCGCATCAGAAATCAACATGCCGCTGCTCATTGGAGCAAACATCTGGTAGTTGATGAAAGATGGTCTTCTAAAGTGCAAGCGATAGGGTGTTCTACCACCATCATGAACCAGATAAAATCCAAGTTCGCCATTTGCACCTTCCACAGCATGGTAAACCTCATCTTTTGGAGCATCCCATTCGCCCATCACAATCTTAAAGTGATAGATCAATGCTTCCATATTGGTGTACACCTGCTCTTTTGGTGGCAAATAAAAATCTGGAACATCCGCATGAAAAACGCCTTTCGGCTCTTTTTCAATCTTTTCCAAAGCCTGTTCGATGATACGCATCGATTGCCACATCTCTTCATTACGTACCATGTAGCGATCATATACATCTCCGTTGGTTCCTACCGGAACATCAAAATCAAATTCCTCATAGGAGCAATACGGCGAATGTGCTCTCACATCATAATCCACGCCAGTAGCTCTCAAAATCGGACCTGACCAACTGTAGCTCAACGCTTCTTCCGGAGTAACAGCCGCTACATTCGAAGTACGTTCAACGAAAATTCTATTTCTATCGAAAAGCTCTTGGAACTCCTTCAATACCGGAGGAAAACGAACCAGGAATTCTCTGATCTTTGCAAAGGCAACATCATTGAAATCACGCTCAAAACCGCCGATACGACCAATATTAGTCGTTAATCGAGCTCCACATATTTCTTCGTATATTTCATAAATAAACTCGCGCTCTTGCATCACATACAAGAAACCCGAGAAAGCACCTGTATCAACACCCAAAATACCATTACAAATGATATGATCGGCAATACGGGCAAGCTCCATCACGATAACGCGCATATACTGCACACGTTTTGGAATCTCAATATCCAACAGTTTCTCCACCGTCATGTGCCAGCCCATATTGTTAATAGGCGACGAACAATAGTTCAAACGGTCCGTTAAAGGCGTAATCTGATAAAAAGGGCGGTGCTCCGCAATTTTCTCGAAAGCACGGTGGATATAGCCAATGGTCGAAACACCACTTACAATTCGCTCGCCGTCGATTTGTACAACGTTCTGAAACACACCATGCGTAGCAGGGTGTGTAGGACCGATATTCAGGGTTATCAACTCGTCTTGAGGATCATTATCCTCGAAAACAGGGCTGTTTGTTGAAATACGGGTTATTGGTTTACTCATGATAGCGAATTCACTTAACGTCCAAAATAAAAGTCCTTCTTATCTACACGGTTCGGATCCTCTAATGGATATTCCTTACGCATAGGAAAAACACCTAAATCATCCATATTCAAAATTCTTCTTAAATCCGGATGACCTTCAAAATCAATCCCGAAGAAATCGTAGGTCTCACGCTCCATCCAATTTGCACCATTCCATAAAACAGTTGCAGATGGAATGCTTAGATTTTGCTTATCTAAAAACACTTTAATACGAACTCGAACATTGAATATCAAACTATGAACATGATAAACAACAGCAAATGCCTTTTCCAATTCCGGATAATGCACAGCCGTGATATCAGTCAAATAGATAAATTGCAGAGCATCATCTTCCTTCAGTAAACGAAGGACTTCAATAATATCTGCTTTATCTGTTACTATGGTTAGTAGGCCCTTCGGCTCTGCTACATGCAGAATCTTATCACCGAACTGCGCCTGTAGCTTTTCTAATACTTGCTGATTTGTCAACTTATCCATTGTCTGTCGCAATTCCGTATTTCTCCAAGAGTGCTTTATACTCCGGAGTATTCCTTCTGTTTAACGATTCATTTTTCACGATATCCTGAAGGCGCAACACGCCATCTAAGATTGCTTCAGGACGTGGAGGGCAACCTGGCACATAGACGTCAACAGGAATGATCTCATCGATCCCCTGCAAGACAGAATAGGTATCAAAGATACCACCGCTGGAAGCACATGCACCTACAGCAATAACCCAACGAGGTTCTGCCATTTGTGTATACACCTGCTTCAGTACTGGCGCCATTTTCTTAGCGATAGTTCCCATCACCAACAGCATATCGGCCTGGCGTGGAGAGAAACTCGGCCTTTCCGCACCAAATCGCGCTAAATCATATGTACTACCCATCGTAGCCATAAACTCGATCCCACAGCAGGAAGTCGCAAATGGAAGCGGCCATAGAGAGTTAGCACGCGCTAATCCAATGGCTTTATCCAACGTCGTTGCGAAAAATCCTGCACCTTCAACACCCGGAGGCGCATCTGATAAGGTAATATTGCTCATTTCAGTTTTTTTTTAAGGAAAGTTCAGATTAATCCCAATCCAAGGCTTTCTTCTTGATGATATAAATAAACCCTAATAACAGCAAGCCCATGAAAACAAACATTTCAACAAGACCCTGCCATCCGAACTCTCTGAAGTTCACTGCCCAAGGATACATGAATATAACCTCGATATCAAAAATCACGAATAGAATTGCGACCAAGAAGTATTTAATAGAGAAGGGCTGTCTGGCATTCCCAACAACCTCGACCCCTGACTCAAATGCGCCAAGTTTATTTTCAGTCCTAACCTTAGGACCAATAAGGTGCGTACCGATGATCGTCGTCACTCCAAACCCCACTGCTACAAATAATTGGATTAAAATGGGTAGATAATCGATTGGTGTGCTCTGACCTGCTAGTTCATTCATACCTTTAGCTTAAAGTTTATTAGTAGTCTAACAAAAATATAAAAATAAGTCATAAAAAAAAGGGACTCTTGTCACCAAAAGCCCCTTTTTGTTTATTTTGAATGATTATAAATTACTATTGATTTAGTACATCAACCATTTGTTTTGCGAATGGATCCTCTGCATTGATTTTCAACGATTCAGCAAAGTGAGTCTTCGCTTTAGCTGTATCACCTTTCAAATATGCATAGTAACCTAAGTAGTTATGAGCATCGCCAGCGTATGCTTTTTGAGCATCTGTCAAGTTTGTGCTAGCTGCAATCGCTGCTAATAACTCCGTAAATGAACCAACGAACAATCCTTTAGCGTTCTCCGCATCGTGAATCACGTTGTCTAAAGCTAATTCAGATAAGCCTTTGAAGTATAATGCATTCACTTTATACTTGTCAATAACCTCTTGTTTTGTCGCTTTAGCTACTAAATCCAATGATTTAACAGCCGATTCTAAGTGAGGTTTTGCCTCTTGGAATTTAGCCGCAACAACTTCTGGAGTAGCTTCGCCTTCTGGAACACTTACTAATTTCGATCCTACACCGTACTCTCCTGTACCCATGTAGTAGTTAGAATCGTAGTAGTAATCAGACTCTGGGTTTGAAGCTGGGAAAGCAAATAACTTTCTAGCAACTTCCTCTTCGCCATCTTGTAATTTAGCGAATGCAGTTTCTGCTACTTCCTCATCTAAGTTCTCATCTTCACTTTGTTTCGCGATAGCGATCTTAAGATCTGCATTTCCTTGAGCATCGTTACCTGCAATGATTTCATTCATCCCTTTGATTAAGTAGTCACGCGCGATTAAACGGCTAGTATCTACTTTAGAGAATAACTGATTCATATACTCTAAAGATTTTGCATAATCTTTATCCTGTAAGAATGAGATATATCCTAAGTAACGGAATACTTTCGCATCCACGCCTGCTTGATTCGATAACTGTTGAGAAACTGTTTTCAATTCATCGTAGTTACCCGAATAAACCAAGAAGTCAGCGTAACGTACTTTCGCGTCAAGGGAAGCATCACCTGTTAAAGACAAGTACTTTTTATAGTTTTCTACTGCCTTTTGGTTAATCTCACGATATTGATCTTCTGGTGCTTTCTTCGAAGATAAGTAGTATGTCTCCGCTAATTCACGGTAGATCGGACCATATTCAGGGTTCTCACCTGCTAGCGTCGTCAATTGCTCTAACACCACGTCATATGCTTGTGCACGACGAGAGATGATTGCCTGACCAATTTTAGGTGCCAATAACTTATCATTTAACGTTAAAGCGTCACGGTAAGCTACGTATGCTGGGCTACTCTCACGTAAACCTGCATAAGCATCTCCTAAAGCTGTAGGAACTAACGCGTCTTTAGGACCGCCTTCTTTCGCTTTTGTTAAATACTCAACCGCTTTTTTGTAGTCCGGTTTAGGAGCATCAATGTAAGCTCTACCGATGTAGTACAATGGTAAATAATCTTTCTTACCAAGGCCAGTTGTAGCTTCAGTAAATTTCGACTCAGCGCCAGCAACATTACCTTTTTCCAACTCAACAATACCCAATCCGACAACGTTTAATTTCTCTTTTGGAGCGTTTGTTACACCTTGTTGAAAAACATAAGCAGCCGAATCAATCTTATCATTCACTAAGTGAATTTGACCCAAATAAAAATAGTTCTCACCATCTTTCGCTTTTTTCTCTACTAGTTGCTGAAGCATGCCCTTAGCTTTATCATATTGCTCCGCTTCGATAGCAGCTTTTGCGTCTTTTAAACTTTGCGCACTCACTGTGCCTACAGCACCCGCTAACAAAAGACTTAAAAATAATTTGCTGTTTGTCATAATCTATTATTTACTCTTTGTTATAAACTAATTTATATTATCCCTAATAATAATTTCTCTACCTGGCATCGTCGCGGGCAGTAACCCCGACTTTAACACGATACGTTGCCCACGATCTCCTGTTAAGAATGCCGAAAATCCTATTCCTAATCCCAAATTGGGTTGATAGTTCAGAACGAAAAACTCCGACTTAAGCGGGTACTCATCAGTGGCAAATGTAGTCTGCGATGGCTTGAAATAACCACTTGAACCCTGTTTTTCGTCATTTTGAAGGCTTAAGATACGAATTTTATTTTCTTCTCCAAACTTCCTACGGTAATCTAAATATTGACCATAAGACATCGCCCCTATCGCATTGCTATTCTTCAATAGGTACTCGAAAACCTCTTCCGTATTCTTTAGCCCCTTTACTGAAACACCTGAAACCTTATCAATGTTTGTTAATTCTTTCACACGTCGCAGCGTACTTGAATTTACATTGTCGAAAACCAGCGTTTTGGACTTCAATTCCCCAGTCAACAATGAAGATAACGTTTTTAAATCCATCGAAGTATCCGCTTCAGCAATATTATTTACAAAAACTACGCCATCATAAAATATCGGATAAATTCTGGGCTTAATTGATCGCTGATCGAAACCCGCCCCCTCTTCCTTCGTCAATTGTCTCGCCAAAACAGCTAAGGCTGCATCTCCTTTTAATAAGGCATTGATGGCCTCACGCTCCGGCAGGGGTATCAGATTAACTTTCGCATTGACGTAGCTGTCCTTAAACACCTCCACTTGCTCCAACATAATCGGATAGATCGCTTCATCGACAATGACAGACATTTCACCCGTTAAGATATCATCTTTCGCTTCAGGTGCTTCCTTAGTAGCTTGGTCTCCACTCTCGCCCGACTTTCTTTGCGAACAGGATGCAACCATAGCAAATCCTAAGAAAAGCATAATAATACGATATATGCGATGCTTTTTCATATAACAATTAGATTGAAAAAATGCGCTAAGGATTAATTAATTCCTAAAATTATTTTGCCACAGACGAGCAAAACGCAAAAATGAATAAACAATTAGGAGCACGCCAAATAGCGTTTTATACGTCGGGTCGATTGGAATCGGGAAATTACCCCAGAATATAATCAGGATGCCCAATACGAAATAAAAGGCGAACATGACTAGTCCTAAAATGGACAGAAATCGCTGTGTGGGCGATTTCTGTCTAAAGTTATTTCTTGTTGAATGATTCGACATATCGAATTACATTTGTGACAAGTCTAAGCGCAAAGGAATAGAATAGCGTACAGGAACTGGACGACCGTTCTGAATACCTGGGCTCCATTTTTTAGATTTCTTAAGCGTATTGATCAATGCTTGACCAGTACCGTAAGATAAATCTCTGTTAATTTTGATGTCTGTTACATTTCCAGACTTATCGATTACAAAGGATGCTTCAACTGTTCCTTTTACCCCAGCATCAATCGCCGCTTGTGGATAAGAGTAATTGTTTTGTACCCATGTACGGAAGGCATTAACACCTCCTGGATATTCTGGTTGTACTTCGATGGCTTCGAAATCATATACTTTATTAGCATCACCACCTTCTACACCTTTTGTACTACCTGTAATCGCACCTTCCACTTTTTTCGGGCCGAACTCACCTGTAGGAACCCCAGCAGCGCCAGGTGTACCTTTCAATGTGATACGCGCAGGAGTAGCGTTTTTCTCTTTGATCTCTTCCTGAGATACAACTTCCTCTTTTACTTGTCTCGCATCAACAACCTTCGGCTCTGGGAAACGGATTAAGTCTTCCGCCGGTGGCTCTTCAGCAATACGTTGAGGAGGTGTTTCTTCTTCAGGAATTGGCTCTTCCTCTTCCTCAGGCTCAGGAATCTCTAAGTCCTCCAAGGTTACCTCAGTAACTACAGGAGCTTCCTCAACTTGTTTCTCAGGAAAAATCTTGATATCGAAAGCCTTTACGGCTACGAATAAAAGAACAACTGCCGATACAGAGAATAAAGCGATATTTGTTGCAACCGGTGCATACTTACGTAATGCATAAGCTCCATACTCTTTATTTCTATTCTCGAAAACGACGTCAAGCCATTCTTTCTTAAATAAATCTAGTTTTGAACCTATCATGTTTTTCCAATTTTTTTATCCTGAATATTAGTCGTTATAGATTCCATTAGATTTTAAAACTTCAACCTCCTCAGGCTTGATTTTAGAAATCATATAACGTTTAATATCCGTGATTTTCATTTCATCTAATATATCAACGAGATTACGTTGAACTGATTGATCACTTGGACGAATAACGACGATTAAGTCCTTACCCTGCGCTACCTTTGGAACTTGTGCTTTCTTCTCTAAAAGAATTTTACGAATTCCTTCTTTACTGTAATCAACTACAGTTGGAGGGGTAATCGGTTTTTCCAATTGACCATAATACCAGGCAATTTTGTTATCTGAGCCTAATAGCAAAGTGATTGAACGGTTATCCGCGATATCAATCTCTGGCTGTTTTTCGTTCCAGTCTTTGTTCTTATCAGGCATCGCAACGTCCATTGCTTGTGGCTTATTCAAAGATGTTGTAAGCATGAAGAAGGTAATTAGAAGGAACGCTAGATCCACCATCGCGGTTAAATCTACACGGCCTCCGTTTTTCTTCGACCTTACCTTACCACCTTTTTTGCCACCACCGGAGTCTTGATTTAATTCTGCCATTTTACCTTATTAATTTTCCTGACGTAAACCGGTAACAAAACTAAATTTGTTCTGCTTTTGATTTCTCAGGGTTTCAATGATCAAATTCATTATTGAATATTTCTCCTCAGCGTCTGCTTTGATTGCCACTTTCATCGGTCCCGGATCCGTCCAGTTTTTAACTTTAGTCTCTTGGTCACGATTAAATTCTACCGTAGCTAGACGAGCTTGCTGTACCCATTGGTACAACTCGTTTGAATTCGCTTCCGTACTATCCACAGGAATACCTGGTTGGATATCTTCCGTACGTTTATCATTCTCTAGCGAAAGTAGGGCACGCAAATTCTTGATAGGAACACCGAACTCGTCTAATCCTTTAAACTTCTCATAATCTTCGTCCGAGAATCCGATGCCGTATTTTGCAGACATGTTCTTTAAAGTTATTTTTCTAACTTCTGGGTTTTTCACCCCAAAGAACACTTTTCCTTTGTTACCCACTGTAATTACTGATAAGTTATCATCTGGTAACTTGTCCAGTGTAGTCGACGCAGGCGTATCTACTGGCATTACTTCTGGCTGACGCGCAGTTGCAGTCAATACGAAGAAAGTAAGAAGTAAGAAAGACACGTCACACATCGCCGTCATGTCGATGGTGGTACTGGCTCTTTTTACTTTTGCTTTTCCCATTTCTTTACTTCTTTAAATGAATACTCTATTTCGTTCTATTATAATGATGATTAACAGTTGAACATTCCATAAAAAATTTTCAACTTTTTTAAATCATCTTATTTGTGGTTCGCAGCGTATGTTTGTACGATTGAGAAACCAGCCTCGTCGATAGAGTAAGTTAATGTATCGATCTTAGAAGTTAAGATGTTGTAGAAAATAATAGCGATAGTTGATGTACCGATACCTGTAGCCGTATTGATTAGGGCCTCAGAGATACCGTTTGCTAATTTAGCTGAATCTGGAGCACCACCTGTTGCCAATGCCGAGAAGGCCTTGATCATACCTGTTACTGTTCCTAATAGACCTGTTAAGGTACCGATAGATACTAATGTTGCGATAACTGTCAAGTTTTTCTCTAACATTGGCATCTCTAATGTTGTAGCCTCTTCAATCTCTTTTTGGATAGCTAATACTGATTTCTCAGTGTCTAATCCTGGATGTGCTTCAACATCTTTGTATTTTAATAAACCAGCTTTGATTACGTTTGCAACAGAACCTTTTTGTTTGTCACACTCTTGAATAGCGGTATCAATGTTACCAGCTCTTAATAAACCTTGTACTTTTCTTACAAAGTTTCCTACATTTCCAGTTCCAGAAGCTTTACCGATAACGATGAAGCGCTCGATTGAAAAAACCCATACCATTAAGAATAATCCAAGAAGAACTGGTACTACGTATCCAGCGTGGTAAACCATCCCGAAATAGTTACCTGGTTTTGGTTGGTTCTCTGGGTTGTTGTCGATAAAGTTGTTAGGATCACCCATTACAAACTTGTAAACCAAGAAACCAATGATTAAACAAATGATAATTGCTAAACTCGCAAATAAATTACCCGCATTGCCACTGTCTTGTTTAGCTGGGGCTGTTGTAGTTTTTGGTGCGTTTGCCATTTTTACTAATTTTTAGATTTTTTACTGTTGTTTAATTATTAAGTTAAATTCAATTTAATGCAATCCAAATGCCGTTATATTACATTAATTCAAAACAAATATAGCATTTTATGTTAAAAACAAAATTAATTTGAAGATATCTGATTGTACACCTTTTTGAGGTCTGTTATGTTTTCATTGATATGCTTCAGCAGTCTCCAATCAATGCCTACTCTCTTGTATTACATAACGGTTGAATATTCCTGTCATATTTTTTACAATGAAAACCATTTTTTTTTTGATATGCAAATTATCAAATCGTTAAATGTTAAAATTAAGTGAGCATTCACTCACAAAGAGCTAGTGTCAAATCACTGTCATCGAGCAGAGCCTCTAGACTATTTCTTTGTTTTTTAGCCCTTTAGCAAAGATTAAATCCCTTAACCACCAAATCCCTTGACTTGATATCCCTCCGACTGCAAATATTGGATTATTTTGTCCTTAAACTCACCTTGTATCAATATCTCGCCATCCTTAGCACTCCCACCAACACCGCATTTCTGCTTCAAAACCCTCGCTAAAACGTCTAAATCATCCTGCGAACCAATAAACCCCGTGATTAAAGTGACCACCTTTCCCTTTCTTGCCTTCCGGTCCAAACCCACTTTCAACTTCTGCTTCGAATTGGGCAAAGTTTCTGCCTCCTCCTGATTATCCGACTCTACATACGAGAAATCGTCCGACGTCGAATACACAATTCCTTCAAAACGTTGCTTTTTCTGCTTGCTCATCTCTTAACATATTATATTTAACGCGCGTTCCATCACTTCTATTTCAATTCGCTGCCCTAATTCTTTCGGTTCACCATCTAAATGCACCGGATCTTTCCCCTCTTGCTCAATAACGATATGTTTTCCCGGGATGATCTCGACATATTCGGACTGATCCGCCGTCTTATTAAAAAGATGAAAAATCATCATCGGTAAGGTGTAAAGCGGAAACTTATGGACAATACATACATCCAATAAACCATCCGTAATCGACGCATTCGGAGCAATGTAGGCATTATTGCCATACTGCGGAGAGTTAGCAACGGAAATCATGAAAGCTTCTCGCTCATATTCTTCCCCATCGATTGTCAATTTATATTTCTTTGGTTTATACTTGCTCAATACATTGATTGCCGTCCGTAGATAGCCTACTGGCCCTCGAAAGGTCTCATTCGCAAATTTATCACTTACGGAAGCATCGAAGCCTAAACCCGCAATGTTAAAAAAACGATCCTCCCCCACCTTAGCACAATCAACCGCAACCGAATCAAAGCGATTTAATCGACGTAATGCCGCAGATTCATTCATAGGAATACCTAAATACAAGGCCAAGCCATTACCAGAACCCTCCGGAATGATGCCCAATGGCGTATCGGTACCCGCCAATGCAGAACCGATCTCGTTGATCGTTCCGTCTCCGCCCACCGCAATCACCGCATCATACTTTTCTTCTATTGCTTGAGTTGCTAGTTCATAGGCGTGATTTACATGATTCGTCGTCTTAAAAGTAGGCTCGAATCGAGTGAGATCCAGCACCTCTAAAACCTGTTTATTGAACGCTGTTTTCTTCTTACCTCCTGATATTGGGTTCACTACAAACAGAATGCGTTTTTTTGTCATTTCAATATCTAAATTCTGCTAAAGATAATAATTTGAACGAAATACTTTTTAAATATTGCAAAGTATCGTAGCTTTGTGCCACACAAAATGTGGACTGATTTGCATTTTGCATTATTATAATGTAAATGGGAGATTGCAACCACAGTAAAAAAGTGCTAAAACTATCTTTATCCGTGTTTTTCCACTCGCTGTAAAGTCTTTTTCCCCCAATTCGTTTGAATATTTATGGCATATTTATTTACTTCCGAATCTGTATCTGAAGGACATCCAGATAAAATCGCAGACCAAATTTCGGACGCTCTAATTGACAACTTCTTAGCATGGGACGAAGATTCTCGTGTCGCAATTGAAACCCTGGTAACTACCGGACAGGTAGTATTAGCTGGTGAGGTAAAATCTAAGATATACTTAGATGTACAAAAGATCACTAGGCAGGTAATTGAGAAAATCGGCTATACCAAGTCGGAATATATGTTCGAGGCAAACTCCTGCGGAGTTCTATCAGCGATTCATGAGCAATCAGCAGATATTAACCAAGGCGTTGATCGAATCAACAAACAAGAGCAAGGCGCAGGCGACCAGGGTATCATGTTCGGTTATGCGAATAATGAAACAGATAACTACATGCCTTTGGCGTTAGATATCTCGCACCGTTTGTTGTATGAGCTTGCAGCACTTCGTCGTGAAAATAAAGAAATCACCTATTTACGCCCTGACGCAAAGTCGCAAGTTACCTTAGAATACGACGACAATCACCAACCTATCCGCATCGACACGATTGTGATCTCGACACAGCATGATGACTTCGCTTCGGAAGCAGAAATGCAGGAAAAAATTAAAACAGATATCGTTAATATTCTGATCCCACGCGTTAAAGCACAATTGAAACCAGAACTTCAAGCTTTATTCAACGCAGAAATAAAATACCATATCAACCCAACTGGAAAATTTGTCATCGGTGGACCTCATGGCGATACAGGCTTGACAGGCAGAAAGATTATCGTTGATACCTATGGTGGTAAAGGTGCGCACGGTGGCGGTGCATTCTCCGGAAAAGATCCTTCAAAAGTTGACCGTTCCGCAGCTTATGCTACCCGTCATATCGCTAAAAACTTAGTGGCTGCCGGTGTTGCAGATGAAATATTGGTGCAGATTTCCTACGCGATCGGCGTAAAAGATCCAATGGGCATTTATGTAAATACCTATGGCACATCCAAAGTCAACAAAACGGATGGCGAAATTGCTGAAGTGATTGCGCAGCTATTCGACATGACTCCATACGGCATTGAAACAAGATTAGGTTTAAGAAATCCGATCTACGCTGAAACAGCTGCTTATGGACATATGGGAAGAACACCAAAAACCGTAACTAAAACGTTCGAAAACTCGAATGGTGAATCAAAAACAATGGAAGTTGAGTTGTTCACTTGGGAGAGATTAGATTATGTTGATAAAGTAAAAGCTGCTTTTGGAATCTAAAAGAAGCATAACAATAAATAAGAAAGGCTGCATCAGGTGCAGCCTTTCTTATTTATATAGAAATTTCTATTCTCCAATCTTTGCTGAAGCTGTAGGAATCTGGCGATCTACTTTCTTTACTAAGCCTTGTAAAACAGTACCTGGACCAACTTCAACGAAGCTTTCCGCACCATCGGCCAACATCGTCTGTATCGTTTGAGTCCATCGAACAGCACCTGTTAATTGCGCGATTAAGTTTTCTTTAATAGCTACTGGATCTTGATACGGAAGTGCATCCACATTTTGATAGATCGGACATACAGGAACTTGAATCTCCACGTCCAGAATAGCATCCTGTAATTCCTTTTTTGCTAGCTCCATTAAAGGTGAGTGGAATGCTCCACCTACGTTTAATTTAAGCGCACGTTTCGCTCCAGCCTCCAATAATAACTCACAAGCCTTATCAACACCGGATACAGAACCTGAAATGACCAATTGTCCTGGGCAGTTATAGTTTGCAGGAACAACGATATCGTCAACCTCTGCACATTTCTCCTCAACAATAATATCCTCTAATCCTAAAATCGCGGCCATTGTTCCTGGCTCAGCCTCCGTCGCCTTCTGCATCGCATTAGCGCGCTTTGCAACCAAACGCAAACCATCCTCAAAAGTTATTGCACCAGCAGCAACCAATGCCGAAAACTCACCTAAAGAGTGTCCTGCAACCATAGCTGGTTTAAAGTCGTCGCCCAATGCTTTAGCTAAAATAACCGAATGTAAGAAAATAGCAGGTTGTGTTACTTTCGTTTGTTTAAGGTCTTCTTCTGTTCCATTGAACATGCTATCCGTAATGCGGAAACCTAAAATATCATTAGCTCTTTCGAACAAGGCCTTCGTTTCTTCATTTAAATTGTACAAGTCCTGGCCCATGCCAACAAACTGAGCTCCCTGTCCTGGGAAAATATAAGCTGTCTTCATATGGAATTCTTTATTTAGCAAATATAAAAATAAGTTAATCTTCGGGCACAAAAGTCAATGAGGATAATTTATCGTCCGCAAATAGGTCTTGGGAAATTCCATGGATCTCTCCCACCGTAACGGCATCAATCTTATCAAAAACCTCTTGTAATGAAATAACACGATCGTAATCCAACAGATTTTTGGCCTCGGCAATAATCATGCTCATCCGATTCTCCTCCGCCAATGCGATCTGTCCTTTGAATTTTGTCTTCGCCCGTTCGAGAAAACTGGCGCTCAGCGGTTGCTCTTTCAGCTTATTCAACTCTTTATGGATCAGTTTCAGCGCTCGCTCTGCCTTTTCCTCGTCCGTGCCGAAATAAATACTGAACAACCCGGTATCACTATACAGCGTATAGTTGGACTCGATGGTATAGGCAATACCGTATTTCTCACGAATATTTAGATTTAGAATGGAAGCCATTCCAAAGCCCCCTAAGAGACTATTTAATAAAAGTAGGCCTGTCTTCCGATCATCGTATATGCTGTAAGCTCTGCTGCCTAGAACGCAGTGCACTTGATTAATAGGTCTTTCCAGCTCCACTTTTGTGGCTTTCCCAAAAGAAAGTTCTTCTCTAGCATGATCCCACTCATATACCTGCACCTGCCCAAATAGCTTATTCGCCAACTTTAATACCTTCTTTTCATCATAATCCCCCGCAATGGCAATAACCATTTTTGAGGTAGCATAATGCTGGGCGATAAAGGTCTTGATGTCATCCTGTACAATTCCTTTTAAATCGTCTTCTACGCCCAAGATATTATGGCCTAGTCCAGAACCTTTAAAAATTAGGTCTTCGAAATCATCCATAATCGATTCCTCCGGACTATCCAGGTAGGACGCCATCTCATCCAAGATTACCCCTTTCTCCTTCTCCATTTCATCCTCCGGAAAAAGCGAGTGGAAGATGATATCTTCAAACAAATCCAGCGCTCTATCCAAATATGGATTTAAAAAGGATGCCTGTATACAGGTATATTCTTTGGTCGTATAGGCATTGAGGTCTCCCCCAACCGCCTCCAATCGATTTAATATCTGGTTCGTCGAACGACGCTCTGTTTTCTTAAATAAAAGATGTTCAATAAAATGTGCTGTACCGAACTTCCCCATCTGCTCATGCCTCGACCCCACATCCACAATCAAACACGCATGCGTAATCGACGACGCCTGCGGATGTAATAATATCCGCAAACCATTATCAAGCTGGAAAATTTTATGATCCATAGTTAGTGCAAAGGTAGGGAAATAGTAGTTAGTATTTAGTACTTAGTATAAAGACCTATAGCGTAATATCCTGTCAATCCTAACATCTTCCTTTCTTGGTTCAAAACAACACGCCTGATCCTATCAATCCTTACATCCTTCCTTTCTTGGTTCAAAACTACACGCCTGATCCTGTCAATCCTTGCATTCTTCCTTTCCTTGTTCAAGAGAACTCTCTCTTCCTGTTTAATCCAAAAAATCAAAATAGTACTTAGTATTCCCACCCTAGGTCTAACTACTAAGTAATAAATACTAACTACTAACCAAAAAAGCGGCCCCAATATTCTTGGAAGCCGCCTGTTTTCATAGGTGTTTAATATGTTTACATTCTTGGTCTACGCATACCGCCGTGGCCCATATTGTCCTCGACTGGTGCTATACCAGAGAATTTCTGTAGTTTAAAGGTGAAGGTCAGCATAAAGTAGCGACCTAAGCGGTTCGTCTGTCTATCCAATAACATGCTCTCCTGAACAGTTCTGGATAGGTTCGTTTGCTCATTCAATAAGTCAAATGCCTGTAGGCGTACCGTTCCACGTTGCCCTTTCAATAGCTTCTGTTCGATATAAGTATTGATGATGAACGGATTGGCACTTGTTAATGGACCGTAGCCTGAGTTGAACGACTTCGACAAGTCGGCACCAAAAATCGTTGTCGGCGTAATATTTACCGATCCGATTAGCGTAGGCGTCCAGGTAGATACGTTATTGTTGTTGGTACCCATGCTATTTCTAGTATGGTTGAAGGCATAACGAACGCCCGGGTTGATCTCTAAATTCTCAGAAGGGTTATAACGGAACATCAAACCTTGGTTAAATACCCAGTTATTGGCAATATTCTTCGTCCCTGTCGTTTCTTCTAGGTCCTGAGATATATATGAGATGTTCTTATTGTATGAAACCCCCCCCATCAACATGATGTTGTAGGTTTTCTCTTTCAGCGATTTTCCATAATGGTAGAATGAACTCACATTGTACACAGGATCCGACTCATTCAAATACTGCGTCTGAGAAATCATACCCAAATTTTCAATTCTCTGTCTTTTCACATAAGAAACAATACGATCGGTCGTCAAGTTACCATTCATCATTGCAAAGAAGGTATTACCCTTTTGGAAGTCCCCTGAACGGTATCTCATCATCACGCGATGTCTGAACTCCGGATTCAAGTTCGGGTTACCATAGGTAATATTCGTTGAGCTATTTCCAACCGCATAAGGAAGAATCTGGTTTAACGTAGGCTCATTCGATTGTCCTGAATAATTGATGCTGATGTTCTTCTGACGAGAGAACTTGTACTCAAATCTCGCAATTGGCATCCAGTTTAAATTTGTACGATCGATCACTGCGCTAGCATCATCGCTGGAAGCATCTCCCAACATTTTGGATGGCTGTACTGCAGCACCTAAGGAATATTTGATCTTATCATTCTCGTAGGCGTAGCTTGCACCAAAACGATGTGTAGTGAAGGAATAATCCTGATCGTAATGATAGTTCAACATACGTTCCGCAGTGTTCGGCAATACATTGTCAGCCGCATCAAAAGCATCTTGATATTGTTTATTATCGTAATTGTTCTTGTTGAAATCGTACGAAATCTCGATTTTACCGTGTTGCGAAATAGGCTCCAGATAGGATAAACTAGCACCTGCATTCCAGCTTTTATTATTCAATTCTTGAACCGTGCGCTCATAGATCTCGCCCAGTGTAGAGCCCTGTTCATTCGGATCGTTGATTAAACGCTCAAGTATACCTTGATAGTCTTTCGAAGTTGAGGCATTATCGTAGTTAAAGTTCATGAACAAGTTGCGCCCTTTATCACTTAATTTACGATTGTACAATCCACTGATACCAAAGCGCGGTGCATCGCTGAACGAGCCTTCAGTGCGCGTATCAGAGTTATCCAACAGCCCATTCTCGTCGAAAAATCTACCAAAGGAAGAAGAGTTGGCATCCGTGCCGTTGAATCCAAATTGCGGGGTAATCTTCACATAATCCTTGTCGGAGATATTCCATTCCAAATTACCTTCGAAACGATGGCTCGACAGGATGTTGTTGGCCGTAGAATCAGAATATTGATCCTGCGTTCCATTTTCTACAAAATATTGCGTCAAGCTGTTTGTCAAAAGGTCATTATCATCGCGACCGTATGAGTAGCTACCATATACTTTCAACTTATCCGAGAAGTCGTGACGAATGTTGACCCCGATGGAACCGGCATTCGTAAGTCCGGAAGCACCTCCAAACATACCGCCTCCGCGGCCGCCACCACCGCCCATACGACGACGTGCACCACCTCCCATAGTATTGAAGTCAAATAAAGGAGCATTGATGTTATTCAAGTTTCCTAGAACAGAAACCTGTGATTTATCAGTCATACCCATCCACATTCCGGTAGCCTGATAACGATCTTCCGTACCATAACCTGCACGAAGCGTCGTCATATAGCCCTTATTGTATTTGGGATCGATTTGAATATTGATGATCTTCTCCGAATCGCCCGATTTATTACCGGTGATATTTGCCATATCACCATAGTCGTCTACCACTTGGATTTTCTCGATAATATTCGCTGGAAGGTTCTGCGTTGCAGTTTTCACATCGCCACCAAAGAAATCCTTTCCATTGATACGAACTTTGGTCACCTGCTCGCCCTGAGCCGTTACATTTCCGTCCTTATCAACCTCAACGCCTTGTAATTTCTTCAAAGCATCTTCAGCAACAGATCCTTCGCGAAGTTTTAAGTCTTTTGTGGAGTACTCTACTGTATCTCCCTTTACTTGCACGGTCAATACACCTTGCACAACAACTTCCTCAATCATGTTCGAATTCACTTTCAACATGAAGGTCGGAACGCGAACTTCAGTCTGTCCCTCTGGAAAGTCTACTTCCTTCTCGGAAGCATCAAATCCAAGGCTGCTTACGCGTATCTTAAATTTTTGCGCTTTCACATTTTCGAAGGTATAAAACCCCGCCTGTGAGGAGCTGGTGCCCATCGAATCAGCATCCGCGATTAATCTTACTGATGCACCGGAAATAGGTCTCGACTCCGTGTCGAGCAACATTCCCTGCACGACCCTTTTCGTTTGTGCATAGCCTGTTGTGCCCATAGCAAGCAAACAAACAAATAAAAAGGCTCTTACAATTCTATCCATATATTGTGTTTTTCTAAGTCTCATTCAATGGTCCGACAATCCAAATCTCCGTTTTTGCAGCATAAGGAATGCGAACCGTCGGTGTCGAAGGCACTCCATAGATACCCCTATTCTGTTGGGGCCTATTGCGCAATGCCTTCTGCAATATTGCATATTGATTATTCAGCTGTACTTGAATCGCTACGGTCTGCTTTGGATCTTTTAAGCCAATCGCATCAATAGGGATCTTTGCCTCATAAATCAGTTCGTTATCCGGGGTCAATTTCGCAATCGCCTGTACGCCATAGGTATTTTCAAAAGACAACAAGCCATCAACGATGCGTTGAAACCCTTTGACACCATAGCCACGACTACGCTTGATTAATTCCTCACGGACATTCATGTTTTCATAATTGTCATCTTGCCGTATCGCGCGACGAGATTCGCTATCCGGTATCGGAAAAACCAATGCCGCCCCCTCTTTCTTCTTTCCGTCCTTATTAACGTTGATAATAAAGCCATTCCGCACGGCTTCATATTGCAGCATCTCGTTCTTTACCTTGATCGCCGCGTATATAAAGTCCGCATCGTTGCTGACCGCAAAACTCCAGCTGGAGTCCTGATCCATCGGCGTCAATTTATCCGTCCATTCCGCCAGATCAGCATCTATTGTAACAGGAAATGTAGGCACTAAGCGGTATTCTTCCTTTTTCTTCCGCTGCGCAAAAACACTCGCACATACGAAAACTAACAGGGTACAAATAATCGTTCTTTTCATGAGTCTATTTTGTAAGCTTTTTTGACATTAGAATACTCAAAATAGTTTACTCTGCCTATATTTCAATGCAAAGAAAATTATAAGAAGTGTAAATAAATGTAAACGAAGATGGATAACAGAGAAGTTACATTTGAGGATAGATATTAGATTTTAGATATGAGACAACAGACCTATGACGGATTATAATAGTTCGTTTTTTGTCTTGAACCAGGAAGGGACGGTTGTTTTGAATCAGGAAAAAAAGGATAATAGGATTGACAGGATTCTGCTAATCCTATTATCCTTCCTCCCCTGGTTCGAGACAATATCATCTTTTCTTTCTTGGTTCAGACTAGATATCAGACATTAGATTTTAGACCTACTCTAATATCTAATGTCTGATATCTAATGTCTAAACCTTATCTTTACCCCCATGGAAAACCCTTCATGCTTATTATCGACTTTTCAGCGGGATTTCATAGAGGCTGGATGTGATGAGGCTGGACGAGGATGTCTTGCAGGGCCGGTTTTTGCGGCGGCAGTAATCTTTCCGCCGGATTATCACAATGCGGTATTAAACGATTCGAAGAAATTATCAGAAAAAAAGCGCATGGCCTTACGGCCTATTATTGAGCAGGAGGCGCTAGCCTTTGCAGTTGCTTCGGTATCGGCGGCGGAGATTGACAAGATCAATATCCACAAAGCATCCTACTTAGCCATGCATAAGGCGATAGACCTGTTGAAACTGAAACCCGAATATCTTATTATAGATGGGAATAAGTTTATCCCTTACCCCGACCTTCCATATAGCTGTATCGTCAAAGGCGATGGGAAGTACCTTTCTATCGCGGCGGCTTCGATCTTAGCGAAAACCTACCGTGATGAGTATATGGACAATCTGGCGATTGATTTTCCGGACTACGATTGGTTGCAGAACAAAGGCTATCCTACAGTAAAGCATCGAGACGCAGTAATACGCCTCGGCTTGACGCCACACCATAGAAAAACCTTCAGAGTTTCGGATCCGCAATTGGCCTTATTCTGAAGGTTTAATAAAAAAATCTTATAATATGACTTAGCTTGCTTTAACGGCAGGCTTCTTTTTGTTGTGCTTATAGCCCATCCATGCCGCAAATCCTAAACCGATCACCAAAATAACCGAGGCTATTAAAGAGATGATATTCGAGATACGCATCGACTCTGGCGCGAATACAAATTCAACCTTATGATTTCCGCCCGGTAGTTTTAATCCACGTAAAACATAATCCGCACGAATGATTGGCGCTTCTTCTCCATCAATATATGCTTTCCAACCTTTATCATAGAAGATTTCCGAGAACACTGCGAATCCTTCAGTAGGCGTGCTGTATTCATATTTCAACGTATCCGGATGGTAAGATACTAGGTTAATTTGCGCATTTGGCGAATTAGCAATTCCTTTGTCGTTGAATTGGTTCTTGAATCCCTCATTTACCACCGCCTCTTTACGAGGATCGATGTTTCCTAATGTGCTCATTTCCTCGTTATTGCTCTTCACGAAGGTCACCTTGTCTACAAACCAGGCATTCCCTAACGCTGAACTACGACGCTGAATACGATCTGAATTGTTAGAAGGGTCTTTTGTGATGACATAACGAACGTTCAACATATCCAAAACATCTTCGTTGAGCGTGTTATTAAACTGATTTTCAATCAGCTCCTGAAAACGCATCAATTTGGCAGCATGGTACCCGCCGATACTCTTATGGAAGTATGACGCACTTGCATCCTGGAACGGGCTAGTCGTTAAATCGAATACACGGTACGACAAATCTTTATCCATATGGATCAATTGATCGACCTCACGCTCCGGAATAGGCTTGTCATAAATGCTCTTGTCGACAAATGCATCGTTATTTAAATAACGCTTGTCTACCGTCCATAGGTCAACCAAGGTAATTACTGCGATTGCCGCAATTAAGATGGTCGCTGAAAGTTTTTTCTTTACGAATGCCCAAACCAAGCCAATCGTCAAAGCTACGATGAGGAACGAACGCCAAGCATCCTTCGATGCTAAGTCTGCACGGTCTTTCAATAAAGCATTCGACAAATCGTTTGCAATATTCTGGTCTTGCACCATTTGCTGCAGCTGCGCAACGTATTGCTGATGCTGAGAGGTACGTAAGTCTAGTATACTCGGCATCAAGGCAACTAATAGACAGACCGCAGCAACAGCGCCACCCGTATAAAGAATTGTTTTATCGAGTTTCGGAATCTCAGATCCGCGAACGATTAATTCGTTGATTGCCAATACCGCAAGTATCGGGATCAATACTGCCGGAATCACCAAGATCGATTCAACCGCTCTAAACTTGTTGTACATCGGGAAATAATCGAAGAACAAGTCCGAGATTAATGGGAAATGTCTACCAAAGGATAGCAATATCGCTAAAACCGTAGCGGTTAGTATCCACCATTTTAGACGGTTTTTAACGATAAACAAACCTAATATTGCAAGAAAGACAATACCTGCACCAAAATACCACGGTCCTGATGTAAAGGATTTCTCGCCCCAATAGGTCGGGAAGTAGCTTCTTGCCATCTGAACAGCTTCGGCTTGTGGCGCGCCAACTTTCGTTAAGGCTTTTACCACATTTGATTTCTCATCCAATACGCCTGAAGAACGACCCCCATAAGCATTCGGAATAAGGAACGTGATGTTCTCACCGATACCCTGGCTCCAAGCATAAGCGTACTCTTTATCTAATCCGGATCCTGCATTTCCTGAATCATCGGTTTTCGTTAGATTCGATTTACCGCGGATGGTTTCTTTCGCATACTCGTAGGTAGGAAATAATACCGACGCATTAACCAATACCGCCAACACGACACCGATCAGCTGTAATACCGAGGCTTGTATGAATTTGTTGATTTTCTTATCACGGATAGCATAGTACAGCTCAAATCCTACTAAAACTAAGATACAAAGGAACAGGTAGTAAGTAATCTGCACGTGGTTTGCGCGAAGCTCCAAGGCCAAGAATAGCGCTAGGAGCGACGGTCCCCAAAAGCGGCTCCCGCGATAACATAAGATAACAGACGCTATGATAGGCGCCATATAGGCGATCGCATAGGCCCTACTGAGGTGCCCCGCTTCGACGTAAATAATATTATAGGACGAAAAGGCAATGGCTATTGCACCTAAGGCGGCGAGCCATGGCCGTATCTTCAATACACTAAATAGGAAATATCCCCCCAATAAAAAGAGCAATAACACATCCGATGGAGGAGGAAAAACCGCCCGAATCGCAGGTCCTATATGGGTCGTTAGGTTATTAGCATGATCATACCATATCTGATAAGTCGGCATACCGCCAAACATGGAGTTTGTCCACAAAGGTGTCTTCCCGTCCTTTTCTTTGTAATCGAAGATTTCCTTCTGGCTGCCTCTAGCTTGCATCACATCATGCTGTAACAACGTTTTCCCTTGCCACACCGGTGTAAAGTAGAATACAACCAACAGAAGGAAGATCCCTATGACAGATAGGTGATTCGCGTTTTCCTTAAACCAATTTTTCATTTAATGTATAGGATTATTGATATAGCCCCAAAAATATAGAATTGATTTCAATTATTGAGAACTAATTTGAGGTTAGATTTTAGACATTAGATAGGAGACATTAGCGTATGGTCGCTAGCCTGCTTGTTTCTTTTCTTGAAGTTGCGATAGATTTTAGTATAGAATCCTATGAGTCTGCTTCTGCTTAAAACCATTGTAAAGCCCTTTCAAACCCAATGCATAACCCAATCAAAGCCGCTCTGAAAGGGGTTTGATTGGGTTATGCATTGGGTAGTATATAGTAGTGAGTAGTTAATAGTTAGTAGTTAGTACTTAGTAGTTAGTAATTAGACCTAGGGCGGCAATAGTATTTAGTAGTTAGTACTTAGTAGTTAGACCCAATCCTGTCAATCCTTGCATCCTTTTTTTCCTGGTTCAAGACGAACGTTCCATTCCTTTCAAAACAAAAACATCCTTCCCTTCCTTCCAAAACAAAAACATCCTTCCTGTCAAAGCCAAACACATCTTTCCTGATTCAGACAGAAAAAACGAACAATTGTAGTCCGCTCTAGGTCTAAATACTAACTACTAACTACTAACCTAGCCTTTCTGTATCAAATTCTTGATATTGGAAAGTTCGCCGAAGAGTACGAGTAGATCATTTTCGCGCAATACGGTGTCGGATTTTGCAATTCCGGATGCTTCTTTTAAGACTTTGGTGGAGCCTTCGGCTGTGGTTCCGGTTTCGACCTGGACGGTGGTGAGGACGATAACTTTATACTTATTGGTCAAATCGGCATCTTTTAGGGTCATGCCGACGTATTTTGGTGGAACTTTGGTTTCGATAATGCTGTATTTGTCGGAGACCTTGAAGGAATCGACGATATCAATATTGTCCAAGCGCATGGCTAGACGCTCCGCCGCTTCTTCTTCGGGCATGATATATTCCTCAATATTCATTGCCTCCAGGACTGTTTTCTGCAAATCCGACACAATACGTCCGATGATACGCTTTACTTTGAGTTGCTTCAACAAAGCAACCGTCAATAAACTAGCGCCTTCCTCTTCGCCGATCGCAACAATAACGGCATTGCTGTCGCGCAAGGGCAGCGAGCTAACGGCTTCCTTATCGGTCGAGTCTAAACATACGGTATGGGTAATACGATCTTTTGTCTGCTCGACGATACTTAAATTCTTGTCTGCAGCAATCACTTCATGACCTAATTCAGTGAGGTGAATAGCCAATGATCTTCCAAAATGCCCAAGTCCCAGTACGATGTATTTCATGATTAAAACAGAATTTTTTCAGTTGGATAAATATAACTCTTGTTCTTCGTATTCTTAATAAAGGCTACCAGTAAAGTTAACATACCTACACGGCCAACAAACATGGTCAGCATCAGGATTATCTTACTCGTAGCTGATAAGGAAGCGGTAATCCCGAGTGAGAGACCACAGGTGGTGTAGGCTGATATGGTTTCGAACAAGAGCGGCACCATTTGCTGATTTGGATCGGAGAAATTCAGCAGAACAAAGCTCAGCATGATTGTCAATATGGATAATAAGATAATGGCGAAAGATTTATTGACTGACTCCGAAGCAATCTTTCTTTTAAAAATTTCGATGGATTCTTTCCCTCTAGCCAGTGCGACAATATTCATCAGAGCAATCGCTACGGTCGTAACTTTCACACCGCCCCCGGTAGATCCAGGGGACACCCCTATCCACATTAATGTAACGATCATAATGAGGGTAGGAATATTGATAAAATTGAGATCGACGCTATTAAATCCGGCAGATCTCGCGGAATTTGCCATAAATAACGAAGTGACCCAATCACCATATATGGTTTTATCGTCTATAAGGCTGTGGCTCTTCTCCAATAGAAAATATGACACTGTCCCCAACACGATAACAACTAAATTACAAAGTACGATAAAACGTGAATTGAATGAGAATACCTGCGGTTTATGTTTATAGTTTCGCTGCAGGATATATTTGCAGATCAGCGCATCGATACGCGTCTTGATCAGGGTATAGAAGTTGAATATTGTACCAAAGCCAAGGCTTCCGATGATAAACATTGAGGAAACTGCGAGCTGAAAATTATAGTTGAAACGGTAATCCTGATTGTTCACGCCTTCCTTAATAATGGTGAACCCGGAGTTACAGAATCCGGAGATGGCATGGAAAGCGGCAAAGAAAACACGTTCGCCTAAGCTGTCAAAGAGTTTCGGGTCTAAGGAGAAAAAGATAAGAAGTCCGCCGATAAACTCAAAGAGGAAGGTGATCAAAATGATGGTGATTAAGGTCGATATGACCGAATTCAATTTGTTTTCACCCAATATTTCACCGAACATCAATTGATTTTTAAAGGAGAAACCTCCGGAGAAGAAATAGCCAAAGAAGCCCGTAAAAGTCATGATTCCTAACCCGCCGACCTGGATGAGCGCCATTACAACGGCCTGTCCAAATAGTGAGAAGTTAGTAGAAATATCTGTCACCGACAGCCCCGTTATACAGACGGCACTTGTCGCCATGAAAAATGCATCGATAAAACTTAATGGTGCTTCCGTCGTTGTTCGTGGCAGCATCAGCAATACAGCGCCTAAGATAATGAGGCCCAAGAAACTGACAACAAAGAGTATGGTTGGGTTGAAATAGAAGTTATCGAAAAAAAGGCTGCTTCGGGAGAGTTCCGAGAGAAACATGATGGCTATACCCATATACAGCCATTCGTCTTTCGCGAATGTGCTGATCAGGCCTCCCGAATGCCGGGATAGTGTTACGACGAGAAAATAGGCGGTAATGACGACGCCGGAGTAATGTGAAACATTGATTTTTCTCGTTACCAATATGGAAGATACAGTTCGGATAGCTTCAAATAGAAACAAACCGTAATACATGAATACGACAATTTCTTTTGTGATATCAGCAAGAGCAGCATCCGTTATATAGCCTACGTGCAGCACCATCGTAATGGCGCAGACCAAACTTACATAGAACAGAACTTGATCGACCGCTTTGTTGTGGTATCTAAATATGAATCTGAGAAAACTAAAGATAGAGTCCATTCGCTACAAACTTAGGAATAAGCATTGAAATACAGGCTTCCTTTTCACGTGAAACTAGTTCTCTTTTTTCTCGTCTTTATCCTTTTTCTTGAAGATTCCTTTAAAGAAATTTCCTGTTTTCTTGATCACATTTTTGGATTCGTCGACAATATTCTTCGCTCCTTCAGCTGTTCCCATTAATTTCGCCTCGCGTTCTTTGCTTATTCCGGCACATTGTTTTATACCTTCCAGCAAGCTTTGCCAAAGCGTTTTAAAGAAGGTATGTTCAGGTACGCGACGGTAGTTTACTTTTCCGATATGATACTTTTCGTTGGCATCCGGATTACTATCGTTGATGAGTATCTGATTGACTAAGAATGAGGCGATACCTTTTTTCTCGTTGTCAGAACCCGGTTTATTTAATAAGCTGATCTTAAGATGGTCGTAATCGAATCTAAAGTCGCCCCAATTACGGTAATCGTTCGCTGACATGTTAAAACTAACCTTGCGAATATTGCCGGATGCGATTTCCACATTCAGTAGCGGTTTTAAGATTTTATTGAAAGCAGGAGCCTGCATCGGCCCTAATGTACCTTTATAGGTGTGTGCACCATCTTTGCTTAACATGTCGAAACCAAACTGGACGTTCAGATTTCCTGCGTTCATGATTTTTGCTGAAAGATTAGCCTTCATCTGCTTTTGCTGTTTCAGATGCAGGCTATCGTTGGTCAGATTGGTGATTGTTCCCCGAGCGTTGTTAAAGGTGATCACCCCTTCTCTGTTAAATTTTGCACTGTGCTCACCATAAAGAACATCGATATTATCCACGAAAACCGTGTCTATACGGATCAGCTTCTGCACTTTCATGAGTTGCTGATGCGGCGAACTTCCAATTTTCGAAACGCTCTTCTTTGGATATCGCTTATCATTATACAATGATACGGATCCGTTTTTAATCTGCACATGCTCAGCGATCGTCTGCTGATCATCGATAAGCTGTTTGAAATTGAGCTTTTCGAAACGAAGCGTATCAAATTTCATGACCGCCATCGTTACATTTTGCCCTCTTGTTTTAAAGTAGGCTGCTTTACTCATCTTCGGCGAGTACTCTACTTTCGTTAGCAGGACATTTTCTTCCTGGGTATTGATCTTCAAGCGGTCAAATTTCGCTTTGTAAATTCCGTTAGATAGATCGTAGGTAAAACCGGGCACATCAATTTCCACCATTTTGGTATAAAACAGGCGCGTAGAGTCGTCTATCGAGGTTTCGTCTACTAATACGTCATGTACATTAATGCCAATACTATCCAAAACGATGTCGCTTGACTTTCCTTCTTCGATCTTAGAAAATTTAAACTTGACGTTTTCGATTTTGATATCTCTTACATTGATCGCGCTGAAGACATCTTTGATATTGTCGTAAAGCGTTTTTGATTTTTTATCGACGATCGTATCGTTATAGGCATGATACTCCTGTATCATGTGAATATCCGGGGATTCAAAGTTGATGGTCTTGATAAATAGGGTTCTATTCTTTATGACATCCCAAAGATTGAAGCTTCTTACTTTTAATGCGGCCAACTTTATATGGTATCGGCTGTTTGGCGCAAGTTTATTCGCCACCATCTGCCTGTATACTGCAGAATCGGGAACCAATTCCGCATTTTTTAGTGTTACATTTCCTAACGCAACATTCAGATCCAGATCGTCATAGCGTAGAGAATATAGGCCATTTGTCGCATTTGCAACAGTTTCTTTGAGTTTTGTCTCTACAATGGGTTTCCAATTTCTACTATAATACCAGGCAACGCCCAATACTAGCAGTATAAGCCCAAGCAGCACTCCAATTATCCATTTCCAAACTGGTTTCATAATTTTCTATACGGTTTTTGCCATAATATCCTTTAGCAGAAACAATAATATAGTAAATATGTTTAGTTAGTTGCGATTATTTTCGTTGTTATAGATACTGATATAGCTATCGTAACGCGATGGTTCAATTTCTCCGGCTTCTACAGCCTGCAGTACGGCACAACCCGGCTCGTTTATGTGCCTGCAATTATGGAACTTACATTGATTGAGAAGGGCTCGCATTTCAGGGAAGAAATGTGACAATTCCTGAGGTTCTATATCGACTATTCCGAGCTCACGAATTCCTGGGGTATCGATTAATTTGCCTCCAAATGGAAGATCGATCATCTCGGCGAAGGTTGTTGTATGCTTACCTTTATCGGACCAGTCGGATATTTCTCCGGTTTTCAGATCCGCTTCCGGAACCACAGCATTGACTAAGGTTGATTTTCCTACGCCCGAGTGGCCGGAAACCAAGGTCGTTTTATCTTTTAACAAGGCTCTGACTTCTTCAATATGCTCGCCCTCCAATGCCGATACAGCATAGCAGGGATAACCAAGCTGCTCATAAAGTGCCATAAATTCTGCCAATAGCTCCAATCCTTCATCACTAAAAAGGTCGAGCTTATTGAATATCAAGACTGCAGGTATGCTATATGCTTCTGCGGTAACCAAAAACCGGTCGATAAATCCGGTGGATGTCGCTGGTGAAGCGAGTGTAACGACGAGTATTGCCTGATCCAGGTTTGCACCAATAATCTGGGTTTGTTTGGATAGGTTGACAGATTTTCGGATGATGTAATTTTTCCGAGGTTCCAATTCATTGATTACGCCGTTCTGCTGACCGGGTTCCAGTTCAAACTCCACCCAATCGCCGACGGCAACAGGGTTGGTGCTTTTGATACCATGTGTTCTAAACTTCCCTTTGATTCTACATTCATAGCGAACATTGTCGGGTCCAAGAACCTGATACCAACTACCTGTAGATTTAGTTACTAAACCGCGCATACAAAATCCCTCTTTCCTGTTAAATCTGTCATTATTCTACGCAAAAATGGAAAAAATTTATTAATCTTTACGTCTATTTGAATTTGTTAACTTTGTTGTTAGCGCATTAATAAAAAACGATTTTGAAGAAATTATTCCTTTTAGATGGAATGGCATTAATATACCGTGCGTATTTTGCATTGAGCAAAACACCTCGATTAACGTCATATGGGTTGAATACGGGTGCTATTATGGGTTTTACAAACACCTTATTGGATGTTTTAAAAAACCAGAAGCCTACCCACATTGCTGTTGTCTTTGATACATCAGCTCCTACAAACAGACATATTGAATTTGAGAGCTATAAGGCACAACGTGAGCAGATGCCTGAAGATCTTGCTGCATCAATTCCTTACATCAATCGATTAATCGAGGGATTCAATATCCCGATTATTTCGATGGATGGTTTCGAGGCCGACGATATAATCGGTACGCTTGCAAAAAAAGGAGAGCAAGCAGGATTCACCGTTTATTGCATGACCCCGGATAAGGATTTCGGACAATTGGTATCTGATAATATCTTTATTTATAAACCTGCCCGCATGGGGAATGGTGCAGAAGTGTTGGGTGTTCCCGAGATTTTGGAGAAATGGGAAATCAACAATGTGCATGAGGTTATTGATATTTTAGGACTTTGGGGCGATGCTGTGGATAATATCCCAGGTATTCCCGGTGTTGGAGAAAAAACGGCTAAGAAGCTGATCCAGGAATTCGGGTCGATTGAAAATCTGATACAGAGCACAGATAAGCTGAAAGGGAAGTTGAAAGAAAACGTGGAAAATTTTGCCGAACAGGGCTTAATTTCTAAGAAACTGGCGACAATTTTATTGGATGTGCCGGTAGATCTGGATGAGAAAGCATTGGAGTTAGAGGATCCGAATCGTGAGGTATTGGAGTCTTTGTTTGCTGAACTGGAGTTTAGAACCCTAGGCAAGCGCGTTTTTGGTGATGATTTCTCGATTGGCGAATCGCCTGTTTCCAAGTCGGCGCAGATGGATTTGTTCGCTCCACTACCAGACAATGAGCGTTCGCCAAGTCAAGCTATTGCTGATGAGGTTCCGACTACATTGAATACGATTTCAACGACTCAGCATCACTATAAGTTATTGGACCAACCCGATCAACAAAAGGAACTTGCCGAGAAACTGAATTTGGCGGAGTCTTTTTGTTTTGACACGGAATCGACGGGATTAGATGCAATGACCGCCGAACTAGTGGGTATGTCGTTTTCTATTACGCCTTTTGAGGCGTATTATGTGCCCGTATCGGCGAATCGTGAGGAGGCGCAAGCTACAGTTGATTTGTTTAAGCCAGCATTGGAGAACAAATCTGTTCAAAAGATAGGTCAGAATTTGAAGTACGACCTATTGATCCTTGCGCGTTATAATGTTCGTGTGGCTGGACCGTTATTCGACACGATGCTTGCGCATTATTTGATCGATCCGGACACCCGCCACAATATGGATCTCCTTGCAGAGACCTATTTGAAATATACACCAGTTTCTATAACCGAGTTGATTGGTGCAAAGGGTAAGAACCAAGGAAATATGCGTGATGTGGAATTGGAGAAGATCAAGGAGTACGCTGGCGAGGACGCGGATATTACTTTACAGCTGAAAGAAGTGTTTCAACCCTTACTAAGTTCTACAGAGACGCTGAAGCTTGCAGAAGAAGTAGAGTTTCCATTGGTCTATGTATTAGCGGAGATTGAAAAGAATGGGGTTAAGATTGATGAACAGACGCTAAGACAGTTTTCGGTTGATATTGAGGCTGAGGTTTCGAAGCTGGAATCAACTATTTATGAAAAAGCAGGTGTGGTATTTAATATTGCCTCGCCAAAGCAGCTGGGGGAAGTTCTTTTTGACAAACTACAATTAGATCCGAAAGCAAAAAAGACAAAAACAGGTCAGTATAAAACCGGTGAGGATGTTTTATTGGCTTTAGCCAATAAGTCGGACATTGTTAAAGATATTTTAGATTACCGACAGTTGCAGAAGTTGAAATCGACTTATGTTGATGCGCTTCCAAGCTTGGTCAATCCTGCAACAGGGTTAATCCACACCTCCTATAATCAGGCTGTTGCAGCAACCGGTCGTTTAAGTTCGACGAATCCGAACTTACAAAATATTCCTATTCGTACCGAGCGAGGCCGCGAAGTGCGCAAGGCTTTCATTCCGCGCCAGGCGGGTTGGACTTTACTCTCTGCCGATTATTCGCAGATTGAGCTACGATTGATCGCGGAATTAAGTCAGGACGAAAATATGTTGGACGCTTTCCAGCAGGGATTGGACATTCACCGTGCCACGGCGGCGAGAGTTTATGGCGTAGAACTTGAGGAGGTGACCTCGGATATGCGTAGAAATGCGAAGGCTGTGAATTTTGGGATAATCTATGGACAATCGGCATTTGGTCTATCGCAAAGTTTGGGTATCCCTAGAAAGGAAGCTGCAGCAATTATCGATCAGTATTTTGCACAGTACACGGGCATCCGTAAGTATATGGGTGATATTATCGAATTCGCAAAGGAGCGCGGCTATGTGGAGACCTTGTTAAAACGCAGACGATATCTACGCGATATCAACTCAGCGAATATGACCGTTCGAGGGTTTGCGGAGCGAAACGCGATCAATGCACCGATCCAAGGTTCGGCTGCTGATTTGATCAAGATAGCGATGATCAATATTCAAAAGGATATTGAAGAACAGGGTTTAGCAGGCAAGATGATTATGCAGGTGCATGATGAGCTTGTTTTTGATGTTCCTGAACATGAGGTTGAACAGTTTAAAGAAATAATCGCTAATCGAATGAAAAACGCGATGAAATTAAATGTTCCAATTGAAATTGAAATCGGCCAGGGAAGTAACTGGCTAGAGGCACACTAATTTTTATTCATGAGATATTTACTCGCTTTATTATTTACAATTCAGGGCATATTAGCTACTGCTCAAGAGGCAAAGTCTGTTTATTTTGAACGCACGGCTGATAGTCTCATTCGTTTCTACTACGACATGAACTATTATCTTGTTGATAAGAATTGTGAATTTAAAGCGATTGAGCGTGTCGCTGATTTTGACGTGCGTACGAGTAAATTCGTTGGTAAGCTTGTTGATTATTATCCCAACGGGCACCGCATGCTGGAAGGCTCCTATGTAGATGGCCGCAAAGAGGGTCTTTTTACAGCCTATCATCCGAATATGCAGATCAAATGGCGTGCAACTTTTGTTAATAATGTACCGCAAGGGGATTGGGAATATTTCTATCCCGATGGAAAGCCTTTGATGACGGTAAATTATAGTAGTACGGGTTCAAAGATGGTTCATTACTATGACCAACGCGGCGTGCAGCGTGTGAAAGATGGCGACGGAAGTTATAATTTTCGTGTCCCCTATCCCGGATATAATCCTTATGGTTTTCCATTTATCCGCTTTAAAGGGAAATTCAAAGCTGGTCTCCCGAATGGCTTATGGAGCATTTTCTATGAAAATGACAAAAGAAGCGAATTAGCAGCGGTTGAAAACTATCAGAATAATCGATTGGTTCGCGCTGAAGATTATTTTACTGGCGAGGTTTATAAGACTCAAAGGTTTCCGATTATTCCCATGGTGGATTTTACTCGCGCAGAAGCCATTATTTCTAAGCAGTGTAATTATGATGATTTTTCGGGATTCCTTATTTACCTCATCGATTATTTCAATAATTCTTTTTCGAACATTCAATTTCCTGCTTTGAACGAATTAAGTTTCAGCTATGAGGTTGATTTGTCTAAGGATGGCGTAAAGCGGAAAATCAAGATAATCGACAATCCATTCGCCTCAAATGAAGAGTTAGCGAATGCTTTTGAGCAGGTTGTTTCCTCCATGGAGTATTATCCGGCATCTTTTAAGCAGGGTGAATATATCGCTGATAAATTAGTGGTGAATGGTAAAATAATGATTGATGAGAATAAAACGCTTGGGTTCCATTCGATCACGATAGAACGCGAGAATGAGCAAAAGATAGAGTAATAAGTAGCCTGAGTATAGGAGAGTTGATTTGCAGATTATATATTTGCGTAAATACATATATATGAGATTTCATAAAGAAGGGTATACCAGTTTAGCGTTAGTTGTGTTGTTCTTTTTCCTAGTTAGCGCCTTTGCGCATTATTACGATGCAAGTGCTTTCGTTAAAGGACTGATCTATTGTGTCTCTGGATTACTGCTATTGTTTGTATTGTTTTTCTTCCGTAGCCCTGTGCGGACAATCAAGCTGGACAATTCACAAGTCTTTTCACCCGTTGATGGGACCATCAGTGGTATTGTAGAAACGAATCAAACAGGAGCAGGCGAAGAAAAAAGAGTGAAGTTATCCATATCTGTATCTCCGTTAAATATTCGATCAACTAAAGCTCCAATATCAGGTAGAGGGGTTTTAGTAGACAGCAAGCAGGCCGCATCTTCTAATGCTGCGATTGCGCATGAGGGTAACGGCTTAACCATCAAGAGTAAAGATGGAGCAGAAGTTACGTTAGTTCAACATGGCGGCGTGTTAGCAGGGCCGGTTTTCTATGTTGATCCGGATAAACATGATATCCAGCAAGGTCAGGAGCTTGGCTCCATTAAATTTGGTTGCCGCGTGGATTTAATCTTGCCCTCTTCAGCAGTCCTGATGGCAAAGAAAGGTGAGCAAGTGATTTCTGGAAAGTCTGTCCTTGCAAAAATTTAAATAAGCATTCAACATTTATCCGTGCGTCCATTATGAATTTCCGCACCCTCATACTGATTATTAGTTTGATATTCTCGCTTTTGCTGGCGGGAATGAACTATTATTATGAACGTCATTTACCGACTTTCGCCTTTATTGCAATCATCAGTTTTGTACTTTCCTTCTCACTTCTGAATTATGTCTTTCAGAAATTTGTATATGAGCGGATCAAAGCTGTCTATAAATTGATACATAACCTGAAACTTGGGAAAGAGTTGAAAGATGCCTTAGGAGATCATAAGTCGGATGACCCTATTGGCGATGCGGAGAAGGAAGTTCGTGATTGGGCGAAACAAAAGACGATCGAGATCGATCAGCTTAAAGCACAGGAAAAGTTTAGAAAGGAATTTCTATCCAATATCTCCCATGAATTTAAGACCCCCCTATTTGCCATTCAAGGCTATATCGAAACCCTACAGGACGGCATGATCGAAGACAATCCGGAGATGGCGGTTTCCTTTCTGAACAAAGCCGCTCGTAATCTAGACCGATTGAGCTATTTGATTCATGATCTGGACGAAATTGCAAAATTGGAGTCTGGGCAGGTCATTGTCAGCAAGGAAAAGTTCGATATTCAAACTTTAGTACGGGAAACGATCGATTATTTAGAAGATAAGGCATTGGAGAATAACATCTCCCTAAAGTTCCTTCCGAAGAACAATCATCCGATCTTGGTGAAAGCGGACCGAAAAAAAATTCAGCAAGTTTTAGTAAATTTAATTGACAACTCCATCAAGTACGGGACGAAGGGGGGCAAGACACAGATTAGTACTATTCCCCTGATCGATCAGATACTTATCGAGATAACCGACAACGGTCAAGGCATCGAAGAAAAGAACCTTTCTCGTGTGTTTGAGCGTTTTTTCCGGACAGATAAGAGCCGTTCGCGCGATATTGGAGGGTCGGGACTAGGTCTTGCGATTGTTAAACATATTATTGAAGCCCACCAACAAAACGTGCATGTTCGGAGTACAGAAGGGATCGGAACGACGTTTTCATTTACCTTAGAAAAGGCCTAAGAAAGAGCTGTTGCAGAAAACTTAACATTAACTTAACATTAAGTCCATATTTTTGCGCTACTAAAATTAAAAGTATATGTCTTTGAACAGCATTTTTCAGTATTTTGTCCCTAAGGACAAAAAATTCTTTCCGTTATTTGAGCAAGCTGGCTCAAATTTAATCGAGATGGCCAAACTCTTGAAGGAAAGTGTTCATACATCTGATTTACAATTGAGAAAGAACAATTCAAAATTGTTGGAAGATTTGGAACATAAAGGCGATAACCTAACCCACCAGATCCACCTAGAATTAGGTAAAAACTTTATCACCCCATTTGATAGAGAAGATATTCACGCATTAGCAAGCTCCCTAGATGATGTTGCTGACTTTATCCATGGCGCGTCAAACCGTATGGAATTGTACAAAGTGATTGAGACTAGCGAGCCGATGAAAGAGATTTCTAGTTTAATTCTTGAGGCTACGGAGCACGTTGCTAAGGCCTTATTTGAACTTAAGGATCTTAAGAATATTCGTAACATCACCGATTCATGTGTTCGAATTAATAGTGTGGAAAACAAAGCTGATTATATTTTCGATAAAGCGGTTGCAGAATTGTTCGAGTTTGAGAAGGATGCGATTAACCTGATTAAATACAAAGAAGTATTATCTGCAATGGAAGATGCAACAGACAAATGTGAGGATGTTGCGAACGTATTGGAAAGTATATTAGTTAAGAACGCGTAATCGCGGTTCTTCCCAACACATATTATAACATATGGATTCAATTTCAACATTATTGATTGTTGTTGTTGTTTTGGCGATTGCCTTTGATTATATCAATGGATTCCACGATGCCGCCAATTCAATTGCCACGATCGTTTCTACGAAAGTATTAACGCCATTTATGGCGGTATTATGGGCAGCCTTGTTCAACTTCGTAGCATATTTCGTTTTCACTGACCATAAAGTCGCCAATACTATTGCCAAGACGGTCATTGAAGAATATATCACCCTCGAAGTCATCTTTGCGGGATTAGTCGCTGCCATCTCTTGGAATTTATTTACTTGGTATTATGGTATTCCTTCTAGCTCGAGTCACACATTAATTGGTGGTTTCGCTGGTTCCGGTATGGCATACGCTTTATTTATGGGTACAAATCCAATTGATGCTATCAATTTAAATGCGACACTAAAGATTTTATCTTTTATCGTCCTTGCACCAATTATCGGTATGACGATCGCGATTATCATCACCCTACTTATCATCAATATCTGTAAGAAGTCACGTCCTAGCATTGCTGAGAAATGGTTTAAGATCTTACAATTGATTTCATCTGCGGGCTTAAGTTTTGCTCACGGTGGTAATGATGCACAGAAAGTAATGGGTATCATCGCTACGGCGTTGATCGCGGAGAACGTTATCCCGAATTTCGAGGCTATGCCAGGATGGGTTCCACTTGCTTGTTATGCTGCTATTGCAGCCGGAACGATGAGTGGTGGTTGGAAGATCGTAAAAACGATGGGTACTAAAATTACGAAGGTAACTCCACTAGAAGGTGTGAGTGCTGAGACTGCTGGTGCAATTACATTGGGTATCACCGAGCATTTTGGTATCCCTGCATCTACTACACATACCATTACAGGATCCATTATCGGGGTTGGTGTCGTGAAGCGCGTATCGGCGGTTCGCTGGGGTGTAACCATCAGTTTACTATGGGCTTGGATTTTAACAATCCCTGTCAGTGCGCTATTAGGGGGACTTACGCTAGCAATTATTCATTACATTCTGTAGTAAATTCCCTACATCACATCCTATTTTATTGTTAAATAATAAAGAATTAACAAAAAATTTGCGTGATAAGTAGTTTATAAGTATTTTTACGCGTCAAAACTGAGGTTTTAAGTGTATAAAATCAAGGTTTTACCAAGTTAACATTTTTTGGCATCGTTATTGTTAAGTTTTGTTAAATTGATTTTACAACTAGAAACAATTAAAAATTTTAATAACCTTAAAAAAAAGAGTATGAACTATTCTACAATTAAAAAAACAGCTGTTGCAGCTTCTTTAGTAGCCGCTTTAGGTTTCGCAGAGACTGCACAAGCACAAACCCCAACTGTATTTGGTGGTAGATCACAATACAGAACTTGGTCAATCGGTGTTCAAGGTGGTATCACTACTCCTAACACAATCTTAGGCGGTTCTAACGCGTTTGGTCAAAAAGTTGGTTACTTCCAAAATAAAGTAGGTGAGTACTATGGTTTAACTATCCGTAAACAATTCTCTCACTTATTCGGTTTAGAGTTAGAAGGTAACCGTGGTCGTATCAAAACTTACAACCATGAATTAGCGCCTAACGGTGGTGTTGAGAACAGTTTATTAGCAAAATCTGCTGAAACTTCAGTTAACTGGGCAGCTAGCTTAAATGGTGTATTCCAATTAGGTACTATCGACTTCATGAGAAGAGAAAACGCTGTTAATTTCTACGCTAAAGTTGGTTTAGGTGTTATGGCTCATAACCCAGTTCAATTTGCTAACAATGACTTCACAGGTACTGAAGTTTTCAACAAAGAAGGACAATGGGGTGAAGAAATCTTCGGAGATCGTGAAGCTACTGGAGATCGTGACAACCGTTTAACAGGATTTATCCCAGTTGGTGTTGGTGTTAAATTTAAATTATCTGAAGTTGTTGCCTTGAACTTAGGTTACACAATGAACTTCACTGATGATAACTTATTGTACGGACCAGCTAGATCTGACTACAAAGGTAAATTCTCTAACGTATACGGTGGTTTAGAGTTCACTCTAGGTTCACGTGATAAAGAAAGCTTAACTTTCACAAACCCAGTTGCTACTTTATATGATGAGTTAAAAGATCCTTCATTACGTAACGAAGTTGAAGCATTGAAACAACGCGTATCTACTTTAGAAGGTACTGTTGATCAATTAAGCAAAGACTCTGACGGTGACGGTGTATCTGATAAATTTGACAAATGTCCAGGAACTCCTGCAGGTACTGTAGTTGATGGTTCAGGATGTCCAATCAAATTCCCAGAAGCACAACAATTAACTGAGACTGGTTCAGGTTACTACGCTCCAATTCAATTCGAATTTGATAGCTCAGTATTAAAAACTGAATCTTACTCAACTTTAGATAAATTAGCTAAAGAATTGCGTGACAACAACGCATCTGTAACTTTAGATGGTTATGCATCTGCAGAAGGTACTGAAGCTTACAACTTGAACTTATCTAAAGACCGTGCTAATGCAGTAAAACAATACTTAGTAAACGCTGGAGTATCTGCATCAAGCATTTCGGCTAACGGAAAAGGCGAGTCTAACCCAGTAGCATCAAATGATACTGAAGAAGGTCGTGTTCAAAACCGTCGTGTTGAGATCAAAAAATAATTGTTAATAACAATTATTAGACGATAAAGAAAGCCGATCCTTTTGGATCGGCTTTTCTATTTTACACACATTTAACAATTATAAGATTACCTTTGCTAGCTAATTAAGTCCAATGTATGTGGATATGTTGAAAATAAATTAAATCATTGATGTTAAAAAACATTATTTTCATCATAGATTAGTGGTAATTGGTTGAATAATATAAAGAGAGGAGTATAATGGAAGAAGATTTTGAATTTGGATCACCAGAAGAGCAAAAGATTTCTGTTGATCGTTATGAAGAAATGCTGCGGAATGAGGACCAATATTTTTTCGACGCAAAAGCATTTGAAAGCATCATCGACTATTATATCACTAAAAATGATCCAATAAAAGCCCTACAAGTAGTAGAATTTGCTGCCGCACAACATCCGTTCGAAACGATGTTCTTACTGAAAAAAGCACAGTTGCTGGCCAGTACGATGCAATTCGAACCGGCGTTGGAAGCACTATCCAAGGCAGAATTATTGGAACCATCAGAGTCAGACATCTATTTAATTAGAGGAACGATTCTGTCATCTTTACAAGATCATAGTCTTGCTGAAGAGAATTTTTTTAAAGCGCTGGAATTAAGCGATAGTCCTGATGAGATCTATTATCAGATTGCAGGTTTATACCAAATGCAAGGATCTTATCAAAAAGCTATTGATTATCTTCAAAAATGTCTAGCATTGAATCATGAAAACCAAGATGCGCTATATGAAATCGCATTTTGTTATGATGTCTTAGAGAAGCAGGAAGAAAGCGTTGCGTTTTACAACAAATACATCGATTCGGACCCCTATTCATTTACGGCTTGGTACAACTTGGGAAATGCCTATCACAAGTTAGAGCAATTTGATGCGGCCATCGATGCTTACGATTATTCTATTTTAATTAAGGATAATTTCTCATCCGCTTATTTCAATAAAGGGAATGCATTGGTTAATCTTGATCGATATCATGAAGCTATCGAAGTGTACAAGCAAACCTTTGAGTATGAACCTCCTACTGCAGACACGTATTGCGCAATCGGCGAATGCTACGAAAAGTTGGAACGCATGGACGAAGCACGTCAGTATTACAAAAAGGCCGTTAAACTGGATGCTAATCAAAGTGATGCATGGTTTGGAATTGGAGTGACACTGGATTTCGAAGAGCGTTATTTTGAGTCTTTGCATTTCTACAAAAAAGCATTGGAAATCGACGATGAAAATCCTGATTACTGGTTTGCCATAGCGGATGCACGTTATAAGTTAAAACAATTTGACGAGTCAATCGAGGCTTATTCGAAAGTCGTAGAACTGAACAGTACGGACATCGAAGCATGGTTGGATTACTCATCGCTACTGTATGAGCAGTCAAAATTGAACGAGGCCATCGAAGTCATCTCTGAAGCTATTAAATGTAACCCTGACGAAGCGTTATTGTATTATCGTCTCGTTGCTTATCTATTCGCAGCAGGGCAATACAACGAGGCTCTGAATTTTCTAGAGCTTGCATTAGACAGCAACCCGGAGAAACATCATATCTTATTTGAATATCTACCGCAGTTGCAAGGAAATAAAGTAATCTTAGATATCATTAAGAAATTCACAGAAAAATAATGAAGAAACTAGGGTTAATAGGATATCCGCTGGGACATTCCTTTTCCAAGAAATATTATTTAGAAAAATTTAAGAATGAAAATATACAGGGTATAGATTATGATCTATACCCTATTTCTACTATTGAAGAGTTTCCTGCGTTATACAGAGGCGACTCAGCCTTTTATGGGGTTAATGTGACTATTCCCTATAAGCAGGCCGTCATCCCCTATTTGGACGAACTCTCTCCAGAAGCATCGGCAATTGGCGCGGTGAATTGTATACAGATTATTCAAGCGCCAGGAGAAGATCCTTATCTAATCGGCCATAATACGGATGTTATCGGATTTATGAATTCCTTGGCGCCATTACTGACAGAACAGCACAAGAACGCATTGATCCTTGGAAATGGAGGAGCAACAAAAGCTGTTGCTTATGCGTTGGAAAAATTGGGCATCTCGTATCAAATCGTTAGCCGCTCAAAAACGGCAGATCATATTACTTATGAAGACTTGAGCACTGATACCATTCGCGATCACAAGCTTATTATCAACTGTTCACCCGTTGGAACAGCTCCAAATATTGAGCAGTGTCCGAATATCCCGTATGAAGGCATCGGCAATAGTCATTTGCTGTATGACCTAATTTACAATCCTACAGAGACACTTTTCTTGAAAAATGGTAAAGAGCGTGGTGCCGCAATTAAAAACGGTCTGGAAATGCTGATCTTGCAAGCCGAAGAGAACTGGAAAATCTGGAACCAATGAGGTACTTCTTCGCCATATTCCTTATCCTAGCTCTAACGGGATGTAAACGACAGGATTATAGCCCTAAACCGCGAGGATTTTATAGGATTGATTTTCCGACCAAATCCTATCAGGAAGCTCAAACAGGCTGTCCATTTATTATTGAAATACCCACATATTCCCAAATGTTGGATGACCCCAATGAGGATGCAAAGGACTGTTGGAAAAATGTCTACTTCCCCCAATTCAATGCGACTTTACATCTCAGTTACTTCCCAATAAATAAGATCACGAATTTCCAACAACTAACGGAAGATGCTCGAACATTCGCTTTCAAACACACTGCGAAGGCGACCGCCATCGACCAATCGCGCATTAGCATTCCGGACCATCAGGTCTATGGAATTCAATATTTAATAGCGGGCAACACGGCATCCAATTATCAGTTTTTTGTTTCCGATAGTACACGGCATTATCTTCGTGGAGCATTATATTTCAACGAAAAGCCGCACCTAGACTCTATCCAACCCGTTCTCGACTTCATCAAGTCGGATATAAAACATTTAATACATAGCGTAAAATGGAAATAATTTCTATTTTTGACCATGTTGCAAATTAAAACCTTTGTATTTAATCCCTATCAGGAGAACACTTACCTCATCATTGATGAAAACAAGGATTGTATTATCGTTGATCCGGGTATGCATAATTATCTTGAAGAGAAGCAGTTTTCGGATTACATCACAGAAAATCAATTAAAACCTATTTATTTGATCAATACACATGGGCATATTGATCATGTGTTGGGCAATAGATATGTGGCGGATACCTACGGGTTAATCCCACAATTTCACGAAGGCGAACTTCCATTAGTTATACAGGTTCAAAATTATGCTCCGCAAATGGGTATTCGTTATGAGCCATCGCCTATTCCGGAAACTTTCCTTACGGAGAACGATACGATTACAATCGGTGAAGAAACCATACGTCTGATATTAGCTCCGGGACACTCTCCTGCACATCTGTGCTTGTATAGTGAGAGCAACAATTTCCTGATCGGAGGCGACGTATTATTTAAAGGAAGCATCGGTCGTACCGATTTGCCAGGAGGAAATCACCAACAGCTACTCAACAGTATCGCGACGAATATCTATACCCTACCAGAAGACACCGTCGTATATCCTGGGCATGGTCCGACGACGACCATTAAGGAAGAAAAGCAAAGTAATCCATTTATTAGAGGATAAATCCATGAGGTTAGCACTATTTTTCGCCAAACGCTATCTGTTTTCTAAAAAGTCCATCAATGCAATCAACATAATCTCGTCGATTAGTGTTATCGGAGTTTTGGTAAGCACAGCAGCGTTGGTCATCGTGCTATCCTTTTATAACGGATTAGAAAAGTTTATCCTCTCTCAGTATAGCATATTCTCTCCCGAGCTGCGTATAGAGCCGGCGAAGGGTAAGGTCTTTTCGACCAAAAGCGAGGCTTTCAAAACCCTACGCACAAACCCCAAAATCAACTCATACACCGAAGTTCTAGAGGATAAAATTCTTGCAGAATATAATCATCAGCAATTCATCGGTCGCATAAAAGGAATAGAGCCCGAAAGCATCCACAGCCATGCTTCGCAAGACATGCTCTTTGCCGGAAAACTTGATGTAAGAATCGACAGTTCCGATTACGCTATTTTAGGCGCCCAGGTTCAAGCCAATCTACAGGTACCACTTCAGGGCTATGACAACCGCTTAAGCCTTCATATCCCCGACAAAAATGCGTCCGCGAGCAGCATTAATCCATTAGATGACATTCGGACTCGGAATATCCCGTCCAGTGCAATATTAAAGTTCCAGCCGGGCTTTGATGACCTTATTTTGGTGCCGATTGATTTTGCTAAGGATCTCTTGAACGAATACGATCATATCTCTGCCATAGAACTCTACGGTGCAAATGATAATTCAACTGCCTTACAAAAGGAAATCCAACAGTTAGTGGGATCTGACTACATCGTTAAAAATCGCGAACAGCAAAATCCGACACTATATAAGACCGTTCGTTCCGAAAAATGGATCGTATTCTTCATCGTCACGATCATTGGTATCATCGCCATTTTCAACATCATCGGATCACTAACCATGTTGGTAATTGATAAGAAACAAGATATGCTAGTGTTAAATAGTCTAGGTGCTAATAAAACACTTATACAGAATATTTTCTTTTATCAAGGTGTATTGATTGCATTGATAGGAAGTATTGTGGGCGGTGCATTAGGATTAGGGTTCTGTGTATTGCAAGAAAAGTATGGCTTTGTCCAAACGAACGAAGGATCGCTGTTCGATGCATACCCCGTAGATATACGTTATTCCGATATCTTGATCATCTTCCTCACGGTACTACTAGTTTCCATCATAGTTTCCTATGTGGCATCAAAACTAAGTATCAAAGGATTTAAGAAAGTTGAAGAATTGGATTCAAATTAATATTTCAGGCGCTCGCGACTAAAGTCTCCCCTTTTAATTTGATTGATCAGCTGACCCCAAGCAAATGGGTTCAACAATGGATTAGCAAAATTCTGATTGATTGCTTTATTAGACATGTTGATATGTCGTTGGAAATTATTGAAAGCTTGGATCTCTTCAGCACTTCTAGGCACCACCTTCGACAGAGCAGCTAAAGCCTGTGGAGAAAGATTACGCTGAGCCGAAAGAATGTCATCATATCCAACATTCATCGCTAAAAACTCTCTGTTAAATTCCTCAATACTTGCCCAAGGCAGCGGACGACCAATCGTTACGACCGGTAATTCCTTCGCCAAAGGCGTCATTTCGATATTTAAGGTGTATTTGTCTCCGGCGACTTGCGGAATAGTAATCTTTATATTAGCATACCCGATGGAGGAGAGCTCGATCTCATCCCCTACATGAGCGACAAAAGTAAAGTAACCTTCGTGGTTTGCGGTGAACGTTTCGTTCGCATAGGAAGTGTTGCGCAATGTGACGTAAGGTACTGCAACGTCGGTATTAAGAGCGGTGATAATCCCTGAAAACTGAACAATACGTTTCTGCTGCGCAAAAGTCGTGAGACTGATACACAGAAGAAAAGATATGCTTAAAATTTTCAGATATAATTTCATTTACTCACAAAACTAATGAAAATGAGGAAAGGACGCTGTTAAATTGTGTTAACTGCATCTATCATTTTAATTACACTTGGTTCGGAGTAATGGCGTTTGGATCATTAATGTCTGTCAGGTTGATAGCGACCACAGAAACGATTTCAGGAACAGCCTTCTTTATAGCTTGTTCTAACCCTGCTTTAAAGGTCATGATGCTCATGGAACAATTTGCGCAAGTTCCAAGAAGCTTCAACTTCACTACATTGTCTGGTGTAATTTCCTCTATAGAAACGTTTCCTCCATCAGTTTCCAAGTACGGTCTGATTGAATCCAAAGCCTGCTCTACTCTCTCTAATAAGGTCATTTTTAAATAGCTAATAAAATTTATAAGTAAATATAGGTATTTTTTCCACAAAAGATTCGGGAAGTCCGAGATTTCAACATTTCGCTGACTTAAGCATTTTCTTAGTTAAAGATTGTTAAAACCGTGAAAACAAAGCACCTTCTACAGCGAATTGCAGTATTTTAGCGCGGAATTATAATTGAAAATTAGTTTTAATTGACGTATCTTTGTGGAATGTTTTTAAAGAATCATGTATTTTGCCTAATTGTCGGTGCTTCTTTATTATTTGTTTTTGGTAGTTGCAAAAGCAAGTTCGAGAAATTACGCGCCAGCAATAATATACAAATGAAGTATCAGGAAGCTATCAAATACTACGAAAATGAGAAGTATTCGAAAGCACTGACTTTATTTGAAGACCTGTTAACACGCTATCGAGGCACTTCCGACGCGGAGGACCTTGCTTACTATACTGCCTATGCAAGTTATCGACTAAAGGATTATATTTCCGCTCGATACCACTTCAAACAGTTTGCATTAAATTATCCGAATAGTCAGCGTGCCGAAGAATGTCGATTCATGTCGGCTTATTGTTTTTACCTCGATTCGCCAAGATCAAATCTAGATCAGGAAAACACACGTAAGGCAATCGAAGAATTACAATTATTTGTCAACCTATATCCGGATTCGGAGCGAGCAAAGGAGGCATCAGACCTCATTCAAAACTTGCGCGATAAACTGGAGAAAAAAGCGTTCGACAACGCGAAGTTATATTATAATATGGGGCTTCCTGATGATTATCGCGCAGCTGTAATCGCATTGGAGAATGTGTTGAGACAATACCCGGATACAAAACATGCAGAAGATGTAGAATATCTTTTGATCAAGTCGCAGTATCTATTTGCGGACAACAGCTATCCTCATCGCCAGGAAGAACGCTTCAACCAAATGTTGGACTACTACGAGACCTTCCAGGAGCACTTCCCAGAGAGCAAGTACAGCAATGAGCTAAAAGGCCTCAGATCAAGTGCGGAACGTAAGGTAGCCATTGCTATTAAGCGTGTCGAAGCAGATAAAAAACTCAGAAAACAACAAGAAGAAGAGTTAGGTATCTCTACATCTACTACGGGAGAAACCCAATCTGAAGAAAGTAAAGCAAACAATTAATCATCTTTGTACATAATATCATTTTAAATATGAGTCAAAATAAAAATTCAATTCCAAATAGTACGGTAACACGCGATTTAAGAGATTTGGATAAAGGTACTGACAACCTATACGAGTCAATCGTGGTAATCAGCAAGCGTGCAAATCAAATTGCGGTTGATATTAAAGAAGAATTGAACCAGAAGTTATCTGAATTTGCGAGCAGCAATGACAATTTGGAAGAAGTATTTGAAAACCGTGAGCAAATTGAAATCTCAAAACACTATGAGCGTATGCCGAAGCCTACGTTAGTAGCGATCGATGAATTCTTACACGATAAAGTATACTTTAGAAACCCTTCTAAAGAGCAAGAATAGGTTTATCCCATGTCCTTGCAAGGAAAACATATTGTAATTGGTGTAAGCGGCAGTATTGCCGCTTACAAGATTGCAACATTAGTTAGACTACTGCGCAAGGAAAATGCTTCTGTACAGGTCATCATGACCGAAGAAGCGACCTCATTTATCACTCCGCTCACGCTTTCTACGTTATCCAATAACCCCGTTTTAGTCGACTATTACGACGAAAACAGCGGGGAATGGAATAATCATGTCCATATTGCCGAGTCGGCAGACCTTATCTTAATTGCTCCAGCTTCAGCGAATACCTTATCCAAGTGTGCTCTAGGCCTGTGCGATAATATACTGCTTGCTACCTACTTGTCTGCAAAAGGTCCGGTTTATTTCGCTCCTGCTATGGATCTTGATATGTGGAAACATCCTGCTGTTCAACACAACATCTCGCTTTTGAAACAATATGGTCATCAGATCATTCCTCCGGGAAATGGGGAATTGGCTAGTGGTCTTATTGGCGAAGGTCGTTTAGCTGAACCCGAAGACATCTTACTGTACATACAGCAACATCTGGGACAGCCTAAGCCGCTGTGCGGGAAGAAAGCCTTGGTTTCTGCAGGACCGACTTACGAAGCAATAGATCCCGTACGTTTTATCGGGAATCATTCAAGTGGTAAGATGGGCTATGCGATCGCTAAAAGATTACAAGAGCTTGGTGCTGAGGTTACCTTAGTAAGTGGCCCTACGGCCTTATCTACACCCCAGGGAGTGCAACGAGTGGATGTTACTTCCGCTAAACAGATGCTAGACGCTTGCGAGCTTTATTTTCCCACTGCAGATATAATAGTGATGAGTGCTGCTGTAGCTGACTACACGCCTGAGGAAGTCGCGACACAGAAGATCAAAAAGAAGGAGGAGCATTTCTCTATTCCATTGACGAAAACAACCGATATTCTCGCAACACTTGGACGCACGAAGAAAGACAATCAGTTATTGATCGGTTTTGCACTTGAAACGAACAATGAAATCGAGCATGCGAAAGATAAGTTGCAGCGTAAGAATCTAGACTTTATTGTTTTGAATTCTATGCAAGACAAGGGCGCAGGATTTGCCTACGACACCAATAAAGTGACGGTAATAAACCGTTCGGGCGACACAGAAAGCTTCGCACTGAAATCTAAAGATGAAGTTGCAGTTGATATCTGTAACCTGATCATCCGGGAGCTCAAATAAGCCCCTTCTACTATAGATTGGCTATCCTGACTTCTCTTGGATAGTAATTATTCACCCTATTTCCTAAGACTTTAATCCATCCTATAGGCAGGTTCTTATACTTCACTATACACCAACCTTTCTTCACACCTTCAAAAAGCTCTTGAGGCATGGCTTCCTTCCTCAAATAATCCTGTGCTAAATCTAAAGTGAGCTCTATAGCGTTTATCGAGCCGTCAAGATGGACACTGAGTGCTAAATCATGATTAGGCACCAATTCCTTCCCCAACCACTTTCCTACGGCTGTACCGGCATTCTTTAGATAAAGGACTTGTTGAAAAGCTTTTATCGCCAACTCATGCTCTTTAACGAAAATATGGATCGTATCATGATGAACAAGGGTTGCGAAGCGCGAATAATCTTCCACCCATCCCTTTAAAGCATCTTTTGGTATTGGTGATTTCTCCACTTTCAGTTTCTTTAGGGAAAATGATGGCTGAACTTGTTTCATGCGTAATACAGCCACAAAAAAGCCTTCTCCTTTCACACGGTGCGGATAAAATCGAAAACCCGTTGCCGCATGTTTTGCCGAGCTGGACTTTACAATTCCCCAATCCTCTTTCAAATCTACATCTACGGTCTGCATTTCAAACTCATCTATCAGCCAGTCGAGGATCGCTTCATTTTCTTCTTCCGAATAAGAACAAGTCGAATAAATGAGATATCCGTTTGTCTTAAGTGCAGGCAGGACTTCAGAGAGAATCCGCTGCTGACGCTCACTACATAATTTGACGTTTGCTTCAGACCATTCATCAATCGCATCTTCATCCTTTCTAAACATTCCAGAACCCGAACATGGTGCATCAACGAGGAGTAGATCAAAAAAACCAGGTAAGCGCCGGAACGCTGATGGATCATTATTGCTAACAACCACATTTGGAGCCCCCCAACGTGTTAAATTTTCTTGAAGTATAATAGAGCGGCTCTTAATGATTTCATTCGATAGCAGCAAGCTATCGGGGTGCAAATAAGAATTGAGTAATGTTGACTTCCCTCCTGGCGCAGCACAAACATCAGCAGCAAACAAAGCTTCCTTATCGAGTCCTAAGGATTGAATAATATGTGCAATAAACATCGAAGATGCTTCCTGTACATAATATGCGCCGGCATGGAAGAGCGGATCCAAGGTAAACTGAGGTCTATTCTCCAAATAATATCCGCTATCGCACCATTGCACCTGCTCAGAAAGATAAAAATCCAATTCAGTAGGTTTGAATGGATTTAATCGGATGGAAGTTATTTGGATTCCATCTTCGTGAGCAGCAATAAACGCATCTTTGTCGAAGGTCGGGTTGACGCCTAATCGTTGTAACAGTGAATTTGGGAGGAAATTACTCATGCTTTGCTAATAAATCTGCGTAAATTTACGGAAATTGTCTTTTTTCAAAACAACAATGAAAAATTTTAAGAAATATTATATTATCCCGGCTAGCCCAGAGGAGCTCTATCGTGCACTGACGACTGAAATTACTATACGTTTGTGGACAGGAGACCTTGTCACAATCGATCCAACAGTTGGTGGCGAGTTTTCACTTTGGGATGGCGCGATAGAAGGTAAGTTCATCGCCCTGGAACCATTTAGCAAGATTGTACAGCAATGGTATTTTGGAGAGCAAGAAGAACCATCCATAGTGACATTAAAACTCCATGAACATAAAAAAGGAACTTCATTTGAAGTCAACCACGTAAATATCCCTGATGAAGCCTATGACGATATTGTAGCCGGATGGACAGAAACTTATGTAGAATCGTTGTTGGAGTTCTATGAGGATGAGGATGAGGATACTTCTAGTAGACATTAGATATAAGACGTAAGACATTAGAGTATTGTCTGAACCAGGAAAGAAAGGATATAAAGATTGTCAGGATCTAGCTAATCTTGTCATCCTTCCTTTCCTGGTTCAGACAAACTTCTTAGAAAAACGGTAAGTGTGCTTGATCCTGCAAATCCTCAAATCCTTTCTTTCCTGGTTCAGACAAACTTTCCTTTCTTCCCCGCTGCAAGACAAACATCTAAAAATCAAATGATCATCTTTCCTTTCTAATCCTTCCCTTTCACGCAAAAACAACCCATTAAAAAAGGCGCCTAATACGCGCCCTACTCTAATGTCTCAAATCTTATGTCTAAAAGTCTAAATACCAAAAAAGCCCGTCATCTTTCGATAACGAGCTTTTCGTATAAAAATAGGCGCCGACCTACTCTCCCACCTGTTACGGCAATACCATCGGCTCTGGCGGGCTTAACTTCTCTGTTCGGAATGGGAAGAGGTGGACACCGCCGATATAGGCACCTGAATATCTTATTGTTGAATTACCTGCTCTTGCAAGTACCAACATTGACATGTTATTGGAAGAAAAGATTCAAAAAGAGAGAGGACAACAGACTATCTGCATTGGAAAGCTTCGGGCTATTAGTATCACTTGGCTTTGGTCTTTCAACCTTTACACCTATGACCTATCAACGTCGTCATCTACAACGACCCTATAAGGAAGTCTCATCTCGTGGCTAGTTTCGCACTTAGATGCTTTCAGCGCTTATCTATCCCGGACGTAGCTACCCTGCCGTACACCTGGCGGCATAACAGGTTCACCAGCGGTCCGTCCAACCCGGTCCTCTCGTACTAAGGTCAGATCCACTCAAACTTCCAACGCCCACAACAGATAGGGACCGAACTGTCTCGCGACGTTCTGAACCCAGCTCGCGTGCCACTTTAATGGGCGAACAGCCCAACCCTTGGGACCTTCTCCAGCCCCAGGATGTGACGAGCCGACATCGAGGTGCCAAACCTCCCCGTCGATATGAGCTCTTGGGGGAGATCAGCCTGTTATCCCCAGAGTACCTTTTATCCTTTGAGCGATGGCCCTTCCATACAGAACCACCGGATCACTATGTCCGTCTTTCGACCCTGGTCGACTTGTAGGTCTCACAGTCAAGCAAGCTTATGCCATTGCACTCCTCGTACGGTTACCAAGCGTACTGAGCTTACCTTTGAAAGCCTCCGTTACCTTTTTGGAGGCGACCACCCCAGTCAAACTACCCACCAAACAATGTCCTCGGCACGGCCGAGTTAGAAACCGAATACAGAAAGGGCGGTATTTCAAGGTTGTATCCACGATTCCTGGCGAAACCGCTTCACATACTCCCGCCTATCCTACACATCCTGTACCCAATTTCAATGTTAAGCTATAGTGAAGGTTCATGGGGTCTTTCCGTCCCGTTGCGGGTAACCGGCGTCTTCACCGATACCACAATTTCACCGAGCTCATGGCTGAGACAGCGCCCAGATCGTTACACCATTCGTGCAGGTCGGAACTTACCCGACAAGGAATTTCGCTACCTTAGGACCGTTATAGTTACGGCCGCCGTTTACTGGGGCTTCGATTCAATGCTTCTCCTTGCGGATGACATCCCCTCTTAACCTTCCAGCACCGGGCAGGTGTCAGGCCTTATACTTCATCTTTCGATTTCGCAAAGCCATATGTTTTTGCTAAACAGTCGCCTGGGCCTTTTCACTGCGGCTTCTCCATCGCTGGAGGAAGCGCCCCTTCTCCCGAAGTTACAGGGCCATTTTGCCGAGTTCCTTAGCCATGATTCACTCGAGCACCTTAGGATTCTCTCCTCGACCACCTGTGTCGGTTTGCGGTACGGGTGTTGATAACCTGAAGCTTAGCGGGTTTTCTTGGAAGTCTGCTTACCTGCACTATCAGCGCCCCCGAGGGTTTGCTGTACTATCAGATTTCAGCTAGACCGGCGGATTTGCCTACCAGTCCAATACCTACGTCCTTCAACGAACTATTCCGTCAGTTCGCGGCAGTGTCACTACTCCGTCACCACATCGCAGTTATCAACAGTACGGGAATATTAACCCGTTGTCCATCGGCGTTCTCCTTTCGGATGAGCCTTAGGCCCCGACTAACCCTGATCCGATTAGCGTTGATCAGGAAACCTGGGTCTTTCGGTGGGCGGGTTTCTCACCCGCCTTATCGTTACTTATGCCTACATTTGCTTTTCTATAAAGTCCACCACAAGTCACCTTGCAGATTCACCCCCTATAGAATGCTCCCCTACCAGTGCAATAAATTGCAATCCATAGCTTCGGTAGTAATCTTGATGCCCGTTTATTATCCACGCCCGGTCGCTCGACTAGTGAGCTGTTACGCACTCTTTAAATGAATGGCTGCTTCCAAGCCAACATCCTAGCTGTCTGGGCAACCGGACCTCGTTAGTTCAACTTAGACTACATTTAGGGACCTTAGCTGATGGTCTGGGTTCTTTCCCTCTCGGCCTTGGACCTTAGCACCCAAAGCCTCACTGCCGGCCATATCTAACAGCATTCGGAGTTCGTCTGGATTTGGTAGGATTTGACTCCCCCGCACCCAATCGGTAGCTCTACCTCTGCTAGACTCAATGCCGACGCTGTTCCTAAAAACATTTCGGGGAGTACGAGCTATTTCCCAGTTTGATTGGCCTTTCACCCCTACCCTCAGGTCATCCGGAAACTTTTCAACGTTTATCGGTTCGGTCCTCCAGTACGTGTTACCGCACCTTCAACCTGCCCAAGGGTAGATCACAAGGTTTCGCGTCTACCTCATCCGACTATGCGCCCTATTCAGACTCGCTTTCGCTTCGGCTCCTTGACTTAATCAATTAACCTTGCCGGACAAGAGTAACTCGTAGGCTCATTATGCAAAAGGCACGCCGTCACGGAATCGCTCCGCTCCGACCGCTTGTAAGCACACGGTTTCAGGTTCTTTTCACTCCTCTGTTCGAGGTTCTTTTCACCTTTCCCTCACGGTACTGGTTCACTATCGGTCTCTCAGGAGTATTTAGCCTTACCAGATGGTGCTGGCAGATTCCCACAGGATTTCTCCGGTCCCGCGGTACTCAGGATACCACTATGCCTGTATTCTTTACCTGTACGGGGCTATCACCCATATCGCGCAGTTTCCCACCTGCTTCCAGTTCATAGCACAGTACAATGTCGTGGTCCTACAACCCCCATATTGCCGTAACAATATGGGTTTGGGCTCTTTCCCGTTCGCTCGCCACTACTTGGGAAATCATTATTATTTTCTCCTCCTACGCTTACTTAGATGTTTCAGTTCGGCGCGTTCGCGTATTATACAATATACCTTCAGTATATTAGGTTGCCCCATTCGGAAATCTACGGATCGAATCGCATTTGCCAATCCCCGTAGCTTATCGCAGCTTATCACGTCCTTCATCGCCTCTGAGAGCCTAGGCATCCCCCGTGTGCCCTTATTTACTTTCTTCACGCTATCACCCCTTTTGCTAAGTGATAGGTTGCTTTCGCTTATTCTACAAGTAGAAAAAGCTTCTGTTGTCTTCTCTTGTGTCTCTTTTCTTCCAATATGTCAAAGAACTCTTTGTCTTCTTTAGATAATAGATGGTAGATATTAGATGGTAGACCCTAGTGCGCCATATAGGCTCTAATGTCTGTTGTCTGATGTCTCACATCTGTCATCTTCGATGACTTGTGGAGAATAACGGATTCGAACCGTTGACCCCCTGCGTGCAAGGCAGGTGCTCTAGCCAGCTGAGCTAATTCCCCATCGTGTCATTATGGTAGTCCCGAGCAGATTTGAACTGCTGACCCCTACATTATCAGTGTAGTGCTCTAACCAACTGAGCTACGGGACTAGCTTAAATTCCTCATCTTCTCAAGATACCATGCCAACTTACGCTGGGCAGGTACTTTCTTCTAATGTGTTTCTTATCTTAACGATCAAATGTTGCGCAGACGAGCCGGAATCAGGCTCTAGAAAGGAGGTATTCCAGCCGCACCTTCCGGTACGGCTACCTTGTTACGACTTAGCCCCAATTACCGGTTTTACCCTAACACGCTCCTTGCGGTTACATGCTTTAGGTACCCCCAGCTTTCATGGCTTGACGGGCGGTGTGTACAAGGCCCGGGAACGTATTCACCGCGTCATTGCTGATACGCGATTACTAGCGAATCCAACTTCACGGGGTCGAGTTGCAGACCCCGATCCGAACTGTGAATGGCTTTTCGAGATTGGCATCATATTGCTATGTAGCTGCCCGCTGTACCATCCATTGTAGCACGTGTGTAGCCCCGGACGTAAGGGCCATGATGACTTGACGTCGTCCCCGCCTTCCTCTCTGCTTGCGCAGGCAGTCTGTTTAGAGTCCCCACCTTAAATGCTGGCAACTAAACATAGGGGTTGCGCTCGTTGCGGGACTTAACCCAACACCTCACGGCACGAGCTGACGACAGCCATGCAGCACCTAGTTTCCTGTCCCGAAGGACGGATGCGTCTCTGCATCCTTCAGTAACTTTCAAGCCCGGGTAAGGTTCCTCGCGTATCATCGAATTAAACCACATGCTCCTCCGCTTGTGCGGGCCCCCGTCAATTCCTTTGAGTTTCACCCTTGCGGGCGTACTCCCCAGGTGGATAACTTAACGCTTTCGCTTGGACGCTTACGGTATATCGCAAACATCGAGTTATCATCGTTTAGGGCGTGGACTACCAGGGTATCTAATCCTGTTCGATCCCCACGCTTTCGTGCATCAGCGTCAATAACGGCTTAGACAGCTGCCTTCGCAATCGGTGTTCTGAGACATATCTATGCATTTCACCGCTACTTGTCTCATTCCGCCGTCTTCAACCGCATTCAAGCACTTCAGTATCAAAGGCACTGCGACAGTTAAGCTGCCGTCTTTCACCCCTGACTTAAAGTGCCGCCTACGCACCCTTTAAACCCAATAAATCCGGATAACGCTCGGATCCTCCGTATTACCGCGGCTGCTGGCACGGAGTTAGCCGATCCTTATTCTTCGAGTACATTCAGCTATCTACACGTAGATAGGTTTATTCCTCGACAAAAGCAGTTTACAACCCATAGGGCAGTCATCCTGCACGCGGCATGGCTGGTTCAGACTTCCGTCCATTGACCAATATTCCTTACTGCTGCCTCCCGTAGGAGTCTGGTCCGTGTCTCAGTACCAGTGTGGGGGATTCTCCTCTCAGAGCCCCTAGACATCGTCGCCTTGGTGAGCCGTTACCTCACCAACTAGCTAATGTCACGCGAGCCCATCCATATCCTATAAATATTTAACTACTTGATGATGCCATCTCGTAGTCTTATGCGGTGTTAATCCGAATTTCTTCGGGCTATCCCCCTGATATGGGTAGGTTGCTCACGCGTTACGCACCCGTGCGCCACTCTCACCAAATGTTAGCAAGCTAACACCTGGATCCCGTTCGACTTGCATGTATTAGGCCTGCCGCTAGCGTTCATCCTGAGCCAGGATCAAACTCTCCATTGTAAAATGAAGTGTAAGATCAAGACTATTTATAATAAATAGAATTGTCTTTATTTAAATATCTGTTTCCCTGGTTCCGATCTGGTTGAATTGATTTAAAAAATCTTCTTGTTCAACTTTCGACTTGCGTCTACTCGCTGCGCTACATGATCATTATTTCTTAAAGAACTTTTCGCTTCCGCATCTCGCTTCCGCTTTTCTTATGTTGTGCGCCTTGTTTCCGTAGCGCTCAAGCTTTCAGTTTTTCAAGCTTCGAGCCTTGCGCTCTCAGCCGTTCCCCGTAGTTGGGACTGCAAAGGTAGAAGGTTTTTTTTAATCTCCAAAATTTATTTTAAAATATTTTTTGAAGATGTTTTTTGAGGTCGAAATCTCTTGCTTATTAGCAGCGGATATCTTGCTCTTTCCTTCCCGATGTCATGGCCGTTTCGGCCGTCCCTCCCTTGCGGAGTGGTGCAAAGATAGGGACAAATAACCCATACTTCCAAGACCTGCAAACGAATATTTTTAGCAGGATAGCGTAACTCGCTAGCAATGTGAACAATAATTTACCAGAGAAATGTTGGGATAGGCTTGTTTTGGGCTGATTTGGGGGCTGCAAGGGGAAAATGACGGGCTTAGGGCAGAAAGAAATGAGGCTTTCTTCGAGAGAAGACGGGGTACGCGTCAGGGAAAACCTAATGCAGACCTCATGCACTCCCCTTTCATAGCCCTCCCAAAGCGGGTTTGATTGGGGTCTGTATTGGGTTTGCATTGGGTTTGAAAGGGCTTTAAGCTATCGAATAGTTGTTAGTATTTAGTAGTTAGTAGTTAGTATTAAGACCTATGGCGCTAGATACTGCTCACACCTTAAATCCTTCCTTTCGTGTAGTAGTTAGTAATTAGTAGTTAGTATTAATACCTATGGCGTAATATCCGCTACAATATATGATCCTGTCAATCCTTTCATCCTTCCTTTCGTGTAGTAGTTAGTATTTAGTACTTAGTATTAAGACCTATGGCGTAATATCCGCGACAATACATGATCCTGCTCATCTTTAAATCCTTCCTTTCCTGGTTCAAAACAATAACATACTACCATCCTTTCATCTTTCCTTTCCTGGCTCAAGACAATAGCATACTACCCATCCTTTCACCTTTCCTTTCCTGACTCAAGACAATAACATACGACCCATCCTTAAATCCTTCCTTTCTTGGTTCAAAACGATACCCACCAGCTATTTTCAAAAAAAATGTTAAAATATTTTGGATTTACGAAAACCTTCGTACATTTGATTACGAAATGATTCGTAGATGTAACCAAAAGAGATATGAAACCGACAGATAGCGAAATGGAAATCTTACAAGTGCTTTGGAAAAAGGGACAATCTAGTGTCCGCGAAGTATTTGAAAGCTTAGAGAAGAAAGATGTTGGCTATACGACCATCCTAAAATTAATGCAGATTATGCATGATAAAGGCATGGTGGATAGAGATACTTCATCCAAGACCCATTTATATGTTGCGAAGATCAATAAAGAAGATACGCAAAATCAATTCTTAGATAAAATGATTGATACGGTATATAATGGTTCGACGGCGCGTTTAGTGATGCAGGCTTTGGGAAATGAGCGCACCAGCAAAAAGGAGATCGATGAGATAAAAGCATTTTTAAAGAACCTTGAAAATAATTAACCATGGAAGCCTTAATCTATCAAATCACAACGGCGGTCGGTTGGAGCATGCTCCACTCGCTCTGGCAGGGAGCAGTACTTTATATATTGTTATGCCTGGCGATGATGGTCTTTCCAAAAATGCATGCCCGTGGAAAGCATAATCTAGCATTCCTTTTTCAAATGGTATTGACAGCAGGTTTTGCTTGCAGCTTTATGTATTATTATCAGGTTCCGTTTGAGCAAACGGATAGCCTACCGATAAACGTAGAAAATATGGCGAAGCATATAGGCTATATCCCGGAGAATCATTTTCAATTGGAAAGCCTTTTCCCTTATCTGTTTACTATCTATAGTATCGGGATCCTATTGCAGACTGCTATCCTCTTTAATAGTTTTCTCAAATTGCGTCGCCTTAAATATAAGAGTCTGCACGGAAGCCCGTTGGAATGGCAGGCGAAATTTGAACATGCAAAAGCCATCTTAAATATTAAAGGCTATGTTCCATTATTCTTGTCGGAGCGTATATCCGTGCCTATCACCATAGGCTTCTTTAAGGCGGTCGTATTGTTCCCGTTCGCCTATGCGAATATGATGGAGCTTGAGCAGGTCGAATCAATCCTATTACATGAGCTCGCACATATCAAGCGTAAGGATTACTTGTTGAATCTGATTAAGGTGACGATCGAGACCATTCTCTTCTTTAATCCCTTTGTTTGGGCATTATCGAAAATTATGGAACGCGAACGCGAGCATGCCTGCGACGATATGGTACTTGAGCATGTGGAAAAGCCGATAACCTATGCACATGCTTTGGTCGAATTAGAAACCCTGCGCCAGGGGAATAGCCATCCATTGAGCATGGCGGCGACGGGAAGAAATAGTTTATTTAAACGAATTAAAAGAATCACCAAAATGGAAACAAATTACATCAGTGTAAAACAGCAGCTTATAGCGTTGTTAATCAGCTCTGTTGTGCTAGTCACAGTCGCTTGGTTAGTTCCGAACAACGAAGCGAAAGCAGAAGAGTCCGAAAAAGTGCAATTGTTGGAAATTCCAAAAGCATTGGCCGCCCTACCTCCCCTTGCAGTACAGCAGGATACGACAAAGAAGAAAAAACACAGCCGTAGCGTTATCACATCGCTGTCTCAGCAAGATTCGACCAAACTACCTGCGGAGGTTCAGGCACATCTGGATGCATTGCATGCAGAATCGGCCAGCGTGAATGAGTATTTCAAATCGCCTGAATGGAAGCAACAAATGGAGTCCATACAATCGCAATCCAAGTCGATCAATGAATATTTCAATTCGCCGAAATGGAAGCAGAAGATTGAGGATTTAAATGCGAACGTTAAAAAACAATTCGATTCTCCGGAATGGAAAGCAAACGTGAAGAAGATGGCAGAATCGGGTGCCGATATGGCTAAATACTACGAGTCGAAGGAATGGAAAGATATGTTGAAGTCTATTGAAGCACAGAGCAAAGAAATTGAACAATATTTTGAGTCGCCGGAGTGGCACGAAAAGATTGCCAAATTAGAAAAGGATGCGTCTAAGGTGGATGAGTATTTCAACTCGCCGGCATGGAAAGAGAAAATAAAAAAGATCGAAGACCACGGTAAAGAAATTGAGAAATATTTCGATTCTCCGGAGTGGAAAGCGAAAGTAAAGGTTGAGGAGGAATTTCGCAGCAGTTCTGAATTCAAAGAAATTGACAGGAGATATAAGGAAGATCTGGATGCCTTGCGTAAGGAAAAAAATCCGGGAAAGAATTAGCCCATCCTCATTCGAGGATAACCCATCAACTATCGTTGTTTAGTTTGTTTAGTAAGGAGCCCTCTCAAGGCTCCTTTATTTGTATAGCTGAAGTTTATAAAGCAAAGACAATTCCTTACTTAGGGGTTTAATAATTTTTGTATCATTGTAGGCGTAAAAGCAGGCATTGCATGGAATTTATATACTTTATAGACCTCTTAGGAACGATGGTCTTTGCAATCTCGGGCGCCATGGCGGCAAACCGAAAGGTTATAGATGTGTTTGGAGCTACATTTATGGGCTTCGTGACTGCCATTGGTGGAGGTTCCCTCCGCGATGTGTTTTTAAATATCCGCCCAGTTTGGGTTGAGGATGGCAATTATTTGATTGCAATCTTCGTTGGGGTAACTATCTCCATTCTCTTCAATAAACGATTAGACAGCTTTGCCCGCACCCTTTTCCTATTTGACGCGATCGGTATTGGTTTCTTTACGGTGGTAGGAGTTCAGAAGTCCTTAAGTTACGAAAGCAGCGCTATTGCTGCCGTTATGTTGGGTATGTTTTCAGCGAGTATGGGCGGTGTTATTCGAGACACCTTGATGAATGAGACCCCGCTGATCCTGAGAAAAGAGATCTATGCCTCGGCCTGCTTAGCGGGTGCCATTTGTTATGTTCTATTGCAAATGACACCTATTTCGGAAAATATCAATGCATTTGTGAGTGCGAGCATGGTTTTTATTATCCGCTTTCTATCGGTTCGCTATAATCTTTCCCTTCCTTCGGTTCCTATGGTCGAGAAGGAAGAATAAGGTTCAAGCTATTCAGTCCCTTTATGGCATAATAAAGTCTGTCCATGTTAAGATCTTTTGGGAATCATCATTGCTCAATTGCTTATACCAGTTACTTCCAGTGCCAACATATCGCCCACCCTTCAGCACAATAGTATGGCCTGCAGATACTTCAGCTGTCAAGCCTTTCACGTCGTCAGCGACTTGGATAAATCGGAAAGACTCCTTTGGACCGGCAATTCCCATCTGCCCTTGGTGATTAGAGCCTGAAGCCCAAAGTGTGCCATTTGTTTTTAAGAAATATGAGCAGAAGCTGCTCGTGTAGACATTCGCCACCTGCTCGCCGATTTTGTGCGGGTAAGTCGGGTCTTGACTTTTCGTGCCAATTCCTTGTCCGCCATTCACATTGTCACCAAAACTCCAGGCCTCATCTTTATTATTAATCATCATCACAGCATTGCCTCTAGCACGCACTAATTTAATTTGATTGGCTACCTTCTTGAACGTAAGTTGGTTTCCGTCGGTCTTATAGCCTAACTTACCGTACAAATCATCACCGGCGGACCATAAGGTCGAATCCGTTTTCAAAAGGTAGATATTAGAGAATCCTGTAGCAATCTGTGACACATTAGAAGCGATCTTGGTCAATGGAAGTTTGTCATAGGTTCTAGAACCTATCCCAAATTCTCCGTGCCCGTTTTGACCAAAACCCCAAACTGTACCATCAGCCTTTAGAATAGCAACAAAGTAATTCCCTGCCGAAATATCCATCGCACCATCGGCAATTTTCTCCAGTGGTTTATTATCTTTCACATCCGCCAAATCTTGGACATAGTATCTATCAGACCCCCACACCGAATTATCCGTTTTTTGGATATATAAACTGCAGCAGTTGCCTTCAACCTTTTTCACATTCTGTTCGATCATCTTATAGCCCTTGTCCTTGGCACCTACCTCTGCAGTGAATATCCCTCCGCGTGCCCAAAGCGAATTATCTGGTTTAATAACATAGGTTACATCGTCTATTGCATAGACGCGCAACTGGTTCACGCCTACCCCCCATTCAAAATAAGGTTCGTTCTTATCCTTCTTGCATGCTGACAATAGGCAGAAGCACAGCAATCCAAATATTAGCTGATATCTTTTCATGGTATCCGGTTTTGAGTTCGATAATCGTTATTGACTCAAAACAAGCAAAATAAATCGATATCGGGAGGATGATTGGGGCGTTGGTCGAGCGGAATTATATAATTGCAATAGCGATTAACAATCTTAAAGTAGGTTTAAGTAGAAAGAGCCGCAAAATTGTTGCGGCTCTCAAATGATTATATAAGTTATGTTTCAGCAATCTGCTGACACGTGCTATCTACCTTTTTTCATCAAAGGGAAAGACATTTTGTAAGAAACGCGAACTTGTCCTTTTGAGATAGAGTCTAGTTTGCCCTTCAACATCGCCTTTTTCAAGGGGCTAAGCTTATCTATAAATAGCTTTCCTTCGATATGGTCATATTCATGCTGAACTACACGAGCAGCTAGTCCGGTTAGCTCTTCTTCTTGCTCTTCGAAGTTCTCGTCTAGGTAATTGATGATAACATTTTCCTGGCGCATCACTTCCTCATTGATATGTGGAATACTTAGGCAGCCTTCGCTAAATGCCCATTTGTTACCCGATTCTTCCACCAAAATAGGGTTGATGAATACGCGTTTAAAGTCTTTTGCGGTAGGATCTCCTGGTCCATCTTCATCATCCTCACCAAATGGAGACGCATCGATCACGAATAAACGGATAGGAAGGCCGACCTGTGGTGCTGCTATTCCTACGCCATTTGCCGCATACATGGTTTCGAACATGTTCGCGATGGTCTCTTTCAAATTTGGATAATCCTCATCAATCTCTTCGGTTTTCTTCCTCAAAACCGGATCTCCATATGCAACTATAGGTAACTTCATCTGAATAATTTTACGGTACAAAGTTATTAATAATTTAGGATTGCCGCATATTGTTGTTAAATAGAGTAATTTTGGCGCATGGCAAACGCGGGAATGATCGGATTATTGAACTTCATTGGTTATGGGCTAAAGCTCAGCCCCGCGATGACGGAATATGCAGGCTATACGCTGATTACAGCGGAGGGAATGGGTTTTGCGATACATTATTATGCAGATGTTTCACAAGGAACGACTCCGGGATCGGGGGAAAAGACCATCCATATTTCTGAAGATCAGCTACGTCGCGATTCGAAAAAGATATATAACCGCCTGAAGGTGCAAGCGGGACGTGCCGAAAAAGTCTATGCCCGTTCGACCGTAGCCGCTAGAATCGAAAAGCGCATCGCCTTAGCATTTCTCAAAGAGCATCATCTGCAGGTGGCTCTGCCTGGCAAGTATCGCTATGGTTTATATCATCAGGGAGAGTTGGTATCGCTAGCCGTATTCAGTGCTGGTCGAAGAATGCACGATAAAGCCGAAGATTACCGGTCGTTTGAGTTGATCCGGTTCTGCCATAAGAGCGATATCATTGTTATAGGCGGGCTCTCTAAACTGATACAGGCATTCATTAAAGATTTTAAGCCGAGCGATATCATGACTTACGTGGATGCGGATTGGACACAGGATTCCAGCCTGCAGAAGATAGGTTTTGAAGTGGTTAAAACAATGCCTGGACAGCGATTCTGGATTACTGCCGATCAGCAAATCCCGATACATGAGGATGAAGACCTATCAGTCTATAAAGAAAAGTATAATGAGGGCTATCTGCACGCCAACAGTGGCAGCACAAAATTGATTCTTCCGCTTTAATTCCTTTAGGATTTTACTATATTTAATCTTTAATCAATCGAAATACACTCATTTATGAAACGAAAACTTCGCATGGGCATGGTCGGTGGTGGAAATGATGCGTTTATTGGCGCCGTTCACCGCATTGCTGCCTTTATGGATGGAAAAATAGAATTAGTATGTGGTGCCTTCAGCGTTAATCCGGAGATTTCTTTGCAATCGGGCAGGGATTTATTTGTTGCTGATGACCGTGTTTATGCAACATACGAAGAAATGATTGAGAAGGAAGCACAGCTGCCGGAAGGCGAGCGTATGGACTTCGTTACGATCGTTACGCCTAACTTCTTGCACTTTGCTCCTGCAAAACTGGCTTTGGAAAAGGGCTTTGATGTTGTTGTGGAGAAGCCGATGACTGTTTCTTTAGAAGAGGCACAGGAGCTTCAGGCTGTTGTTGAGCGCACAGGTCGCACCTTGTGTTTGACACATACTTACTCCGGCTATCCGATGGTAAAACAGGCGAAGGCGATGGTGAGAGAAGGGCATTTCGGAAAAATCCGTAAGATTGTTGTCGAGTATCCGCAGGGATGGTTAAGCCGTCTGAGCGAGCGCGAGGGCAATGCTGGTGCCGCATGGCGCGCAGATCCGAAGCGTTCGGGCAAGTCTTTAGTAATGGGTGATATCGGTACGCATGCTGCGCATTTGGCAGAGTATGTTACTGGATTGAAAATTCAAGAGGTTTGTGCAGATTTGACAACGTTTGTTGAAGGTCGCTTGTTGGATGATGATGGTTCGGTATTATTGCGTTTTGAAGATGGTGCGAAGGGTGTGTTGATGGCGTCGCAAATCTCTGCAGGCGAGGAAAATGCAGTTCGCATTCGTGTATATGGTGAGAAGGGCGGATTGGAATGGGCGAATGAAGATCCAAATAATTTAATCATTAAGATGCTGGATCAGCCTAGACAATTATACCGTACGGGTAATGCTTATGCTGACCCATTTACATTAAGCAGCTTTGCAACGCATAATACGCGTATTCCTGCAGGACATCCGGAAGGATTGTTGGAGTCTTTTGCAAACATTTACCGTAACTTTGCATTGACTGTATCGGCGAAGAAAGAAGGCGTAACGCCATCTGCTGAAGCACAGGACTTTCCAAATGTTTACGACGGTGTGCGTGGAATGGCCTTCATTGATACGGTTGTAAAAAGCAACGATAGCAACGAGAAATGGACAAAATTTGTGATCTAAGAACGACACAAGACATTGTAAAATACATTAATCGGGCGAAAGAAACACTTTCGCCTGATTTGCTTTTGATCCTGATCGGCCCCACGGCTTCAGGCAAAACGAAGTTAGCCGTCGAACTGGCGAAGGCACTCGATGGGGAAATTATTTCTGCCGATTCCAGGCAGGTTTACCAAGGATTAGATATTGGAACAGGCAAAGACTTGAAAGAATATGATGGCATCCCCTATCATCTGATTGATATCGTATCTCCAACAACGCAATATTCAGTTAAGGAATTCGTGAAAGACTTTGAGATTGCTTATCAGGATATTATCCATAGAGGAAAGTTTCCGATACTCTGCGGCGGAACGGGGTCTTATGTTCAAACGCTATTGCAGCCTCAACCCTATAGCTCGATTCCGAGGGATGAGGCATTTCATGTGGAACATGCTGCATTATCGAAAGAAGAACTGATCGCAATGATTCAAGTAGAGGATATCCCATCTGACTTTCAGATCGACTGGGATAGCCATAAGCGCTTGGTCAGAGCGTTGGAAATTCTGCGCTATTTGAAGACAAATGAGCTACCAATAGATACCGCTCATCAACCATACCCCCACCTTATCATGGCATTATCGCCTCCCTTGGAGACCCGACGCGGTAGAATCGATAAGCGTTTGTCGGCAAGAATGGAAGAGGGTTTGATTTCGGAGGTTCAAGGCTTATTGGAAACCGGTCTTAGCCACGAGCAATTGCAATGGTTTGGATTGGAATACAAGTATGCTTCCTATTATCTTTTAGGCGAACTAACTTTAGCAGAGTTTCATGATAAGCTTCGAACAGAAATCCATCGCTTCGCTAAACGACAGATGACTTATTTCCGGAAAATGGAGAAAGATGGCCTAGCGATCAACTGGCTTGTTAATTATCGTTAAAGCATACTCAATCAGCAACTTAACCCTTACTTTAGACTAAGCTAGCACAGTCTAAGATGTTTAAATTCTACAAGAAGCCCTTCAAAAGCCTATTTAAAATTAGCACCATGGCAAGCAGCATCTTATTGCTGAGCTCCTGCGAAATCGTCATAAAGAAGATCTTTGGATTTCAAGATATTGAAAACTTTGATCAGGAAGCCTACCAGAAAGATGATTACCCGCTCAAACTTTATGTCAATACAGATAAACTCTATGTGCCGGAAAACAAGAATGCAATGACCGAGGAGTTTATTCAGCATGTGCTTTCTCCAGCAGAGCTAGAACGCTATAACAAGCGATCTGCCGACAATAAATTGACAGGATCCAATGTCGAAGATGAAGATCTGTAGTTGTTTAGGAATAATAATCTAGTATGCCATAAAACGAAAAGAGGCGGCCAAGGCCGCCTCTTTTAGAGTTTAATTTCTTCGTCTTTGGCGTTAAAGAAGTGGAATTCCGTCAGGTAATATGAGGACATTTCCTTCACTTTAATCCATTTTCCATATTTGAAAAACCATTTTAATCTTCTCGAGACAAAACCTCTTGTGATGTAGGCCGCAATATAAGGGTGTACACATAAAGTAACTCCCTTCTCGTTTTGCTCTTGGAGTATGAAGCTTAAATTGTTCTCAATATCGTCCAGTAAGACGATGCTGGATCTAATTTCGCCGGTACCATCACAAGCAGGACATTTTTCGTTCGTCACAATGCTCATTTCCGGTCTTACCCGCTGCCTAGTAATCTGTACTAATCCAAACTTACTAGGAGGAAGAATCGTATGTCTCGCACGATCGCTCGCCATACATTCTTTTAAGAATCCATACAATTCTTTTCTATTGGTCGCCTTGTGCATATCGATAAAATCGATTACCACAATCCCGCCCATATCCCTCAGCCTAAGCTGTCGGGCAATTTCTTTCGCAGCTTCTTTATTTACTAAAAGCGCGTTATCTTCTTGATTTTCTTTATTGGCAATGCGATTTCCGCTATTGACATCAATTACGTGCAGTGCTTCAGTATGCTCGATTACGAGATATGCACCACCCTGCAAATTGACCGTCTTGCCAAAAGACGCCTTAATTTGCCTTTCTACACCGAAATGGTCGAAAATAGGTTCTTTACCTTTATAGTGTTTAACTATCTTTTCTAAATCGGGAGAAATCTCCTGTATATATGATTTTACCTCTTCAAAGATATCTGCATCATTAACATAGATATGAGAGAATTCATCGGTAAGAATATCGCGCAATATAGTCGACGCGCGATCCATTTCACCTAATACTTTTTGAGGAGGTTCAGCTGTTTTAAGACGTTTGGTAAATAGTTCCCACTTAGAAATCAGGTCGAGTAGATCTTTTTGCATTTCTTCTACTCCTTTGCCTTCAGAGACTGTTCGAATGATTACCCCAAAATTAGCGGGTTTAATACTCTCGACTATTTTCTTCAGTCTGTTTCTTTCGGCACTACCTTTAATTTTCTTGGAAATGGAAACCGAACTTGAGAAAGGGACCAACACCACAAAACGGCCAGCGATAGATAAGTCGGAACTTAACCTTGGGCCTTTTGTGGATATCGGTTCTTTTGCAATTTGCACTGGCAACAGCGTGTTACGGCTAAGAATATCCGATATTTTTCCAGCTTTGTCAATGTCCTTTTCAAGTTTCAAACTATTGAGCAGTTTCTCTTGATAACTGCCATTCTTTACCACTCTGGTAAGTTTAAGCAAGGACTGTACTTGAGGTCCGAGGTCAAGGTAATGCAAAAATGCATCCTTTTCGTAGCCTACATCTACGAATGCAGCATTCAGACCGGGCATGATTTTCTTTACTCTTCCTAGGTAAATATCTCCTACCGCGTAGTTATTGTCTGCTTGCTCTCGGTTTAACTCAACCAGTTGCTTATCCTGTAGTAAAGCAATAGTCACCCCCTTATCGGGGACTGAATCGATAATTAATTCCTTTACCAACAGCTACTGAAATTAAGGACTATTGTGGACTCGCTCCACAACATAAATTGTCCGGTTAAACAAAAAACCGTTTAATGAAAAAAACAATCTATGATGCTTATACCATCATAGATTGTAACCACATATTTTTTAAAATGAACGTTAAACGTTATTTTTTCTTGTGTCTATTTTTTCTTAAACGTTTTTTGCGCTTGTGAGTAGCCATTTTGTGTCTTTTTCTTTTTTTTCCGCTTGGCATAGCTTTAATGTTTTTAAATGATTATTACTAATTGTTAATTACTTACTTAGCTCATCAATACGTCTGTCGATGAACTGGGAGAGACTTGGATCGGCAGCTAACTCTTTACTTTTTTGAAAAGCGGCGATAGCTTCGTTCTTCATCCCTATATTTTCATAGCCAGTGGCTAAATAGAAGTACGATTCAGCATCAGGGCTTTGCTCAATTACCGTCTTGAAGCGCTCGATAGCTTTATCGAACTGTCTAGATTGTAAAGAGAATAAACCTAATGTTTTATTAGCTTCTAGATTCTTTGGTTCGGCTTTTACTACCTCTTGCAGTAGCGCAATACCGGCCATCGGGTTGTTTGTTCCGGTTACCATTGCGGCTCCCAGTCCTGTTTTAGCGTCCAAACTTGCACCGTTCAACTCGACAGCTTTCTCATAAGCCGCAATAGCTTGTTGATTCAACGCTTTCGCGGTTGTTGTGTCTTGAAGGTTAGTGTAAGCTTTACGGTAGGCATTTCCAGCTTTCAACCAAAGGTCGAATTTAGGTGAAATTTTTGCCATTTCCTCATACAATAATGCTTGAGGGGCAAATTTTTCCACATCATTCCACTTATCAGCTAATTGTTGGTAGATCGCTACTTTCTCATCTCCATCCGCTTTGTCGGCTTTTGCTTCCAAATCAGTGATTTCGTTTAAGATAGCAGGATTAAGGCCACGCTTGGCAGCTTCAGATGCTGCGCTCAGGGTAATTTGATTTGCAGGAGCCTCTGTGGTAGCAGCTCCTGCAGTATTTTTCTCTTGATCAACCAAGCCTTTCACAGGTCGTAGAACAAGGAATCCCATGATTAGGACAACTACTGCTACGACGATGATTTGGATTTGCTTGGTATTTTTCATGAATTAATACTTATTTTTTGTTCCCGTTTTTAACTTTTTCTACAAAAACTTTTGCAGGTTTGAAACTTGGCACAAAGTGCTCAGGGATAATAATAGCTGTGTTTTTGGAGATGTTACGAGCTGTTTTCTCTGCTCTCTTCTTCACTACAAAACTACCAAAACCTCTCACATACACATTCTCACCGCCAACCATTGCGTTTTTTACCACTTTGAAGAATGCTTCTACGGTTTCCTGTACATCAACCTTCTCTAAACCAGTTTTGTTAGAGATTTCTGCAATAATTTCTGCTTTAGTCATATCTATATTTACTCTAATTAATCTAAACCCTTGGCATCTTTGCCCTTTTGGGGATGCAAAAGTATTCTTTTAAAATGAGTAATGGAAATAATTTCATGTTTTTTTACAGACCAAATATCTACTATTCAAGTATTTAGTCTTATTTCCCCCAATTTTACATTTCAAAAGGCTCGCAAAGTTACAATTATTTTATTGACAATCAAAGTTTTAATCGATGTTGCGACATCAAAATTTCTGCTAATTGCGATATATCACTTTCCTCATGCAGAGCAGATACCACAATTCGGTTGAGTAGCGGGCTCGTGGGTAAAGGATATGGAAAACTGGAAATTAGCACCTGATGTTGCACTAAGTAACGATATAAATTCGGGTCATGCGATGTGAAAACCGGGAAATTAGCGATGTTATGATAGCCATCTAAGGATGAAAAAAGTGACTTAGCGATATCAATATTCTGATGCAGTTTATCGAAAGCAGCTTCATAAATCCTATTGCCGTGTACTAAAGCAAACAGAGCGGCCGGCGAGCTTGGCGAAGCGCCCATGTAAATCGGGTGCTTCCTGATTTTATCGAGGGTGGCAGCATTTCCAAATACAGCACCCGCATCGGTTCCCAGCCCTTTTGCCAAGGAAGCCAAAACAACCAGTTCGATGTTTTTAGCAGACTCCAAAGCCGTCAAATCTGTGGAAAGCGCATTCTTGTTCAACACGCCTATTCCATGAGAATCATCGAGTATGAACAATACATTTTTATCTTCGGCAAGATATTGAAAATCAGAGAAATCAAATAATTCAGGTGTTAGGTTGTCAATCGCATTCGAGATGATTGCGAAATTCGTTTCCGAGCTGTTATTTATCTCATCAATCACCCTTGTTTTCCATGCAGAAAAGGGCAAGTCAACCTTCGGGCCTTCTGCAATCCAGAGGGAAGGGTGTGCGCCAGGGGCATAATAAACACGACGATTTTCGACTAAGGCTTTTACCGAAACCTGAGCCGCAAGATATCCCGAAGAGAGCAGCACCGCATCCTGGAATCCAAATCTGCTCGCCATGAAACTCTCGGCTTCAGCATATATTCCCAACTGCACATTATTCGTTCTCGAAGTCCCGTTATTCAACCCATATCGGTCAATTCCCTCCTTAAAAAGTTCGATATAGTCCTTATTGTCGAGCAGCCCTAAGTAGGCAGTCCCTCCAAAAAAAAGATATGATTGTTCGTGAATATGGATAGTACGTCCGGTTGGCTGCGAAAGATTACGAAAATTTGTCATGTTGGTTATCTGAACTACAAATGTACAAAATGAAAGCATACAGCAATCAACAGTTCATCCCGAGAAAACTACAGTTCGGCGACAATAAATTCGCCATGGCAAGCATAGACCATACTTTTACCGAAAACATAAGCCATGCGAATATTATCCATTCTAACCTTTCTACTCATTCCTATTCTCAACTTTGCTCAGGAGTCGACAATAAGCGGAATCGTCTTATTGAAATCCAAAAAACCGATCTTTAACGCTAATGTCTTTATCGAAGGCAGCTACGACGGCGCAAATACCGACAGCCTGGGTCGATTCAGCTTTAAAACCAGTCTTTCTGGAGCGCAACAAATCAACGTGACGGCCATAGGTTATCAGTCCAAACAGCAGCGTATTCAAATCCACGATTCACTCTTTCTGGAAATCATGCTTCAGGCGGACGAGCGGGCAATCGAAGAAGTTGTCGTGCGTGCGGGCCAATTTAAGGTCGGATCGCAAGCAAACGCTGTGTTAACTCCCTTAGATATCGTCACAACCGCCGGCAGCATGGGCAATATTATCGCGGCATTGGACAAATTACCGGGCGCACAAATCGCTGGCGAAAATGGACGATTGATGGTCCGCGGTGGCGATCCATCAGAAACACAAACCTATATCAATGGCCTGCGTGTCGCCCAACCCTATACCGCCTCTGCCAACGGTATGCCCGTGCGTGGCCGCTTCTCCCCCTTTCTATTCAAAGGAACGAGCTTCTCAACCGGAGGTTATAGCGCAGAATTCGGAAATGCCCTCTCCAGCATCCTCAACCTCAGCACAGATTTGAACCTCGCCGAAGCCAAGTCAGATATCTCCATCTCCACGGTAGGACTAGGCTTAAGCAATACGCAGCGCTGGAAAAATAGCTCCCTAAGCTTTAATGGCACATATACCAACCTCGCCCCCTATCTCAAAATAATCGATCAGCGTTTAGAATGGATCAACCCCTATCAGCAAGCCAATGCTGAGGCCATTTTCCGTAACAAGGGCGAAAAACATTTCTTCAACCTCTATGGCGCATTCACCTTCGAGAAATTCGCATTTAAGGATTACGACCTGAACTACGATCAACAGGTAAGAACGGGAATCAAAGAGAAAAACATCTACGTCAATAGCAATTACTTACGCTATTTACCGCAGAACTGGAAATGGGAACTCGGAGGAAGCTTTGGCTATTCCGACAAGAACTTAGCTTATTACAATTTCGAGATCCCCACAGAGGAATACAGCAGTCATATCAAAACCGTTCTTCGCAAGAAGAAAAGCAGCCAATTACAGTATAGCTTCGGCGCTGAGCATTTCTTTCAAAAAATCGACGAGCAATTCCACAATCCGGATAATCATTTCGCTTACGGATTTGATCGACAGCTCTTGTCGGGCTTTGCAGAAACACAATACACAGCCTTCTCCAAGCTATTCTTGACCTTGGGTGCCCGATACAGCAGCGACGTTAAAAAGCAGCAATCCCTCGAGCCTAGAGCCGCCTTAGGATATGAAATCAACGCCAACCATCAAATGTCGATTTCCTATGGGCTATTCCACCAACAGACGCGAGAAGATATCGCCAAATATCGCGCAGATCTGCCTTGGCAACAAGCACAGCACTACATCTTCAACTATACCTTCCTCAGAAAAAATCAGTTGCTGCGCTTGGAGCTCTTTCAAAAAGACTATAGCCAACTACTTCAATACGATAGTCCGCTCCCCACATACAGCAGCCACTACCAAAGCAATGGTTACGGCACGGTTCGCGGAATCGACTTCTTTTGGCGCGACTCCAAGAGTTTTAAGAACTTCCAATATTGGATATCCTATTCCTATACCGACGCAAACAAGCTCGAACGGAATTATCAGGGTGCCGTGCAACCCGACTACGTCGCGAAACATTATTTCTCCATCGTGGCAAAATACTGGTATGCTCCGATCCGTTCACAACTCAGCCTGACGAACAGTTTTATTTCCGGTCGCCCCTACCATGATCCAAACCTCGCAGGTTTTATGCAATCAAAAACAAATGGCCAAAACGACCTTTCATTCAGCTGGTCCTACCTGCTGAGCCAGCAGAAAATTCTATTCTTCTCCGTGACCAATATTTTAGGAAACAAGCCTGTTTATGGCTACCAATACCGATCAACGCCCGATCAGGATGGCCATTTTGCATCCAAAGCCATACTTCCCAACGCGAAGCGCTTTGTATTCCTGGGCTTCTTTTGGACCATCAGCAAGAATAAAAAAGACAACCAACTGGACAATCTGTAGAAAACCATTCATCCATGAAAATCAACAGTTCATCGCTATTCATTTTCAAAAGCGACGTATCCTAGCGAATTTTAATCAACACAAAAAAAGAACAACATGAAAACACTATTGATCAGTTTATTCAGCCTGCTTAGCATTGTATGCTACGGACAAGGCAACTATGAGAAAGCCATGGGCGACGCCCTACAAACCTGGCAGAACGGGAAAAACAGCGAAGCCATGTCGAAATTCGAACGCATTGCACAGGCCGAAAAGAGCAACTGGATTCCGCGCTACTACCAAGCCTTTGTCGCGGCTACATCGTCTTTCCAAACGCAGGACAGCGACGAAAAAGAGCAACTTATACAAGCTGCCATTAAACTTATACCAACAAAAACGGAAGATTTGAACGCCGAATGGCATGTCCTGAAAGCACTCGCATTGACCGCTCAATTAACCATAGACCCGATGTCTAGAGCGATGCAGTTATCCCCGGAAATTATTCATAATTACGAACAGGCGCTACAACTGGAGCCTAACAATCCCAGAGCCTTATCGGGGCTTGCCGACTTCCAGATCCAGTCTAAGAAATATATGGGTGGCAGTACCGAACAGGAGTGCAAAGATTTAGAAAAAGCAGTATCTTTATTTGCTACAGAGAAGCATGATACGCCATTCTATCCAACTTGGGGCAGGGAAAGAGCTGAGGCAACGTTAGCAACTTGTAAGAAATAAACAGCATGAAATATTTCCTAAGATCCTTACTGTATACTGTAATCATCACCTCTGTGATCTATTTCGTCTTCTCGATCTACTATATGATTAAAAGTGGCAACGAAGCGATAGAAAACGGAACAGAAAGTGCGCTTCTCGCCACGATTGCTTACAGTATCCTATTGGGTCTTTCCGGAACATATACAGCCGCTTTTTTACAACGCATCGTCCCTGGCAAGAACAAAATGCCGAAACGCTTTCTGCTCTATGTACTCATCACACAGATTATCGCGCCAGTAATCGTATTTATTACAACCGGCTTTTTCCAGGTAATCATCTATAAAAAGACCTTTGCGACCTTTGTCTCCCAAATTTATTGGGTCAATTACATCATGCCCACTGTTATTGCGATGCTCATCGGTGGCGGATTTTACCTCTTCGGCATGTATATGGAGCGCAAAAACGCCCAATTAGAAAAGCAGAAACAGATTGCCGGGGAGGCAACAGCACAACTGGAGACCCTAAAAAATCAAATCGACCCCCATTTTCTATTCAATAGCTTAAACGTGCTCATTGGGCTGATCGAAGAAAACCCCAAAAATGCAATAGCCTACACCCAATCCTTGTCACGTATCTATCGATATATACTCGAAAAGAAAGATCATAGCCTCGTGCCGATCAGCGACGAGCTGGACTTTGCAAAGAATTATATCGCTTTGCTCAAACTCCGTTTCGAAGATGCCATACAGGTAGAAATCGACGCGGAGGAGGTTACGGATGACATGAAAACCATTCCGCTGGCGCTTCAACTTTTGCTGGAAAATTGCATACAGCACAATAAAATAAGCGATGAACAACCCTTATTTATTCGTATTTCCATTCAAAACGGCGAATTGAATGTGGAAAACAATCTGCAGCCTAAGCCACAGCAGGAGTCATCGACCAAAATCGGTCTGAACAATATCCGTGAAAGATATCATATTATTGGTTCAAAAAACATCGAAGTAGTTCAGAATAATGACAGCTTCCGCGTTGCACTACCTATTCTATAGCATGAAAGACACTCTTGTAGTCATTATCGAAGACGAACGCCCCGCTGCCCGCTCCTTGCAAAGAAAGCTGATGAAGTTGGGCTACTCCCATATCACGCTTCTCCACTCGGTAGAGCAGGGCAAGCAGTGGTTTAAAACTCATCCAGAGCCCGACTTGCTGTTCCTTGACATCCAACTTTCCGATGGTCTATCTTTTGAAATTCTGGATGAGCTTGCGCTAGCCTGTCCAATTATTTTTACCACGGCTTACGATGAGTTTGCATTAAAAGCTTTTAAGGTGAATAGTGTAGATTATTTGATGAAACCCATTATCGAGGAAGAACTGGAGGCTGCGCTCGCCAAATACGAGAAAAACCACGCCAGCAAGCAACCCTCGCTTGATATGACAGAATTGAAAGCCCTTTTCGCACCAACGCGAACTAGCTATAAATCACGATTTAGCATTAAGATCGGCCAACAGATCAAACTCATTACGATCGATGAGATCGAATGCTTCTTTTCCGAAAACAAGGGAACTTACGCCTTCTGTTCAGATGGCAATCAATATCTCCTGGATTTTACCCTCGACCAGCTGGAAAAACTGCTCGACCCCGCTATATTCTTCCGCATAAGCCGCGGATTTTTGGTGCATATTAAAGCAATTAAGAGCATTGCCGTGCACTCCAACTCCAGATTGAAGCTGTATTTTCATCATTATGGAAATGCAGAGGTCATCGTTAGTCGGGAGCGAGTAAACGATTTCAAAGCGTGGATCGAATAATGAATGCCTTAGTAGAGATGGAATTTTAACGGGATATTGACGCCAACCGAGAAGGTAAATCCATCGATCGGCTTAAAGTCTTTTTTGGTATTGATATCAAACCCATAACCGGCAGCAAATTCAAGCAGATTGAATACCCCAATCCCAGCCTTGGCAGTTGCCGTATAGGGGGTTATCTCTCCCTTTAGGAAAGGCCATACCGCAACATTATTTAAATAATAGGTTGCTCCAAATTCGGGGATGACCGTCGTTTTGTCCATCATCCAGGTAAAATTGGCTCCCCCATCTAACTTGAGATATTGTGATTGATTAAGGGCAAACAAGCCCCAAGCCGAAGCCTTCAGAAAACTGCCGCTTTGATACTGATACCCCAACGATGGGCCAAAAATCCATCCGTTCGCTCGTTGTTCTTGGGCATTCAGTTGCACGCTCGTGCTAAGCAATAATATTAGAAGGTAAAACGCTCTTTTCATACTCAGTTGACTTTATTGCAAGATAGAATTTTTAGCTTGAAATCAGATAAGCTATATAATCTCCATCACACGATCATATTTGTCGCCCAGCTTTTGCTTCAATCTTTGCTTGTTCTTTTTGATCGCCTCCAGCGATATTCCCAGGATATTTGCCGTTTCGGCAGGCGTAAGCCCTAGTTTTTGCAACATAATAAAGCGGATATTGTTTTCCGTAAGCTCCGGAATACCCTTTTTTAACTGATTATAATAATTTGGATAAGCCTCATCAAAGGTCATTTTAAAATTTTGCCAGTCATCCTCCGTCAATATATGTGACTGTAACAACTGCTTTAACTTGCCGTTTTTTTCTTCAATTTCAGCAAGCGCTGATTTATTGATACGGGCAATTTCTCTTTGCAAGCTTTCAATCTGTTTGTTTCGGTCTGTTAGGAAACGTAGGTGATCTGCCAGGGTCCTATGCGCCTGTTCGAGCTTCTGATCGAGCAAGGTTTTTTCGAGGCGATAAGCCAACACTTTCTTTTCATAACGATGGTGGCGCGCAAACATCTTGCGGCGAAAGTCGATATAGGAAATAATCACTATTCCGATACCCAAGGCGAGCACGAGTAAATACATATTCCGTGCAAAGCGGCTCTGTTGCACCTTGAGGTTAATTATGCTCGCTTCATTCAGATAGCGCTCCTTCGCGGCCAACACTCTTGCTCGCTGGATTACTACTGCACTCTCTCCATAGATCGAACTGTCCTTCAGCTGCCCAAGGCTTCGACGAATGGCAAGCTCCATATCCGGGTCTCCTTTATGCTCCGCAATTTTCAGCCTCAATTCTTCTACATCAAGCAGGAAATCAGTTTTTGTCAAGTTACCTTTCAGATCTTTTTTCAAATGCTCCAGCAATACTTCCGCAGATTGCATATCGCCCTTGCCCATGAGCACCTTTGCTTTGATAATCTCTGCATGCTGCCGATTGGCTTTATCGCCACTCTCTTCACTAAGTTTTACATCCTGATCTACGAAATGCAGGGCGGAGTCCAGCTCCCCCCTCCCTAAACTGACCATCGCTAGCATCCCGTTCACCCGAGCGAGCCTAGCCTTGGCATCAATCTTCAACGCAAGCTCTTTCGCATCGTTTAAGTAGGCCATAGCCACCGAAGTGTCCTTATCCTCCAAATGGCACATGGCAAGGTTATCTAGTATGGAAGCCTTCATTTCGGAGAGGTCCGGTGCCAAAAAGGCCGCCTCCTTCAAACAATTTATAGCCTCCTTATACTCGCCGATTGTAGAGAAAAAGAAACCCAGGGATCGGTAGGACTCGTCCGGATTGATCTGATCCACATAAGGGATATCGTCAATTTTGAATGATGCCGTCATGAAATATGGCAGCGATTGTTCCAATAAGTTAAATTGGTAATAGTATTTTGCTAATTCAATCTGAACCCACAGTGCAAGCGCTTCATCATCAAACTTGATTGCCAGGTCGTTAGCTTTCTCAAAATAAGTTGAACTAATCGTATTGATCTGCCCTATCTTGCGGCTTGTTCCTCTGCCCATCAAGGCATAATAGACCGCCGTTTGCTTATTGGCATCACCTTTCAAAACACGTTGCCGCAGCGGCGTTAAAAATTCCCTCAACGCAATTGTATCGGATCCGAAGCTCTTTTCTTTCTGAATAAAATAAGTCAATGAGGCATTGTTGTTGTCCTTTTTTTCGCGCGCATGGAGCACAAACATAAAGGTCAACAATAAGGATAGCATGAGATATCTTAATGAAGATTTTACAGCCATAAGTTTGAGGAGCGAGAAGGCTTCGCTTAGTATTTTCGTGTGATTCTAAACGCTAATATACAACAAATGAACATGTTCGATTCTGCACGAGTTCGAATAGCCCTGTTAAAAAAACATTTGTAAATGAATTTCTACATGTGTTTGGCACCTACCCAAAAAGATTGCCGCATTTCGATAACCCCAATATGCAAGCGCTAATTTCCCGCAACCAAACACTAGCATTTAAAAAGGCTTTTTTGTAAATTCGTTGTCTGTGTTTACACACATCAACCACTATAAACTATGGAAAATCTATCAGCAGAACGTAGTGAGGAACTACTCGGCATCTTAAAAAAACGTTTCGAGAAGCATATGGATCGACACCTCGGCTTGGACTGGGCAGAGGTGGAAAGTAAACTGAAGAAATCTCCGGCAGCGCTGTCCTCCCTTCATCTGATGGAAGAAACCGAAGGCGAACCCGACGTTATTGGCTACGACAAAGCTAAAGGCAGCATTACTTTTGGCGATTGCAGTGCGGAAAGCCCAAAAGGCCGACGCAGCATCTGCTACGACCAAGCGGCTCTAGATTCGCGCAAAGAACATAAACCTAAGCACAGCGCAATAGGTATGGCTAAAGAAATGGGCATCGCGCTGATGGATGAGGAACAATATGCGGCCCTGCAGGCCTTGGGGAAATTCGACAGCAAAACTTCTTCTTGGCTTAAAACGCCTGAGGCAGTTCGCAAACTCGGAGGCGCTATTTTTGGCGATTACCGCTACGACCGGGTATTTACTTATCATAATGGTGCTGAATCATACTATGCAGCGCGAGGATTCCGCGGGATAATTGAATTAACTTAAAGCCCTTTCAAAGCCCTTTCAAACCCACTGTAAAACCGTATCAAAGCCGTTCTGAAAGGGCTATGCATTGGGTTTGAAAGGGCCTTGAAAGGGAAGTGACTGAATGCGGTCCAGCTTTGTATAGGGAGTCTAGTACGCGTACCTAGGCAAATGTGTTAAAATTGACGGCAGGCTACCCGATGAAATTCATCGCGCTGCTGATGGGTCGCTAAAATTATTCCGGCTTAAAGGGGCCAAATTGGAGATATGGCGATTTGTATTTATACGATGACTACTAGCTAGGCCTTTACCCCTACTTTTTCACCAATTTTCACCAGAGTTTCAATACGTTTTTCTGAATGTTCGATGATGTCGGCGTCCGGCTTGATCGTACCTTTCTTAAAGATCTGCACAACCGTAGAACCACCATACTCAAAGTATCCTTTTTCTTCACCGCGACTGAACGAGCAGGCATCGTAATTCCGTTGCACAATCTTGCCAACGAGTAAAGCCCCTACTTCCAGGTGCAAAACATCGCCGAAGTTCTCGGTATGCAGCACCGTTAGTTCACGATAATTCTTGGCAATCAAAGCTCTGGTTTCAGCCAATGCAAGGGGATGCACGGAGTGTAAAACGCCTTTAATTTTGACTACAGGATCTTGTGTACCATTGTCGATATATCCATAGCGGTGGTAGTCGTTGGGCGCCAGTCTATACACAAAGCACCAACCGTCTTTATATTGTTCGGCTAGTTCCTTATCCTTCAATAGCGCTTCTAAATTGTACCAATAGCCCTTTACGGGAATACTGCTGACTTGAGCCAGGTCAAAAATCATTAATCTAGAGTCTGCCGGCGATATGAGGTGTTCAGGCGTTTCATCTATCGGGCGAGCACCGTCTTTGAGTTCGCGGATAAAAAACTCGTTAAAGCATCGAAAAGACTGTATAGGCTCTTTAATTTCGTCCACATTGATGTTGTAATGCTCGATAAATTTCGGAATCTGTCCTAAGCTTTTCGGCGAGTTTACATGGCGCGCGTAAGCTTTGGACACCATCTTTTTATTGAGTAAAGACTTCGTCAAGGCCCTGCCTAAGGTATTTTTATATAAGAACGCTAAACCGTTTACTTTATACGTATTCTCGTATTCAATTTCCTTAGTTTGTCTATTATATAGCTGCGGAACCTTCATGTGATTTACAAATTAAAGCCCAAATTTAATAAATCGCATTCAATTGTGGGTATTTCAGCAAAAGTCTTCGCTCCATGTAGTTTTACTGTAGCGATTATAAGTTTTGAATCGTATAACTTATATCCGATAAAAATCAAGTTATGAATCAATTAGCAAAGTTCAATTTTCTTCTCCTCATCACATTCCTATTGGTTTCCTGTTCTAAATCCGACCTCGAATTTGAGGATCAATATGAGAGAAGCCTTCGCAAGTGGGAAGATTTTAAGAGAGAAAGCCAGAACAGTTACAGCTACAGCACTTATTCGGGTAGCTGGACAGGCTGGTCGTCAGAAATGACTATTAAGATCGAAAACGGGAAGATTGAGCAGGTAAGCTATATTGTTCCCTCCATTGCGCCGACGAAACGCCCCGAGAATGGCTGGACCAAGGAATCATTTATAGAAGCAATGAGAAAAAAAGGCTACTCTGAAGAGGAGCTCAAGAAAGTCGAGGAGCAACTTGTTTGGGAGAAAATGGAATGGACGGAGGATAAATCGAATCTGGGAAGCCACGGCGATTATTATCTGCTAACGTTGGACGATGTGTACCGTTTAGCGAAGGAGAATTGGCTAGTTAAAAGCAAAGGCGTAACGAACTATTTAGAAACGGAACATGATGGACTAATTTCTAAGGTCGGTAAAGTTGAGGAAAACTGTGCCGACGACTGCTTTATTGGCGTGCAAATTAGCGCGATTGAGAAGAAATAAGCTGTATAAAACTTTCAGGGATCCGAAGATTGATCTCCAATCAAAACAGATCTCTTCAGAAAAATCAAATACATAAAAAAAAGCATTGCCGCTTGGTATCAATAATTCCAAGCAGCAATGCTTTATTCATTTTCATTCTTATTTTTTCCCGCCTCTAAGTATTGCTACTAAAAGTAGGATGAACACTGCGGCCCCAATAACCCACACCCAAGGTCTCGTATAAAAGGCTCCACCATCTCCTTTATCGATATCTACATTGATATCCAAGCCTTTTTCCTGTGCAAATGACTGCGCCGACATCAGAATAAACATGATGAATGCTACAGGGCGCATATTAAACATTTCTTTTTTCATAGTTCATGTAATTAAGTTTATTGGATTATAAACAAGAGTGCTCGCTAAATGTTTGGACACGGATTTAGTTTTTCGATAGGTACTTTTCGCAAGATTAGGAAACTCAATACCCAAACGATCCGGATTAATACGCAAAGCTTTTTGAACCTCAACCAAATAGTGCATGGAATGTTCCCTTTATAAAATCGACAAATGAGGATGAATATTCCACGAATTTGTCCCGTGCATTGACGAATGACATCACATTATAAATCGGAAATTTATGCAAAGAACAAAGATTTTCTTAACTGGTGGCACATCCGGAATAGGGCGAGCAGCGACCATACATTTACTGCGCCAAGGATTTGAGGTATTTATCATCGGACGAGATGAAGATAAGCTTAAGGAGCTTTTACAGGAATGTCAAGCGCTAGGAGTTGAAGGTCGCGTAGCGTATGAGCTTCAGGATCTAACCGATCAGCCGGCACTTCAAGCGTTGTTAGCGCGCGTTTGGGATTCCCATGGTCCTTTCGATGTTCTTATCAACAATGCAGGTGTTGGCTTTCGGAGTGTTGTCGAGGGCGATCCGCACGACCTCGTTTATATGACCAAGACAAACTTAGATTCGTACCTCCTATTATCGAGTTTTTTTGCTGAAAAGATGATCGCGCAGAAGATTGAAGGCGATATTATCAATATTGGATCAATGAGTTCGGATACGCGGGATGCGGGTAGTTCGGGCTATGTGGCTAGCAAAGCAGGCATACAAGGATTTACAGAAGCACTGAGAAAGGAGATCAATCCACATCACATTCGTGTTTCGCTGATTGAGCCCGGAGCGGTGGCGACGGATATGCCCTCCACAACTGCAGAGGAGGAGGCAGAGCTACAGGAAAAACATGAAATGTTAAAAGCAGAGGATATAGCCCGATTGATCAGTTTTGTGCTAGCACAAGATAGAAGAGTAAACATTGCAGAAGTTAAGATTAAGCCTTTACGGCAGGTTATTTAAATAGAAATATATGCGAAAAACGTTTTGGTATAGAAATAGTCTATCGATTGTTTTTATTACGCTGTTCGTTTTGGCGATGATGGCGCAGATTTATTTTGGCTGGAAAGAGCAAGCATTGCTTTATGAGGAGCAAGGCTCATTCTTAGGGTTCGCGACTTATTTGACAAGTGGACATTTTTTGTCGGCAACCTTCGAGAATTTTCAAAGTGAGTTTTTACAGATGGCGATGTATGTGATCCTCACCATTTCTTTGCGCCAAATCGGTTCGGCGGAATCAAAAAAGCTTTCAGGCCAGGAGGAGGTGGATCGAGAACCTGTTGCACATCGAGACGCTCCTCGGCCGGTAAAACAAGGCGGATGGCGCCTCTTACTCTACAAGAATTCCCTTTCGATCGCATTCATCGTTCTTTTCGTGTTTTCTTGGATAGGACATTTATACGGCAGTTTTAGGAATGTAAATGAAGAGCATGCATTAAAGATGGAGCCATTGGTTGGGTTATCAGAATTTATAAGAGAACCTACATTTTGGTTTGAAACTTTCCAGAATTGGCAGAGCGAATTTTTATCCGTCGCTTCTATTGTTATTTTATCGATCTACTTACGCCAAAAGGGCTCGCCGGAGTCAAAACCGGTTGATAGCCCACATATGGAAACAGGAAAGGGCGGCTAATCTGCCGCCCTTTATTTTCCTGAAAGTATCTGTTTCTAAAAGTTATCAAGAACTTTTACGCTAATGCTGTCCACTTGGCGTCAGGAAAGTCTTAATCAACTAGATTTTTCAATAATTCATCCAAACATACCGTTGCATAGGTTGACTCCTGATCGGAATAAGCATATGGCAATATCAGATGGTTGTTATGGATAATCTGACCACATGAATAGAGGACATTTGGCACATATCCATTACGCTCCGTTTCATTTGCGAACAAGAGCGGTTTTTTCAGTTTTCCGATAACTTTGGTAGGATCTTCCAGATCTAACAGGAGCGCACCTATTGAATATTCGCGCATAGGTCCTACTGAATGGGTAATGACCAACCAACCCGCTTCGGTTTCGACTGGCGAACCACAGTTTCCTACTTGAATAAACTCCCAAGGGTATTCCGGTTCCCCGACAAGTTGAATTTCCTCATGCCAGTTGGTGAGGGAGTTGGAGAATGCCACATAGCTATTTTCCCCATCCACACGACAGAGCATGGCGTATTTTCCTTTTATTTTCCGTGGAAAAAGAGCGGCACCTTTATTTGCTATTTTACCGTTTAAGGGCTGTATTTTAAAATTAACGAAGTCCTTAGTTGACAATAATTTTGGAAGAATAGAATGACCATCGTATGCTGTATAAGTTGCGTAGTAAGTTGCTTTGCCCTTCTCGGAAATAAATTGTACAAAGCGGGCGTCTTCAATTCCATTTTTCTCGGTGTCAGAGATCGGGAAAATAACCCTTTCGGAAATCGAAGTATCGCGAGAGTAGGAGATCTCATAATGGGAGGACGCCAACCACAGCATTTGTTGCATTAGAATCTGACTGTCGTAACTTAAATCTTCCTCTTCCTCTTTTATTTCTCTTACAAAACGCTGCAACTCGTCGTAAGTAAAGGTGTCGGTCAGTTTAGCTTCGATTACCTTTTGTATTTCTTCCTCGGGCTGATGTAAATCAACAAGCCTTTCAATGAATTCGGACTTTTTGTATCGGTGATTTTTAATATGCTTAGGTTTATCCAATAAAATACCGACTTCGTCGAGGTGTATATCTAAGTTTTTATCAATAACCGCAGATCGAAATACGATGGACGATAGGTGGCCCTCGCCTACCGCTCTGAAGCTCATAATAATTCTTTTTTCCCCTTCATGCGTCTGCGACTGATCCGGCGACAGGACAATGGAAGGATTAAAATAGGCGGCCGCCTCGATGGAATATTCCATGGTGAAGTATGACCCAATCAAGAGTCTTTCCTCATCCGAAAGCGATTGCTTGCTTATTTTTAGCTCTTTCAGTATTGGGTCGACGGCGGTAAAATTCCGTTCCAGTATGTTGATGATACTGCGATGTCTTCTTGCATAATTACGGAGGATTTGATTCAGAATGCTCTCTTTATCCGTTTCGGACATGTTTAACACGCGATTGATGATCTTTTTCGTGCGTTCTGGAGATAAGACGAATCTTCGCGCGAGCACCCTGTCCAATTTAGGCTTAAAGAATATGTTTTTTCGAGTTATCGTTATTCCCATGCTTATTTTTTTTCGTTAGGTTTTGTTATAACATCTAAACGCGGAAAGTGTTTATTGTCAGCTTGAATTAATATTTATTGGAGACAGCGAACAATTTAGCCACTTGTCGTGTTCAATAGGTGCACTGGCTGTTGAAGCATTAATTCAAAAAGATACATGAAGAGAACATTAATAATAGGAACTTACCTTCCGAGGCAATGTGGGATTGCAACATTTAGTCATGATTTGTACAAATCATTAGTTGAGAACGGGAAAGATGCAGAGATTATGGCTATTTCCAACGGCACGGAACAAAACTTTCCGAATCAGGTGGTCTACTCTGTATCGCAACATGAGAAAGATGAATATCTTTCTGCGGGCGATTGGATTAATCAAAATGAATATGACTGTTGTATTGTACAACATGAATTTGGAATTTTTGGAGGATCTGCCGGCGATCACATTCTGTCTTTGTTAGAAAGACTTTCTATTCCGATCATCAGTAATTTACATACGGTATTGGATACTCCGTCTGCAGATGAGAAGCGCGTAATTATGCGCATAGCGGAGTTGAGCAGTAAGATTACAGTGATGACCGATCGCGCGATTCGAGTTTTAATGGAGGTCTATCAGATTCCTCGTGTTAAGATTAAGTTGATTCCTCATGGCGTGCCAGATTTTCAGATTACAGCAGAGGAAGCGAAAGAATATTTGGGTTTGGAAGGAAAGACCGTGATGTTATCGTTTGGTCTGTTGGGGAGAAGTAAAGGTTATGAAGTGGCTATAGATGCGGTTTCGAGAATAAAAGATGATAATTTTTTATACATCATCCTTGGGGCAACACATCCGAATGTACTGTTGCATGAGGGTGAAAGTTATAAGAATGAATTGATACAACAAGCTGCTAAACTTGGATTGAGCGGCAAAGTTATGTTTGTGAACAAATATGCAAGTGATGCGCTTCTGCAGATTTATTTAAAGGCATGCGATATTTATGTCACTCCGTATCCGAATGTAAACCAGATGAGCAGTGGCACACTCACCTTTGCCTTAGGCGCTGGCGCGGCAGTTTTATCGACGCCGTATTGGTATGCGAAGGATTTATTAGCGGATGACCGTGGATGTCTATTTGATTTTAATGACTCCCAGGGGCTTGCTGAATGCCTGAATCGCTTATTAAGCAACCCATTCTTAATGAATTCCTATAGAAATCGCGCATTAGCTTATGGAAAGAAGATGTCTTGGCCAAATGTTGGGAAACAGCAGATTGAATTGATCCGTAATTTGATGCCTACTGAAGACTGTACAGTGGTAAAGGCATTGACTGTTAGGAATGAAACAACGCCATTACTGCCATTAAAACAGCAATCGCAATTGAGAACAGCAAATAATTAGAAAGGGATTATTGGTATTGAATAAAGAAGAGATAAATCAGGAACTTGAGCGCTTTTTCGTGGCGGTGCCTCGTTTAGATTTACGATATATTGAAAAAATAAGTAGTGCAACGGGGATTTATCAACATGCTTTATACAATATCCCAGACTATAGACATGGGTATTGCCTGGACGACAATTGCCGGGCTATGCTTTTGTTTGTATTAGCTAATGAGTTCGGATATCCGACCTTAGATCATCCCCTTTTTCGATCTTACCTCTCTTTTGTTGCTTACGCCCAACGAGAGGATGGCAGGTTTCGAAACTTTATGTCTTACGATCTTCGCTTTCTCGAAGATGTAGGCTCTGACGATAGCGTCGGACGATGTATTTGGTCTTTAGGTGTCCTATTGGCGAATGATCGCTTTTCGGCCTATCACCCACTTGCTTTTGATCTATTTAATCGTTCCATACCGCACTTTTCGGGAGTCCGCTCTGTTCGCGCTGTGGCTTATTTGATTTTGGGACTGGTCGATGCATTGACCTTTAAGCCCAAAGATGGGCAGTATTTAACGAAATTGCAGGAATTGTCGGCATTTCTGGTAGGCGAATACCGGGCTTGCGCTACTGCAAGTTGGCATTGGTTTGAGGAGATTATATCCTATGATAATGCCGTTCTTCCCTTAAGTTTAATTCGAGCGGCTAGGATATTAAACAACAAAGATTGGGAAGCAATTGGCATAGAGAGTTTTCATTTCTTGGATAAAATATTATTTCGAGAGAATCATCTCTCCATTATCGGTAATGAGGGCTGGTATAGAAAGGGAGAGAAACCAAATGCATTCGGTCAGCAACCTATTGAGGTTCCTTCAATTATGTTATTGTATCAGGAGCTGTATAGGCTGGATGGAAAAGAAATTTGGCTTAATAAGGCAAACATGGCCTTTTTGTGGTATTTGGGAAAGAATGATATGAGGCAAAGTTTATATAATCCTGTAGAGGGATCTTGTTATGATGGGTTGGAATCCTATGGCGTAAACCAGAATCAAGGCGCAGAGAGTAATCTGGCATTTTGGATGGGATATTTGTTAGTCAGGATCTAAAAGGAGAAAAAACTATCCATTTTCCAATTTCATCAATTATTCGCCTTCAGGTTTGTCAACAATGGAACAACCGACCTTAACAACAGCTTCCAACTCTTCCAATAAGAATAATATGTTTGTTCGATAAAATGACATGGTTACAGTACGCCGATAGCATCTATCCTCCAAGCGAAATCGGGCATATAAGGTCGTATTAATAGGGATACGCAACAGGTATAGGGTTTCGAGTTCGAACTCCTCCAGATCTGAAAAAGAGTATAAATCCGGTCCCATGGCATATCGGTCTCTATTTACTCGAATAAGCCGGTCCTGCGGGTAGATTCGGAGGTTAGATTTTTTTGACATGATGATCAAGAAGAACAATAGGGACACTAGAGAAATGCCCGCTCCCATCTTAAGATGATCGAAATAAATAATTAATGCAATTCCCAAGATCACCCAGATCAAGGGTATAAAGTGGAAAAGGGAAAAGTGGTGACGAGTCTTATACCCAGTTCCTTCATTAATCAAAAATTTGTAATTCATGTGCATGTTTATTAGGTAATAAATCGTAACGGTACAGCAATCAGGGATATGGATTGATGTTCAAACACGGTTTTAATCTATTTTAAAAAGGTCAGATTGATAGTGACTTAGATCATCTTTTGTTGTTTCTATTTTCAAGTGAAGCGATTTAGCTACAGGGAGGGGGGGGGAAGACTTTTATCCGAAATTTAAACACACTCGCCCAATAAAATCTCTCCTTTTAGATAATGTCATCAATTCTGACTAGTGTTTTTACAGGATGTAATCGATGGATAACTACATGTCTTAAGATGTCCCCCACTTGTCCTCTCCAAAATCCTTTATTAGTCTCCATTCTCTGATTTCTGGCCCACGACTGTCCCCGAACCGTCCCTATTATTCCAATAAAATGCCCGAAAATGTGTTTAAACGCTCAAAATTTGTACACTTTTTGTCCACCACGAAAATTATTGCGGCCAAAAAACACATACTACATTTGTTTCACTAACGCAGTGCATAGGTCAATCGACTGATATTCCAAACGATAGTTGACTATGTATTGTAAAAATCAAAATTCACATTATTTAACCTATTATGGAAACAATCAGTACCCTACAGGACTTGTGGTTTTTATTTTTGACTGCTCCCGTCGTGATTAAAGTTGCCCTTGCGGTAATTACATTTGTTGTTTGCATGTTTATGATCATGCTTTTATCAGCAGCAATCTCATTCTTCCTCGAACGCATTAGGCAAGGCACCTATGAAAAACTCAAGGAAAAGCATCGAACGTTCATCCTCGATTGTTTAGAATCCCAAAACCTACAAACGCCTACTGAGATTCAACTAGCTTTCGGAATTCATTGCGGAAAGCTCAATAACAAAACCTATTACTCCTTAATACCCACCCTACAAGAAATCATCGAAGAAAAACCCGAAATCCAACGGTCCATAAACTATAAGCCATTAATTGAAGCGCTGGGTATCGACAACCACTTAGAAAGTAAGCTCAATTTCTCATCCATTGCCAACAAGCTTAAAATATTCCATCAGTTGTCGCGGTTTAAGGTATTAATTGCCGATTCAAAGATCTTACCATATACGTTTAGCAAGAACAGGTTTGTTCGCAAAGGCGCAAGAAATGCTTATATAGGAGTCAGTAATAATAACCCTTTCAAATTCTTCGATCAGGACGACAACCAGATCAACTACTGGGATCAGATTATCCTGATGGAGCAGCTGGAATTGCACCATAAGAACAACCTCCCCAACTTTAGCAACTGGCTAAAATATTCCAAAAACCATAGCCAAACGATATTCCTGATCAAAGCGGCGAGCTACTTTAAACAATATGGATCGGTCAATACGCTGATTCATCTACTCGACAGCGAGGACCATGAGATCAGAAAAGAGTCTATTGTCGCTTTGGGACAGATGCAAGTAAAAAAAGTCGAGGATAAGCTGATTGAACTTTACCCTTCCCAACCGAATAAATGCAAGGATGCGATCATTGAAGCCCTATTTCTGATCAACTCAAAGAATGCGACACAATTTATGCGCGAAGCGTTTGAAAACAGTCCAAACTACGATTCCAAAAAGCTAATTGCAGAGGCCATCTTTAATTACGAAAGCGATGGACACCCTGTGTTTAACGAGATGTTGAACACCGCCGATAGCTTCAATAAGTCTATACTAAACCACGTAAAAAACCCACTGAACAATATTACCCTAAAAGCTCCTTCTGATAGCAACATTGTGGTATTAGAGGCACGCGAAGACGGCACTGTCGTTCAAAAACAGATATACAATTAATTCCTATAATCACTTTAAATTAATTTCGCCATGATTTACAGTTATTTTGAATATTTCATATTCTTCTATTCCTCGCTCATGCTGCTATCCTTGCTCATGCTGGGAATATTTAGCTGCGTTAAGCTTTGGAGGTTTAAGATCTACAACTCCAAACAAGATGATGAGTTCTTAATGAACTCGCGATTAACGCCTGGTATTTCCATCATTGCACCGGCTTTCAATGAGGAGAGAACCATTATCGACAATGTCAAATCACTATTAACTCTTGAGTATCCAACCTTCGAAGTCATCATTGTTAATGATGGAAGTACCGATAGAACCCTAGAATTATTAATCAAAGAATACGACCTAGAGGAAACAACCTATGCCTACATGGAACGCATCAAAACCGCGCCCTTTAAGCGTATTTTGAAGTCCAGAAACCCGATGTTCAGCAAGCTGACCATTGTGGACAAAGTGAATGGAGGCACCAAGGCCGACGCTTCAAATGCGGGAATCAACGCTTCGCAATATCCATACTTTATCTGTACCGACGTAGACTGCATCCTCGAGCGGAAGACGATGCTTAAAATGATTAAGCCTATCCTCAACTCTAAAAACAGAACTATTGCCGTAGGGGCAGTCCTACGTATGTCCAACAGTTGCGATATTAAAGACGGAGTTATCACAAGAGTTCGTGCACCGAGACGCTTGATACCACGTTTTCAAGAGTTGGAATACATGCGTTCCTATCTATTCGGCAAACTTGGGTGGAGCTTCATCAACTGCGTTCCGAATGTATCCGGAGGATTAGGGCTGTTCGATAAGGAAATTGCAATTAATGCCGGAGGCTACGACGGCAAGTCGCATGCGGAAGACATGGACCTCTTGACCAAAATGGTAATCTACATGTGCAATAGCAAGCAGAAATATACCGTAGACTACATCCCTGTCAGCTGTTGCTGGACGGAGGGACCTCATAACCTCACTATTCTTGCGCGCCAAAGAATGCGTTGGGCAACGGGATTAGCTCAAATCTTTACGGTACACCGTAAGGTCTTCTTCAATCCGCAATATCCCAAACTGGGCTTTGTTGTCTTCCCATACATCTTTATTTTCGAATTTCTAGCGCCTATAATCGAGGCCACCGGACTGTTCTGGTTTCTGCTTATCCTGATCAAGGGCGATGTCAATTGGTCGACCATCATGTTCATGTTCCTGTATGTTTACTCATTCGGAATCGCCATTAGTTCTATGGTTATTTTCATGGATTATCTCGTCAAGAGACAGTATAAAACCTATGCTGAAATCTTCTCCCTCTGGATTATCTCCCTTGTAGAAGGGTTTATCTACCATCCGTTCATCATCTACTTCTCTGTGGCGGGCTACATCAAGTACTTCACCACAAAGGATATTCGCTGGGGAACTATGACAAGACAAGGGTTTGATATAAACACACAGGTTGAACATGCAAAGTAAATTTCTAAAGCTAGTGATTGGCCTTGGGCTAATCGCTAGTTCCTTCTGCGCATATGCACAGTCGGATGCCGATTATTACCAATTAGCAAGAGCAGAGGGCAAAAAGAACAACTTTGCAAAGGCTACAGAATACTGTCTAACGGGATTACAAAAAACACCGATGGACATGGATTTAAAAGAATACCTTGGGAAATGCTACCTGGAAACCGGCAAGCTGAACCAAGCTCGTATGACCCTTCTCGACGTGCTTCGTAAGAGTCCCGATCGTGACGACGCCAGACGGTATATGATCACCATTGAAAGCCTTTCCAAGAGAAATGCCAGTGCCATTTGTTATGTCAATGAATTATTGGAAACAAATCCCTACGATAAGGATCTTTGGCTAAAGAAGGTCAACCTTTATCGCGAGCTACATAATAACGTAGAAGCTGAAAAGTCCATCTCCCGACTGCTGCAAATATTCCCTAACGATGAGGGGGTTCGGAAAACTTACAATACCATTATCAGAGAAAGTGCGTCGAATTCTCTCAAGAAAGAGAATTTGGAAGAAGCCGCTATGCAATATCAGAACGCATTGCTGACTACCAAGCGAGATCCTGAAATGTTTGACAACCTCATCAATACGCAGATTAAGCTGGGCGACTACAGCGAAGCCCTGAATAGCACGAATAAGGCTTTATTCTTTATGCCCGGCAATTCTACATTTCTTGCTAAAAAAGCGAGCATATTGGAGAGTCAAGGCAATTATACCCAAGCTATCGCCACCTTACAGGAGGCGCTGCGCAAAAACAATAGTCCACAATTGAGAAAACAACTAGACTATTTGGTCAGCGAGTCCGCGAGGGTACAGGTCAATAATGACCCATATGTTTTGTATTGGAAAATCTACAATAGCAACCGAGGAGACAGTGAAGCTTTTAAATTCCTGTTGAACACTGCATTAGAGCGAGGTAAACTGGATGATGCACAAGAGTTATTAAGCCCTGCACTACGCAGCAGACCCAACGATAAAACCTTATTGCTGAAGCAGATTCAAGTTTTTGAAAGGACACAACAAACATCTAAGGCTGAAGCCTTATACGATCGATTAAATCAACTCTATCCAAACGATACGGACATCGCCGCAAAGTTTCACCAGATCCGTTTCAACCAAGCCAAAGCCGATTTAAAAAATGAGGAATATGCAAAAGCGCTACAAGGCTTTCTTATTACACTGAAAAACCCGGATTATGCTACGATTTCCAGAGAGGGCCTTTTTAATTCCTATGTAGGACTTCGTAACAAAGATCAGGCAACACAGGCCATCGATGCGCTTATCGCCCAACATCCACAGGAAGAGAGGTACCTGCTGATGAAAATAGAATATTTAAGAAATTGTGCAGATTATGCTGCCGGATTAAATGTGGCGAAGCAATTCCACACCCAATTTCCCCATTCAACTTTGTTTCCAGAAGAGTTAGAGCTCTTGTCCAACCAGTATATCAAGGCGCTAATCTTACAGGAAAAATATGATGAGGTTGTCGACATATCCGATTATGTGATCAGTATCAAACCGGACAATCTACAATCCTATCTATATGGTTTGAATGCGCGGGTTTCCCAAAAAAAGTTGGATGAATCTGCTCGATTCATTGAGTCTGCACTCGTCCAATTCCCTAATCATAGGGATCTGAGAATGCGCTTAGCAGGAATTCAAGGCGAAATGAAAAACCATAAGCGTGCGGCAGAGCTATTGGGAGACCTGCGTCGGGAATATCCCTATAATGACACGATCAGCATGGCTTGGGCCGAAGAGATGTTCCTAACAGGGCGTGCGCTGGAAGCAGCCAACCAACAGGACGAAGCAATTGTCGTGTATAAACAGATCATCGAAGAAAATCCTCGTGACCTGAACAGCTCGCTAAAACTTCTGAGCCTTTTAAACGAGCGCAAACAGCATCAGGAGGCAATGCAACTTGTCAACCAATGTCTGCAACAGCACCCCAACCAAAACGACCTGATCTATCAGAAGGCTGTTATTTACGAAAATACCGGAGAATGGGAAAATGCACTAGATTATTACCAGCAATATGTTCCTAGCGCCGATAAGCTAGAAGCTATAAAAGAACATATCAGGTTTCTGCGTTCAAAGTATTTTAAAAACAGTATCACCGCATCGTTCACCAATGTCAAGTCAGATTCTGTTTTATTGAATATTCCCGTTGCCTCGCTCGAATACGCTCGACGCATCGACGATTTCAACACTTTCGTCATTCGTGGCAATTATGCCGGTAAAAACAACGGCGTCGGCATACAGGGGGAAGTGGACTGGTACCTAAAGTTGAAAAACAAATCCAGCTTTTTGTTCAGCGCAGGAATTGCGAATCAATTTTTTCAAAAATATAAAGCCTCCCTATCCTACTTCCAGCCATTCGCAAAAGACTGGCAGCTTGAAATTGGTGGCCGCTACGCCAAACTTTCTAATGATGCAAATTTCTACACAGCACTCGTAGGTATAGAGCGCGCGTGGAATGGCATTTGGTTAAATGGTAAAGCCTTCTATATGACCGATAGCGATGATAATTACTACAATGTCCTCCTGCAGTCTAGGTTCTACCTCGCTAACGAGCTCGATTATTTTACGGTAATGGCCGGTATGGGTAATGCCCCGGAGGACCAACGTTTAGACTTCCAACTCAACAATTTCCTGTCCTATGCAAATAGCATGGTCGGTGCAGGCTATCGCCATCATATTGGCTATAAATCTGCCATAGGTTTGTTGGGAACCTGGTCGAGCTATAAAATGGGCGATGAGGCATTCATCAACCAGTACAACGTCAGTTTGATGTTCACCACCAAATTTTAAGGATATGGGACGTTGGTTAGCACTAACAGTTTTTATTATCTGCCTGTTCTCAGCATGCAGCAATGCATCGGGTCTTTTGTTATTCAAAAAAGACTCGGTGCTACCCTACATTCTTGTTGAAAAAGAAGATGCTTCCAAATCAATCGATCTGTTCAGGACCTTATTTAAAAAGGCTACGGGCAAGGAAATAGAACTTGCTACAACGATGAAAAACGCATCTGCAGGCCCGCTGATCCATATCAACCTAGAGCGGGACAGCGAAAAACTATTCGCAATTAAAAGCGATGGGCAACATCTTCATATCATGGGCAATTCGAATGACAATCTTATACTCGCAATACATTACTTTTTCAATACATACGTGTATCCAGACCAGGATTTCAATACCGACTACCAGTCGCTTGCCCTTGAACAAATCCTGCTGCCTGCCAATCTGCATACAGACAATGAAAGGGCCTTCGCATTTGCCTACCGCGAGCCCTATTTTCCGGCAAACAGCACCCTTGCTTTTCAACAGCGCTTTAACACCCAAAGTTTGGAAAACCAATGGGGCCTTTGGGGACACAATATCCATAAGTTGATTCGTCCCACAGAGGCTATGTATGCTATCATCGACGGGGCACCCAACGAGGAGCAATACAACTTTTCAAGTCCCGCACTTGAGGCAGCATTAAAATCTGGCATTAAGGAGTCACTGGACAATGCGCCAGAGAAGAAATACTTCGTCATCATGCCGAATGACAACGAATTGGTCTGTCAATGTGATGCCTGCAAGAAGTTGGGAAATACCGAAACCAATGCAACACCGGCCGTTGTTCATCTCATCAGCAAGCTCGCAGCAAGCTTTCCGCAAGCAGTTTTCTTTACTTCCGACTATGTCACGACTTCTACGCCACCCGAGAAAGTCATGCCCTCCAATACAGGCGTGATCATCAGCACGATGGACTTTCCAAAAGGGGTCGTGTTGGCGGATTCAAAACAAAAGAACAAAATAGCAGAACGCTTTAAAAAGTGGAAATCCGTCACAAATCAACTATTCGTGTGGGACTATGCGGTCAATTTCGATAATTATATGGACGCCTATCCCACCCTGCTGCTACAACAGGAAAACCTTAAGTTCTATCGGTCTCTGGGGGTAACTGGGATTTTCATGCAAGGAAACGAAACAGGCTACGCCGCATTTGAACAGTTAAAAGCAATAGCTTACGCCAAACTTATGGAAAATCCGGACGCTGATGTCCAACAGCTTATACGCGACTATTTCCATTACATTGCAGAAGAACAGGGGAAACCCTTGAGCGATTACTTCATCGATATCAACATGAAAGCCCTCACAAACAAGCCTACGCTTGATATTTATGGAGGCATACAACAGTCTACTAAAAAGTATCTGAATGACGATGTGCTTCACAAATTTTACGATGCCCTTTCTGTTGCACGAAAGAATAGCAAGCCCGAATTTCAGTCCGAGCTGATGAAGCTACAGCTGAGCAGTCTTTTTCAACTGTTGGAAATTGCGCGAGCAAATGGCCTACAGCAACATGGCTGGGGAAACTATGATCCGAAAACAAAGCAGTTGCAAATCCATGCAGACATCAAATCGCGATTGGACGAATTCAAATCAATACGCAGCATGACAGGGCTTCAGACGTATAATGAGGTGAACAACAGCTTTCAGGACTACCTGCGCCAATGGGACGATCTACTAAAGTCAAGCTATCAAAATCAACTGTTTGGACAGCTCCTAGCGGTAAAGAGTAAGCTCGACGAAGACTATAATGACCCTAGCGTCTTAACCGATGGCGCAATAGGCTTTCTCGACTATTATAACAACTGGATGATCTTTACGCAAGACGACTTAAAGATTGAGATACCCATGACAGACCAGATCCGGCAGACCAAAAACCTGCAGCTTAGTTTCCTGGTCGATAAAAAACATAAACTCGCCTTGCCGAAGGCTATACAAGTCGGCTCCGATACGAGAAGCAATATTGCCCGCCAAGAACTGCAGACCTCGGCAGAAAAGTTGAAGAAATTAACCTACAACATTCCACTAACGATCAACGAAACAGATAATACGCTAAAACTAATCATCACAAAAGATAAAAATGTTGGATTCGCCTGCGATGAAATTATCTTAAAATAATTGACTATGAAAACTCTACTTAACATTTGCTGGATAGCATGTATTTTGCTGACGGTCGGCTGTAAGACACCGACGCAGATCACCAGTATGGAAATTGAAGACTCTGTTCGAACTTACCTTCCTATTCTTCAGGGGGATAAACAGGACATTATTGTCAAAGTAAAAAATACCGGGAAAACGGCGCTAAAGATTGAAGATGTTTTGCCTTCCTGTGCCTGTACAGATGCCAAGATCCTCAACAACCTCATCCCACCCGGAAAAACCGGATATATACAGATGAAGTTTGATAGCAATAAGAATATAGGCTATGCCGGAGTTTACACGACCATTGTTGCTAATACGCCCCAAAAATATCACACCTTGTTCTTCGAAATCAATGTGGTGCCCGATGCGAACAAGACCTTAGACTATGAAGAAATCTATAGAGATAACCTCATGTCCAACAAATTTTATCTCCGCGAAGCCAACAAAGGCAAGTCGCTTGATAAAAATTATGTAACTTACTAACATAGTTAGTGTGTATAAATAAAAAAGTAGTCGATGCTTGCAACGACTGCTTTTTTCTGATCTATCTCTTTTCAAAGTAAATCACGAACTTTCATTCCGGGCGCTGTTTTAGTGAAAACCTGACAATCTTGTTTTAATCGATTAAATACAAAGCACTATAGCTTAATTTAGCACAAGTTCCCTAGCCTTTGCCCGCTTCTGATCTACCTGTGCTACGAGTTCTACGCACAACGATCTACGCTCAAAATGTCAAAGAACATGTTTTGCCGAATCCTCACGGAACGAACAAGCCTAAGCGCCAATTCTTATTAACTTTAAATCAGCTGAATTAGACATTCCAAATATAGCCGTTATTTCTTTTTGCGAATATTAATTAACTATTACTAATTTGTGAGGATCTACTTTTATAGCCTATGCCAAATAGGAAATCTGCGAACTGTTTTTCGAGTTCCCAAAAGAGGGTTCGTTAATTTTTTAGTAAGTTGTTTGTTCGTTTCGAAAGCAGTTTAGAAAGATGCTTTCCTACCTTACCTTATTTCGGTTTGATAAAGATATGCTTAACACTTTCGTTATTCGTATCACGCTCATCGATAGCAAACTTCTTCGTGTCTTTTATCAATGGCAATAGCTTTTGAAAGCCATAATTTCGGGGGTCGAAATCCGGTTTCTTTTTGAGGATATAATTTCCAAGATGCGCTAAGAAAGTCCATCCCGTTTCATCCGCCAAATCATTCACACTTTCCGTTAAAATTCTAATGGTTTCCTTATCGACCTTGCTGATCGGTTCTTCCTTCTTCGCTCGTCTGTTCGTTGTGGTTCTGGTAGATGGTTTCTCTACCTTTTCCGCAGGCGCTTTTAAAATCTCTAAGTAGATAAACTTATCACAGGCGGAAATAAAGGGTTGGGGCGTTTTTTTCTCACCAAAGCCAATCACACGCATGCCCGCCTCCCGTAGTCGGGTCGCTAATCGCGTAAAGTCGCTGTCACTCGATACAATACAAAAACCAGTAACCTTCTCCGAATACAAGATATCCATCGCGTCAATAATCATCGCGCTATCGGTAGAATTCTTACCTGTCGTGTAACTATATTGCTGAACAGGGGTAATCGCATTTTCCAATAGAACCGCTTTCCAGCCTGAAACTCTGGAGGTCGTCCAATCCGCATAGATCCTTTTGATGGTGGGAGTACCATTCTTCGCGATTTCTTCCAACATCTCTTTAACATTGGAGTAAGGAACATTATCCGCGTCGATCAATACCGCTAATTTATCTTCTTTCATCGAGTACCTGTTTAGTTTGTCGGATAGCTTTTAACAGCATAAGCTAATTTACGAATTAATGAAGGCTTGAGAAAGAGATTCGAAAATTATAAGGAAGGTTAAAGATTTGAAGATAAGCATTCCACAGCAATAAAATTTGTTTTCCCAACAGTTAGGGCTGCAATCCCAATATTTTATTCCTTCGTTAAAGAGGCAACAGTGGAACCAAACCTATTTTTACTAGTTTTTCCCTATTTTTAATTTCATCCCATGATCGTGGTTTATCCTTTACCCATTGGATTTATTTACAGAGTTACCACAACTTTGCCAACGCTATGACCTGTATCGATTTGTAAATGTGCCTTTGTCTCATCGAAACTGAACACGTGCGAAATATAGGGTTTCAGAATACCTTTTTCTAACAGTGTTGCAATGTATTGCATATTACTACCACTGGAATAAACCGACATAAAATAACAAGCATGTAACTGTTTCTCTTGAGCTTTAAGTTCGTCCTCTTTCGTATGTTCAGAAGGCAAAGTAAGGATGGTTCCAAATGGTTTTAGAACTTGTACCGACTTTTGAAAATTGTCACCTCCAACGGCTTCCAAGACGAAATCGATATCACTGAGTACCTTTTCGAAACGGACGCTTGGGTAATCAATATGTTCATCTGCACCCAAACCGAGAACAAAATCCCGATTAGAGGAAGATGATGTCGCGATAACATAAGCCCCAATATGTTTTGCAATCTGAACGGCGAAATGCCCCACACCTACCGAGGCGCCATGAATGAGAACCTTATCCTTAGGTTTTAATTTACCGTAACTATCAAATGGCTGCCACGCTGTTAATGCCGAGAAAGTACTAGCAGCGGCTTCTATGTGTCTAATATTATCGGGTTTCAAAGCAAGATGCTCTGCCGGAGCGGCGACATATTCGGCATACGCCTTACCATGCCCGACAAAGTTCACCACCCCAAATACTTTATCGCCAATCTTAAATTGGCTTACCCCGCTTCCGATTTCCGTCACTTCACCGGAAACATCTCATCCTAATATCAAAGGATCATGGTGCGCTAAATCTTCAACTAACGGGGCCTGCCCGCTACGGACCTTTACGTCTACCGGATTAATACTGATGACTTTTACATTTATCAGCACTTCGTTGGCTTTAACCAGCGGTTTTTCAAGATTTTTGTAAACCAGGTTATCCGTGCTTCCAAAATTTTCTAATACGGTTGCTTTCATCTAAATTATATTTACATAGCAAATATAGACCGACAAACAGATCAAAAACAGGTACATATAAAGCATATTTGCGTTATGAGCGAAAATATCCACCAACCAATTGAAGTCTTCTATGAGAAAGTGGACGAATGCCCGCTACGTGACAGGACATTCAACTTCTTCGAATTGGTTTACGTTATTTCGGGAATAGGAAATCACGTTGTAAATGGGAATAAGATAGCCTACCATAAAGGTGATCATTTTTTAATTACCCCAAAAGACAGCCACGAGTTTAATTTGGAAAGTACCTGTGATTTTATGGTAATACGTTTTGGTGAAAACTATATAAAAGAATATCAATGGAAAAGTATAGACCATATAGAGTGTATCCTATAATACGCTTCCCACTTATAAGGGTCTGTCCTTGTCAATAAGGAAGATAAAAGTATGGTTGATCTATTCATACAAAACCTACAGCAAGCTATAAAGCATCAATCCATTTATAACGAAGACCTCATTCGTCATTTGGTCAACGCTATTATCGTCATCGCAGGGAGGAGTATTGCAGTGGTGAAACCTAGCGGAATATCGTCTACTTCAGAGGGCGGATATTGCAGATACTAGACTATATACAGGAAAATATTCGGCAACCCGATTTACTTAAAATCTCAGTAATTGCTAATCATTTTGGTATATCTCCAACCTACCTCGGCAGTTATTTCCGAAGACAGTGCAAAGAAACCATCCAACAATATATATCCGCTTATCGCATTGGCCTCATAGAACATAGGTTAAGGTTCAGCGAAAAAAGAGCTCATGAGATAGCTGATGAATTTGGATTTGCCGATGAGAGCCATATAAACAAATTGTTCAAAAGACATAAAGGTCTGAGTTTACTAGGATTTCGGAAAAGCGTTCAACATTCTGAATAAAAAGGAACAGAAGATCTTTATTTCTCTGCTACGTTTTTATGTCGTCGTGTTCACTATTAGAAACTTTGAACAAAAAATATTTTTCTATTTGAGACTCTCTATGTTAAAATGTCTTAACATTCGTGTTAATATTAGATGTACCCCATTTTCTCCCAGATTTAGATTCTGAAAAGGCAATTTAACGACTTTGTAGCATCTACGAAAAAAATTCCTAACAGCTATAGCCAATTTAAATTTGCCGTGTAAAATACGTGTTTTATGGTTAAATATGATGTAATTAAGATTAAACTAAAAATAATTACTGCCTCTACATTTCTAAAAACAATTGGCTTCTTATAAAGAAACAGAATAATTATCCTAAATGAAATAAAAAAGATAATAATGCCCCATAGGAAATATAACGACAATTTACTCTCATTTGGTTTGTAAATTGCCAAATCCTTGTATAAAAACCCTTTTTGTGTTCCTTTAATTCTCGATTCAAGTTCGAATTTTGGATTGATAACACCTTTTGACACAATTGTGAACAATAATAAAAATTTTACTCCATCACCCTCTTCTAACGCTTCTTCATCTCTCAAAAAAATATTTACTGTATCTTTTATAATTATTGTTCGGAATTTAAGATCATCTCTACTAACTTTTGAAATTGAAACAGAGAGTATATTAATACTATCCGTGGAATATAGCTTAATTGGCTTGTTTTTAATAAAGTCACTATAATCAATGAATTTATCTCCGTCGTTCCATAATATTAGCTCTGAAGAATAAACATTCTCTAATTCAGTGTTGTCATAAAATATTCTTAATTTTTCATCTGCTTTTTGAGCTATTAATTCGGGAACCGTAATAAAATATGCAGGAGTCTTATTACTTAAAGAAATGTAATAAAAATATATACTCGATAATAGAGCAATAATAAGTGAAGTAATTGGGTTTTTTAAAATTTTAAGAGTGTTTTTACCCAGTGTGTTGTCTATAGTTATCAAACCGTTCCGTATTTTTTATTATATATTTTTTTAACAGCCCTGTATTGGATTTAACTTCATCCACAGTTATAATAATTTTACCCGCTCCATTTAATTGATTTGAAGTGTGTAATGACCAAGACAGATTATTGATTTCTTCAGGTGTTAAATGTTGCGAACTATGAAAAGAAACTGTTTTACCTAAATTATCATCATAAAATCGACCAATTCCACTTAAATTATTATATTTTGTAACATTGCCAACTATCTCGCTTTTTTCTTCAGGTTCTAATTGTGAATGTACGTAGTCATACGTTTCCCTATTTAATTCTAAAATTGTACCAACTCTAGGGCGTTTTAACTCAATCCCAATATTTTGATCATCCTTAATCGGTCTATGTAATTGCTGTAAGGGAATTTCTAGAGCATCTGTTAATTCTTGTTCTAAAAATTCATTTTCTTCTAAAAGTTTTTTAGTTTGATACTCTATCGGTTGAGCATCTCTTCCAGTGGCTTTACTCCAAGTAAAATGTAAAAAATCCCCAAACACCCCGACAATAACTGAAGAACCAATAGCTTGAACCGCAGGATTATCGAAAGCAATTGTCACTAATTCAATGAAACTACCATTCTTAGGTGGATGAAGAAAAAATTTAACATTCGGAATTTTATCAACACGTCTTCTGACGGTTCCTTTTGTAACTAATGCATGTGATGTTAATGCAAGCGCTTTAGAAAGTCCATGCATAGAAGTTGCTGCATCGTATAAATCTAATAAGCTTTCATTTGCAATTCCTCCTGAGTATCTAATTATGAATTTCAATTGCATAGACGTTCTTTCGATTAATAATATTTTAAGGTTTTAAGGCATTCCGTTTTGGAATTAGCATCGTTAATTTACATCAAACCAAGCTGTAAACAAAACGGTTTCCAGTAATTTACCTACATAGTTTACTGTTTGTCAAAATTGATGCGTCTGGTACCCCTTAAACTACATAAAAACTCCTAAATCGTTTTAACCTTATTAAAAATCTCCGCCCTTTTAGATTTTGGATTGCTAGAGACCACTTAGATTCCAACGTCGAAACTATTTTTGATTGACATATGAGTAGTTCCTATGCTGTCAAAAATATGGGCATCACTTTCCATATACTATGTATATTTCGCTAAAACTTAATATCGAATTTCTCATCAACAACCTTCGCTCAAATCGCAAAACGGCGAGCGAATAACAATGATGTTATAATTATTCGTTTTTCGTCGTTTCGGAGATATGATGACCTGTTATAACTAATTTCCAGTTATTAGGAAAATCTTTATTTTTCCATGCTAATTCAATACTTTCCGGAGTTGCAATTGAAATATCTTTTATAAAGAAAACGGCATAGAATGTATCATATCTTAAATCATTTACATAGTTAACAGAATCAATTTTTAACTGATCTAAGAAATTGTCAATATTATCATCTTCAGATTTCAAAAATTTATATTCAATCGCAGAATTTAATTCTGGGATTAATATATCTGGATGATATGTTTTAAATTGCTGTATAAATGACGCTTTATTTAATAGTCTGCATGAATGAAAATATAACCCTAACGCCCATTTTACTTTTTTGTAGATCTCGGCCTCACTGTCTAGACTGCAATTGGTATTTTTAACAATATGACCGGTATTCTTTAAAATCGAGATTAATTTTTTTTGATTGTCAATTTCTGAAATATTATAGTCAAAGAAAGAGAATGCTTCTAGAAACCTTCTAAAAAGCAAAGCTATCTTCAACTCGGACGGCGCATCTGGGTGGGTTTGAACTTCTTCAAATATGTCCTTTTTAAATTGACAATCCAACTCATTTTTAAATTGAATTAATAGTTGTGGAAGTTGCCGTACTTCAAAATAAGTTTGAATTAGAATATACAAGTCTTTTAAACGATGTTTAATCCAATATTGTGTAAAACCAGGATTCTCTTCTTCGAAATCATCAACATCCCCACCCTCGTTTAGACTAAAATGTTCTATTTCAATTATACTTAGTGTTTTTTTTATTCTACCTTCTAATTTCTCAATCTCATTTTGCTTAAACATATTGAACTTTTTTTTAATGTTAAAAATAAACAAATTTTTCGTTAACTAACTGACTATAAACTTTATGGAACCAGGATTTTGCCACAGAAATTTACGAGGGGCTTAAAGCGTAAGAATTGGCTTCCAATTATTTTCGTTCATTTCAAAAAGAGAGAAGAAATCAAACATTTTTACTGGATTTTCCTTCCTCTGATGAAAGGAATAATAAATAAAATCCTTCACTCTTCGTTATTACAGAATCAACAACTTCAATCATAATCACCAATCACTCTCCAAAACCAGAAAAAGCTCCCCTAGTCCTAGAGAAGCTTTCCAGTGATCCCGTTGGGACAAAACTTGAACCATTTAATGGAGGATTTGTGGCGGTGGAATCAGTTGAAATAAAATCCATTTAAAAGATTTTGTTAAAGAATTTAAGTTTTCAATACCGTAACATTAAAGCACATCACAAAAATTATTTCTTTACATTGTATTTTACTTGAATGATAATACAATCATTGCACAATGCCTGTTTGGTTTTCCATTAAAAGCGTCAATTTAATTTAAGTAACCGCATTTTCGAATTTATCAATAATTCTAATATCAGTAGCTGGAGTAGTAGATCCTTTTTTAAGAACATCATACTTGATAGCTAATTTGTCACCAACTTTAATGTATCCCCATTTAATCCATCCAAAATCAAATTTACGAACATTTAGGTAGAATTGGTTATTTTGACTATCACTAGCAAACATATAGGAGGACATTCCAAAGTTTCCTTCAGGTAAATTATATACTTTTACAATAGTAAACCCGTCATTTCTAAGCTCTCGCATATGCTCGTCATCATAAACTTCTTCTCTTTCAGGTGAATACCATCTCGAAGATGTTAATGGATTCGGGTTTGCCTTGAAACTATAAGAGTACAGCTTTTCAAGAAATATTTTATTTTCAGAAGATTCAATTGATTGATCTTTTAAATTTAAAACGATGTTGAAGAAATGCTCAGCAATGAAGGTTACATATTTGTAAATAAAATCTTCTGAAAACGATAAGCGATCGCTACCTATATGAATTAAATCTTTCAACATTTTGTTTACTTCTATACATGCTATTAATGGATAATCTTCATTTCTAAAAATTTCGTTAAAGATGTTCAGAACTTCCGTAAATGCTTTTTCTATATCGTCAGTATTTCGATTTAATTCTACACTTCTTTTGAAAGCAGACGCTCGATATGTTCCCATCATTACAGACCAGTCTGGATCAATCCTCCAATCTGAAGTTTCATCAATAATCTTTACGTATTCGCCTTGAAATAACAAGCATAGAAAGTGTAGTTTTGTTAAGGATGCGGCATATTTTTTTGAGGATTTTTCAGGTCGATTTAATTGCTTATCGAGGAGGCTATCAAAAATTTTTTGAGCTATGGGGTAATCTTTTTTATGAAAGTAATTTAAGGCCTTTGCCATTAAATACCTTGGATTACCTTTGTCCAAGCTTATTGCTTTTTCTAAAATTATTTGAGTATTACTTTCGTCTTGAAGGGCTTGTAAGATTCTAGAATAATGGAATAGTAGTTCGTCATTGTTGGAATTATAAGCAATTAGCTCGCTAAATCGACTCTTCAATCTTACAAGTTCTGTATGACTTCGTTTATTATGAGGCCTTGCGAGAACTCGATTTAAATCAATTATTAGCGATCTAAACGATTCGGCTATATCAGATGAAATAAAATCAAAATCAAATTCATTTATGCCCAGAAGGTGATTTCGGTTGAGTTGTTCTTGGATTTTAACTTTTCGGTATTTAATGTTCTGCGATATTTCATTACGAATAGAAATGTTTCTAGGGTTTATTAAAAGTAAATCACGAATTGAGTCACTTAGGTTAAATAAGTCGTTGCCTGTCTCGCTTGTATATCTTACTATTAGGCTAGTCTTTGATAATTCATTTAAAGATTCTGAAATTTCTTCATTTGAGAGTTCTAGTAAATCAATGAGCTCAGATTTGCTAGATTCTCCAGTTACATAAATTGATTCTAAAATAGCAATTGAGTTTTCGGAAAGGGACTCAATCAAATTGGTGTATGAGAAGGATGCGATATCTTTTTGCGATTTATTTATTGACCCAGAAATATCTACTCCTTTAAGATATAAATCAATTGTTAATCGAATTGCTAAAGGGTTGTTATTTGCTTTTGTAGCAATTAATTCAAGATCTTCTTGACGGAAATCGCTAATTCCTCGTCTCTTAAAATAGCTTCTGCTCAAATTTACTGCATGTCTTTTAACTAATGTTGACAGCGGAACTGTCGTAGCAGAATCTATCGAAATACGGCTTGTAACAATGACTCTCCAAAAAAGTGGAAGAGATTGATTAAATTCAATAAATTCATGTTGAGAATGTACTAATAGAGTTTCGAGGTTATCGATGCAAATCAAAATTTTTTCCTTATCTAGAACTGTACATGCCTCTTCAAAATTTCCAAATTGTTTATCGCTGTACAAAGATGCTAGATCATCAAAAATTGAATCCTTGATTTGGTTTATACCGTTTATAGCTTCAATGACTTCAATTCCGTCTGCCGTTAACCGTTCGTTTTTTAATGTACAAAAAACAATAGCATCAATTTTATTATTCCATTCTAGACTTAAACTAATATCCTTTAAAAATTGTAAAATCAATGCTGTTTTGCCTACCCCACCCGGGGCTACTAAAGCTATAAGGTTATTTCTTGCTTTTGACAAAGTTGCTTCCAAATCCCTGGTCTCTTTATCTCTTCCAAATAAGCCAGTAATTTCATGATCAAATGATGATGGTAGTGTGTTTGGGATGGACCAGTTAACATTGCTAAGCCATTCATCTGGGGGCGATGTTAGATTCCCCGAAATCGCTGCATTCAAAGCTTGTCTAATTTCACTAAGGCCTAATTGTAAGATTAATGGATCACTTGCAATTGCCGCTGCTCGAAACCAATAAACATCTGGAAATGGCCTATTTGGGTGACTTATAGCATTTCTTATGTCAAAGATGTTCATGAACATACAGAACTTTTTTAAGTCAAACATTTTAGACTCAAAAGAAGTATTTTTAGTTATGTCAATTGCCATGTTAAAAATTTCATCAAGATAACTAGCTTCAACGAGTAACTGAATATCATTTCGGTCGAGTGTTTGTCCTCTTGCAACTTCTCTGTCTGCGATTGAATCGACATTTTTTGCAGTTATACTTTCAATGTCGTCTTTATTTAAGACATAATCTCCAAGGGAAGTTTCAAGAGCATAAATTATCATTGCGCTCTTAATACGAAGTAGTTGTTCTTGATCCATATTATTAGGTTAAGGAAATTAAATAATTAGTTGATAAAGATATTGTTAATAATTCTTGGTTCAAAAACTTTGAAAGTTGAACTTTTAAAAAGTTCTTAACAATATATGTAGATAGTTGGAGAAATCAAAGGAAAGTCCCGTACAAAAGTTGGGAAGGAAAAAAGTAATCAGAAATTTGCGTTTTTTATTATTAGTTAGATGTATAATTCGTTTAGAACCCTAAAGTCGTTAGTTTTTCCAGAAGGAGTTTCTGATTATTTTTATATGACCCATTGTTCAAAAGGAGCAGGTTGATTGGACTTCGTTCTGGAAGAGATGAGCGTTAGAAGATAAAACTTAGTCATAGAGCGGGCTAGAAAGGCAAAGTAAAGGCAAGCATAAAATGTCTTTTGATCAAAGAGAAATAGGAGCTCTTTTATTTTAACAATATCTCGACATAGAAAAAGCATATAGGCTACCCTAGGAACTGGTTTGCACAATCAATACTACCATTGATAAAATTCATACCTCTATTTATTGCTTAAATTAGCAGATAAAGTAGAGCAAGTTGGTCTTAAATCATTTAATATTTTCTCGCGACAATAAAAATTCATCGCAAGAGGATACTGACTTACTTCAACAATAAGAGAAAAAAATGCTTCAGCTGAATCTTATGTTGCGAAAATAAAGGCTTTCAAAAGCGAGTTCAGATTGGGTGGCGATATCATTTTTCCCTCAATACATATTTGTTAAATCCACTGGATTTAAAACTGGCTCCAGCCCTTGCCAAAAAATGCAATTATTCGAATCCAGGCGGTCACCATTAAAAGCTCCCCTATTCCTAGAGAAGCTTTCCAGTGACCCCGCTGAGGCTCGAACTCAGGACCCACAGATTAAGAGTCTGTTGCTCTACCAACTGAGCTACGAAGTCATTTAACACATCAAAGGTACAAGACCATACAACAAAATCAAAAAAAAATATCCTTCTTTTGATTTTCAATTGCAGCCCCTGCTCACTCCATAGCCATCCTCAAAGCCCGCTTCAGAGAAATACATCTATAGAAAAGGACAACCATCAAATGATGGCTATCCTTTCTAAATAACCAAATTACCAACCAGGGTTTTGCACTAAGTTTGGATTGATTTTAATGTATTCTACATTTATTGGAGCCAAATATTGTTTAGCGTCAAAGATAAAAGGTCTTCCCGGCAGATTCCGAGGCGTATAGAATGCTTGAATGGTATTTCCTTGAGCATTTAATCCTCTCATACCTATTCTGTCGACCTCATAATCCGCAACAGCCGTCTTCCAACGCTTCCTGTCATATAAAGAATGTCCTTCGAACATCAACTCAATTAAACGTTCTCTTTTCACCGCATTAACAAGTGCTGTTCCACTCAATGCACCGCCATTGGAAACTTCTAGATCGGGAATTCCAGCTCTATTGCGAATAGCATTGATATATGTTGAACCGTCCGCATCTAAAGTTCCTGAATAGTTCGCAACAGCTTCAGCATAGTTCAGATACAGCTCGCCTAAACGAATAATCGGGAAAGGATATGCAGAAACTGTAAACGTGTTTGAAGTTACGTTCGTACTGGGATGAACACCTTTTTTAATCGCATAGCCACTATATAAATGGTCGATATCATTTCTAGGAACACCATTAGATAAGGTTACACCATTGGTTTCTCCCGGTCTTAGTTTTAATTGACGAGTTTCGTTATTAATCTCATAATCCCCTCGATCGAATCCGATATAGGCGTAGAACCTGGGTTCACGATTTCTATGAAGTTTTATCGTTTCATCACCGGCTTCGATCTTATAACGATTGGCGAAATCATAGGCGGGATCTTTCTCCATAGGCAATCCGCTTTTCGTGTAAAATAGCTCAACGGCATCCAATGTTGCTCCTACGCCTCCTACCGGCGGATTGTTTTTCCATCCACGCGGAATAACCAAAGTTTGGAAAGAATACTGCGCATCAGTATTTTCCTTATTAGCAGAATATCCCCAGATTAATTCCGTATTCCAAGGGTCTACCATCTGCCATCTCGTGTTCAGGACAGCTTGTTTGAAAGGATCAGCAACTGTGGTTTTATTATATACGTAAAGCCTGTTTCCGGCAGCCTCTGCCATCTCGATTGCTCTCTTATTTTCATCCATCGCTTTCTTCCATTTCTCTTTGTCATAAGTTTGAGAAATAAGCTGAGTTCCATCGTTGTTTTTAAAGGCCGCGTAGTCCGTATTCCCGTTGTATAAAGGGCTGGCAGCAAACAAATACATCTTTGCTTTTAATGCCTGCGCAATTACTTTATTGGCCCGTCCATAATCACTTCTCGCATTGATAACCATCGGTAAATCAACCGAAGCCGCGTCGAATTTATCGGCAATATATTTTACACAAACATCATAAGGAGATCTCGGTCTAAAAAACTCTTCCCCTTGTGCGTCTGTAGGAATTAACTGATCAACAATAACCACAGGTCCATAATTTTGCAAAAGGACATAATGATAATACGCCAAAAGGAAATTCGCCTCTGCTCTCCAAACTATTTTCTTTTGGTCTAATTCTGCTTGACTGATGGAAACAGGAGAGGCTTTATCAACATTGTCCAAAAACAAATGACATTGCCGAATTCCCTTATAGCAGTTTTGCCAAATATCAAGAACAGGGCTACTGGCAGTATATAAACCTTGTTGTACTTTTAAGAACGAAAACCATTGGGTACCCCAGTGATAGGATGCCACTGTTTCATTCCCCATGATCCAACTGAAGTTGGTTCTTGCATCGTTATACCGTGGAATATAGGAATAACAGGTAAATAGAAATCCCTCTGCCGTTAGTTCATTTCTAAAAGCATCTTCCAATCTCGGGGTGTCATCCGGAACAATGTCCAGGAAATTACAACTCGATACGAATATAAATACCGCGGATATTAATAATAAAAATCGCTTTTTCATTGCATTAAAAATTTAATTGTCCCTCTATTGAAAACACTCTGTTATTCGGATATTTCAGGCCATTTCCACCACCTAACTCAACATCCCAAAATTTGAATTTTGAGAATGTCAGTAAATTCTGTCCGGACAAGAAAAATCTGGCGAATTTATGGGTGTAGCCGATTTCAGCATTCTTTAACCTGACGAAACTACCATCACGCATCCAATGTGTAGAATTCTCAAAGTTGCTGTGCTGATTTATCCCCGTAATCAACCTTGGATACATGGCATTTGGATTATCCTCAGTCCAATAGTTTCCAACTAAATAATCCATAATGGTGGATGCTTCGTTGTTGAATGGATGAATCCCCGAGATAAATAAACTAGTTCGCGCTGCCCCCTGAAAGAAAAACGAAGCATCGAATTTTTTGTAAGAACTGGAAGCTCCGAAGCCATAGACTATTTCAGGAACCGTTGGTTTTCCGATGTATGTTTTATCAAAGGCATCTATCACATTATCTCCATTCATATCCTTATACTTAATATCTCCAGGCATCAAATCCTTGCTCAAGGAATTCACAGGGCTGTTGGCAATGTCTGCAGCATCTTTATAATATCCTTCGGCGATATATCCGAATGAAGTATGTATAGGGTGACCAATTTGTGATTGGTAAGCGAATTGTTGAGACGGCTCATCGCGTTCGGTTATTTTATTCTTGGCGTAAGTGAAAGTTCCTCTTACGTTCAGATAAAAATCATTCGCGAAGGTTTTTTGAAAACTTAAATTGGCATCAATACCGGAGCTTTTTACTTTACCAATGTTCGCATAGGCCTCTAAACCTACAACACCAACTTCAGCGGGAATAATCCGACGCTGCATGAAAATATCCGAACGGTTTTCTACAAAATAATCTCCCGTAATATTGATCGCATTTCCAAATAGACTGATATCGGCACCAACATTGTATTTGCTGCCTTTTTCCCAAGTTGCAGGAAGGTATCCCAATTTGGAAATATCAGCACCCGATAAGCTGTTCTGCCAGTCATCACCGAATGTATAAGATCTTGCAGCGAGGTTAACTTCCTCTAAATACGGAAATCTTACCAATTGTCCCGCAGAATTATATACGCTCGCATTTCCAACTAAGCCCCAAGATCCTCGTATTTTTAAACTGCTGATCGTATTTTTAATAGGTTCCCAAAAGTTCTCATTGGAGATCATATATCCCACGGCTATGGAAGGGAAGAAGCCCCATCTGTTACCTTTAGCAAAAGCTTCAGACCCATTATATCCGAAGTTTCCCTCAAAGAAATATTTACTTCCATAGGCATAGGTCAAACGACCAGCTATCCCTTGGTTTCGGGTTGGTAGGGACGCAACAAGATTACTTGGATTGTTCGGATTGTAATCTCGCGCCAAATAGGTTAGCATCGCACTGATGTCATGCTTTCCAAAGCTTCTCAACCAATCTGCAACAAAGTTGAAGTTCATTAAACGGTCGCCAGAAGAGCTGAAAACGTTGGATAAAGCCGTCGTTCCCCGGGTTACATTGCGGTAGGTATACTGATATCCTCCTGCCCCGGGCTCGAAATTTTGCACCTCATAGTAGTAGGGCGTAAAAAATCTTCGTTGGAAAGAATTCGAATAGTTCTTGAAAGAAACTAAGCCTTTTAAGTTGAAACCCTCCAACAACCAATCCATCTTTTGATTTACCTCTAAGGCTGCAATGTTAGTCGTTTCGAAACTTTCTCTATATCCAGACACCATAGAAGCATAAGGGTTATAATAGATGTTATCTCCAGAACCTGAAGGATGGGGACCGCCTGAAAGATTACCGAAGAATATATGATCCGGAAACTCCACATTTGCCGGCAAAGTCGGTGTAAATAAAGCGGGGGGTGCCGTAAATAATCTGGAATAAAGTTCAGAAGAAGTCAAATTAGAGCCATTATAATCCTGCATCTGCGAATTAAGCCGAATGATAGCTTTGGTCCGACTCGTCAGGTTGACTCCCACGTTTGCAATTAAATTGTAGCGTTTCATCTTGATGTTGTTGTCAAAGTCATTGAATTGATCTTTTTTCAACAAACCATTATCGTTGTTAAACGTAGCGCTCACAAAATAGTCCGCTTTAGCGCCACCTCCTGCCACATTGAAATTCGCATATTGGTTTAGTGTGACATCCTTAAACATGACATCGTACCAATCCACATCGGGATACGCAATAGGATCTAAACCTTGTCGCGTAGGTTCAATCTTGGTTAGCTGATCAAACCTTGGAGCCAATCCGCGGTTAGTCAACGCATAATTATACGCTTCCATGTATTCTACGGCATTGCCAAAAGTTACTGGGTTGGTTGGACTCGAAACGGTATTCTCAACTCGGAAGTTGATACGAGCCTTGTCAAAATCACCTCCACGCTTTGTTGTGATTAACAATACCCCATTCGCACCACGGGCACCATAAAGTGCAGTCGCCGAAGCATCTTTCAAAACAGAAAAATTATCAATTACTTCGGGCGCCAGGTTATTCATATCTCCCGTTGAGGATTCAACCCCATCGATAAAAATCAACGGTTGACTAGGTCCTGCAAAGGTTGAGATACCGCGAATCCAAAAATTGGATCCATCCGCACCTGGCTCGGCTCCGCGCTGTACAGCAATCACCCCAGAAATTCTGCCCGCAAATGCGTTACTTAATGTGGAAGTAGGGACCTTCAATTCTTTTGCAGAAACCGTGGAAATAGCACCAACAACAGAAGCCTTTTTTTGCTTACCGAAGCCCACCACAACAACCTCATCCAAAGATTCGGAACGCGAATCCAGGCTTATCACGACTTCAGATGCAGAATAGGAAACCCTTTTGCTGGTATGTCCAATTAACTTAACCTCAATTTCAGCACTCGCTTTTGAAACTGGAAGAACGAATCGTCCATCTTGGTTGGTTTGGGTCTTGGTATTCGTGCCTACTTCAGTTAAAATAACATTAGAGAGTGGATTTCCATTAGCGTCTACTACTTTCCCTTTAAACTGCAATTGCTGCACAACAGCACGCTTAGTATTTGGAATGCTTACACTTTGTATAACAACGGCATTATTAAAAATGCTGTAAGTAAAATTACTGCCGCTAAATACCTTATTTAATGAGTTTTCTAAAGATTGATGTCTTAAATCGACGGATGTATTATAATTCGACAATATGCCTTTTTCATATACAAATCGAACACCGGTCTGCTTGGTAATGCTTTGTAAAACCTGTTCAACTTTGGTGTTTTTGACCTGGAGAGAAATCTGGCCTTTGGTAGATCCGTAGCTTGCAAACATGGAAGCTGCGAGGAGAACACCTGCTAATTTCATTCTAAAAAGAGTTTTCTGAATCCCCTGTCGCCTCTTTTTGGGCCATAAGGGGGTTTCAGAATAAAATAAATTATTCATAAATTGGTAGAGAATTAATGGTTTAATACGTAAAATCTAAATTCGAATGGAGCGGAGGTATTGCCTTACCTCTGCTTTTTTTGCCGCGTAAATTTATCTCATCTATAGTCCTCCTTAAATTGGTTCATTGGGTATAATTATTGAACTATCAGTTTGTCACTTTCGATTACAAAATCATAGTTTGTTAACTTCTTAAGTAATAAGCACAATTCACCTAATGTGACTTCTTTGTTGATGCTTCCCATATATTTTTTTGTGCTAAGTGCTCTCTTAAGAATCAAATCGACTCCATACCATCTTTTTATTTCATCTAGAATTTCTTCGATATCCTTATCATTGAAATTGAAATATCCCTCCTTAATGGCGTAGGCTTGTCCCAAATTCGTTGCTTTCTCAATGACTAAGGATTGATTGCTGAATTGAGCCTGATGTCCAACATCGATCGCTGTAAGGTTTTGACCAGTAGCTAAATCAACCTTTCCTTCAGTCAATATGACTTTTGACTCATCTTTGCTATAATTCGTAACAGAGAAGGCTGTTCCGACAGCCTTAATCTGCATGCCGTCGATTTGGACAATAAATGGTCTGTCAAGATCTTTAGCGACTTCAAAATAAGCCTCCCCTTTTAGGCGCACGCGCCTTTCTTTGGCAGAAAAACCAAATACATACGTTAATTGAGACTCTGGATTCAACCAAACTTTTGTACCGTCACTTAAGGTAAGTGCATAAAAAGAGCGCTTCGGAATCTTAAATCGATAGACAGGATTGCTTGAAGAATTTTTTTGTTTTAAAGAATTTTGAAAGCTATGATCGTTCTCCCGATTATCTTTGGGGTTTTCAGTCGACAAGTCAAATTTCCCGACGCCGTCAATCTCCAGTTGAGCAAAATTCCTCCCCGGCAGAACGTCATTCTTTTGACCAAATTGTTCCATATTTAACAAATAGTCGGGCTTTTGATTGGTATCCCACCAAATGAAAGAAGCAATAGAAATTGAAATCAGTACCGCCGCTACTTGCAAATATGTTTTCCGACTAAAACCGCGCTTAGACTCCTCATATCGATTAGCTTTTCGAGAAAACTTACGCCATTCCTTATCCAGATCGCTATGGCTAGGTTTGAAATCAAGTACAATTTGCTCATTGCTGAACATAGTATGAAGAATCTCTCTCCCCTCTGGATATTTGTTCAATAAATTATCTAAAGCTAACTTTTCATCAGCAGACAATGCTATCCCTCTAGCTAGTAAGGCTGCTAGTTCGGCTAAAACAATCTGGTCTTGATGTATCATAATTTAGTAGTAAGTAACTTGAGATTCGTAAAAGGGTGATTAGCGCTTAAAGAAAAAACAACACAACGTATAATACACTGATTACAAGCATTATATTTTTCAATAAAATAGTATAAATAGGACCTTTAGAATCTTAATTCTTAGCAATCGAAGAGCTCGTTGCCGCTGTGTCTTCACTGTATTGATGCTAACATTCAATTCTTGCGCGACCTCTTCGTATTTCATTCCATTAAAATATATAAGCCGGCAAATATGTTGGCAGCCTTCTGGTAGTTTAGACAGTTCTTCGTATAACTCTCCCATAACCTCTGCGCGAATTAAATTATCCATTAAACCGTACTGATCTTCCTCTACGTGGATGAAACTGCTGTTTATCCTACTTCTCGTTTGATTGTTTCTTAGGTAGTTTAAGCTCATATTTTTCACTGTACTATATAAGTAGCTCTTAATTACAATCTCAGACTTAACCAAAATATCGGCCTGTTCCAGCAAATTTAAAAAGGCATCTTGGACAATATCTTTCGCAATTTGTTCCTCCCTTACCCAATGAATGGCAAAAGATTCTAGTCTTAGAAAATAAGTTTTAAAAAGCCTTTCTACCGACTCCATATATACATAGTATGAACCAAATTATTCCCCGATCTCACTCTTCATCCTCCTCCCCTTCTACATTTAAAAAGCTATGCTCTCTCCCCAATCCCCCTAACCCTTTACATATATTGTGTATTTTCCAAAAAACAAACAATCAATTCAATATATAAATGCTAAAGCAATTAACTATGCAGACATAACAACACTAATTACTTAATATAAAAACATTATTACTACATATCACTAGCATATTACCGCTTAAAGTAAATATATCGCCACAAATATTTATTCTATAGTATAATTTCATTCCTAATAGACAATCTAACCAACAGTTGTTCAAAATAACCCCGAAAGACTTTATTTATTTACTAATACATATTTATTGAAACAAAGTTTACAAACACTCAAGTTTCAGCTACAACATCTTTAATTTATTAATAGACACGACATTTTCGCCAATTTCGTCGTTTTTTTTGAAGATCGATCTGTGTTACATTTGTCTGAATTACACGCAACTGCGCCTACGCTTGTCCGAAGCGCAGACCAATATTTGACGCTACATCGATCTGAAAAACAGAAACTTCCAACACACGAGTTTCTTTTTACGAACAATACAACTATTAATAATGAACTATCGGAAAATCCAATATGTCGCACCCATGATAATCTTGACTACAGTAGAGATGGAGAGCGGCATTGCTGCAGGCTCAGCATCACTTAAGCCCGGAACCTCAAATAGTCCGCTTGTCCCGCAAGTCGAAGACTGGACAGATAACGGAAACCAATCCAGTGATTTCGACGTGCTGTAAAAAGCCCATCGGTTTTAGTGACAATATTTTCAGCAGAACTTATGAAAAACAGCATGACCAACACATTATCAAAATTATGGCGATCGCCTTTGCTAGCCTTTGCTTTGATCCTGTTTACACAATGTAAATCGTCGATTGATCTCAAAGAAGAGCTACCTCCGTTTATCGGCACCACCAACCTTAAGTTTAATATACAGGGGCTGGAAGAAGCGGCCACCCAGATAAAATCCAATATTGGATCCAAAGCCAGCATTGCACGCAGCAGCGCTGTCCAAACGACGGAAACCTTCGTTTCCGGAACCTATGCAGATGCCTTGATCAGTTTGGAGCAAGACCGTAAACCGGTGAGCAGCAGCCTGGCCTCATCTAACAACGAAGTCAAAGCAACTAGCAGGCAGACGAAAGCGGCGACATCACCCCTTCCGACAAACACCAAATACAGGATCCTCCTGCTCGATGCGCAAGACAATATTCTTCAAAACGTAGTGGGCTCCTCCGGAACCGACCCTAACATTCCTGTAAACTTAGGCTGGACCTACAAATGGGTGGCCTTCTCCACCAACGAAACAGGATCGGTGCCCGATGTAAACAGCGCAACCAAAAGGTTCGCCAAAGCAGACTTAACGAATAAGGATATTCTACTGGCATCCGGAACGATCAGCATTGGCGCTGGAGAAAATTATTTATCAATTGTACTTAAGCGACAAACTGCGCGCATTCGTGCGAGAGTAAATGTGAGAGGCATGTTCGGCACAATCGCAACCGACACCAAACTCAGTATACAAAATAACGCCAGCACAGGTATTAACCCCATAACAATGGGAGACCTGGACATTATCAGCGGAAACTTTATAAACGTAGGACCGGTTAACGGAATCGTCAATGCTGCGAGCATGGTCAATGAAACCGTAGCCGAAGGCGCCTCCGTTAAGCTGGCAAGTTTCTACACCCTGAATACAACACCCATAGCGGCGAAAAACCTGAAATTCAACTTCGCCCCACTGGCGATCGTTCTGGACGATGCCAGAATTAGGAAGTTCAACAACTTGACGTTTGGAGCTGAAGAAGCATTCACCCCCAGCATCGGTTCTAGCCATTTCGCAACGCTTCGCTTAATAGAATCGCCGATTAAAATCAATGGCATCATGTGGGCAAGAACTAACTTAGTCTACGACGCCAACAAGCTCGATCAATATCGACTTAAATCAAATCCCGGAGGATCTTCATCCAGCACCAAAGACCGCGATTTTTGGAACTGGATGGCACAAACGCCAACAAGCGCAACGGCAAACTTCGATGCCTGCAACGAACTATACCCAAAAGGAACCTGGAAAATGCCAGATCTGCCGACCTGGGAATCCATAAACCAGCCCAACCGAAAGGAAGAAGTGCTTGGCCTATTTTGGGGAGCAAACTATGGCGCCATTTGGGATAGAGACAGCGACTACCCTGAAAATACAGCATACGACAACAATGTACTATACATATCCTACGGCGGATTCAGAACCGAGCCGAACTTTTTCGGAAATACAAGCGTACAAGAAAGCCCCATCGGTATTGCGGCAGGCTTACTTGCAGGTGGGGAATGCCACTATTGGACTTCCACCAGCCAGAACAACTCAAGAGGAAGGGCTGTAAAAGCCTCTTTTACTCACGTGGGCTGGATATTCGGCTGGAGCAACATCACCTACACTTCCGAGAAGAAATCTGAAGGCAGAAACGTCCGCTGCGTTCGCGCAAAAAACAACCCAAATTCATAGTTATAGTAATACTCTGCATGTTAAGGGCAATTCAGATCAACGAATTGCCCTTCGTTATCCTACTATCTACCCCAAAAAGGAAACATGCAGACATTGCTTAATTGTGGTAATGCTAAACAACTCTATTACATTTGCTTACCGCATATAAACAAATAGTAGCCGAATTGCTACAAGCATTTATATTATTAGGATAATTACCGATAATAATAAACAACCCAACTATCAGTTATTTTATATCCGTAGAAATGATATATTTTTTTCGTCGCAAAAAAAGTGACTTAAATCATCTTTAAATATTTTTATCTGTCACGTTAATTTTATTTTCTACACGACTAAAAACATCAACCAAAACAAATTATATTATTTTATTACGAATCATTTCTAACCTAAATTTGTTCTTATCAAGCAGAGAGCAAAATTCTTAATTACCCGTACACCTTCAAACCTGTATTTGGTTATCGGGGAATGATTGACGCCCTATTCGCTTCAAATGTTTCGTCGAAGAATAAAATTAGACCAATGAATAAACAAAAAACACTTTATCTGAAACCTAGAGTCGACTGGATGTGCCTCGAGCTGGAAGCGGGAATTGCAGTGGGGTCTGCAATACTAAGTCCCGGAAATAGCGAAAAACCATTGGTTCCTGAAATGGAAGAATGGACAGACACCGGTTCACAGACCGATGATTTCGATGTGCTGTAAACCTTAAAATCATCAGCAAAACATTTAGACAAAAGCCAAATGAAAAACAAAAGATTACGTTTTACGCAGCATATTCCGCTCCTTGCGCTATGCATATTGGCACTATTCTTAGCAATTAGCTGTTCCAAAAGTGAAGACAGCAATACGGGGGACAAAACACCAAATGGGGAACATATATTAAAATTCAAGATTAGTGGTATCGAAGGGGATAACTCTGTTGCCAAATCTGCCATTGGCATGAAGGGTGACGTCGGTAGAAGGCATGGGATTCAGGCCGACGAAACCCTCGTGTCTGGGACCTTAGGCGATGCGCTGATCAGTCTCGAACAAAACATAAAGGCACCCATCAGCAGCAGCATTACGCCCAACAATGGCGACGCACAAGCCAAAGCCAGAGGAGCCAAAGCCGCGAGTATTCCGTTGGAAGACCAGGTTAAATATCGGGTCATCCTCTGCGATCAAAACGATAATGTGTTAGCGAACGTGGTCGGATCAACAGGAACCGACCCACTTATACCAGTCAATTTAGGGTGGACCTACAAATGGTACGCATACTCCACCAACGAGCGAGAATCAGTTCCCGATTTTGATGCGGACAGCAAACTGATCTCCAGAGCCGCACTCAGTAATAAAGACCTAATGGTTGCCTCCGGCAACATTAGCATCCAAGCCGGAGAGAACTTTCTGAATATCGTATTCAAGCGGAAAACGGCAAGAATCCAAGCCGTCGTCAACGTGCGAGGTATGTTCGCTACGCTTTCTACCGACACTAAAATCAGCATTCAAAACAACACCGTTCCCGGTACGGAAGTGATGACGATGGGCGATTACAATCCATTCAGCAACAGTTTTAGCAATATTGAGCCCGTAAATGCCGTGGTGACCAATGCTGAAATGAAAGTAGACAATATCGTGGAAGGAGAAGCAGTGAAAGTGGCCAGTTTTTACACATTAAATACAACTGCAATCAGTCCCGGAAATCTAACGTTCAATTTTACGCCGCTTAGCATCTTGCTGGACGATGGGCGGACCAGAACATTTAGTAGTTCCCCGGGACTATCTTTCACGCTTCCACAAGGGCTGACACCGAGCATCGGATCCAGCTATATCGCCACATTGCGCCTACTCGAATCGCCAATTAAAGTAAAGGGGATTATGTGGGCTAGAACAAACCTCATCTACAATCCACTGAAGTTGGATAAATATCGTTTAAAGTCCAACCCGGATGAGTCGAATATCACAACGATCGATCAGGATTTCTGGAACTGGAAGTCCGATGTACCTCGAGGTGAAGCAGGAACAACAGACGGTTGTGCGCTACTCTACCCGGAAGGAACCTGGAAAATGCCCGACTTAGCGACCTGGGAAACCCTTGGGCAACCCGATAAAAAAGAAGAGATAAACGGAATCTTCTACGGCGCTAATTACGGCGCAGTGTGGGAGAAAGACGCGGAATACAGCAGGAATGAAGCATACGACGACAATCGACTCTACATTTCCTACGGGGGCTACAGAACCGCCCCGGGCTTCTTCGCACCTTATGTGGATCAAAGCCCTATAGGATTTCTATATGGGGTAGTGGCAGGTGGCCAATGCCACTATTGGACCGCTACAGCCGTAAACGAAACAACAAGTAAGGCCGTAGTCGCCTCATTTTCTAGAGTATTGTGGGGAATATCCTGGGGAGGAATCACCTATGAAGATAGAGTCTCCGACGAAGGAAAGAATGTGCGCTGCATCCGAGCGATTAATAATCCGAACCGTTAATGCGAGGTGCAGATCCTGGCATGAGGTCAAGAAACTATATTATTATAGTAAATAACCATCTGCGATTATTAGTAGAATTGGTGTGGGCTAGCGAATAGCCCACCCAGTTCACTATGCTATGTTTCGTTGGCAGGTTGAAAACCTTCGAAACCTCCTTTAACAGTTCGCTTATTCAACGACCTCAATCTCTTTCGTTGCTGTATGTGTTCTTCCGAACATATCCACCGCTTCAATAACAAGACTATGTTTCCCGGCTTTTAATTTTGGTAAATCAAGCTTCCAAAGGTGTGCAGACTTTACCGCATCGCTTGGTCTTCTACCAGGTATCAACGTTGTTGCTCCATCGTAAGCCAACAAATCTTTTCTATAAGCGGGATCTTCTGTCTCGATTCTTTGCATTGTCTTCCACTCTTTATTATCGATACGATAGCGAACCTGATCATTTGCTGATCCTAGAAAGAAGTTTGCAAAAACAGAATAACGACCGGCATACTTCTGTTTAACAACTGAAGGACCAAAAAGAGCCATCGCATAATCATCCGCTTGATCGACCACCTTATAGTCAAACGTATACTTATTATCGTCAATCGCTAATATCGCATAGCCCTTTGGCGTACCATCACGCATCGTCGAGGCAGGAATACCCTTTGCATTCAAAATACCGGAATACCAATCGCCGGAGGTCGTTCCTACATTAAATTCATGATGCGGCTTCTCGCCTTTCCAACCATGCTGATCGGTATAGAAATTTTGCTGTTGATAATGAGTGTGTGCAGAGAGGGAAAGCGTATTCGCATAAGGTGCCAATAAATCAAACAAGCGCTGTCTATCCTCATTGCGGAAGGAAGCATTATTCTCTACATTCAAAGGAATATGGAAAGCCAAAACAATCAGTTTATCCTTAGGAACCTGCTTTAAGTTGTTCTCCACAAAGTCCAGTTGATCCGCACGTAAACCTCCCTGATAACCCTTACCCGTTTGAGGATGCGGATAGATGATGTTGTCTAACACAATGAAATGCGCATTACCTACGTTGAAAGCATAATTCGCCGGACCAAAAGCACGCTCGAAACCTTCATCCGCTAAAGAGTCCTGCTCCACATCGTAGTTCATATCGTGGTTACCCATAACATTGAACCAAGGCAAACCCATCTGCCCGATCGCCTCCTGATATCCAGGATGCAAGCTCAAATTATCGCCTACCAGGTCCCCTAAGCTGATACCAAATAAAGGGCCTTTTTTCTGATTGGCTTCTTTCACCACACCGTTTAAGAAGTAAGCCAGCTCATCCTCGTTATAGGCCTGCGGATCGCCGAATACAAAAGCTGAAAAAGACTTCGACTCCTCCTGTTGCTTCAAGCCAAAATCAATCGACTTCGGAAGCGGACCTGTTGGTGCAACTCCCGCATATTTTAACTCCGGCGAACCCTGTGGCTTATGGATATAGTAAAACTTCGGTAAGTTGTTCTGATCCAAAGGCAAGGCATAACCCGATGGCTTAATCACGAAAATAATGTTGTCGTTCTGTACCGGAAGCTCGTATTTCCCGTTCTTGTCGGTTAAAACCACTTCGCGACCATTACTCACGCTGACACCCGGCAACCCGGCCTCTTTTTTGTCCTGCCGACCATTGCCATTAACGTCTACATAAACTGTCCCCTTAGCAAAATCCTGTCCCACGGCCGTCCCACATAAAAGACAAGCCAACAAGGACCAATATAGTTTTTTCATTTTTCTTGGTTGTTGATAGGCCAAAACTAGCCTTCTAGGTTTAACAAGGGATTAAGGGAATGTTAAATTCTCTTTGCGAAAAGCAAAGAGAATTTAACATTAGTAGTTAGTAGTTAGTATTTAGTAGTTAGACCTATGGCGGGTTACTAGGCTTTAAATAGTGGATTTTAGATATAAGACACTTGAAATTAGAGCATTGTCTGCTTGTCTAATATGTAATTCCGCCATAGGTCTTTATGTCCGTCCCTGAAATAGGTTGACCACAAAATGGAGGTACTAAATGCAAACAAATTTGCGGTTAATCAGGAAGTCACGGGTTTATTCTGATGATTTAAAACTGGATAAGATCTTCCGCCATAGGTCTTTATACTAACTACTAACTACTAACTACTATCAACTAACTACTAAATACTAAATACTATCTAAGAGCCTCATCCCCTCTACATAATTACGAGCACTTAAAGCCCTTTCAAACCCAATACAAACCCAATACATAACCCAATCAAAGCCGCTCCGAAAGGGCTTTGATTAGGTTATGTATTGGGAGTGCATTGTTTCTGGTTTGGGTGTAACTCGAGGCTATCTTCTCGAATAGCCGTTTGAAACATCTTTTTAACACAAGCATAATAGGTTGTTTTTATGTAGGCAATTTTGAGTTAACATTGCGATTATAGTTTTGGGGACTATATTAAACTTAGAACATGGACAAATCCTTTAACCTCAAATTTCTACTCTTTATCCCCTTATTAGCGTTAAGCCTTTTTTCACAGGCTTTTGCTCAAGGAACGCAAGCCTCCATCACCGGTGCTGTGCGTGACGAGTCCGGCAATCCGGCAAGCAATACAACCATCCGTGTTCGTAATGAGTCTACGGGTTTCACAACCACCACGGTTACGAACGAGCGTGGTAATTTTGACATCAAGCAGCTTCCCTTGGGTGGTCCATACCATGTACAGGCCAACCACATGGAAAAAGGTGTGGGATCGGCATCTGGCATTATGCTTAACCAGGGCGATGTTGCCCGTGTTAATTTGCTGTTGATTTCTTCCAGCACCTCCCTGGATGCAGTGGAAGTAACAGCATCTGCGTTGAAAAACTCAAAAGACTACTTCGGTGCTGCAACGGCATTCTCCTCCAAAGATATTAAATCGCTGCCGGTCAATGGGCGTAATTTTACGACCTTAACCGACCTTTCTCCCTTGTCTACCGGCGGTTCCCTTTCGGGTCAGCTTGGCTCATCCACCAACTTTACCATTGACGGTATGAACGCTAAGAACCCTACTTCTGCAGGTTCTACAACGGCAAGAAGTGGCGCTCCTTACTCCATCTCTATGGAGGCCGTGCGTGAGTTCAAAGTCGTAACCAATCAATATGATGTTACATTTGGACGTAGCGGTGGCGGTACGATCTCTGCTGTTACAAAATCAGGTACCAATACGCTTTCCGGATCCGCATTTTTATTTGGGCGCGCCGACTGGTTGACCAGCAAGAATGATATTCGCGGAAACAAACGCATGGGCAGCTATTCGACTTATCAGTACGGTTTCTCTCTGGGAGGGCCGATCATTAAAGATAAATTGCACTTTTTCGTCGTTTGGGATAGACAGCAAGACAATCGCTCCTTGTTGATCGCCGATATCGGATCTCCAGCTGATGAGGTCCTGTACCGCATCAACAAAACAACTTTAGACAACTTCGTCAGCATTGCACAAAATAAATACGGTGTATCGAAGCAGGCACAATACGGTTCCATCAATAAGCGCCGTACCTCAGATGCTGCATTCCTCCGCTTAGATTACCAAATCAACGAAAAGAATTTATTGACGATCCGCAACAACCTAACCTACGACTATAATCCATTAGGATTGGCGGACAACACGAATATCACCTTGTTAGAGTCTTATGGCAATGACAAGAATTTTGACAACAGCTTTCTAGCAACTCTTCGTACCTCGATTTCTCCTCGCGTAACGAATGAGGTGAAAGTTCAACATCTTTATGTTTACCAAAACTCGACACAGGGCGACCAAATTGGCAAGAATTATATCCCTCGCGCAATTGTAGAGAATGTAACTTCCAATATTGATGGTAAAGATTTGGCAACCAATCTTCAAATTGGTGGTCATCGTTTTGCGCAGGAGAGCTTTAAAAACAATGTTTTGCAGTTGACCAACAATTTGTATTGGGATACTGATTTCGCAAAATACACCTTCGGATTGGATGTTATGGCAACAAATTCCAAATCAATCTACGGTTCGGAAGTGAATGGTCGTTTCCACTTTACCAACGATAAAAATGCCGTTCCTCCGATCAACGCTTTACAGAATTTTGAAAACTTAAAACCCTACCGTTACTACCGTGAGGTTCCCCTGAAAGATGATATCGCTGTTCGCGGCACCATTATGAACTTCGGACTATACGGGCAGTTAAGAAAGAATATTGCGGCGGGTTTGGAGATGACGGCAGGTCTACGCATGGACTATGCGGCTTATCCGAAGGCGACTTTCAATCAATTGGTTTATGATGAGTTGAAGTTGCGCACGGACAACCGATTAAGTTCCTTTATCCTTCAGCCGAGGTTGCAGTTTACCTGGGATATCAATGAGAACCAGACAGACTTCTTGCGCGTAGGCGGGGGTATCTTCGCTTCGGATATCAACAACTATATGATCATCAACAACCTGACCTTCGATGGTTCTAATTTAGCGACTGTCGATGTACGCGGTGCGCAAGTACCAACGCCAGATTTTGAAGCCTACCGCAAAGATCCGAACAGCATTCCTTCATTGAAGGAACATCAGTTGCCTACGATCAACTTTACGGGCGAGGATGCGAAGGTTCCGACGGTTTACAAAGCCAATCTATCCTATACAAAGCTGATTACCGACCGTTTAAAAGTGGGAATTACAGGATTTATGACTTTAGGCAGAAACAATTATACCTATATCGAGCGCAACTTAGTAAGCGAGCCATTCTTCCGTTTAGCCAATGAGGCGAATCGCGGCGTATTCGTTCCGGCGGAGAAGATTCCGGGCAATGGACAGGCGGACTGGAAAGATGGCCGCGTGTCGAACAAGCTTGGACGTGCACTTGAATTAACCAGCTTAGGAAAAGTTAATCACTATGCGGTCGTGCTCGATGCAACCTATCAGTACTTTAAAGATGGAGCGATCAACGCTAGTTACACGTGGAACGATACGAAGGACAATACCTCTTTCAATGGAAACGTAGCGAATACGGCAACCTTGGTGCAACCTGTTGTTGATGATCCACGGAACCTAAGTTCTATTACCTATTCCGACAATCAATTCCGCCACAAATTAGTGGTATACGGTACGGCACCGACTTTCTATGGTTTCCAATTCGGATTCCGCTTCAGTGGGGTAGCAGGATCACGTTATACCCTTCGTGCGGGTGGTAACATCAATGGCGACTTTGTGTCATCAGACAATGACCTTGCCTTTATCTTCGACCCCAATGGCGCCAATACTCCTGAAGGGATCAAGAAAGGCATACAGGGAATTTTGGACAACCCCGATGCAGCACAAAGCATGAAAGACCTACTGACGAAATACTCCGGTCGTATGTCTGAACGGAATGCGGGTATCAACGATTTCTTCGGAACGGTCGATTTACGCCTTGCGAAAAATGTACGTTTCTATAAGACACACAGCATAGAGCTCTCTATGGATGTATTCAACTTCATGAATATGCTGAATAAGGAATGGGGTGTAAACCACGCCTTAGGAAATCAAGCTTTATACAAAGTTGACGGATTTGATCAAGCAAAAAAACAATATAACTATTCGGTAAACAGTGTCGGAGCGAAAGGCTTCTCTGGAAATCCATTCCAAGCGCAGTTTGGTGTAAGATATTCTTTTTAACCAAGCGCTGAATCAACCTTCTTATAAGAGCATCCCCGGGGGTGCTCTTCTTTGTTTTGGTGTCTTTTTTACACTAAGCAGGGAATTGCTAATATTTTTTATTCTACCTTTGTCGCAAATTTTAATAAAAATGACAAGCTTATCACCTAGCAGTCAACTGATAACCACTTCTGAAAAAAGTAGAATCCGTCTTGCTGTTGCTTTATTTTATTTTGGTCAGGGTTTGGGGTTTGCCTCTTGGGCAAGTCGTATTCCGACGATCAAAACAGCATTGGGCCTTTCGGAAGCACAGCTAGGGACTATCCTTTTGATGCTACCTATTGGTCAATTGATCACGATGCCCTTATCAGCAGCTATGGTCAATCGCTTTGGAAGTAAATTAGTGCTTCCCATTGTTGCGATTATCTATGCCTTGATTCTTATTCCGATTGCTTTATCGCCGAATGCCTGGTACTTGGGAGCTTCTCTATTCTTATACGGGGTGGCGGGCAACCTATGTAATATCTCGGTAAATACGCAGGGGGTACTGGCGGAGGATATGTATGGCAAGTCGATTATGTCGTCTTTCCATGGGGCTTGGAGTCTGGCGGGATTTACGGGGGCTTTAATTGGCCTTTTGATGACGAACATTGGGTTTAATACCCTCAGCCACTTCCTAGTTATCGTGGCGCTATTGATTGTCAATATCTTATGGAACCGTCCGTTCTTGCTAGCGGAGCAAAATAAAACAGAGACAGGCGAGCGGAAGACAAAATACAAACCCGACGCAGTGATTATACAGTTGGGAATCATCGCCTTTCTTTCTATGGCTACCGAGGGCGCCATGTTCGATTGGAGTGGTGTTTATTTCCACGATGTCGTGAAAGCACCGGAGGAATTGGTTATTTTGGGCTATGCCTCCTTTATGATCATGATGGCTACGGGTCGCTTTATCGGTGACTTTGTCGTTGGACGCTTTGGCAGACAGCGTACCTTACAGATATCGGGGATCCTGATGTTTGTTGGGATGTTGGCCTCTGTGATATTCCCTAATCTATGGATCGGTACCTTGGCGTTTATGCTGGTCGGTCTTGGCGTTGCCTGTAACGTCCCTACGGTTTACTCTGTTGCCGGCAAACATAAGAGTATCCCGGCAGGAGTCGCTTTAGCGATGGTTTCTAGTATTTCTTTTCTGGGTTTCCTGATGGGCCCACCGCTGATCGGTTATATCGCTGAGCTATTTAGCCTACGCTATTCATTCGCTCTGTTCTCGATATTCGGCCTTCTGATGTTCGTGATGACAAGCCGACTGAAAATCTTCAAAAACCAATAATCAGGGTTTCACCTCCTTTAGTTTGGCCAGTTCCTTTTTCGATATTTTTAATACAGTGCCATGCCGAATACCCTTCGGCATGCTTAGTTTATCGGAAACATCCTTCCAGTTCTTTAGGTCTGAAGACTGTATCATCCCAAACTTCTTGTCTACATATTTATCAAAGTAAATCGACCAGACGCCATTATCGTAAGATACGGTCGGTCCTTCTGCCCAATAATCGCCAGTAATGGGTTCGCTGGCTTCGCCATAAGGTCCCTCAAGCTCATCGGCAAAAGCTAGTTTCAAATTCTTTTCTGCGGGCTCTCTGGTTTCGTCTTTCAGCAGCATCATCCATTTGTCCTTGTAAGGCAGAATCGTCGCATCTATGGAATTGAAACCCGGATCATAGAGCAGTTGTGTCTCTGTAAAGGTTTTAAAGTTAGATGTCGTGGTATAATACATCCGGTGATTATAGGCGTTGTCGGCATCAATCTGTGTTTCCGGGAAAGCACTGGTAATCGTAGTCGCCCAATAGATCATGTACAGGTTGTTTTTCGCATCGTAGGTTATTTCCGGCGCCCAGGTATTGCGCGCCTGTTCCTCATGCTCCATAACGGGAATATAAGTCTGTTCAGACCAATGTATTAAATCGTCCGAATGGGCATAACCTATCCCCTTTTGTGTCCAGCTAACCGTCCATACCATATGAAACTTGCCATCCCCACCGCGAATAATACAAGGGTCGCGCATCAATTTATCGGGGCTCAATTTAGGGGTTAGAAAAGACTGGTCGTTCTTTAAGGCGGTCCATTCAAATCCGTCTTCGCTATAAGCCAGGTGCAGACCATCTTCTCCATTTCCTTTAAAATAGGAAAAGAGAAAAGCCGAGTCCTGAGTTTGCGATTTTAGGTTCGCGGCAAACAAAGCTAAACAGGTTATGCAAAGGAGTTTAAGTTTCATGATGGGCGGTTTTAGAGGTTGATACACAAATATATCGAAAAGCTTGATTGTTTCCACCTAGATTGTCTTTTATCTGTCTTATATCCTAATCATTACAAGATTTAAGCGCCGTTGGGGGAAAATATTTGTAATTTTACAATTCACAAATATCCTAAAATGAAAATATTGGTTATTGAAGATGATCTACGGGTTGCAGAACTCATAGAGCGAGGGCTCAGCGAGCAGGGTTTTTCAGTAACGCTCGCTTACGACGGGTTGTCGGGCAAGAAATTGGCTTTCCAGGTTCCCTTCGACCTCATCATTACCGATATCATCCTTCCGAAAATGGACGGCCTCGATCTTTCCAAACAGATTCGCGAGCGGCTGCCGGAGGTGCCTATCATTATGCTTACCGCTTTAGGGACGACCGACGACAAGGTTGAAGGTTTTGATGCTGGTGCGGATGACTATTTGGTAAAGCCTTTTGAAATGCGGGAGTTGATTGTTCGCATCCGTGTTTTACTCAAGCGGAAGAGCAATCCATCGCAGGTGACAGGCTTTGTGATTCAGTATGCGGATATTGTAATGAACCTGCACAGCAAGATTGTGAAGCGCAATCAGCAGGAGATAAACCTGACGCCAAAAGAGTTCAACCTGCTGGCTTTCTTCTTGCAGAACCCCGAGCGCGTAATCTCCAGGACAGAAATTGCCGAAAAGGTTTGGGATACACATTTTGATACGGGCACCAACTTTATCGACGTCTATATCAATTATCTGCGCAAGAAGATCGACAAGAATTTCGATAAGAAGCTGATCCATACCAAATCGGGCATGGGCTTTATTCTAAAAGAGGAGCAATGACAGCAAGAACTCGGATTACGCTGCTCTTTACTGGAATTACTGCAGCCATACTGTTGCTGTTCTCGGCGGTAATCTATTTTTCTGCCAAGGAGAATCGGGAGCAAGAATTCTATTCGCTTTTAAATAAAGAAGCAATCACGAAAGCCAACCTCTTCTTCAACGCCCATGTAGACAAGAAAACCCTTCAAGATATCTATCATAACAATCGGCAAATCCTCAATGAAGTGGAAGTCGCCATTTACGACAGCAGCTTCAACCTGCTCTACCACGACGCGGTGGACATTGATTTTGTGAAGGAAACAAAGACAATGATCGAGCAGATTAATCAAGAGGGCGAGATCCGTTTCTACCAAGAGGGCTGGCAAGTATTGGGGATCAAGCATGTGTTTGAGGGCAAGCCCTATATAATCGTTGCTGCAGCTTATGATGAATATGGCTATAAGAAGCTGACGAACCTGCTGAACGATAGCCTACTCATTCTATTCCTGTCAATCGCTTTTTTATTCTTCACGGGAAGATTTTTCTCCAAGAAGGTCTTTGACCCGCTGAAGAAGATGTCGGTGCAGGCGAAGCAGATCTCTGCCAACAAACTTAACCTACGCTTACCGACTTCCGGGAGCAAAGATGAACTGGATGAGCTTTCGTCGACCTTCAACGCGATGTTAAATCGACTAGAAAATTCCTTCGATGCACAAAAGCATTTTGTTTCCAATATTGCCCATGAACTTCGGACGCCTCTGGCGGCCATCATCGCAGAGCTGGAACTTGCCGAACAGCCGGGAAAAACTAATGCGGAATATCAGAAAGCCATATCGGATGCCCTCGCGGACGCCCGAAAGCTGGCTCGCCTTTCGAATAGTTTATTGGATCTGGCCAAGGCAAGTTATGATCCCTCAGAAATCACCTTTAAATCGGTGCGCTTGGATGAAGTTCTCTTAGATGCAATAGGTCTTGTACAGCGCGTAGACCGCGATTACCGTGTGGAATTCCACTTTGAGCAGGAATTTGAGGACGATCAAGAGATTTCTATACAGGGCAACGAATACCTGCTAAAGGTTGCTTTTGTCAATCTGATTGAAAATGCCTGCAAATTTTCGGCAGACCATAAAGCAACGGTAGGTCTTCAATTCGATTCGGAGAAAATCAGCTTGGTTTTCACTGATTCCGGAATCGGCATTCAGGATGCAGACCTCCCTCATATCTTTAGTCCATTTTATCGCGGTGCCAATGATCGTTTTACGCCGGGGCATGGCATTGGCTTATCACTTACGCAAAAGATTGTGCATCTGCATAGCGGCGATATTTCGGTAACATCCCGACAGGGCAAAGGCAGCAGTTTCAGCATCCGTTTTTTTCGCAGCATCCCTTCCTTCTAATCATATTCTAATATTTTTCTATCTGCTCTCTAACCGGACTTGCGGGGGGCTATAGTGACCTTTGTACATCGCAAATTTAGCTGTGTATAGATGGAACTATTGACTTTTACAACGAGAATAATGCTGAGCTTACTGTTCGGTATAGGCATCGGAATGGAGCGGCAATGGCGACAACGGAGCGCCGGTCTTCGCACCAATACTTTGGTGTCGCTGGGGGCTACGGTCTTTGTGCTGCTATCCATCCATATCGGGGGGAATGCTGTGGGTCGTATCGCCTCCTATATCGTGAGCGGGATTGGCTTTTTGGGTGCCGGAGTGATTATGAAAGACGGGCAGAGCATACAGGGCCTCAATACGGCTGCAACGATTTGGTGCTCGGCAGCAGTAGGTTCTCTATGTGGTCTGGGTCTATTTCCGGAGGCTGCCATCGTCACCATCGCCATCGTTTGCACGCATTTGATGCTCCGACCTATTGGTCTGGCCTTAGGACGTCTTAACTTCCCTTCTTCCATCGATGAACATGTAGACTACGTCTTGACGCTAAGCTGTAACCCCAGTATAGAAAATCAAATGCGCGTCCTGTTGATTCAGCTGCTCAACAATGAGAACAATCTCCTATTGAAGTCCTTAAGCAGTGACGACAGTGCAGACAAGAAACAGGTATTTATTCGGGCGGTAATCAAAACGATCGAGCGCCAAGATTCGCTGGTCGAGCGCGTCGTGAGCCGCCTGACGATCGAGGAACAAGTGTATAGAGCAAGCTGGGAGATTAGCAGCCTGCAAACGGAGCTATAAGCAATACAAACTGAATAATGATTTAAGGAGGAATTTAATGTTAAAGAGAAGAAAAACAGATCTCCGTTCGGTAGTCCACTCGAATGGAATGAATATAGGAACCATGACGAAGATGCAGCATGCGGCAAGTCAAGATACGAAGTTTGTCTATGCGATGCTGGAAACAAGCGAGGAGGGCATCACGAATTTCATGGCTACAGAGCGCCTCGCCAAGTTTGGGCACAACGAGGTGCAGCACGAGAAAGCCCCGAAATGGTATTTCCAGCTCCTCGTTGCTTTTGCAAATCCGTTTATCTATATCCTTTTGGCGATCGCAGCCTTCTCTTTCATCCTGGATGTGTGGCTTGCGCCTGCAAATGATAAGGATTTTAAAACCGTAATCGTCGTGTCTGTGATGGTACTGGTGAGCGGATTGCTCCGCTTCATTCAAGAGTACCGCAGCAATGCTGCTGCAGAGAAACTGAAGGGGATGGTGAAGACTTCGGCAACCGTGCTTCGCAAGTTTGTCGGAAAGAAAGAAATTCCCCTGGAGGCTTTGGTGCCTGGGGATATTATATACCTCTCCGCAGGAGATATGATCCCTGCCGACTGTCGGATATTATACAGCAAGGATTTATTTGTTAGCGAGAGCATGCTGACAGGCGAAGCATTGCCGGTGGAGAAATCGTATCTACCGATACGGAATGCGGAGGAGCTGCAGCCAATCGCGCTGAACAATATTTGCTTTATGGGTACTAATGTGATCAGTGGGTCAGCGACAGCCGCTATTTTGGCGACCGGAAGCTATACCTACTTCGGAAGTATCAGTCGCTCTATCGTGACGGATCGCCCTGAGACCAGCTTTGATAAGGGTATCAACAAGGTTAGTTTCTTGCTGATCCGCTATATGTTGGTGATGGTACCCCTGATCTTCCTGATCAACGGATTGATGAAGGGCGACTGGGCGGAGACCCTACTTTTTGCAATCGCGGTTGCGGTGGGGTTGACCCCCGAGATGCTGCCGATGATCGTGACGGCCAACCTGGCGAAAGGTGCCGTGAATATGAGCAAGCATAAGGTCATCGTCAAGAGGTTGAACTCCATACAAAATATCGGTGCCATGGATATCTTGTGTACCGATAAGACCGGCACCCTCACTATTGATAAAATCGTGCTTGAAAAACATCTGAACGTCTTTGGATTTGAGGACGATGAGGTATTGAAATGGGCTTATCTGAACAGCTTCCACCAAACAGGCTTAAAGAATCTGATGGATAAGGCAGTGCTGGATCATGCGGAACTGCATGATTACCTGAAAGTGGAAGAACAGTATATCAAGGTTGATGAAATTCCTTTTGATTTTCAACGCCGTCGAATGTCGGTTATTCTTAAGAAAAGCGATGGGAAGCATCTTTTGATCTGCAAGGGTGCGGTGGAGGAAATGCTGGAGCTATGCAGCAGTGCCTTTGAGCCTGGCGAAGACACGAGCATACATATGGAAAGCGATATGATCGTTGGGATGGATGAGAACATGCGCAAAACGGTGTTAAAGACCAGCCAAAAGATGAATAGTGAAGGTCTGCGTGTCTTACTTGTGGCGATTCGCGAATTTGACGGCAATCACCCGCTAGACTATTCGGTTGCAGATGAACAAGGGCTAACATTGACCGGCTTTATCGGTTTTCTGGATCCGGCTAAACCATCAGCAAAACCGGCGATTGAGGCCTTGCAGAAGCTTGGTGTGGGGATAAAGGTATTAACAGGGGATAATGAGACTGTAGCGACGAAGATCTGCCAGGATGTTGGAATTCCATACTTATCGCGCATTAGCGGCTCTGAGTTGGAGGACATGTCGGATGAGGAACTGCTAGACCGTGTGGACGAGGTTTCGGTATTTGCGAAGTTAAGTCCTTTGCAGAAAGTCCGGGTCGTGGATGCTCTACGGAGCAAAGGGCATACCGTCGGCTTTATGGGCGATGGCATCAATGATGCGGCAGCAATTAAGACTGCCGATGTGGGCATCAGTGTGGATACGGCGGTAGACATTACGAAAGAAAGCGCGGATATTATTTTATTGGAGAAAGACCTGCTTGTCCTACGCAAAGGCGTACTTTATGGTCGTAGAACCTTCGGAAATATCATCAAGTATATCAAGATGACGGCGAGCAGCAACTTCGGCAATATGTTCAGCATGATCGGCGCCAGCGCCTTTCTTCCTTTTCTGCCGATGCTGCCTATACATCTGCTGATCCAGAATCTGCTGTACGATGTATCGCAGATCTCAATCCCCTGGGACCGCATGGATAAGGAGTTTCTGGAAACGCCGAAGAAATGGGATGCCAGCAGTGTGTCGAAGTTTATGCTCTATGTAGGTCCAATCAGTTCGATATTCGACTTTGCAACCTTTGCGGTGCTGTTCTTTGTATTCAAAGCGAACAGTCCAGAGCATCAAACGCTCTTTCAAAGCGGTTGGTTTGTCGAGGGCTTACTGTCGCAGACGCTGATCATCCATATGATTCGTACGCGTAAGATTCCGTTCTTTCAGAGTTGGGCTGCCAAGCCGGTTGTCGCTTTGACCAGTCTAATTATGCTGATCGGTATCTTGCTTCCTTTTTCGCCATTCGCAGAGTCCTTGAAGCTACAGGCTTTGCCCCTAGCCTACTTCCCTTGGTTAATCGGAATTCTGACAGCCTATTGCCTGCTGACGCAAGCTGTTAAGGTTTGGTTTATAAGGAAATTCGATGATTGGTTGTAGCGTCTTTGTGATGTTGGATTGATAAAAATATTTAATCAAAGGTTTTGTTTATATTTCGGGTATGAGTTTTGATATAGCTTAGCGATAGCTTAACTGAACACTAATTAACCTGACAGCATAAAAATGAAATGGTTGCTCGTATTTTTTGCCTTCATCGGCAGTTTACATCTGCATGCTCAAGATAAAGATAAGCTGTTTGCTACTGCAGACAGCCTTTCTAATTTAGGGGAGTATGAAAAATCTGTAGTCTTATTCGAGCAGCTTTGCAAAGCGGAGCCTAATAACGCGACTTATCTATCCTATGCAGGGATTGCCTATTTTCGGATGGAGAACTTTGAAAAAGCAAAAGAGAAGTTCCGCTTAGCAGTGCTGTACTCCGAGGATAATGAAACCCATCTGTCTAATTTAGCAGCGGCCTACAGCAATCTCGACGAAAACCAGAAGGCTTATGAATATGCCGTAAAGGCGATGCAGGTGAAACCGACCAGCTTGACGGTGTATAACGCCATGGCCAATGCCAACAATATCCATAAATATGAGGAAAGCTTTCGGATCCATAAGCAATACATTGACTTCGCAACTGAGAATAAATTCAATCTGGTGTTGGGCTTAGCGCATTATCATGGTCGTGAATTTGAGAAGGCAGCTTCATATTTTGAAACCTTTTTGAACCAATATGGTTCGGAGGACGAACTGATGAAGCAGCGGGAAAATGCGCAGTCCTACATGTTCAATAGCTACATCGCCCAGTTGATGAATCAGATTGTCTTTCAAAAAGGCGATGCGGAATCCCTGGAAGCGCGACTTCGGGCGCTACGAAATGAAGAATACAGTGATAATTTATCGCAACGCTACGAAATGCGCATCATCCTCTTAATGATGCTTGCGCAGCTGTTGGAAAGCAAGGAGCGTGTTTTTGCCAAGGAATTGCTCTTGAGCCGTAAACCAGAACGCATAAGTGTTTCTATGCAGGAGCTGGATGAGAAGCTGAACGAAACCAATGAGCAGTTAAAGCTGGTTTTTAATGAGGTCATTAAAAAGGAAAACCCGACTGCAGAAGATTACAGACAGTTTCTGGCCAGCTCGAAGATGATGGACCTATTTTTTGAAAAGTTAATTTCTGGTAATATCTTGTAAACCAATGGAAAGAGAATCAATAGACAACACACGCAATAATAACTGGCTTTGGATCGTGTTAGGTTTTGTCGCCCTTGCCGGCATAGGCTACTGGTATTACGCGTCGCAGCAAAATGGGACGGGAAGACCTGGACAGCCTGAGCAAGTCGACACGACGAAGAAAACGCCGGTAGCACCCATTGCAATTAAGCATGAGGTTCGCATTGTGCCGGAATCTTCCGGGGAAGAGGGCATCTATTTTGAGCGCTATAAAGTTATTGAACGAGGAGCAATCGGATATGAAGAGTCGACGGGAAAAGAGATCGCTCAGGCATTCGGGACGGTGATCTACCGTGATGCCGAACGAAGCAATGCCCAAGAAACATGGGGCTATCTCGTGGAACCGAAAACAGGACAGGCTTATCCAATAGCCTATCGTTTTAAGGAAAAGGAATTAATCCCCTCCTACCAGTTCGATGACTATAAGAAGAATTTCTCTTTGCCGCCCTTTGATAACCTCGGTGTCAGCTATAAACAATTGATCCTGCAGAACAACCGCTATAACGGCAATGACTATACGATTACGCAAAACGCTGAACGCGCGAAATCGACCTATAGCACAGGAGACTTCGATGGCGATGGTATTACCGATGTGGCCGTCGTTTTGGATAATAATGAGAAACAGTTCAGCCGTCTCTTGATCCTTAGTTTCAATGAAAAGACCGATTTACCCTATGTCGCCTATTCTGAGAACTATTCGGACAAGATGCGAATCAACGGATTTAAGAAAGGTGCAAAGATTTACATGTCGGAGATCGCCAATGGATTCAGTCCAGCGCCTTCCGATGGGCTTATCCTGCGTGGGGAAGATGTTAAGCTGGCCTTGGTGTATGATGCGACATTGCAGAAGTTCAAGAGCTATTATCAGGAGTAGCTTTTCAGCGGTATTGAAGTACCGAGTACTTGATCAAGATATACTAACCTTCAACGGAAGTACAGGTTAATGAAAAAGGCAACTTATCAGGTTGCCTTTTTCTATTATAATTTCTTGTTTGCTTTGCTGGCAATAAGCTTAGCTAGAGATATTAGATAGGAGCAGATTTTTGGAAGAAGGTTTAAGGATGGGGAGATTTTGGGGGAAACATCCGCTTCCGATTGCTAAATCATTTGCTTTTAAATAAGTAGTATTATTACTACCTTTATATTGTTGGTTTGTAAATGACAGGAACACTTCGTTATAGAGATATGATACATCTAGTTAAATTATCATTTCCGTGAAATCCAGTGAGTTTCACAGGATTTTACGCAAGAATGGTTGGATTCATATTCGGACCAATGGATCTCATTATATCTATGAAAAACACGGTAGAATAGTATCCATTCCCTATCATGGAAGTAAAGAAATAGGCGAAGGCCTTCGAAAAAAAATGATAAAGGATCTTGGTTTGAAATAAAAACCTGTAGAAATAAATAGAAAAGGAAAAATAGATTAAATGAAAACCTTGAAAATTATTATTGAGCGCAGTGCTGACATGTTCAGTGCTTATGCCGAGAATGCAGCGGGTATTTACGGAGGGGGTGATACTGTCGAAGAGGCCAAGAATTCTATTCTTAATAGCATTCAAATTATTAAACAAGAATTTGATTCCAAAAATATTCCCAAGATCTTAAAATCTGATTATCAGATTTCCTTTCATTTTGATGTAGAAAGTTTGTTAAACTATTACAAAGGGATTTTCACTAACTCCGCGTTGGAAAGAATCACCGGTATCAATCAGCGGCAGTTACAGCATTATTCCGCCGGATTGAAAAAGCCTCGCGCATCACAGTTGAAGCGAATTGAAGATGGATTACATAAGTTAGCGAATGATTTATTGTCTGTGCAATTACGGTAGTCGAGGAAATAGAAAGGAGACCAGCGATTTAGGGTGTCTCAAATTTAGTAGCCCCGAGCAGAATCGAACCTTTGCAAAAAGAAAACTAAAATGCACAAAAACTTATGTGATAATGAACTTAATACAAAACATTTGAACTAACTTTAAAAAAATAGAACAAATATAAACAAACAGATTCCGAGTGCAAAAGTGAGTGCAATATGAATAATCTAAAAGATGTAAATGTATCGTTCAATTTAAGGACACCAAAAGACAAAACAAAGAATTCCGCAGTTAAATGTATAATTCGTTGGAATAAAAATACACTTACCTTATATAGTGTAGCTAAAATTCATCCTAATCATTTTGATATTAAAAAACATAGAGCTAAAAACAGTGGTAAATCAAAAGAGTGGGATTCTACCATGTTCAATGAAAGATTAGATGATATTGAAGGGAAAATAAAATCTTTGTTTAGAAAGTATGTTACAGATAACGGAGAATATCCTTCTTTTGACACATTTAAAGAAATTATAGAACATAATCTTTCAAATAAAAAGAAAGTTAAATCGGATAGCGTTCTAGACTATTTCAAAGACTTTATTGAATCATCTAAAACAAGATTTAATGATAAAACTAAAAAGTTATTAACGCCGGCCATTATTAAATCATACAAGAGAACAAACTTCATATTAAAAGAATTTACGACCTTCCGCAACAAGAGAGATTTAAAATTCAATGAAATCAACCTAACTTTTTATGATGCATTATCGACATATATGCAAAATGAATTAAACTTTTCTATCAATACTATTGGAACACATTACAGAAACCTAAAGACGGTATTAAACTACGCAACAGAAGAAGGAATAAATACAAATCTAGAGTACAAAAAGAAAACCTTCAAAGCTCACAAAGTTGATGTTGATAATATTTACCTTGACGTTGAGGAACTTAAAAAAATTGAAGAATTAAATTTAAAAGAGAGTCCTAGATTAGAGAATGCTAGAGATTTGTTTTTAATAGGATGTTGGACTGGATTAAGGTTTTCTGATTTCAGCAAATTAGACAATTCAAACTTTTCACAAGATAATAAGTACATAACCATAACTGCCCAAAAGACTCAAAAGTCTGTTGTGATACCAGTTCTTCCTGTTCTTAAAAAGATAATGGATAAATATAAAAACCACACAAATAATAGCCTCCCGAAATCTATATCAAATCAAAAACTAAATGAATATATTAAAGAGGTAGGAAAAAAAGCTGAATTAAATGAAATAATTACTCAACATACTATAAAAGGTGGGAAACAATACATAAACAAAACGCACAAATATAATTTAATTACCACCCACACAGCCCGAAGAAGTTTTGCCACAAATATGTATATTAAAGGAATTCCAACTATAACAATAATGCAGATTACTGGTCATTCAACCGAAAGCTCCTTTTTAAAATATATAAAATTAAAACCAAAAAATCACGCAGATTTAATACTAGAAAGCTTTCAGCAATGAAAATTGGAGCCGATTTGTCATAAAAAAGTCATAAAAACGATACAAAAACAAAATGCGCTTGTTTTTAAGGAAAATTTTACATAAAAAATTTGGGAAACGGTATAATCGTATCCTATATTAGCAACATATTAGAAAGGCAACAACAATCAAACAAATTTAAATCAAATAAAATTAAAAATCAAGCCCTTTCTGATATTTTTTAAAAAAAATAAAAATATATGGAAAGAACAAAGTTAAACTCAGTTGAAAAAACTGACACTAGACTACTATTGTCTAGAAAGGAAACAGCTAATCTATTAGGAATCTCACTTCCTACATTAGACAGCTATACTCGAAAAGGAATTATCAAAGCTCGAGTATTAGGAAACATAATACGCTATGAGTATTATGAAGTTATGAACTCTTTAAAACCTTTGAGAGATGAGAGAACAGCTTCATAATAACAATCAGCTGTATTACTTCCTTCAAGCAAGTAAACACCTTCAATACATTTCACTTACTAATTGCTTATTGATTTGTAAAAAGCTAAATGTAGAATTAAGCACTTTCATTATGCTACTGCAAACAAGGAGGTTAAATGAATAATGACTTTTTAGAATTATTTATCGAAGCCCCAGAGCTAGGCAAATTCTTATTTTCTTGCAAACCTATACATAAGTATTCAGAAGAAGAAATAATCGATTTAAGCCGAAGCCTACGAGTAAATAAGGGAGAATTAGAGTATAGAATACAATCAAGACATTTAAATAGACAATCAATACAGACAGGAGAAAATAATTATGAAAAATTTTAATACATACACAGCAAACGAATGGATTAAAGAGGCTTCAAGCAAACCAATACCCAAAATGTTATTTAGCGAATTTTGGTTTGAGAATGAGCTATCAATTTTATTTGCAGACACAAATTTGGGAAAATCAATTTTAGCGGTACAAATTGCAGATAGCATTAGTAAAGGCAAAGCAATTGAAGGGTTTAAACTTGAAGCTGAAAAACAAAAAGTACTTTACTTTGACTTCGAATTATCTAGCAAACAATTTGAAGCAAGATATGCAGATAATTATAAGAATCATTATTCATTCGATGATAATTTTTTGCGAAGTGAATTAGACTATGAATCACCACATTTTGACAATAAAAAAATTCTAGACTGTATTTCAAAGGAAGTAGAAATGCACAAGACTAAAATTGTTATTCTTGACAACCTGACCTTTATCTTAGAAGATGTTGAAAAAGGGAGTTTAGCACTAGATTTTATTAAAAAACTTAAGCAATTAAAAACAGACTTAGATTTGTCGATTCTTGTCTTAGCACATACGCCAAAAAGGGATTTTGTAAAGCCAATATCAAACAATGATTTACAGGGTAGTAAGATGCTTATGAACTTTGTAGACAGTTGTTTTGCAATAGGAAAAAGTTTCTTAGAGTATAATGTAAAATATATTAAGCAAATTAAACAACGTAATTGTGAACATATATACAATGAATCTAACATTTGTTTATGCACTATCACAAAAGGCGCCAAAAACAATTTTTTACAGTTTGAATTTAACAAATACGGAAATGAACACGACCATGTAAACAACCCTAAAGCAGATTATCTAGAGGATTTGGAATTAACTTATCGACTACATCAGCAAGGAAAGAAAAACACAGAAATTGCAAAATTATTAGGGGTATCTGAAGGAGCAATCCGAAAACGAATTAGGAAACTCGAAACATAACCCTATTAAAGAATCGTACCAATTTCATAAAGGATTTTGGTACGATTTCTATTTATTAAGTAATAATTTGATGTTGTATTCTATCCCTTTCTCACATTTGCAAACATTATCATCATTATAAATTGTTATAATACAATCCTTAAAATTAACGACTTTATTATTAAAAGAGATTGAATAAACAATTGCTTTTTCAATAGAATATGAGCGTATTGAATAATTCTCAACAAATCCGTCTAAATTATATTCTTCGGTTATACCGTCCTCCGTTAATTTGTGAGACATAAGTAAATCCGCCTTACCAAAATAGGACTTAAAGTCTTTAAGATTATAGATTTCACAATCGTTTATGGCTCTAAATTCATTGCTTTGGAAAACATGTCCGATTTTATTTACCCCAAACTCTTGTTTAACAATTAACTTAAAAGGGTGCCAAATAATATAGAAAATTAGCAAAATAAAGACGATATTTACATTCAAATTGGATTTATAACGTATTGCTAAAGTAATAAAAGTACGCAGTAAGAAAGTAATTAAAAAAGCCAAGAGAAACAATGCACCAGGCAAACCAAAATGAAGGACAAAACGTGTAGACAATCCAAACAACACTGATACAATAAAATATTTCCTTTCAAAATCTTCACTCTCATCTAAACGGATTATTTTTAAAGTATAAATAGTGCTATCAACTACAACTTTGAATAATATCTTAAATAAAAGCCATAGTAAAATAATTACCCAACTAGTTGAAAAGAACCAAATAAAAGAATCATTATAAAACTTATCGAAGAATCCTAATACCACTATAAGTAGAATTAGTGTTTTTATGGTAGAGTCGTACTTGGATAATAATTGTAGTATTAAGTTTTTCATTTCGGAATTAATTTATCTATATCACATCAACTTTTAAAATTATACAGAAAAATACGGCTCTGAAAATGAATTAACGCTTTTATAATTAATATTAAAATATTTCGAGGTCATTGTGTTAAACTTCCGATACAGTATAAAATGCTGAAAACATATTAAAAAAACAGAACTTAATTGGCTTATAAAACAAATACTTTTTAATTTTCTCAATGAATGTCCTCAGAAATAGGACAATATACTCCATTTTAGCAAAGGTCATATTACGGGGGAATTTTCCTATAAACCCCACTCCCCGCCTACATTAGGTTTGTTTTTTTTTATCATCTAAATATACGGAAGGGATTGTATTAAGCAACCATTTCATCGTAAATCTTTAAATCCGGTCTATGAGCAAACATTAATTTTTCTGATGGGATACTCGCACCCAAATATGTTACAATGTTTGTGAAGTAAAAATATAGGTGCAAAAGCGATAACAACAACAAACAAACCTTTCGCAATCGGTTTATTATTAATGGTTTAATATTAAAAGTTGTAGCCCCGAGCAGAATCGAACTGCTATCAAATGTTTAGGAAACATCTATTCTATCCGTTGAACTACGGGGCCGGAAAACAAAACTACTATTTTAAAGAACTTGTGCAAACAATAATTTAAAAGTCTGCGCTATTCTGCCTGCACCTATAACTCTTCAGTAAAACCCATTTCACAGAGCGTCACTAAATCTTGCCTCCTCATTATCAGCAGATCCCGTTTTGTGGTATAAATCACATTTATAAGTAACCCTGCCTTATATAGACAAAACCAATAGTAGATAAAGAATATCAATAAAAAGAAGGCTTAAATTTATGTATCTTTGTAGCACAAAAGAAAAGAATAATATTATGAGTTTTACAGGTAAAAATTTCCCGAACATTACAGTTGATGCGATTGATTATTTAGGTGACAACTTCACTTTAAATTTATTTGAGAAAGCACAGAAAGAAAACAAGAAAGTTTTGTTATTCTGGTATCCAAAAGACTTTACATTCGTTTGTCCTACGGAGTTACACGCTTTCCAAGAGCTTGCTGCAGAATTCGAAAAAAGAAATACCATTTTAGTAGGCGCTTCGTGCGACTCTGCTGAGGTTCACTTTGCTTGGTTAAACACTGCAAAAGATAACGGTGGTATCGAAGGAGTTGAATATCCATTGATCGCTGACACTAACCGCAACTTATCAAGCGTGTTAGGTATCTTAGAGATGAAAGAAGTTGAGCACCCAGAGTACGGTACATTGGTAGAAGGTTCTGCAGTATCATACCGCGCGACTTACTTAATCGACGAGACTGGTAAAGTGTTCCACGAATCAGTAAACGATATGCCATTAGGCCGTAACGTTAAAGAATATATCCGTTTGATCGATGCTTACACTCACGTACAAAAACATGGTGAGGTTTGTCCGGCAAACTGGGAAGAAGGTAAAGAGGCTATGAGCGCAACACGCGACGGAGTAGCGTCTTACCTATCAAATAACTAATAAACGCTTATACAAGAGGAGGCGTTCAGTCTCCTCTTTTGTTTTCAACAACTAAAATAGAAGCATTATGTTACAAGAACTAACAGAAGATAATTTACAGGCGATCATCGACAGCAATGAAACGGTGATGGTTCAATTTGCAGCCTCATGGTGTGGAAACTGCCGTATCATGAAGCCTAAATTTAAAAAACTATCTGGCGAGAACGAGCAAGTAACTTTCATCATTGCCGACGCGGAGAAATTCCCAGAGTCTAGAAAGCTTGCGAACGTTAATAATTTACCTACTTTCGCTGCTTTCAAGAACGGCAAATTGGTGAATCAAGTACAAACAAATAAAATCGACGGATTAACAGACTTATTAAATGAAGTTACCAGTAATTAAACACCTTACAGAATTTATTGCCGAGAACGATGTTGACTTCGTCTTAGAAACTATCGAGACCCTGGAGGCATTAACAGAGGCTCCTTCCTTAAAGGATGAGGAGCTTGATGTAATCGGCGAATTGATTTCCAATATGTACGGTGCGGTTGAAGTGAACAAGTTGGTACAAGAGGGAATGCCACAAAAAGAGGCCTTGAACACCTTCATGAAACGTGTATTAGGGTCTATCGACAAATAAACTCCTGTAGGCTCAATGCCTGCACTATTATATTTATTATTCTTTTCCACAGAAACCTTGTGTATAACTTGGTTTTTGTGGAAAAGTTTTTTTAAAGGGGTCTGCCCGATTACATCTATTTTATAGTACTTTTATAATCGTTAAAGGTTAGACCCGAAGCAAATTATCCTGCCAAATCGAACCGATAGGTTTATAATCAGGGTTTGAAGTCAAAGATTTTTAATTGTTGGTAAAAGGAATCAAATTATTTTTGATTCCTTTTATTTTGTACTGAAACTTCGTTACTTTTAAGATATGATGCAAAGAACCCTATTCCTCGTCATTCTATACCTATGTTCAATCACACTATCTTTTAGCCAGCAAAGCTATTCATCGGCGCTGATCAAGTCTAAAATAGATAAGCTTTCTACCTTGGGTACTGTACTATATTTTGCGGCGCATCCGGACGATGAAAACACACGTTTGATAGCTTGGTTAGCCAATGAAAAGAACTACAGAACGGCATATTTATCATTGACTCGAGGAGATGGCGGACAGAACTTACTAGGCACAGAGCAGGGCATTGAGTTGGGTTTAATCAGGACGCAGGAGCTATTGGCAGCTCGCGCTATCGATAAAGGAGAGCAATATTTCAGTTCTGCCTATGATTTCGGTTTCTCGAAAACGCATGAAGAGACTTTCTCATTTTGGCAAAAGGAAGAAACGCTAAGAGAAGCGGTTTATCTAATCCGTAAGCTACAGCCGGATGTTATCATCAATCGCTTCCCTCCCGACACACGTGGAGGACATGGTCATCACCAAGCGTCTGCTATCCTTGCCAAAGAAGCTTTCGAGGCTGCAGGCGATCCAAAGCGATTCCAAGAACAGTTAAAAGACTTGAAACCATGGAAAGCAAAACGCTTGCTGTGGAACACCGCCAATTTTGGCGGAATGAACAATACGCGCGAAGATCAGCTAAAGGTCGATATTGGTGCTTATAATCCATTATTGGGATATTCTTATGGGGAAATTGCTGCTTTAAGCCGCTCACAGCATAAGAGTCAGGGTTTTGGTGCTGCTGCAGGTCGTGGCAAGTCCATCGAATACTTTGAGGCCGTTGCAGGCGATGAGGCTAAAGAAAGCTTATTTGACGGTATTGATTCCAGCTGGAAGCGCCTCGGCGAGTCTACTTCAGCCATTGAACAGACTATCAAAGATATTCAAAATACGTTTCAGGCGGAAGCCCCAGCAGCGTCAATCGATAAACTGATCAACTTGCATACCTTGATTTCAAAGCTTAAGCCCTCTGTTTACAAGACGCAAAAGCTACAAGATGTCGAAGAGTTGATTATCGCGTGCTCGGGATTATGGATCGAAGCCACTGCTAGCGACTTCAACTATGTGGTCAATGAAGAGATTCCGGTTTCCAACGAACTTATCCTTCGCAATCCTGGAATTAAAGTGCGGGTAAAGTCGATTAATGGTAAATCCATTGATCAAGAATTGCCATGGAATGAGGTCAAGAAATATGAGGACAACCAGTCCTTTTCGGTGTGGACACAGCCTTATTGGCTGGAAAAGCCACATAGCCTTGGAAAGTTCGCTGTAGATGCGAAAGATTACGGTAATCCGGAGAACAGCAACTTGCCGAGTTCGACATTTATCCTGGATATTAACGGGTTTACATTTCCTGTAGAGCGTCAGATTAAATACAAATACGTTGATCCTGTAGAGGGTGAGGTATATGAGCCGATGAGCATTAGTCCGGTTATTACGGCTTCCATCAACCATCCCAATATGTTGCTCCAACAAGGAGAAACAAAGGTTTTGACTATCACGTTGAAGAACAACTCCTCAAAAAAGCAACAAATTGATCTTACTTTTAAGCAGTCAGATGGTCTGCAATTAAACCCTAATAGTTTTACTATCACATTCGAGCCGAATCAGGAGATTATAAAGACCGTAGAAATCAGCAACCCGAAGAACAGTGCTTCCTCAAGCATTGAACTTCTTGCCAATGGGGTGCCGCTTCATGATTATAAACGTCTTCTATACCCGCATGTCCCTCCGATTACGTGGTTTCCTCCTGTAAAATTACAAGTGAAGGCCTTAGAATTGAATAATCCAATTAAGCGCGTCGCTTATATTGCCGGAGCGGGCGACCTTATTCCTAGTTCATTAGCCAATATCGGTATTCAAGTCGAGCAGTTATCGGAGTCTCAAATTACTACTTCGAGTTTGCAGGGCTATGATGCTGTTATTCTAGGGGTTAGAGCCTATAATGTAAGTCGATCCATTCAGCGTTGGTTTCCACAGCTGATGAGCTATGTGGAGCAAGGCGGGACAGCCTTAGTTCAATATAATGTCAACTCGCGAACTGGCATCGACCAGTTCGGACCTTATCCGTTTAAGATCAGCCGAGCTCGAGTGACGGAGGAAGATGCGAAGGCAACATTTGTTGAGCCAAAGGATCCTGTACTCAACTATCCGAATAAATTAACGCAAAAAGACTTCGACGGATGGATACAAGAGCGCGGGCTATATTTCGCGGAAGACATCGATAAGCAATACCGAACGCCATTATCCTTCGCTGATCAAAATGAGAAGCAGCATAAGGGCTCTTTACTAGTCGCAAAATATGGAAAGGGCAAGTTTGTCTATACTTCTTTGGCGTTTTTCCGACAATTACCGGCGGGAGTGCCCGGAGCTTATAGATTATTTGTAAATTTGCTAGCTAACGAAGAAAAATAATAATAACATATAATGGAAAATCAAATCGAAAACTCTAACGGAATCAACGTAAAAGGAATTATTTTATTAGTTGGTGTTTTATTAGCTGCTTTAACTGCTTGGGTTGCAACTGGTACTTTTTTAGGTGTAATTACCGGTACAGTAGCGGGTTTAATCTTCGCAATTTTCTTTATTTCGGTTTTATTACCGTATAAAAAACATGACAGATAAGGGACTTCCTCCCTTCGTACGAAATTGGAGACAATTCTATTGGATCATTGTACTCTGGCTTTTCGTATGTATAGTCCTCATGTATTTTTTCACTAGATACTTTGGATGAGTAGTATCGACTGGATAGTACTCATCCTCACCTTGCTTTCTATAGTGCTTTATGGACTCTATAAAAGCAAGAACGTCAAAAATATTGACGGCTACATCCTTGGTGACCGCTCTTTACCCTGGTACACCGTAGGTCTTTCGGTCATGGCGACACAAGCCAGCGCAATCACCTTTCTTTCTGCCCCAGGATTAGCGTATTCTTCAGGAATGAGTTTCGTCCAATTCTATTTCGGACTTCCCTTGGCGATGATTGTACTCTGTATTACTTTTGTCCCCATCTTTCATAAGCTGAAAGTCTATACCGCCTATGAATTTCTCGAGAAACGCTTCGACGTAAAAACCAGAGTATTAACGGCAATCCTCTTTCTAATACAACGAGGCATATCAACCGGGATTACCATATTCGCCCCTGCCATTATCCTATCCACCATTCTTAACATCGATTTGACCGTGACAACCTTGTCCATCGGTGCGCTTTTGTTGATCTATACAGTATACGGTGGAACAAAGGCAGTATCCTATACTCAATTGCTACAGATGTCCATCATATTCGGCGGGCTACTTTTAGCCGGTGTATTGGTGGTACAGTTACTTCCAGAACATATTGGGTTTACGGAGGCTCTCCATATTGCTGGGAAGTCGGGAAAAACCAATGCGATAGACTTTACCCTCGATTTAGATAATCAATATACTGTATGGACGGGTCTTATCGGCGGTTTTTTTCTCCAACTTTCCTATTTCGGAACAGATCAAAGTCAGGTGGGTCGCTATCTGACAGGATCATCGGTTAAAGAGAGCCGTCTAGGCTTGCTCATGAATGGTCTTTTAAAGGTCCCTATGCAGTTTTCTATCCTGTTGATAGGTATACTTGTCTTTGCGTACTATCAGTATCACACGCCGCCCCTATTCTTTAATGAACAGGAAACTACCAAACTCGAGCAAAGTGCCTACAAAGCGGATTACCAAAAGATCATGCAATCGCATGAAAAGATAAGCGCCGAGAAAACACTTGTGGTTAATGAACTGACAGATGCGCTAGCGAAAAAGGAAGATGCGAAGATCGATGGCATCCGTGATCGGCTTGCGGCATATAACAATCAGGAAAAAGAACTCCGCGCGGATTTGGTGGACCTCATGAAGAAAAATGATAGCGCCGCTGACACCAACGATAATAACTACATCTTCTTAAAGTTCGTTACGGATGTGTTTCCAAAGGGATTGATCGGGTTATTAATTGCAATTATTTTCCTGGCATCCATGGGTGCTACGGCCAGCGCGATCAATTCCCTGTCCTCTACTTCTGTCATTGATATCTATAAGCGTTTTGTGAACAAGGATGCAAATGAGAAGCATTATTTAAATGCCTCTCGAATCGCGACCGCCTTTTGGGGTGTATTTACGATTGCAATCGCCCTCTATTCTAGTAAACTCGGCAATCTGCTGGAAGCTGTCAATATCCTTGGATCCTTATTCTATGGGACTATATTGGGTATCTTCTTGGTAGCATTCTATATCAAAAGAATTGGCGGAAAAGCAGTTTTTCTTGCCGCTATTCTTTCTGAGATTATCGTCGTAGGTATTTGGAGATTGGATGTTGTTGCGTTCCTATGGCTTAATCTGATTGGCTGTGTCTTTGTGATTGCCTTAGGTTTGATTCTTCAGGAATTGATGGGAAAGAAAAAAGGGCTGGGTTAAGAAAGAAGAGGCCGCTGAAAAGCGACCTCCAATATTCTAATAATACTTCCTATACAAATCGTATATAATCGCCTTATCCCTATCCGTTAAAACCGGACTCAGATCCGTCCTTACATACTTCTTCTTGAACGCTCGGATTACCGCAGATTCATTCTTCATATCATAGCCCATTAACTTAAGCGCATCGATAGGATTGAATGTCGCTGGAGCGGGCATTAGGTATGACTCGTTGAACCATATACCAAATCCTCGTGCTGCAAGTCGATCCCAAGGGAACAACACATTCGGATCATCCTTTCTCCCGGGCGCGAAATCGCTGTGTCCAATGAAGTTTAATTGCGGAATGCTGTATCTCGTCTTCAGCGTATCCAATAAGGTCAACAAGGCGTTAATTTGCGGCTCTGGGAAGGCGTCGAAACCATTGTTGTCTAGCTCGATCCCGATAGACACGGAGTTCATGTCTGTAATCTGTCCCCATTTCCCTCTTCCGGCATGCCAGCCACGCATATAATCGTTCAGCATCTGCACCACACGACCATCACGGCCAATCACATAATGGCTGCTCACCTTGGTATGCGGGAGCTGAAAAGTACGTATCGTCTGCGCTGTACTGTTTTGGGAAGTATGATGAATCATGACGTAGGAAGGCTTCCTCCAATCATAATGCATCGCTTGCGCGAAATCGTATTCTTTATGAATACCTGTCGTAAAAAGCTGCTTTGCTTGCTCCTCCGGACTAAGTGGAGCATTCGGATCTATTTGATTGTGCTGATTCGCTTGTTGGGTAATTTGCTCATTCAGCGTCACAGTATCTTTTGGAATAACTGTATTTTCTACAACCTCAGAAGGTTTTATAACGGCAGTTTGTGGGTTTTGTAAGACGGTTGTTTTCTTGGCTGTTGAACAAGCAACCAAGAAAACTAACCCTACTCCTACGACCAAAAACTCTTTTATCTTCAACATCCAATCTATTTTGGTAAGTTAAGAAGCAAACCTACTGCCAAAGCTTGATTCCACTGTACCGCTCCATCCATCGCCGAGTCGTAAAGCATTGTACCACTTAAGGATACATTTATTAATGAGGTTACTTTTGCTGAAAAGGTTGCGTCCAAGCGGTGTGCCGGATCGTTCATATCCTCATAGTCAGCAAATAAATTATAACGGGCTTTCAAATTGAGGTTCTTCGTCAGATTACGATCTAAATTCGCTGTAAGCTGGAAAGCCAGCTCGTTTTTAAAGCTCTTACCCTCTTCCACACCGTATTTCTCGCCGGTTCCTTTGCTATGATCCTTAGGATTTGGGTAAACCCCATAGCGTTGGAAATAAGCATCAGCAGATCTTGGCTTAATTCTTTCATCCAAAATAATAGTCTGACGTGCTGTACCCGTACCGAAACGTAAGGAGAAAGTGTTATCGGGTTTATACTCCAAACCCAGGGATTCTGTAAAATATCCTGGAGACATGAATGCTGAAACCACGCCGGTAATTGAATCCTGTCCGTCCGCTGCCTTCGCATAAGTATAACGGCTATCAAACTGCGATTCGAAAGTGAACGAGGTATAGATCGCCCAGCTTTTCGACAATTTGTAGGAAAGCTTATTATCCCAGAACACACGGTCGTTGTTAGGCTTTGCTAACTGTCCTTCGTTTCTGATCTTACCATACTTCAGGTCAATCTCTGTGGTAAAGTTGAAATTATTCTTCGTATAATCGGATTTATGCCATATCAAGCCCATAATCGCCCATGAGTTGATACCACCCAGCTTCCAGTTATCACTAAAAGAGGCCTGATTAAAGTTGATTCCGATCTTGCTCCAATGTTTCCAGTAGTTTACCTTTAGATCCAACTTCGGGATAGGAACATTAATATTCTTTACATTCAATGCTTTTCCTTCTTTATTTTCATTGATTGTCGTGTCAGGTTTGACGCGCAAATCCTTCAAATCTTGCGCATGTGCTACGGAAAACCCAAGCATCAAAAGAAAAAATGGTAATAGGTAGAATTTTATCTTCATATTATTTTTTTTGATTAACATCCAGCTTTATATCAGGCAACTCACGCAAAGGTCGCAAATTTGGGTGTAGTTTAAACACTTCGTACTTACTTTTTATATATTGTACCAATTGATAATGATTAGCTTTTGAGATAAACTCGTACGAGGGCCGAAATAAACGCATATATACTTGCAGTTGCTCGTCCTCTAAACCTGTCAGCGAACGCACCAAATCGGGCGAAAAATAAAAATCAACGATATTCTCTTCATGTATTCGTTCGATATGCTGCGTAAAGCGTCGCGCATTCTTTGCTTCGCGGCTTACCAAACTATACAGCGCATCAATACTAACCCCAGCGCCAGTTGGTCCGACCGTAAAATAGTCTTTCGGCTGTGCCAGATCGAAAACTTTCTTATAGTCTCTTTTTATCTCTTTTAATACATCATCCGGCGAGCGACGACCATATACCTGTACCGGATCTATACGTTTGACCGCAGGCGTTAAATTGATGATCAATGCTTGCTGATTGTTGAACGTCAATGTGTCGCCGACATAGCCTAACTTACGAATCGATATCCGGTCACCGGCTTGCGCCTTCAAACTAAACTCACCTCGCGAATCGTTAAATAGCAGTACGTTGGTGCTTAGGTTTTTAATTTGTACCTCTCCCAAGCGTTGCTTAGACTCTCTATCATAAACAATACCAGACACCAGCGTTTGGGCATATAGGTTGCTAGATAAAGAAACTAAAATTAGAAAAAGTAGTGCTATTAGGTTTTTCATCTAATACCAAAACTACATCTTAGAAGAATAGGTTGCTAATATTTAACATCTTTTAATGAGCCGTGTAACTATTTTGATACGACTAAAAGCTGTCCGACATAAACACTTTCACCAGACAACCCGTTCATTTCTTTCAATGCGGCTACCGTCGTCTGATATCTGCTTGCAATATTCGTTAATGTGTCGGAGGCTTTAACCTCATAGATTTGCATGGCAACAGGCTTCTTGATTTCCTCTGCTGGCACCTGAGGTTCCACCACTTTCTTTTCTTCGATAATTTCTTCAACGCGTTCCGCGCGAGCGATGACCTCGACATGTCGTTCCGCTACGTCATACTGTTGTAGATTGTAGCGCTCGATCAGATCGATCAGCAATTCCGGATATCGAGGGTTAGTCGCATATCCTGCCGCCTTCAACCCGCGAGCCCAGCCTTTATAATCGTCTTTTTTCAACGCAAAGAGCGGCTCGTAGCGCTTTCTTAACAAGAATTGCGAGTGGTCTTTAAAAGATTGTTCAGGATTATTATATACGCGGAAGCAATCGTTTACTGCATCGTCAGGTCGCGTAACAGAGCGTCCGGACCATGAACCGCCACACTTGATACCAAAGTGGTTGTTTGCATTGACAGCTAAGTAGGAATTACCGTTGCCCGATTCCAATAGCGCCTGTGCTAGTTTAATACTTGCCGGAATACCATACTTGTTCATCTCTTCGATGGCAATGCCTTTATATCGGTCGATATAGGCCAATCCTGTCATCGACACAGCTCCCTTGTTACCGCTGTTTCCCGATGTATTGGGGCGATGGGTCGTCCCCTTGTTCGAACCAGGTTTCTGTAGTACTGTAGAGCGCTTCGTTCCACATGAAACAAAAAATATGGCCAATATTAAACTGGCCAACATCAATCTCTTTGTCATTCGTTAAGTACGATTAATTCAGATTTATCTTTTCGTCGTATTTCTCTAGGTTGTATCGATCAATCGTAGAGATCACCTTGCGCGACCAATCGCCGGTTGCCGAATAGCCGGATTTGGCAATCCCTTTTACCCAGGCTTTATAGTCGTCTGATTCATGCTTATCGAACAAAGGTTTGGTAGCCTTTCTTCTTTGCAATAGCCCAACGAAATCCCGATAAGAGTCTAGTACGGAACCATAGCCTTTATAAGCAGAGCGAATCTTCGTACTGTTGTTTTTTCCCTTAATCCCGAAATGGTTATTTAGGTACTTCGCGATACGGCTGTTTCCGTATGCACTTTCATGAATGGCTACAGCTAATATTACTGATGCTGGAACCCCTGTTTCTCGCATTAAGCGTTGCGCATCTGTGCTGTGCTTCGCTATATACGTTTTTGTTGTGTAGTCTTGCGCATGCAAGCTTAAAGTTGTAATTACGGTAAGTATACATACCATAAAAATCTTTCTACAATGTTTTAGCATAAACCTGTTTTTAGTTTAACACTACTTTTTGCGTAGCACAAAAAGTCCGTCACGTATCGGGAGAATTAATTTTTCTACCCTATTATCACTCGCCAGTGTTTTGTTTAATTCAATTACTTGTTGTGTTTGGCTGTCCGGCTTATCATCAAAAACCTTGCCTTTCCACAAGACATTGTCTATTAATATCACCCCTCCTGTCTTCACCCGATCAATAAGCTCCTGAAAATAATACAGATTGCGTTTCTTATCAGCATCTATAAATATCAAGTCAAACTGACCCTCGATTGTTGGAATAACTTCCGCGGCGTCTCCAATGTGATAAACAATTTGCGATGCATAGTCCGACTGCTCAAAATAACCCTGAACGCGCTCCTGCTGCTCTTCGTTGATATCTATGGTATGTAAAACGCCCCCCTCTGCTAATCCCTCCGCTAGGCAAATCGTCGCATAGCCGGTGAATGTTCCTATTTCAAGCGCTAATCTTGGTTGTACCAATTTGCTAAGCATCGACAGCACCCTTCCTTGGTAATGTCCCGACAGCATATGCGGCATGGTCTCCTTAAGATAGGTCTCTCGATTGACCCTTTTTAACAACGCATTTTCCTCATCGGTAGTATATTCCAAATAGGAATTTAGACGCTCAAAATCTTCAAACATACTGCGCAAAGGTAAAAATTTAGTTTTTATAAAACAATGATTTTTTATTTAAAAGACTGCTAATCAAAAGATTACACGGTAACGGGAAAACAAAAAAACCGCTTTAAAAGCGGTTTTAACAAGTATTATATTTAGAGACTTTTAGTCTAAAGATGCCGTAATCAAGCGTAAAAACTCCGATCTCGTCACGTCGTTTTGAAATGCTCCTGTAAAAGCAGAAGTCGTAGTTACCGAGTTTTGCTTCTGTACACCGCGCATCGCCATACACATATGCTTGCATTCGATAACAACAGCTACGCCTGCAGGTTTTAAAGTATCCTGAATACAGTCGCGGATCTCGTTGGTCAAGCGCTCCTGAACCTGCAATCTGCGCGCAAATACATCTACAATGCGTGGAATCTTGCTCAATCCTACAATATGACCATTTGGAATATAGGCGATATGCGCTTTCCCGAAGAATGGAAGCATATGATGCTCACACATCGAGTACACCTCGATATCCTTCACCACCACCATCTGACTGTATTCTTCTGCAAACATGGCGCTGCGCAAAACTTCCGAAGCATCGATATCATAACCATGCGTCAAAAATTGCAATGCCTTCGCCACGCGCTCCGGCGTTTTCACCAAGCCTTCGCGGTTTGGATCTTCGCCCAAGGCGTCTAATATGTCTTTATAGTGGTTCGCAATACGCTCCACATGTTTTTCATTGTATTGATCTATTTTGATATAGCCGTCTTGTTCTGCTTCGTCAAAATCGTGCATATTCTTTCTTTTAAAACTAATGATGAGTTAATCGCCGAAGTATTCGACCGAGTTATTTTCCGTTTCGTGCAAACGAATGGCATGAAGCGTTACATTTTCTTTTGCAAAGTGAGGTTTCAAGATGTGGAAGATTTCCATAGCTATCACTTCCGTTGAAGCCATCTTGTCTTTCATGAAGTCAACATCCAAGTTAATGTTCTTATGATCCACTTTGTCGATAATCTGCGTGTTAATGATCTCTTTCATCAACTTAAGATCGATCAAAAACCCGGTCTCCGGGTTAATCTCGCCCTTAACAGTAACAAACAGATCGTAATTATGGCCATGCCAATTAGGGTTTGCACAGATACCAAAAACTCGTTCATTTTCCTCCGGAGTCCAGTCTTCCCTATGCAATTTATGGGCAGCGTTAAATCGTTCGCGTCGTGTTATATAAATCATAGTACAAAGATAGCGTAATTTAATGTAATTTAGCGTGCATCCATTTAGACATATGAAAATTCTTATCGTCGCGGCAACCGAGTTCGAAATCGCAGAATCCATCCCTTTTTTACAAGAGTATCAGGTTGATTATCTGGTCACTGGCGTCGGAATGACCGCAACGGCATTTAGCCTCGGACAGCAATTGGCTAAGGAAACTTATGAGCTCCTTCTCAATGTCGGCATTGCAGGCTCTTTTGACTATTCGCGAGTGCTTGGCGATCTTGTTCGGGTTACGACCGACCGAATCTTTGAATTCGGAGCCGAAGACAAGGATACCTTCATTCCGATCGAGACGCTGGGCTTTGGACAATCGGTCTTCCCCACCGTATTGCCTGAGGTTGAGCTCCCTCCGGTCTACACAAAATTGGATGAAGTCGAGGGCATCACGGTTAATAAGGTGCACGGTTGTGAAAGATCTATTACCCGGCTGAAAGAACTGCTGAACCCGCAAACTGTTGAAAGTATGGAAGGCGCGGCATTTTTCTACTGCGCACGGCGAGCCAATGTGCCTGCTATACAAGTCCGGGCCATCTCCAATTATGTAGAAACCCGAAACACGAAAAACTGGAACATTCCGATCGCGCTAAGTAACCTGAACCGTTGCTTACAGGAATTTATCCTACAACATAGGTCATAATATTGTGATTATTTGCGATGAACGACACGCGAACATCGAAAATAGTACATGTGTTCGTGCTAAATATCGAGAAAATATAGTATTTTTGCATATCTTAAAAAGACACTATTCCTAACACTGATGAGAGAAATACAATTCAGAGAAGCCCTTCGTGAAGCAATGAACGAAGAGATGCGTAAAGATGAAACAATTTTTTTAATGGGCGAGGAAGTCGCTGAATATAACGGTGCTTACAAAGTAAGTCAAGGTATGCTTGATGAATTTGGTGCTAAACGTGTTATTGACACACCTATCGCTGAGCTTGGTTTTGCAGGTATTGGTGTTGGTGCTGCTATGAATGGTTTAAAACCAATTGTTGAGTTCATGACATTCAACTTCTCATTAGTAGCTATCGACCAAGTTATCAATGCTGCTGCAAAGATTCACCAAATGAGCGGGGGTCAATTCAGTTGTCCAATCGTATTTAGAGGTCCTACAGGAAATGCTGGCCAATTAGCGGCTCAGCACTCACAGAACTTCGAGAACTGGTTTGCAAACACACCAGGACTTAAAGTGGTAGTTCCTTCTAACCCATATGACGCTAAAGGTCTTTTAAAATCATCTATCATTGATCCAGATCCAGTAATCTTTATGGAGTCTGAGGTGATGTATGGCGATAAAGGTCCGGTTCCTGAAGAAGAGTATTACTTACCTATCGGAAAAGCAAACTTAGTAAAAGAAGGTACAGACGTAACGATTGTTTCTTTCGGTAAAATGGTTCCACGCGTAGTAATCCCTGCGGTAGAGGAATTAGCAAAAGAAGGAATCAATGCAGAATTAATCGACTTACGTTCAGTTCGTCCAATTGACTTCCCAGCAATCATCGAATCTGTAAAGAAAACAAACCGTTTAGTAATTGTTGAAGAAGCATGGCCTATCGCCTCGATCTCTTCAGAGATTACTTTCCACGTTCAAAAACACGCTTTCGATTACTTAGACGCTCCAGTTATCCGCGTAACATCAGCAGATGTACCTCTAGGATACGCTCCTACTTTAGTAGAAGCTTCTCTTCCTAGCATCGCTAAAGTGGTTAAAGCGGTAAAAGAAGTATCTTACGTTAAAAAGTAAAAAATATTTAAAACAAAAAAAAAGAGCTGTCCAATGGATAGCTCTTTTTTTTTGTTTTAGATTTTAGATATGAGACATTAGATTTTAGACGCGTGTCTTGAACCATACGCTAAAATCTCACATCTGACATCTAATATCTAAATCTATTCACGCCCTAGGTCTTAATACTAACTACTAAATACTTAGTACTAGATAAAACCATTACTCTCCCCTTTCAAACCCAATGTATAACCCTTTCAAGCCCGCTCTGGAAGGGCTTTACATTGGGTTTGAAAGGGGTTTGAATTGGGTTTAGAAAAGGACTGCCACGTAGGATGTAAAATATTTGTCTCTGCCTGGCTTGCTGACCGTTCAATTACTTATTTTTTTATGTACTTTAGAGCACTCAATAGATTAAATCATATAACGCTAATATTGTAGACAAAACATAAACTATGAAAAAATTACTTGTATTATTTTTACTATCCTCTGCTGCGTTTTATACTAAAGCGCAACAAGTTGAATTTAAAATCAACGTTCCTCTAAATAAGCCCTTTAAGCAAACGACAGTCATGAAAACGGATGTGGAAGGAGAACAAAGCATAATTATGGACATGAACATGAAAAACACCGTTACAGGCGTTAAGAAAGATGGTGTCAATTATGTGTTCGAATCGGTTACAGATGCTATTAAGATGGATATGGATGCGGGGATGATGACGATGTCCTATGATTCGGAAAACCCATCCGAAGATCCCATGACAAAGATGTTGGGTGCTGAGATGGAAAAACTAATCGGTAAGAAGATGGTTATGACCATCACGGAAAAAGGAAAGCTAGTGGACGTTGCGATGCCAGATGGTGTAGACACACCTGCTGGACAGTCTATGGAGAGCATGGGGATGACAGCAAGTTATCCAGATCATGCTGTAAACCCTGGCGATACCTGGAACTCAGAGATTGACAGCAAACAAACGAAAATCAAGGCTTTGAACAAGTATATAGGCAAAGATGCTGAAGGTTATATCATTGAGTCTACAGGCGATGTTTTCACGCCATCGGATGAGAAGATTGGTTCATTCACTTCTAAATATGTATTGGACGAGAAAACCCACTATACCAAAGGCGCTAATATGAAAATGGATATGAATGCGCAAGGACAAAAAGTGGTTCTTGAAATGAATATCAGCGTAACCCAATAGGTTTATCAGATAAAGAAAAAGCCCGATTGCTAACAATCGGGCTTTTTTATGGATTTCGCTTAAGACTAAGCGTTGATTTCTGATTTGTATTGATCTGCTGTTAATAAAGCATCAACGTCTGCAGCGTTGTTCAATTTCACACGGATAATCCAACCTTCACCGTAAGGATCCGAGTTTACTAACTCAGGAGATGCATCGATAGCATCGTTTACTTCTAAGATTGTAGCTGTAACTGGGATAAATAAGTCAGAAACAGTTTTTACCGCTTCGATAGTACCGAATACTTCATTCGCCGCTACTTCTTCACCTACTGTATTGATATCTACGAATACGATATCTCCTAATTCGCGTTGTGCGAAGTCTGTAATACCGATAACAGCCTCATCACCTTCCACACGAATCCATTCGTGATCTTTGGTGTATTTTAATTCAGAAGGAAAATTCATGTTTTTAATTTTTGTATTTCCCCAAAAATAGGATTAAGAAAGGAGATTACAAATTTAAATGTATTTTTATCGTATGAATAAGAGTATCGTTAAGCTGGCGAAAATAAGCCAAAAGGAAGAACGCCTAATTATCGGGTTAATGTCGGGTACCTCGTTGGATGGTTTGGATATTGCCATGTGTCGAATTGCCGGTTCGGGCACTTCTACAGAGTTATCGCTTCTTCACTTTACTACGATGTCTTATGAAGATGAGTTTAGAGAATGGATCCGTCAGGTCTTTGCGAAGCGTGCAATCGACCATCAGTTTCTTTGTGGGTTGAATGCTTACGTCGCTGAAGTCCATTCCCGCCTTATTCTGGATGCTTTAGCCGAATGGGGAATTGATCCGGAGGAAGTGGATGCGATTGCAAGCCATGGGCAAACGGTGTTTCATGCGCCACAATCACATACCGGCGATAAACGTCTGCCAAATTCCACGCTACAGATTGGCGATGGTGATCATTTTGCAATACGTACCGGCATCATCACCTTAAGCGATTTCAGACAGAAGCACTTGGCAGCGGGCGGCGAAGGTGCACCATTGGCGGCCTATGGTGACTTCCTGCTATTCAGCTCTCCTGATGAGCATAGAATATTATTGAATATTGGAGGGATCTCTAACTTTACGTTCCTGCCACAGGTCGGAACAGGCCTGGAAGCCTATGCTACCGATTTGGGTCCTGGCAATACCATGATGAACCAGTACATGTTTCGTCATTTTGGAAAAGAGATGGACTTCAATGCGGAAGTCGCGCTATCGGGCCAAGCAGATTCTGAACTCTTGGATCGTCTGAAAAACCATAATTTCTTGACGCTACCCTTTCCGAAAACAACCGGCCCGGAATTGTTCAACCTGGATTATTTGAATCTTTGTCTACAGGATCGTCAGGAGTCAAAAGATCTCACTCATGCGGATATGATGGCTACACTGAACAAGTTTGCTGCGGAAACAATGGTTGAGGGTATAGAACGGGCAATCGAAGGCTTAGAAAACGTAAAGATCTATGTGAGTGGAGGCGGTTTGCATAATCCTAAGCTTATGCAACAACTGGAAACAGCTTTCCCGAATGCGGTATCCTCCTTTCTGCAATTGGGATTGGACCCCGATGCGAAAGAAGCCTGTCTTTTTGCGGTATTAGCCAATGAAACTTTGGCCGGAGGCCCGGATAACGTTACTGCTATCAAAGACTCCCCAGCGGTATGTATGGGTAAAATCAGTCTTCCTTATTGATCCAATGCCGTATGAATAAACTGCTTGAAAGGGATCATGCTTTCGTAGGTTTTAATAACGATATCCAGAGCTTTGTTGGATTCCATGTCTTTGCGGCTGATATTCTTGGATAGAATAAAGCTGCGATGCTTGAGGATATCGATATGTTCATGATCGGCAGTATAACCAGCCGGAGGTCTGCTCAGCTTATCCTCGCCCGACATGTTTTCGGGCTTCCAGCCGCCTTTTTCCAGCGAATCGAACAAACCCTTGGCATTATAGTCAATCTCTTGTCTAATCGCTTCTAAATGTTGTTTCTCGGGGCGCCAATAGCCTACAGCAAGAAAAGTGTCCTCCGGAGCAATATGTATGTAATATTCTGGTCCGGCTAGCTTTCTGCCATCGACCGAGATACCGGCGGCAAACCAGGATTTATAAGGATCTTTATTTTTAGAAAACCGAACATCGCGATAGATGCGGAATAAACATTTCTTCGCTGAGATATCCGTATGTATATGGGGATCAAGCTCCGCCAATCGTTGAATGATCGCCTCAATAAATTCGATGACATTTTTGTGTGCAGCATCGTATGCTGCTTTATGCTCTTGGAACCACTCTCTATTGTTATTTTCCTTTAAGCCTAGCAAAAAATCAAAGCTTGCCTTATCGATCTTCATACGCGTCTAAATAAATAAGAGTATAAGAAATACTAATGGTGCTGCAATTAAAAGCCCGTCGAAACGATCTAAGAAGCCGCCATGGCCGGGAAGTATTTGTCCGGAATCCTTAATTCCGAGGCTACGTTTCAGCATGGATTCCACCAAATCGCCAAGCGTACCGAATACAGATATAATAAGCGCGACACTTCCCCACTGCATTTTGGTCAACGAGCCGAAATACTGCTCCAGATTCAATGCGATCAGGACTGCCAGCGCCACACCTCCAACAAATCCTTCCCAGGTTTTGTTTGGGCTAATCCGTTCGAAGAGTTTGGTCTTGCCAAAAGCTCTGCCCGATAGGTAGGCGCCTGTATCATTTGCCCAAAGGATAATCAAGAACCCTAATGGGATGTATGGATTGAAGCTCCCTTGAGTGAATCCCAATGCGATAAAAAATAGAAAGGGTATCGCCCCATACCAGATGCCCAGATAGGTGTATGCTATATCGTGGAAGGGTTTATCTCGTTTTAAGAAAAGAGAGGCAATGAAAATGAAGGAAAAAAGTGGCAGAACGAGCCATAGATATTTTACCTCCAGATGCCCTAATAGATATAAAGAAACTAGTAAAGCTAATACGGTCGCGGTGCCCAGACCGAGCGCCATGAGCGGCTTAGTTTCTTCGGTTTTGCAGATCAGGAAGAATTCGCGTGCGGCCAGTACGCCGATCAAGCTGAAGAATGCCACGAAGACATACGAGTTCAATAGCGTGGCAAGAACCAAGGCAATCACAAAAAAGAGTCCGGTTATCGCTCTAGTCTTCATTGTTTTGTAATTCTTCGTCGTTGAAACTATCAATTAGCGCTGTTGCTTCCAACGTATGCTCATTATCTACATAGAGTTCTACCAATCCAAAATGATAGGAAGAGTCTTGTTTATTTAATACGACTGCGGGGATATTGTTTTCTACCAACATCTGTTTTACGATTTCCGCCTGCAGCGCATTCGTAAAAACTTTTACTTTAGTCCAATTCGGATTCATCTAATCTATTTACTTCTTGTGACTTTTTATAAAAATAGTAACCAATCAATAAGGCGGCGATAAAGCTTGTCAAATATATGATTGGAGAGTACACGTCTGCAGATTGCAAGTCGTCGTATGTTTTTCCTTGCTTATGGAAAGTGAAAGCAATAATCGTTACTGTGGCATTGTTTACGAAGTGGGCAAATACCGGTACCCATATATTTTTGGTCCACACAAAGGCATATCCGAATATCAGGCCGAGAATCATTCGCGGAAAAAAGCCGAAGAATTGAACGTGGATTGCTGAAAAAATAATCGCCGTAATCCATATGGCAGCGTGCTGGTTGCCGAAAATGCGAAAACAGATGTTTTGTAAGGCGCCGCGGAAAAAAAACTCTTCTACGATCGCGGGTATTACAGCCATGACCAGAATATTCACGATTAACCATCTCGGGCTATCGACCATGACCAAGCTCTTGGTCAACTCGGCCATCGCATCCTCCTGCGTGCGCATCCATGTTTCAACCCCTACCAGACTTTCCGGTAGGCTCATTTCCATATTCCAGCGGCTGATGAGTTCCATAATCGGGCTCGCCGCTAATAGGAAAAGAAAGCTTAATCCTAGAAATAAATTCAAGCGCATATCCCTGGAAGGAAAATAGTTGAACTGATCTCTCTCTAAACGTTGTAACAGTATTGCAGGAAACAGGAATGTGCCTAGACTACTACTTGCTAATAGCAGGTATAATAAGCTACGGTTAGATTCAGCTAGGCTGAGTGGGTTACCGAGCGAACTGATATCGAATTTTCCGGAAAATAGCGCGAAAAGGACTATAACGACAATCTGTGAAGCTAAGGCTCCCACAAAGGTGAAGCCTAAAAGAGTCACTAAAGATAGCCATGGCGAATGTGGTTTGGCGGCGTTCATACCTATGATTACTTAGAAACTACAGCCATCGGGTCCACAGCTAGCATCGCTGTTTTGGTCATTTAACATTTGTATCCCGGGGTTTTTGGCTTTCCATTCGCTGAAGCTTTTTTCTAGCACTTCTACAAAGGCGGCAACGGGTTGAGCGCCGGAAACAGCATATTTACGATCGAAAAGGTAGAATGGAACACCTCGAATGCCGATGTGTTGCGCCTCTTTGATATCTTGTTTTACAGCGTAAGCATATTGTTCTGAGCTCAGCGCGTCCTTAATTTCTTCTGCGGAGAAGCCTAATGACTCGCCTACTTGTAGTAAAACCTCGTCATTTTCTATATTTAATCCAGAAACGAAATGCGCCTCGAAAAGACGTTCCTTCATTTCACTAGCTTTCCCTTTGTTTTCAGCAAAGTGGATCAGAATATGAGCCTTAAAGGTGTTTGCAGGGATGTTGGTATCAAAATCTATGGTTAGACCTGTTTCCTTAGCCATTTTGACCACATGGGAGGTCATTTCCTTGGCCTGCTCGATGGGCATTCCTTTTGATTTACTGAGCATCGAATATACCGTTTCACCGGGTGTAAAACGTGTTTCTGGGTTTAATTGATAGCTTTTATAGGCTACTTGAATTTGATTTGCAAAATCAACAGAAGCTAAAGCTTTTTCAAAATGATGCTTCCCAATATAACAAAAGGGACACATGATATCCGACCAAATTTCTATAAGCATAGTCAAAAATACTGTTTTAATGGCATTAAACGAAAAAGCCCCAGCTTTTTGCCGGGGCTTTCCTTTTAGTTGACACGGATTGGATCCGCGGGCTTCTTGAGTTCTTTATATGGATAGGTTTTTATTTCCTCTAATAACAGCTGTACGGTGCGTTCTAGCTGTGGATCTCTTCCTTCCAATAGATCTTTCGGCATTTGCTCAACAAAGATGTCTGGAGCCACCCCTTCGTTTTCTATGATGTAATTGCCGTTTAAGTCGAATACCCCAAAGTTAGGTGAAGTAACACTTCCGCCGTCTAATAACGGAGGGTATCCGGAAATACCAACCAGGATTCCCATGGTCGTGCGTCCGACTAGTTTACCCAGGTTTTTGAAACGGAACATGTAGGGCATCATATCGCCACCCGACCCCGCATTTTCATTGATGATCATGGCTTTCGGACCAAAAATACCGTTGCCTGGTGTTGTAAAGCTCTTTCCGTCGCGAATACCCCAGCCTGCGATAAGTTCGCGCGACAAGAGGTCGATTACATAATCGGCTACCGATCCTCCCCCATTATTACGCTCATCCAGCAACAAGGCTTTCTTGTCCATTTGCGAGAAATAATAACGGTTGAATGAAGTGTATCCTTCTCTACCGGTATTTGGCATATAAACGTAGGCAATCTGTCCATTACTTAATTCGTCGACTTTCTTTCTATTGCGCTCTACCCAATGCTGTCTGCGCAGGGCTACCTCATTTGCGAAAGAAATAGGACGAACAATAACATCTTTAGCACCCGATAGGCTAGGTTTATCATTCACCTTTAAGTAAATCTGCTTGCCTACTGTAAAGTCGAACAGGCTGTAGATGTCGATATCCGATGTTAGCTCTTTGCCGTTTACCGCAAGAATATACATGCCTTCGCGAATATGTAGTCCTGGCTCTGCCAAAGGGGCTTTAAACTCAGGATTCCAGTCCATACGGTTGTATATCCGTTTGATTTTATATCTATTGTTTTCAATAGCATAATCTGCACCCAACACCCCCGTAGAAACAGATGGAGCCGACGGCTCATCGCCTGGCATGATGTAGTTGTGGCCTACCACCATTTCGCCCATCATTTCATTCAATAAGTATCCTAGGTCGGAACGGTGATTTACATAAGGCAGGAATTTCTCGTACTTCGCTTTCACAGCATTCCAATCAACGCCATGCATATTCTCGACATAGAAGAATTCTTTCTGCATCGCCCAAACTTCATTGAAAATCTGATTCCACTCTGCCGCAGGATCTACCTGAAGCTTGATATTCTCCATCTTCAACTTACCGGATTCGCCAGCAGGCTTCTGACCAGCATTGACAATATAATAACCCTGACGCGTGCTGTATAACATTTGTTTTCCATCTGCAGATACGGCATAGCTTCCTAAGTTGTCGACCAGATTCTTCTCTTCTAGTTTGTTAAGATCGAACGCAAATAAACTACCGTTTCGAACGTATAAAAGCGTGTTTTCTATATTGCCGTTGAAATTATAAGCTCCTGAAGGTATTGGAAGTGCAATGATCCTGTTGTTGACGTTTGCATAATCTACTTTAACAGGCTTTACTTTATCTGTTGCTTTATCTTCTGTTTTCGACTTGTCCGTAGATTCTTTCTTGCCGTCTTTCTTCTTAGCAGGTTCTTTCTCCTTTTTCTCTTCTTCTTTCGCTGGAGCGTCGGTCTTTACTGTCTCCTCATCACTTTCATTTTTGAAAATCGAAGGACTGTCGCTGGAAAGAATAAAGGCATACGCATTATATTCCGGTCTTCGGTCATAGGCCGTCATGTGAAGACCACTATTGGTTAAACCAATGTTGGTACTTGCATTAAATACTAAGTATTTGGCATCACGAGTGAAAGTCGGCTGGCTCACGGCACTCATGCCATCAGTAATTTGTTGCGATTGTTTGCTGTCTAAATTATAGATGAATATCGCATTCACGCCATTTTTCAAGACTTTACTATAAGCGATAAGCTTGGAATCAAATGACCAACTCGGTTGGAAAGGATTGTAGCTTCTGCCTGTATGCGAGCCCAGATAATCATCTGCAACCTTAGTAATCTGCTTGGAGTCAATATCTACATAATATAAATTCAAATGCGCATCGTTGAAGAATAGCTTCTTGCTGTCTGGAGACCAAACGGGCTGGAAATAAAAGCTGGCATCGCCCAACTTGATGTAAGTTGGTTGATCCATAGCCTTTTGATCACGCAGCACAAGCTCATAGCGACCGTTTTTATCCGAGAGATAGGAAATCCATTTTCCATTCGGCGACCATGCTGGATATCGCTCATGGGATCCTGGTGAATTAGAGATATTCCTTGCGTCGCCCTTTTCTTTCGGCACGGTGAAGATCTCACCTCTGGACTCAAATAAGGCTCGCTGTCCCGTCGGTGAAATATTCCAGCCGCGGATATCATTATTCATATCTACGTAACGCGGGCGTTTGTAAACAGCATCTGCGTTTAATTGGATAGCAAGTGACCGGTTTTCTTTATTGCTCGTATTTAATAAATGTATTCTGCCCGCCTGTTCGAACACCAATTCATTGCCTTTGCCTTGTAGAGTTCGAACATCGTAATCTGTAAAATTGGTTAACTTCTCAACCTTCTTAGATTTGACATCGTAGCTGAACACATTGACTATTTTATCGCGATCGGATAGAAAATACACCTTGTCTCCCATCCAAATCGGTTTTACATCATTACATCGTTCGCCAGGAACCACCTGAACGTCTTTTGTTTTGGTATCAAAGATCCAGATCGAAGGCATACCTCCCCCTCTATAGCGCTTGAAAGCCACAGCATCACGCTCCGTAGGGTCCGTATTTTTGATATAAGCCCAATATCTTCCATCCGGAGATGGAGCGCCCTGAGAGGCTTCCGGCATCATCAAAGGAAGATCCAATGCCCCATCCAATTTAGATTTATACAAACGGCTGCCCAATGAAAAATCAAACTCTCTGGCAGTCGTAAAATAAACCTCGTCGTTGGATAACCAGCCACGAACCACATCAGCAGATGGATGGCTCGTAATTCTCTTCGGTTCACCGCCATGGATGGAAATTACATACACATCCGTATTGCCGTCATAATTCCCTGTAAAAGCAATCTGGCTGCCATCTGGTGAGAAAATAGGATTTCGCTCAACCGCAGGGTTGACTGTTAAGCGTCTCGGATGTTGTCCGTTTTTCTCCGCAATCCAGATATCACCTCCATAAACGAAGGCTACATGTTGATCGCTAATTGTTGGATGTCTTAAAAGGAGGGTTTCGTTTGTCGATTGAGCAAAACTAATCTGACTTGCTGACAGGGCAAGCAGAGTTAACAGATTCTTTAACATATATTCAATTGGTAGTCAAAAAAAGTGGGTTAAAAATTTCTCTAATATAAACTTAATTTTTCTGAAAGTACCCGCGTGCTGGGGTCATTGAGAAAATCATCGCCCGCCCTAACGCGAAGCCACCATAAAAGGCTGTTGCAACATCGCCTATATCGAACATGTTACAACACAAAAAAGCCGGACATTGTCCGGCTTAGGAATATTTTTATCTAAATAAGGTACTAACCTTCTCCGTTAGCAATCTCTTCATCAACCAAAATACGACCACAGTGTTCGCAAATGATGATCTTCTTACGCTGACGAATCTCTGACTGTAACTGAGGTGGAATCTTGTTGTGACATCCTGAACAGCTATCACGTTCGATGAAAACAACAGCTAATCCATTACGGAAAGAGTTACGAAGTTTGTTCGTTACTTTCAATAAACGATCTTCAATGTTCTTTTCAGCAGCTTGTGCCTCAGCAAGTAACTGATCTTCTTCTTTCTGAGTTTCAGAAGTAATGGTATCCAGTTCTTGTTTCTTAGCTTCCAATTCGCCTTTGCTGAACTCTACGTTTTTCAAAGTAGCATCGTAAGATTCAGTTTTGTTCTTGATTTCGAACTCCGCTTCACGAATACGCTTTTCACAAACTTGAATCTCTAATCCTTGGATTTCAATCTCTTTAGAGATTGCATCATATTCACGATTGTTTTTTACTTCGTTCAGTTGCGCTTCATATTTCTTGATCGCTGTTTGCGAATCTTTAATCATATTCTTGCGCTTCACAATTGAATCCTCTAACTCGTCTAATTCGTTACGAATTTTTTCAATACGTGTATCTAGACCCGCGATCTCGTCTTCTAGGTCAGCTACCTCAATAGGTAACTCGCCACGTACCTGGCGAATTTTATCGATTTGGGTTTGAACTGATTGCCAAGCCCATAATGCTTTTAGTTTTTGTTCTACGGTTTGTTCCATTAACTGTAGTATTTTATTGGATTTGTGTCTATTTCCGTCAATAGGACAGCAAAGTTAGCAAATTTTTTCCGAATTATATCCAATAATAATTCTTGTGTAAATTGTTCACTTTCAAAATGTCCAATATCGGCGATTACTATTTTACCTTCTGCATCGAAAAACTCATGATATTTATAATCCGCTGTGACAAAGATATCAGCACCCGAACGAATAGCATCGTTTAGTAAGAAACCTCCAGCACCTCCGCAAAGCGCAACACGACTGATATTCTTACCTTGCGTTGCTGTGTGCCGAATGACTTTTAAATTGAACTTCTCTTTCAAATAAGCTAGGAATTCTGGCTCACTCATCGGGGTTTCCAGGTTACCAATAGCGCCGGATCCGACGTAAGAATGCGTGTTTTCCAAATTGATGATGTGGTATGCGACCTCCTCGTACGGATGCGAAGCAAACATTGCTACCAATATCTGACGCTCCAACTGCACAGGGAAGATCACCTCTATTTTCGTTTCTTCTACACGTTCCTGCGCACCAACTTCTCCAATGGTTGGATTTGCTCCTTCCAAAGGCCGAAATGTGCCGTATCCTGCAGTATTGTAACTGCACTGATCGTAATCTCCTATTTGTCCTGCTCCAGCCTCGAAGATAGCTTCTCTCACAGCATCAACATGGGTTCTAGGAACATAGACTACCAATTTCTTCAGAAGCCCTGCTTTTGGTCGTAACACCGCCTGGTTCTGTAAGCCTAATCGATCGGCCATCTTAGAGCTCACTCCGCCTTGAATATTATCCAAATTCGTATGGATCGCATATAAAGCGATATTATTCTTGATCGCCTTGATTACCGTTCGCTCGACGTAGTTTTTACCGGTCAGTTTCTTCAATCCTGAGAAAACTATGGGATGATGAGATATGATCAAGCCACAACCCTTAGCAATTGCATCATCGACAACGGCCTCTGTGCAATCTAAAGAGATCATCGCCTTATCAATTTCCTGTTCCGGGTTTCCAACGATCAGGCCCGAGTTATCATAACTTTCTTGATAATTCAACGGAGCTATTTGCTCCAAATAGGATGTAATATCTTTAATCTTCATCTTCCGTCTGATTATTTAATTGTTGTTCTTTCCATATATCATGCGCCAGCAATAAAGATCTATACTGATTGATTTTGAACCAATAAGTAACGAAATAAACAAGGCTCACAATCATGCTTAGCATTTTCCAGAAAATAGGAAAAGGCATATTGTATATCAGAAAAGACCAAGCAAAGGTCATTCCGGCGCCCATGGAAGGGTTTTCTTCTACGGGAATCTTTCGATCGTAAAACTCATTGTTAAGGGAATAGGACAAGCGCCTCGCCACTTCGAAATTCCAATAAATATTGAAGAATGGGATGACCAGGAACCAGGCCTGATTGGGGAGAATAGCTCTATTTTCCTTAGAAATAAGCTTTAGCGTGTTTTTAACGGTATTGGCAAATAGCAGCCAAACCACTAAAATTACTATAAAGAAAATGATCGCTAATCGTTGAAAATCTGCTAGTACTTCGGGAGATAATATTTCGGGCATTTATTTACTATTACTCAATATGAAAAATGACTCCAATAAAGATACAAAAGATACGCAGTTTAAGCGACTTTAATCGACCTTCTTGTTGGAATTAGCCTGCAAATAATAAGAAAATACAAGGTTTCTTATGCAAGTCTATCGGATGATTTCTCCACTTCTCGACCGTTTGTGTATAGATAAACTCATCTTCAGCAGTGATGTTACATGCAATACATAGTTTCGTTTGTGGCTTAGCAGTCTTTAGGATCTCCGATAGTAATTGATTGTTTCGGAACGGCGTTTCGATGAAAATTTGTGTTCTTTTTTCTCTCGCGCTTTCTTGTTCAATATCCTTTATTTTCTTCGTTCTAGCAGCTTTATCGATTGGTAAGTAGCCAAGAAAGCAAAAGTTCTGACCATTGAATCCTGAAGCCATAAGCGATAAAAGAATAGAGCTTGGCCCCACCAATGGCACGACTTTAATTCCGCGCTTGTGTGCCTCAAATACAACATCAGCACCAGGATCCGCAACGCCAGGACAACCTGCTTCCGACATCAAACCCACATCCTCGCCTTTCAATGCAGCTGCAAATAGTTCCTGATAATTGACCTTATCACGAGCATGTTTTCCGTAGTCATGAATCTTTAGTTGATTTTGTGGAGTCTTCAGTCCGGCCTCCTTTAGAAATTTCCTAGCTGTCTTTTCGTTTTCTACGATATACTCTTTAATATGGTTAATCAATTCTAAATGAAATGGGGTATACGATAGTTTCTCAGCCTGTTCTGCTAACGGTACGGGGATCAAATAAAGGGTTCCTTTTGCCATAATGCAAACCTACTTATTTAAAGTTTTAAAACCTTTAGGAAGTCGAATTTATTGATTCAAGCCACGTCTCTAATCCTTCTACGACCTATCGTATCAGAATGAACCCCTTGACAATCTAACCGCTAGTGCACAAACACTTATGTAAAATAAATGTAGAAATATAGCCTATTTTCAAACGATAGTGTGATTATATTTGTCTGAATTATAAGTTTTAATATATTTGACTGAAATGGCGACACAAACCACATCAGGCGTAAAGATATCGGTTGAAGCGATCTATCAATCCGAATATTCCAATCCAGAGAATGAGCACTTCATGTTTGCTTACCGTATTACTATAGAAAATACGAGCGAATATACTGTACAGCTTATGCGCAGACATTGGAATATCTTTGATTCCAATGGCGACACCAAGCAAGTTGATGGCGAAGGCGTCGTTGGTGAGCAACCAGTGCTCCAGCCTGGCGAAGTCCATCAATACGTTTCAGGATGCAATCTGAAGACCGACTTAGGCTTCATGGAAGGATATTATGAGATGTTGAGACAGCTGGATAACTCCATCTTCCATGTCCACATTCCTCGATTTAATCTGATCGCAAGCTACCGTTTGAACTAAGACCAAAGGTCAGCCCTCTGTCTACTTTTCATTAATAGAGAGTACTTTTATAAATATTTAATAATTTTGTGCTTGGATAATTACGTCAACACAGCAGGTGAGTATACTAAGCACAGAACAAGTTAGCCATTCCTATAACGATAAATGGCTATTTACTGATTTACATTTTGCATTGCAGAAAGGTGATCGGGTAGCATTGGTCGGAATCAATGGAACAGGAAAATCTACCCTATTAAAAATATTAGCCGAAACGGTTATTCCCAACAAAGGTCGTGTAGTAAAAGAAAAAGGATTGCGCGTGGGCTACCTCCCACAAGATCCTGATTTCTCTGATCTAAAAACCATCAATGATTTTATCTATTCCGCTGAAAATGAGCAACAACAGCTCATTAAAGAGTACGAAGAAATGATTGATAATCAAGATGTTAACTCTAAAAAGTTTCAGGATCTAACAGATAAGCTGACTGCATTGAATGCCTGGGAATATGAGAATAACATTAAAACTATTCTCAATAGATTTCAGATCAAGAACTTCAATCAAAAGATCGAATCGCTGAGCGGCGGACAGAAGAAACGTCTGGCTTTGGCAAAACTTCTGATCGACGAACCGGATATCTATATCCTGGATGAGCCGACCAACCATTTGGATATTGAGACCATTGAGTGGTTAGAAAAGCTACTTACAACTGGCAGCAAAACGGTGCTCCTAGTCTCTCACGACAGATACTTTTTAGATAACATCTGTACGGAAATTAGAGAGCTGGACAAGGGTAGCGTCTATCTATACAAAGGCAACTACGCATACTTCTTGGAGAAGAAAGCAGAGCGCGAAGCCAATGATATCCTTGCGGCAGACAAAGCGAGGAATCTATGGCGTAAAGAACTAGATTGGATGCGTCGTCAACCACAAGCCCGAGGTACGAAAGCAAAGGCGAGAATAGAATCATTCTACGATCTGGAAGAGCGATCGAAAGGTCCAAGACAGAAAGACCAAGTAGAGCTAAGTGTTAAAGTATCCCGTCAAGGGAATAAAATCTTAGAGTTAGAGCAAGTAGGATTTGCTGTCGCAGACAAAACCATCATCAACTCCTTTACCTATACTTTTAAGAAGGGAGACCGTATTGGTCTAGCCGGCAAAAACGGGAGTGGTAAGACCACCTTTCTAAATCTAATTACCGGTGCCCTCACCCCAACTCAAGGGAAAATAGAAGTAGGTGAAACAACCAAGTATGGTTACTACAAACAGGAAGGATTACAGGCACAACCAGACGAGCGTGTTTTAGATGTCGTTAAGAATATTGCCGACTTCATCGAGATGAAGAATGGAGAAGTTATCACGGCATCTCAGCTGTTGACAAAATTCTTATTTCCGCCAGAGAAGCAATTCGGCTTAGTCAACAAACTAAGCGGAGGAGAGAGAAAGCGACTACAACTAATGCGCGTATTAATGGCGAACCCTAACTTCCTAATACTCGATGAGCCGTCCAACGATTTGGATATCGACACATTAAATGTATTAGAAGATTTTCTGGAACAATACCCGGGTGTCCTTATCTTAGTATCCCACGATCGTTATTTATTAGACAAGCTAACAGATCAACTCTTCATCTTTACAGGCGATGGAGAAGTTGTTATATATAACGGTAATTATGCCGACTTCAAATTAGAGCAAGAAGAACTTAATAAAAAGGTCGAGAAGAAAGTAGAAAAACCAAAGCCGGTCGTTGAGAAAAAACAAAAGCTCAGTTTCAAAGAACAGAAAGAATTTGAAACTTTAGAAAACGAAATCTCCGAATTAGAAGAACAGATAGCCGACTTAACCAGTACGCTATCCAACACAACCGATCACGTCGAGTTACAAAAGATCGCAGAAGAAATAGAAAAACAAAAAGAAGCGCTTGATACAAAAAGCGAACGTTGGTTAACCTTAGCAGAATTCGCATAAGGTTCCACGTGAAACCATAATAAAAACAACGGGTAAAAGAACTTCGTTCCACGTGGAACAGAAAAGATAAATATGTTTAAGAAATATAACGTCATCGTAGTTGGAGCCGGCCACGCCGGATGTGAGGCCGCAGCAGCAGCTGCAAACTTAGGATCATCTGTATTGCTCATCACCATGAACATGGGCGTCATCGCACAGATGAGTTGTAACCCCGCTATCGGCGGAGTAGCAAAAGGACAGATTGTTCGAGAGATCGACGCCATGGGCGGATACACTGGTATCATCGCTGATAAATCTACTATACAATTCCGAATGCTGAACCTATCTAAAGGACCAGCAATGTGGAGCCCCAGAACACAAAACGACAGAATGCGTTTTGCTGAAGAATGGAGATGGCAATTGGAATCTCTACCAAATCTAGATATGTGGCAAGACACAGTAAAGGAAGTCATCGTCGAGAACAGTAGAGCAAAAGGTGTCATTACATCAATGGGAATTCGTATCGAATCTGATGCAGTAGTATTAACAAATGGTACTTTCTTAAATGGTGTAATCCATGTCGGCGAAAAGAAATTTGGCGGAGGTAGAACAGGTGAAAAAGCAGCAACCGGATTGACAGAACAATTAGTATCATTAGGATTTGAATCCGGAAGAATGAAAACTGGTACTCCCCCACGTGTTGATGGAAGAAGCTTAAACTACTCCTTGATGGAAGAACAATGGGGCGATGAAAAAAGAGGTAGATTCTCTTATACCAAAGTCGATGTACCAACCGAACAACGTTGTTGCTGGATTACTTATACCAATGCAGAAGTGCATGAAGTATTAAAAACTGGCTTTGAAAAATCACCGATGTTCACTGGCAGAATCAAAGGTTTAGGACCAAGATACTGTCCATCCATTGAAGATAAAATCAACAGATTTGCCGAGCGTGAAAGACATCAGATCTTCGTAGAACCAGAAGGATTCCGAACAGTAGAAATATATGTCAATGGATTCTCCACCTCTTTACCTGAGGACGTACAATTACAAGCATTACAATTAATCCCTGGATTTGAAAATGCCAAGATGTACAGACCGGGCTATGCCATCGAATATGACTTCTTCCCTCCTATGCAACTCGACCTTACTTTAGAAACGTTGCACGTGAAACATCTATTCTTCGCAGGACAGATCAACGGAACGACGGGATACGAAGAAGCCGCAGCCCAAGGATTCGTAGCAGGTATCAATGCACATCAAAGAATAAACGATCTTCATGAGCTGATCTTGAAAAGATCTGAATCTTATATAGGCGTACTAATCGACGACCTCGTAACAAAAGGTACGGAAGAACCTTATCGTATGTTTACCTCAAGAGCAGAACACCGACTACTCTTACGTCAGGATAATGCGGACATCCGCCTAACCCCTATCGCACATCAATTAGGTTTAGTATCCGATGAACGGTTGGCAATCGTAAATGAAAAAGTAAAAAACTCAGACGATATTGTCGACTACTTCAGATCGAACTCCGTATCAACAGAAACCATGAACCCGGTATTAGCAGAAAAAGGTTCCAGTCTATTGACACAAAAAACCAGACTCTTCAATATACTCAGCAGACCACAAATAGAAATCAAAGACCTTGCGAAAGCTGACGAAGAACTACGAAACTACTTAAGTCAATTTGACGAAGAGACGATCGAGCAAGCTGAAATCAAAGTGAAATACGAAAGCTACTTCGAGAAAGAAATGGAAATCGTGAATAAAATGAAAAAGATGGAAGACAAAGAAATCAATCCTGACTTTGATTATAATTCATTAACTTCCCTCTCTATTGAAGCGCGTCAAAAACTATTGAAAGTGAAACCAAGAACATTAGGACAAGCGTCACGTATTTCTGGAGTTTCACCTGCAGATATTAGTGTTTTAATGGTACATATGAGTTAATATACTGAATATCAATGTATTAACTATAAAAACAATACGATTAAAATAAAGCGATATAAACGAATAAAATAAATTTTATGACTTCAGATTCCAAAAAAGGTGAAACCTCTTTAAATCGCTTAAAAATAGCCTTAAATACAAAATGGCCATTTTTATTAGTTTTAATGGTCATCAGCTTTAGCTTTTTTCAATGTGCAAACATGCAACGACCAAGCGGAGGACCAAAAGACTCTATCCCTCCGAAAGTCTTGAACGAATCTCCAGCTAACCTGACAAAGAATTTTAAAAGCAAAGAGATTGTATTAACTTTTGACGAGTACATTAAAATAACGAATCAGCAAAAGGAGTTCACTATCTCCCCCGATGTCGAGACGCAACCCATTTACAAAATCAAGAAGAAGAACTTACATATTGTTCTTCCCGATTCCCTAGAAGCGAATACAACTTATACCATCAACTTCGGTAAAGGTCTTGTTGATTATAACGAAGGCAATCCCCTACCCAACTATACCTATGTATTTGCAACCGGCAATCAACTTGACTCGCTATCGATTAGCGGAAAGGTAATCAATGGTTATAAAAAGACATTCGACTATTCAGAAGACAAAGACGTCAATGTCATTCTGATCCCAACAGCGAGAGATAGCATATTCGGAAAGCGAAAAGCATCCTATTATACCGCTGTAGATTCGTCCGGAAATTTCCAATTCAATAACCTGCGCGAAGACACCTACCGAATCTATGCCATCAAAGAACAAAATAACGATAAGATATTTAATGGTGCAGACGAGTGGATCGGTTTCCTACAAGACAGCCTCGTGTTAACCAATAATATACATAACATCCGTTTAGAATACACCAAAGGTAAAGCCGCTTTCCTACGTAATCTGGACAAGAAAATGGAAAAAGATGGTAGTCTATTCCTAACCTTCAACAGGTCATTAGAAGATCCTGACCTAAGGATTATTGCTCCTGCGGAACTCGAAGCAAATAAAATCGTTCGTTTCAATGAAACCTTAGATACAGCGAGAATGTACTTGGAATCTGTGGATATCGATTCCTTGCATATCGAACTATCCGAAGCTGGCAAAGTGATGGATACGATTAAATTCCGTAAACCACGGAACCTAAAGACCGAGCGAATCATAGAGCCAAAATTCAATATCACGAATAAAGTAGATCGTGTAAAACATCTGGAATTGCGTGCCAACTACCCCATCGCATCAGTAGATAAGAATAAGATCATCCTTAATGAAGATTCTGTTTCACGTCGAAACTTCCAACTACAGCAAGATAGTATAGACAAGGAAATGTATCATATCCGCTTCAACTGGCGACCAAACAAAAACTACGAACTCATTTTACAGGAAAAAGCAATTCTAGGACCTTTCGATGAATTCAACAAGGAGTCGAAAACACAATTCACATTGAACGAGACGGAGAACTATGGCGATATCACGCTCACATTCAACGGTTTAGACCAAACAAAAAGCTATATTATAGAGTTAATAGACGAGAAAAAAGATAACATATTCGATAAACGAATCCTATCCGGCACCAACAAGCTTTCCTATATCAAATTCAATGGAGGGAAATATAGTATCCGTATCATTGAAGATAGTAACAATAATGGGAAGTGGGATACTGGAGACGTCTATACCCGACGAAAACCGGAGCGTATCTGGTACCTCGATCGTACATTCACCATCCGAGCCAACTGGGAACAGAACGAAACTATCGATGTAAAGTTTGAAGAAAATTAATCCTGATCGGTAAACCAGGAACTATAAAGCACATAATTGTGCGGAAGACGTTTTAAAAGATCAAGCTGCTCCTCTGTGAGCGGCTTGATCTTTTTAGCGGGTACACCGGCATATAAATAACCAGACTCGCAAACCATATTTTCCAATACAACGGCGCCGGCAGCAATAATGACATTTGGTTGTACATGCGCCCTATCCATCACAATAGCACCCATCCCTATCAAAGCATAATCATCTATGCGGCAACCGTGTACAATAGCATTATGACCAATATTCACGTAATTACCAATATCGGTACCATTCTTCTGATAGGTACCATGTATCGTTACATTATCCTGAATGTTAGAGTACTCCCCAATTTTGATATAATTCACATCGCCGCGGATCACCGCATTGAACCAGACGGAACAATGATCAGCAATCGTAACATCACCGACAATAGTCGAATTAGGCGCTATAAAGCATTCTTCTCCAATAATAGGGTGTTTCTCTAGCACAGGTAGTATCGTAGCCATAAAGTATTTAAAATTCTATAAAACAGTGTCTTTCAATTCATCAGCATGCTGAGGATAGTCAGTCGTATAATGTAAGCCGCGACTCTCCTTACGAAGGGTAGCAGATTTTACCACTAAAAAAGCGACCTGAATCACATTACGAAGCTCACAAAGCTTAACCGATAATCGAGTGTTCTTATAAAAAGCTTCGGTTTCCTCGTGCAACAAGCCTAAACGGCGCATGGCTCGTTCTAAACGAAAATCAGAACGCACAATACCCACATAATCGCTCATCAACTTCTGTGTTTCACGTAGATTATGTGTCACTAAAATATCTTCATTCGATAAAGCCGTATTCGACTCATCCCAGGAAGGAATGCCCTCTTGAAAATCTATTCCAGGAAAAACCTCACTCGCATTCTGGAAAATACGATGAGCATAAACTGCAGCTTCAAGTAATGAATTGGACGCCAAACGATTAGCACCATGTAAACCTGTAGAAGAGCATTCGCCACAAGCATATAGATTCTTGATCGACGTAGCACCAAATTCATCGACCATGATCCCCCCACATAAATAATGCGCAGCAGGTGAAACCGGAATATAGTCTTTCGTCATGTCCAAACCTACAGACAAACACTTTTCATAGATGTTAGGAAAGTGTGAAAGTATATCTGCCTTGGAACGATGTGTAATATCGAGGTACACGTAATCCAATCCAGATTTCTTCATCTCGGCATCGATCGCCCTAGCAACAATATCCCTCGGCGCTAAAGAAGCGCGTTCATCATACTCCTCCATAAAGGATTCACCGTTCACACGACGTAATACGCCTCCGAAACCTCGCACAGCCTCTGATATTAAAAAAGCAGGATATTCACGAGGATTATACAAGGCCGTCGGATGGAATTGAATAAACTCCATATTACGAACTTTACCCTTCGCGCGAAACACCATCGCAATTCCATCACCAGTTGCTATTGTGGGATTCGTTGTGGATGAATAAACGTGCCCTGCACCGCCTGTGGCCATTAATGTGACCTTTGCTAACACTTTTTCCACATTCTTTGTGCGGGTATTTAACGCGTATATACCATAACAAGTGATATTATCCGAACGTTTATCCACATGTTCACCCAAATGATGCTGCGTTATTAAATCAACAGCAAAATAATGTGTTAATATCTCTATATTCGGATGGGCATGTATCTTAGCTAATAAAGCACGTTCAATTTCATACCCCGTAATGTCCTTATAATGAAGTATTCTGTGCATAGAATGCCCACCTTCTTTCGCTAGATCATACTCCCCGGAGTCTTCCTTGTCAAAAGAAGTCCCATATGCTATCAGCTCTGCAATACGGTCCGGGCCCTCTTTCACCACGTTTTCCACAACTTGTGGATCGCATAAACCATCTCCAGCTATTAAGGTGTCTTGAATATGCTTCTCAAAACTGTCCGTCTCGTCCGTCACAACAGCGACACCACCCTGTGCATATTTCGTATTCGACTCATCCTCATTGGCTTTCGTCACAATCAACACCTTGCCAAGGTCAGCAGCTTTCAATGCAAAACTTAATCCTGCAATCCCAGAGCCGACTACCAAAAAATCTACTTTTCTATCCAGCATCTATAATCAACTATTATTCTAATTAGGAATCAACAAATTAACAAATAATGTGCAAAACATGTAAATAAGAAGTGAATTAAAAAGGAAAACTATTTATTAATCCACAATCCACAGGTTTTACACACAAATATTACCAAAATATTAAGAGAATGTGTTACGAATATTAACAAATCCCAACAGAAATAAAATGAACAATAAAATATGGAAAAAATAATAGCTCAAAAAAATAGGAATTGAAAATCAGCACTTAAAGGGTTGAAAACTGTGGATAAATTGTGGAAAAACATAGAATAACGAAGAAATAAAATCTAAAATCACAAATTTATCCCCATTATCCACACACTAATAAACAACAAGATTCTCTTTTATAAAAAACATTATAATTTATTGAAAAAAGGGAATGTGGATTTCGTTTGAATTTCTTTCTTTACTTTTGTGCTATTGATGAGTCAAAGAAATCAGTTTACTTAGAAAAGCAAATGAACACTACTTTTGAACAAGACCTTTCGGCAAAAGGATTTATTGATGTGGATATTGACCCGACGATTGATTTAGTCGCTGAGATCAATAGGCTGAAGAAGGAAAAGAATGCCGTTATCCTAGCGCATTACTACCAAGATTCTGAAATCCAAGACCTTGCAGATTATATCGGCGATAGCTTAGGTTTATCCCAACAGGCAGCGAAGACCGATGCAGATATGATCGTTTTTGCGGGTGTGCATTTCATGGCCGAAACAGCCAAGATCCTTTCACCATCGAAAAAGGTATTGCTCCCAGACTTAAAAGCAGGATGCTCATTATCAGATAGTTGTCCTCCACACTTATTTGCTAAGTTTAAAGAGAAATATCCAGATCATCTGGTCATCACTTATGTGAATTGTACCGCGGAGTTAAAAGCTCTTTCGGATATCGTTTGTACCTCAAGCAATGCGGTACAGATTGTTGAAAGTCTTCCGGCAGATCAAAAGATCATCTTTGGCCCGGATCGTAACCTAGGCGACTATGTTAAGAAGAAAACAGGCAGAGATTTAGTGCTATGGAATGGCGCTTGTATGGTACATGAGATTTTCTCGCAAGAAAAAATTGATGCACTAAGACTTGAATATCCGAACGCGAAGTTTATCGCACATCCAGAATGTGAAGATCATATCTTAGCGCAAGCTGATTATATCGGTTCCACATCCGGAATGTTGAAATATACGATCGAAGATCCTACGGATACTTACATCGTTGCGACGGAGTCTGGTATTTTGCACCAAATGCAGAAGGCTAGCCCTTCAAAGACATTCATTCCTGCACCTCCAAACAACCTATGTGCATGTAATGACTGTCCTCACATGAAATTAAATACCCTAGAGAAGCTGTATAACTGTCTTTACTACGAGCAACCGGAGATTGTTCTTTCAGAAGACATTATCGCTCGTGCGCAAAAACCGATCGAGCGTATGTTAGAGATATCAGCAAAACTAGGTCTATAAAATACAATATGTTCGATAATAAAGATAAGACAAACCTTAATGAACTTGGCGAGTTCGGATTGATCAAACACCTGACGAGCCAGATTGAGTTAAAGAATGAATCCTCAGAAAAAGGCATTGGCGACGATGCTGCAGTGTTAGATTTCAGAGGTAAGAAGACCCTGATATCCACGGATTTGCTCTTGGAAAATGTACACTTCGACCTTCGCTATGTACCGCTTAAACACTTAGGATACAAGGCTGTACAGGTGAATCTTAGTGATATCTATGCCATGAACGGTATAGCCTCACAAGTAACTATTTCCATAGGTTTATCATCTAAATTTCCATTGGAAGCCATCGAAGAATTGTACCAAGGAGCATTGTTTGCCTGTGAGAAATACAATGTCGACCTTATTGGTGGCGACACTTCCACATCCGCTCAAGGCTTAGTGATTTCAGTAACCAGCATTGGATATGCTGATGAAGATCAGGTAGCTTTGCGCTCTGGCGCAAAAGAAGGCGATCTTATCTGTGTATCAGGTGATCTTGGTGGTGCTTATGTAGGTCTCCAATTATTGGAAAGAGAGAAGCAGATTTTCTTAGAAAACCCTAATATACAGCCCGATCTGGAAGGTAAAGACTATATCGTAGAGCGTCAATTAAAACCAGAGGCCCGTCGTGATGTGGTGGAACTATTCCGCCATTTAAACGTGAAACCTAATGCCATGATCGACGTATCAGATGGTCTAGCATCCGATCTATTCCATATCTGTAATGCCTCGAAACTAGGCTGTAAATTATACGAAGAAAAAATCCCTATCGATCCCATGACCTACGAGACAGCTCGTGAGTTCGGTTTAGACCCAACCGTATGTGCACTTAGTGGCGGTGAAGACTACGAACTGCTCTTCACAATACCTCAAAGCGAATACGATAAGGTTAAAAATCAATTAGATATCTCTATCATCGGCTATATGACCGAAGAAGCTGCCGGCCGACAACTGATCTCTAAATCAGGAAATGTACATGAGCTGAAAGCGCAGGGGTGGAATGCTTTTTCGTAGTAGATTTTAGATATTAGACATTAGAGCAGGGCGCCGATAAGGCGCCTTTCTTTTTGCTATTTGTAGGCTGTTTTGAACGTTTGTCTTGAACCAGGAAAGGATGGATTTTAGGATTGACAGGATACGGTCTAATATCTGATGTCTAAGAACTAATATCTCGTCTGAACCAGGAAAGGATGGATTTTAGGATTGACAGGATACGGTCTAATATCTGATGTCTAAGAACTAATATCTCGTCTGAACCAGGAAAGGATGGATTTTAGGATTGTCAGGATCGGTCTAATATCTAATGTCTAAAATCTAGTCTGAATCAGGAAAAAAAGGATAAAAAGATGAGTAGGATCATGGTTATCTTTTCATCCTTCCTTTCTTGGTTCAGACAAATCATCTTTTCTGCAACAAATAAAAGATAACCTTTGATATTTGCGCAAACAAAGGAGCCTAAACGGCGCCCTGCTCTAAAGTCTTATATCTAACATCTAATGTCTCAATACTTTTACTATATTTGATTACCAAATTATTAACTATTGAGCTGGAAGGAACTAGTTAAATCTGCTGCATCTCTATTAGCAGAATTGAGTGAGCAAGGAAATCGTTTATATAACGATAATATTGCCCTCAAATTAGATAGCTATTATTTCATTTTCGACTGTGTTAACATCAAGATAGTGTCGTTTTCGGAGGACTTTACCCGAATACTGGGCTATGATACTGATACCTTTAGCATGGAAGGATTGATAGATATTATCCATCCCGACGATCAACGCTACTTTATTTTACACGAAAAACAAGCGCTGACTTTTTGCTTAAGTATCCCCATTGAGAAGCAAACGCACTTTAAGATTGTTCATGACTTTCGTGTAAGGAAGAAATCCGGACAATATATACGCATTTTGCAACAAACTGTTGCCTATGAGATCAACGAAGTCTGTGTATTAAAAACCTTGGTTCAACATATTGACATCACCGCGATAAAGATGAGCAATGAACCGGAGCTTCATTTTATCGATCTTAAAGGCTCAGGATCGATTTATAATGTACGAGAGGAGAATTTACTCGCCCCACCCCCATCCTTTCAACTGACGAAGCGAGAGATAGAGATTCTGCAATTATTAGATCAAGCTTACAAGTCAGAACAAATAGCCGAGAAATTATTCATCAGTATCCACACCGTTAGAACCCACCGCAAAAACTTACTCAACAAAACAGAATGTGATAACACCATCGATTTATTGAAAAAGGTGAAAGCGCTGAAGTTGATTTGATAGTAGTTAGTATTTAGACCTTGGGTGGGAGTTGATATATGCTTTTAGATATTAGAGTATGGAGCCGATTAGGCTTTTTTTTACGAGGGGTAGTTGGCCGAATAGGTCTTTATACTAAGTACTAAGTACTAACTACTTTTTCTGAACCAGAAAAGAAAGGATGCAAGGATTGGCAGGATCGGGTTTAATGTCTATCGTCTTATAACTTACTTCTAGTCTAACATTTTTTCACTGCCCTATATGACCCAATGCATAGCCCTTCTGGAGCGGCTTTGATTGGGGTTTGTATTGGGTTATCATTGGGTTTAAAAGGGAACTAAGCTGACTAAGTCTTAAGTTAGTATTTATTAGTAGTTGGTACTTGTCTTGAACTAAGAAAAAGTAGTTAGTATAAAGACCTATGCGGACCCCCCCCTTTAAACCACAAAAAAAGGAGCCTAATCGGCTCCCTATGTCCATCCCTGAAATAGGTTGACCACAAAATGGAGGTACTAAATGCAAACAAATTTGCGGTTAATCAGGAAATCACGGGTTTATTCTGATGATTTTAAGCGGGAAATAGTTTCCCTATTTGAGAGTGGGAAGTTGAGTGTTCTACAGTTAGAGCGGCTTTATGGAATAAGTAATCCCACGATCTATAATTGGATCTTAAATTTTCTAACTTTAATGAGAAAGGACAACGTATAATGGAGATGAAATCAAGTAGCACCCACAAAGTAAAAGCCATGGAACAGCGTATCCGTGAGCTGGAGCGGATGATCGGCCAGAAGCAGATCAAGATCGATTTCTTGGAGAAGATGATTGACATCGCTGGAGAGGATCTTAAGGTCGATATCAGAAAAAATTTCAACACCCCACCATCGGATGGTTCCGGGAACACGCAGGAAAAATAGATTATTCCCTCAATCAGCTTTATAGAACCGTTGGTGTGAGCAAACAGGCGGTGCATCAGCGCGCTGTTCGCCATTCCCGTTATCAGGTTCAATTCGCTGAGCTGATCGAAAAAGCGGATAAAGTGCGTAAGGAACATCCCGGTTGTGGGGTGGAAAAACTGTATTATATGCTCCGTCCGGATTTTGTGGGGAGAGATCGTTTCATAGAGACCATGATGTCTTTAGGATATCGATTGAAGGTCAAGAAGAACTATCGCAGGACGACTCGCGGGCTTTCCACAGCCTACCCTAATCTGATCAATGGCTTGGTTGTAGGGACTCCCAATCAGGTTTGGCAATCGGACATCACCTACTTCTACGTGGGCGATAGGTTCTACTATGGAGTGTTCATTATCGACGTTTACACCAAAAAGATCGTTGGATATCAAGTATCCAATCATATGCAGTCAACAGCTAATCTTAAGGCACTACGAATGGCCCTTAAGAATAACGGGGCACCCCAATATCATCATTCAGACCGAGGTGCCCAATATCATGCGACAGCTTATCTGCAGCTGTTGAAAGAGAATAATTGCAGGGTGAGCATGGGCAAGAGTGCCCAGGACAATGCATACGCTGAGCGGATCAATGGAACCATCAAGAATGAGTATCTGGATTATTGGAAGCCTAAGACGTTCGAAAGCTTAAAAAAAATGGTCAATAGAGCTGTCAAACAGTACAATAAACGAAGACTGCACAACTCATTACATAGGATGTCGCCAGAGAGTTTCGAAGAAAAGTGGTTTAGGGAGATATTGTCTCCTAAACCACTAATAACTATATTTGATCAAGTTGATAAATTGTAAAAACGGTCAACACTATTCAGGGACAGACACTACTCTAATGTCTTATATCTAAAATCTGATATCTGATCTACGTCTGAATAACACCTACCTTATAGTCGGGTATATTTGGATTATGGGTTGCGGCTTCTATTCCCATAGAAATTATTTTTCGGGTTTCTGCCGGGTCGATTACACCGTCTACCCATAAGCGGGAAGCTGCATAATAGGGACTCAATTGTTCATTATATCTTTCTTCGATGTCTTTGAGTAGCTTATTTTTTTCTTCTTCGCTAAGTGTGACATTTTTCGATTTGAGGGTTGCTTCCTGTATTTGCAATAAGGTTTTACCTGCTGATGCACCGCTCATTACGGCTATTTTTGCAGTCGGCCATGCATAGATCAGACGTGGATCGTAGGCTTTTCCGCACATCGCGTAGTTTCCGGCTCCATAACTGTTGCCGACCATAAAGGTGAACTTAGGTACGACGGAGTTTGCCATAGCGTTGACCATCTTAGCACCGTCTTTAATGATTCCGCCATGCTCGGCTCTGGAGCCTACCATAAAGCCGGAGATATCCTGGAAGAATACCAATGGAATCTTCTGTTGGTTGCAGTTCATGATAAAGCGTGCGGCTTTATCGGCCGAATCCGAGTAGATTACTCCGCCCATCTGCATCTCGGTTGAATTGCCCGGTTTCTTAGCTTTTACTACTTCGCGTTGATTTGCCACGATACCGACAGCCCAACCATCAATACGGGCTAAGGCGCAGATTAACGTCTTTCCGTAGTCCTTTTTATATTCCTCTAAACTTCCCTTATCCACAATGCTTTTTAAAACCTCCAACATGTTGTAAGGCTTTAAACGATCTTCAGGAAAGTAATTATATAATTGATCTATAGTGTATTCCGGAGCAATTGACTCTACTCTGGAGAACAGGGCTTTAGGGCTGGCGCCGAACTTATCCACAATATTCTTGATGGCATCTAAGCAAGACTCATCATTTGGATATTTGTTGTCTGTTACGCCTGATATTTCGGAGTGCGTTGCTGCACCGCCTAAGGTTTCGTTATCAATATTTTCGCCGATGGACGATTTTACCAAGTAGGAACCAGCTAAGAAGACCGAACCAGTACCTTCAACGATAAGTGCATAATCAGACATGATCGGTAAATAGGCACCACCTGCTACGCAGGAACCCATAATAGCAGCGATCTGTGGAATTCCCATTGCGGATATCTTTGCATTGTTACGAAAAATACGGCCGAAATGTTCCTTATCCGGGAAGATCTCGTCTTGCATAGGTAAATACACACCGGCAGAGTCTACCAAGTAAATAATAGGGAGATTATTCTCCATGGCAATCTCCTGTGCCCTCAGGTTCTTTTTACATGTAATCGGGAACCAAGCACCCGCTTTTACGGTAGCATCGTTTGATACAGCAATACATAATCTATCCTTTACATAGCCCATCACGACCACAACTCCCCCATTAGGGCATCCACCATGTTCCTTGTATTGTCCTTCTCCAGCAAAGATCCCTATTTCGGTATAAGGCCTGTTTTCATCCAATAGATAAATAACGCGCTCCCACGCTGACATCTTTCCTTTTTCACGTTGTTTTTGGATTTTATCTAAGCCTCCACCTAATAGTAAAGCCTCCCTCTTTTTCTGAAGTTCATTAATTAAAGTGTGCATATTGGTTATTAAAATAATGTAAATTTAAACTGGTCAAAAAAACTTTATTTTATAAATATCATAAAATATTATTTGTTTTTTATAATCTTTGTAAAAAATATTTAAACCCAAATATAAACTAAAATAAAATAATATTATGTTTCAAGTTAGTTCGGACGAGCAGTTAATGCTGGTCAAGGAAAGCGCTAGAAATTTTGCCGTCAATTACATTAAGCCGTACGTGATGGAGTGGGATCAAGCCCAAACCTTCCCTATCGACGTATTTAAAAAATTGGGAGAGCACGGCTTTATGGGGATCGTCGTACCTGAGCAGTACGGCGGTTCCGGCTTAAGCTACCAGGAATACATCACTATTCTTGACGAAATTTCTAAAGTGTGTGGATCTATCGGCCTATCGGTAGCTGCGCATAACTCATTATGTACAAATCATATCTTGTCTTTTGCGAATGAAGAGCAAAAACAGCGTTACTTACCGAAACTGGCTAGCGGTGAGTGGATCGGTGCATGGGGCTTAACAGAACCAGGATCGGGATCTGATGCTGGTGGTATGAACACTACAGCTGTTATTGACGGAGATTACTTTGTTTTGAACGGCGATAAAACCTTTATTACACATGCGATTAGCGGTGATGTAGCCGTAGTGATGGCTCGTACAGGTGAGAAAGGTGATAAAAAAGGTATTTCAGCTTTTATTATTGAAAAAGGAACGCCAGGATTTACAGCTGGTGCGAAGATGGATAAGTTAGGGATGCGTGCGTCGGAAACAGGATCTTTATTCTTCGATAACTGTCGTATCCACAAAGACCAATTGATCGGCGAGATCGGTGATGGTTTTGTGCAAGCATTGAAATTATTGGATGGCGGACGTATCTCTATCGCAGCTTTATCTTTGGGTATTGCACGTGGAGCCTACGAATGTGCCTTGAAATATGCGAATGAGCGTGAGCAATTCAACTCTAAAATTTTTGATTTTCAAGCTGTAGGCTTTACATTAGCAGATATGGCGACGAAGATTGAAGCTTCGGAGCTATTGATCCGCAAAGCTGGTCTTTTAAAAGATCAGGGCAAGAAAGTGACTCGTGAAGGTGCTATGGCGAAGTTGTTTGCTTCGGAAACGGCGGTAGAAGTTTCAAACGAAGGGGTACAGATCTTGGGTGGATATGGATTTACCAAGGATTTCCCTGCGGAGAAATATTTTAGAGATGCGAAGTTATGTACGATTGGTGAAGGTACAAGCTCGATCCAACGTATGGTTATTGCTAGAGAAATTAAAAAAGATGTCGAATAATAATCCTTTTGTAAGCTTAGTCGATTGTCCTCGGGATGCTATCCAGGGGATAAAATATCCTATAGATACCAAACGCAAGATTCAATATATTAATCAGTTGATAAAAAGTAAACTGTTTGATTGTATTGACTTTGGCAGTTTTGTTTCTCCAAAAGCGGTTCCGCAGATGGCTGATACAAAAGAGGTGTTGGAGGGATTGGAAAAAGATGAGCAGGTTAAGTTATTGGCTATTATAGCCAATCAACGAGGCGCGCAAATCGGGGCTGAGCATCAACAAATTGATTATTTAGGTTTTCCGTTTTCTATTTCGGAGACCTTTCAACAAAATAACACGAATTCAAGTATCCAGGAGGCCTATGTAAATGTACAGGGCATCCTGGATATTTTAAATAAAGCAGGCAAGCAAGAGCTGGTAGTTTACATCTCGATGGCCTTTGGTAATCCTTATGGGGACGACTGGAGCATGGTTTTGGTAAGCGATTGGATCGGTAGGCTACGAGAGGCTGGCGTAAGCAATTTTTCTATTGCTGATACAACGGCTGAAGCAACCCCGGAATCGGTTGGAGAACTGTTTAGAAAATTAGGATCTGATTTTCCGGATAACTCTTTCAGTATCCATTTGCATAGCCAGATTGAGAGTGCTTTATTGAAGGTAAATGCGGCTTATGATGCTGGTTGCCGACGTTTTGAGGGCGCAATATTAGGCTATGGTGGCTGTCCGTTTGCGAAAGACGAATTGGTAGGCAATATTCCTACGGAATTGTTGGTAGACCGTTTTAATAAGGGTTCTTACGAACAAGTACAGCAATTGATGTTTGGTTTTCAAGATTTGATTCGCAATGAACTATAATTACATTCAAACGAACGTTGACAGTTATATTTTTTCGCTAACACTAAATCGTGAGGCGAAGAGAAATGCTTTTACACCGACGATGGTCAATGAGATTGCTCATGCCCTGGCGGAAGCGGATGCCGATGATCGTGTGAAAGTGGTTGTCGTTCGTGCAAATGGCCCTGTCTTTTGTGCAGGTATGGATTTGAAGACCTATCAAGATCCTAGCTTGGATCAGCAGAATCCAGAGATTCAAAATCAGACGATATCATTAGGTGAGGTTTTCGATCGCTTGAACAAGCCGTCCATTGCCGTGGTTGAGGGTGATGTTATTGCTGGTGGCTTTTTGTTTATCTTGGGTTGTACTTATGTTTTGGCTAAGGAAAACTTAAATTTTAAGCTACCGGAAGTTAATTTAGGTATTTTTCCGTTTCAGGTATTGGCGAGCTTAGTTCGCGTGATGCCGGAAAAGAAGGCCTTACAGCTTTGTTTAGATGGCGAGCCATTTACGACATCAAAGGCAATGGCATATGGCATTGTGGATGATTATCTGGTAGACGAGCGTTTGCGCGATTTGATTGCTTCTTTCGAGAATAAGAACACCTATGCCCTACAAGCTGGGATGGAAGCCTTGAAAGCGATCAGAGGAATGGATTCAAAGGGACAATACGATTACCTGTTGACCTGTTTATCTAAATTGAGAGATAAAGAAGAGGTTAAAAGGCAAATTGCTGATCAGCTAAAGAAAGATTAAGAAACCTTTTTATTGATAAAGAAATTGTTGTATCCCAAGCCAACTTCGATATCTAGCAACTTTTGTTGCAACATCTCCAGTACGGCTAAGAAATTATAAACAAACTGTACTTTATTTTCTGAATGTTTGGCGATAGCCGAGAAATCTAAGGTTTTATTAAGTTCTATAAGCTCTGAAATTGCTTTCTTTTGCTGCTCGATGGTGTAAGGGTACTTAACGACCGTATGTTTTACTTCCTGAATACGGTGCGTATAATTGTACATCATTCTTTCGTACACCATCATCAAGCGGTAGAGGGTAAAGGAAGACAGTTCTTCTTCAGTATTGCGGATGGATTTCGAGGCGATCTTGAGGTCTTGAGCGATATTGCCGCGTTCAAAATGCATCGCGCGCGTTTCTTCCATCACTTTGAGTTCTTCGGTTACCACCTTGAACTGTTTATAGAGCAATAGTTTTTGAACAAGTTCCTTTTTCAGATCGACTTCGTTCTCATTTTCATCAAGCTCCGGACGAGGCAATAACATTTTGGCTTTGATGCGCATGAGGGTCGAGGCTACGAAGATAAATTCACTCGCCAGTTCGATGTTCAAGGCCTGCATATGTTGTATATAGGCTAAGAAATCGTCGGTAATTTTTGAGATAGGGATATCGTGAATATTCAATTCATCTCGTTCGATAAAGAAGAGAAGTAAATCAAATGGCCCTTCAAATTGGGCGAGTTTAATTTCGTAGTTGCTTGCCTCCATAGAAAGATCAAAAATAAGGATTTAATCCCGAATCTTATTGATTTTTGCGGAATTGGAGAAAACAATATGCGCTATAAAATTGTATATATATTCCACAGTTAGAAGAATAAATTGTTACTTTGTATCTTATTTTGAAATTTTTCAAGTTATGCAGGTAGAAGCAGGAGAGCTACTAAAGAAAATACAATATCCAGCAGATCTAAGAGACTTAAAAGAAGCTGACCTAGAGCAGGTTTGTAAAGAACTTAGGCAATTCATCATCGATATTGTATCGGTCAATGGTGGACATTTTGCGGCAAGTTTAGGTGTTGTTGAATTGACAGTTGCCTTACATTACGCCTTAAATACTCCTTATGATCAGATTTTATTCGATGTTGGGCACCAAGCCTACGGTCATAAGATCCTGACTGGTCGTCGTGATACTTTTCATACCAATCGTCTTATCGGAGGTTTATCGGGATTCCCGAAGCGTTCGGAGAGCGAATATGATGCCTTTGGTGTGGGCCACTCGTCTACATCAATCTCTGCCGCATTAGGCATGGCGGTTGCTTCGGAATATAAAGGCGAAACCGATCGTCAGCATGTGGCGATCATAGGTGATGGCGCATTAACGGGCGGGATGGCTTTTGAAGCATTAAATCATGCGGGTATAGAGAAATCGAATCTGTTGGTCATCTTAAATGACAACTGTATGTCCATCGATCCGAATGTTGGGGCGATGAAGGAGTATCTGACCAGTATAACGACTTCTAAGAGCTATAACCGTTTTCGTGATGATTTGGTGTCGGTATTATCGAAGATCTCTAAAAAGGGTCCAAATGCATATGGATGGGCAAAAAAACTAGAACAAAGCATCAAGGGAACTTTATTAAAGAATTCTAACCTTTTCGAATCTTTAAATTTCCGTTATTTCGGACCAGTAGACGGACATGACGTCAATAAATTGGTGAAGACCATTGAAGACTTGAAGCATATCAATGGGCCGAAGTTGTTACATGTAGTAACGGTAAAGGGAAAAGGCTATGCTTTGGCGGAGAAAGATCAAACCAAATGGCATGCTCCGGGTCTTTTTGATAAGATTACCGGCGAGATAAAAAAGAGCATATCAGATAAACCACAGCCACCGAAATACCAGGATGTTTTCGGACATACCTTAGTGGAGCTGGCAGAGGCAAACGATAAAATCATGGGGATTACACCGGCGATGCCGAGTGGATCTTCGATGAACATTATGATGAAAGCGATGCCTAACAGAGCTTTCGATGTGGGTATCGCGGAACAGCACGCGGTTACATTTAGTGCGGGCTTGGCTGCACAGGGCTTAGTTCCCTTTTGTAATATCTATTCCTCTTTTATGCAGCGCGCCTATGATCAGGTGATTCATGATGTAGCCTTACAGAACTTAAACGTGGTATTCTGTTTGGACCGTGCCGGTTTAGTGGGTGCAGATGGACCTACGCATCACGGTGCTTATGATATCTCTTTTATGCGTTGCGTTCCGAATTTGGTGGTTTCATCACCCATGAATGAGGAAGAACTTCGCAATCTGATGTACACATCGCAATTACCGGATAAGGGTCCTTTCGTGATCCGTTATCCACGTGGTAATGGGGTTATGCCAGATTGGAAATTACCTTTTAAGGAGATTCCTATCGGCAAAGGCAGAAAGATCTATGATGGGGAGGATATTGCTATCTTGACCTTCGGACATATCGGTAATGAGGCTAGCAAGGCTATTCAGAAGCTTTCTGAGGATGCGATACATCCGGCACATTACGATTTGCGTTTTGCGAAGCCTTTGGATGAGGACATGTTGCACGAAGTTTTCAAGAAGTTCAATAAAGTGATCACTGTTGAAGACGGATGTCTTCCTGGAGGTATTGGTTCTGCGGTATTGGAATTCATGGTAGACCATCACTACGATGCCGACGTGACCCGATTAGGTATCCCAGATACGATTGTGGAGCATGGTGAACAGGCTGAATTGTGGCAAATCTGTGGTTATGATGCTACAGGTATCGAAGCGACGGTCAGAAAATTAACCAAGGGTATAAAAACGGAAAGTTTGGTAGGATAATTGCTATCATTTATAAGGTTTTACAGAAACTTTAAAAGAATAAAGAAGAGAAGCCACGCGGCTTCTTTTTTTATTAAAAGTTTTCCACACTCAAAAACTTAAACTTAATTTTTCCTTTAAAAAATTGAATTTTGATCGAGGTATTTTCAAGGTGTTGAAAACTAAATTTGTGTTCATTTCTAAACCTGTTAAATCATAAAAATTACAATTAAATTGCTGTAAACAAGTGATTTAACATTTTTTTACCAAATTAGTTTTTTTGGTAGAAAAAAATGGTCATATTCGTAGTAGGCAAAAGTTATAAACAGAATTTTTGTCAATTATTGGTTATCAAGTTATTAACAAATATAGA